>NZ_AZCZ01000017.1 GCF_001434055.1 Levilactobacillus parabrevis ATCC 53295 | reverse complement strand
AAGCAGTCTTGTAATTCTTGATAGCGTTGGCTTTCATCAAACTATCAAAGTCTGGATGATTTAACCACCCGTGAATATTGGAGATAGCAGTTGATGGCTTCTTTAGACGTTCGGTCAAATCAGCGATTCGATCTAAGACAAGTGTAATTGGAATCTTCACTTGCTTTAACCAGAGCAGGTCATTGTTCATGCCATTCATCTGATTATAAATAAATCGACTAGCGTCACTGTTACGCCTAATCAGCCGCCTTTGTTTGGTTGAAGGAAAGACTCTAACTTTAACCCCATAATGATAAGGTAATTGCGCCATTGTCTTCGCCATAAATTACCACCTCCTCTTGCTTGATAGTAGCATAGCATATGAGTATACTTAATCCAAAGCAAAAAGGCTTATAATAATATTTATGGAGGTATCATATGAGCAATGATTTTGGCGGAATAATTCACGAACGAGGTTATGTTTACAACTTTCATTTTCACTTGATCTGGGTCACTAAATACCGGCATGAAGCATTTACAACGCCCAAGTTAGTCGCTGAAATGACCGACATTCTAACGAAAATAGCCCGGCTGAATGAAGTAACCATTGAGCAAATGGAAGTAATGCCGGACCATATCCATTTATTACTAAGCTTTAAGCCTAAGTATGCACCAACCAATGTTGTCAAAGCCTTCAAAGGTGGTTCAGCGCGCTTATTCTTTGAATTACATCCAGAGATAAAGGCTCAGAAGTTCTGGAGTGGGCATCTCTGGTCTCCTAGCTACTTCATGAGTACTCTTGGTGATATGAGCAAGGAAACTGTAGAAAATTATATCGCCAGTCAGCGAAGGAGATAGTGGCATTCATCCCTTGCTTGAAAGCAAGGGAATTCTGCCTAATTTGTATTAAAAAGCGTACCCGCTAGAACTAGTCTAACGCGTACGCTACTGAGTGATAATTATATTTGTAAGCCGTCTTGCCTAAAGAATGCATTCATTCCTGATACACTAGTCAGGCAAGGAGTTTTTATGTGCGGGGGCTGTCTTTTCCTTTTGAGGTGAGGTCTATGGAAAATTCCGAAGAAAGGTTTCACGACCCGTGAGTGTTTTTCAAGCGCTGTCGTTAATGTTGGCATTCGCAACATTAATGATTCTTATCGATCGCCATAACGATCGCAAATAAAAAAGCCGCCCCTTCAACTTTGACCAGTTAAGGGCGACCCGTCGTCGTTACTGTCTCCGCTCTTAAAGCGGCTTGCAAGGCCGGTGTGCAAGCATCGGCTTTTGCTATAGCCTTAATATACCACAAAACCTGGTTGAGCAACACCAAACACGTTTGCTCCTTTTTCAGCACAAAAAAATACCAACCACCGAAGTGATTGGTATTTTGAGTTGTTACTAGTTGCGACGGCGTTCTGGAATCCGCGCTGCCTTACCGTTAAGTTCACGGAGGTAGTACAGCTTAGCACGACGTACACGACCTTGACGAATAACGTCAATCTTAGCAACACGTGGGGAGTGTAATGGGAAGATCCGTTCCACACCGACACCGTTACTGATCTTACGTACAGTGTAAGTTGCTTGGATGCCAGCACCCTTACGCTTGATTACGACACCTTCGAACAATTGGATACGTTCGCGGGTACCTTCAACGATACGGGCGTGAATACGCACAGTATCTCCGGCACGGAAGTCTGGAACATCGTCCCGTAATTGTTCTTGGTTGATCTTTGCAATTAAATTGTTTTGGCGCATATCAATTCTATCCTTTCGCCAACATTCATTCTCAGTTTCGACAGCGGAATGTTGTTTCTGTGGCTAAACAGCCAAAAGTAAGTGTATCATATCTCGAAATACCTGTAAAGGTTATTTTCTTGACTCCTGCTCAGCAGCCTGCCGTTCTTCCTCTTCAATCCGCACGTCGGCCAACAGATGCTTCTGTTCCTTGGTCAACTTGCTGTGATCGATGAGGTCAGGACGCCGCGTGTAAGTCCGTCGTAACGCCTCTTTTTGCCGCCATTCGTCAATCTTACCGTGATTTCCACTAATCAAAACGTCAGGCACCTTCATGCCGCGAAAATCAGCTGGCCGCGTGTATTGCGGATATTCCAGCAATCCTGAAGAAAAGGAATCTCCAGGTGCAGACTCCTCGTTGCCAAGCACACCGGGTAATAGCCGCACCGTGGCATCGATCATCACCATAGAGGCCAATTCTCCCCCTGTCAGCACGAAGTCCCCCAGGGAGACCTCATCCGTCACGAGTGAGCGAATACGCTCGTCATAGCCCTCGTAATGGCCACACAGGAAGGTTAAGTGTTCCTCATGGGCAAATTCTTCGGCGACGTGTTGATTGAACGTGACGCCAGCTGGGTCCATCAAAATTACCCGGCCCTTAGGCAAGCCCTCAGCCGCCGCCTGTTCTTCCGTAGCCTTAACGGCATCAAAGATCGGTTGCGGTTGAAGCAGCATCCCAGCACCCCCACCAAAGGGGTAGTCATCGACATTGCCGTGCTTGTTAGTCGAGTAATCTCGGAAATTGGTGACTGGCATGGTTAGATGGCCATTTTCAATCGCCTTCCCCACGATGGAGTCGTGCATTGGCCCGGAAAACATATCCGGAAATAGACTTAACACATCGATTCGCATTACTCGAGTCCCTCCATTAATTCAACCGTGACTTGGTGTTGATCCAAGTCAACATTTTTAACCACCTGGTCAATCTTCGGCAGTAACAGATCGTCCTTGCCAGGACGGTCAACGACCCAAACATCATTGGCGCCGGGCGACAGAATTTCCTTGATGGTCCCCAACTCTTCGCCATCGACCGTCACAACATCTAAGCCCACGATTTGGTGGTAGTAGTACTCGCCAGGTTGTAACTTATCGTGTTGTAATTGGTCATCCGTCACCTTCAACGTGCTTTGCTTATAGATTTCAACATCATTGATTGACGGCTTACCCTCAAAGCTTAATAAGTAAAAGTTCTTGTGGGGCCGTTCGGAAGCAATCGTCAACTTAACAGGCTTGGACTGGCCCTTCTGAAAGGCGTAAAGCGTTGAGCCCACCGCAAAACGACTCTCTGGAAAATCGGTGATTGCCATAACGCGGACCTCACCCTTGATACCATGCGTGTTCACGATGGTCCCGACTGTGTAATATGCCATCTAATTGGCCTCCCTATTTTTTAAAATGATTATTTTATATTTTTAACTCAGTTATCTAGTTATACTAATTCGCCTTACCGGGCGGTGAAAATAAACCGGAACGCGGTGGGCGGACGTCCCGAGCCACAGAGCGGTCTCGGAACTTGCTTTGAACCTCTGAGAACCGAGTTTCAAAGTCACCAATTCTCTAAGCGACAAGTCGCTTAGAGAATTCCCACGGCTGAGTTTATTTTCACCGCCCTCACGGCTGACATTGCTTTAACCAAATTTACCTGTCTACTCAACTCAGAAATCATTTAAATTGAATGACCCCCATAACCGATCACGACAAAACTACGGATTACCGCAGTGGTATTTTACCACTACTAGCACCGTTTCCCACCAGTTTACGTCCAAACCAGTCGTCACATTAACGCGACTATCTTAGCCGGAGGAGGCCAGAGATGGCGCCAGCCGTGACGGTGGTGCTAGCTGATATTTTTCGGCTAGCACCACGGGACGCATTTGGAGACGTGTGACTCTTCACGGCTTCAAATCGAGCCGAAAGACCGCTCTATGGCTTTCGGCGGTCCCACAGCAGGCAGAATCTCTGGCAACCGCAGGCGGACAGTTAGCCGTTTAATGTGCGCTTAGTTTGGGGTACAAAAAAACTCGAGGAAACGTTGCCGCCTCACTCGAGAGTCTTTGCCGGGCGGTCATCAATGATGAGTCGTACCCGTTTATTGCCTTGAACGCGAACGCTATAGACGATCGTACGAATCGCCTGCGCCACGCGGCCTTGTTTACCGATCACCCGACCGATATCGTCCGGATGAACGGTTAACCGATATTCGTAGAACCGGTCCGTCTCCTGAGGTGTTACCACCAAAGCTTCGGGATGTTCCACGAGTGGGCTAACAATTGCTAGAATTAATGCCTTAAAATCGGTCATGGCTAATCACTACTTTTTAGTGTATTTAGCTTCGTGGTATTGCTTCATGATACCAGCGTTGGAGAGTAAAGTCTTAACCGTATCTGAAGGTTGAGCACCGTTGTTCAACCAGTTCATGATAGATTCTTCCTTCAACGTAATTGAAGCAGGTTGGGTAACTGGATTGTACGTTCCAACTTGTTCGATGAAACGACCATCACGAGGACTCCGTGAGTCGGCAACCACAATCCGGTAGAATGGGCGCTTCTTAGAACCCATCCGCTTTAAACGAATCTTAACTGACATGTAGACACCTCCTGTATTTCTTTCAACGTGTAATAATATACCAGTTTATGGATATGATGTAAAGGGTTTTTTCTTTACACCTCGAAATTAATCGAAAGGACGCTGTAACCAGGCCCGATCATTCGGGGTTAAATACTGTTGATTTGCGGCAATCCACCGCTGAACGGCCCCGTAATCGTCGAACTCTAATTTTACCGGACTCACTCCTGCTGCCTGCAGATCCTTGGCAAACTGGAGGTCGGCTACGGTAATCGGCTCTTGGAACAACGGATTCTCTTGGGCCCGTGCACCCCACTCGTCAGCCAATATGGCGTGAGCATTGCGATACGGGGCCGTTTGTTTGATCAACGACCGTAACTCGGCCGCCGTTAATTGTTGGGTCACGACTTTTCCCTCCTTATCGCTTGCCATTGCGGATCAGCCATTAGACTGACCACGGTACCGGGAGCCGACTCGACTGAGAATGCCGCGACGGGACTCGTCAGCAACCAGATCACGGGTACCGGTAACGTTGGCTTCAAGTGGCGTTCACCATAGCCATCCGTCAAAATAATGACCAGCTGACCGCTCGCCCCCTGCAGAAGCCGGGGCAAGACATCGAGGACCGCTTGGAACCGCGTGCCACCTCCACCTGTCCGTATGAGACACTGAGGACGTCGCTGTAAGTCAAAGCTCTTACTGGGGTCCACAACCGTATCAAAGGGATAAACGGTCACCTGGGCGGGATAAACGGCTAATAACGCGGCCATCTGCCCCAACAGGTAGCTAATCTCGCGGTCCCCCATCGACCCAGACTCGTCAACAAAGACCGAAATCTTCTGCCAAGTCGTCACGATTTGTCCGGGGAGCTCCATTCGCGCCGGTTGCCGACGATTGAATCGTCCAAACGCCGGCTGACGCCCCGCTGGCACCTGTCCCAGTCCCCGTTTGAGCAAAGCTCGCCAATCTAGCGGATGCTCGGCCATCGTAGGCGTCAGAGCCGCCTGAACGGCCCCAGGGAGCGTTCCTCGTTGCTTGGCCGTCAAGGTGTCCGCCGTGTGTTGGAAGAGCTGTTGACGCCACTGTTCGCGATTAGCTGCGGCGGTAGCGTCTGCCTGGCCCCAGGTCGTGTGGCCGTCCAAATCGGTCGGCTCAGTCCCTTCGGTGGCGGTCAGGTGGGCCACTTCGGTTCCCGGATGCGCCGGTCCACCAGCCGGTTTAGGCTGTGTCGAGGCGTGTTGCTTGGCCCGCCATTGACGCAATTGTTGAAAATAAACGGCCGAATCCTGTTGCCGCAAGACCGGTTGCCCAATCAGCTGCTGGAGCTTTTGACTGGTAATTGCTTGCGCCGGTAAATCGGTCAGATAGTCATTGACCGCAGCGTCCGTCGCCCACCGTACCAGTCCGGCCTGCGCCGGTGTCTGTAGCGCAGCGGCGTACCGTTGCGGGTGTTGCCACAGCAAGTGTAGTACCGTGTGTCGGAGCATCGTTACCCACTGCGCTCCGGTCCAACTCTGTTTAGCTATGGCATCAGGATTTAATCGTAGTCGCCAATCAGTGGTCGTTGGCCGCAGCTCTAATGGCGTACGCCCCTGACCAACCTCTAGCGTCAGCTGACTGAGCACGTGGCCGTAGAAGGGGTCCGTCTGTAATAGTGCCATAACCGCATTACGGTAAAGTTTCTGAGTTTGTGACCGCTGATCAGCCAGCGGCACCGTAGCCAACCGCTTCAAATCCTGCGTTAAACTGGTCATCGCCTACACCTCGATCTGACTACCACGCTTGCCAATCGTCGTTAACTGCTGGTACAACTTCGCCACACCGGGCGTTGTCGCCGTCACAGCCGCTAACTGTTCCAACAGATCTGGTTCCTCCGCCAGCTGTTGAGCAATCGCAAACTGACCATCGGCAGGACAGGCGGCTAACAATTCGCTGAACCGTTGGGCCGTACTCCCCGTCGTCAAGGGCCATTCCGCAGCATTGGCGGCCAAACATAGTCGCAAAATTTGTTGCTGCTGCGCGGGTGCTAGCGCCTTGAAGACGGCCACCGCATCAGCTGTCGTATACGCTTGATCAACGGTCAATCCCGGCCGCTGCTCTTGCACGTAACCGGCAAAAGCCGTGCCGACCGTCATCCCCAAGTTTCCTTGCATGATGGCCGCCACGACCGCCGTTTGACTCAGGAGTCGTTGCTGTTCTAGTTCGTGTAAGGCTTGGGAGACCCGCTCCCAGGCACGGGGTGTCGGTTGCAGGTCATCATCCGCCATAGCATTGGTCGTCGCGACCACGTGCAGATCGGCGGGATTTTCCGCTAGATAAGCTGTGACCAGCGGGTGAATTCGTGGCTGCCCAGCGCTCGTCTGTGTCGCCCAGGCCAACCAAGTCGTGGCGTCCGCCGTTAAGACGAGCCGCGTCGTCCGGTCCGCAATCGCTGCATCCCCGGGGGTCACGCCGTAGCGACTCTGCTCGAAACCGGCCATGGTCGCATCAGGATTCTCCGCAAGGATCAGGTGGACCTGTTTCGGTAGCGTCAACGTATTGATTTGCCGTTGGAGCACAAGGTTCATCAGCTCACTCTGAACCGCCTGCGTTCCCCGGTTAAATTCATCCAAAAACCAGATGATCTCCTGATCTGGATGGGCCTCGGCGTAACGAATCATGGCGACCAGGGTGTGCGAATAGCCGAATTGCACATCGGCCAGCGACCCATACTTTTCGGTCTGGACAAAGGAATCACTCGTCAGTGGTGGCACGGGAATCACCAGATCCCCCTTTTCCACTAAACTGACGACCGTCGTAAATAACTTGGCATGGCGCTGACAGGCCAGGTCCGCGACTAACGCAGATTTCCCAATCCCCGCTTCACCCACGATGGTGGGCACACTCCCACTCGCTATGACGACGTTGGTTGCTTGCAAACACGCTTGATACGTTAAGGCCACTACCTTCACACCCCTTCAGGTCACATTCTGTAAAATAACGATTACCATTATTTTACCACGCGGCGTTGAAAGAATTTAACGATTTCCACAATGACGATCATCATGAATGAAGCACCCAAGACGATGGCCCATTGGAACAGATCCAGGTGCGCCACGTGGAACATGCCGTTTAAGCCCGGAATCAGAATCGTCATGGCTAACAGTGCAAAGGCAATGACGATTGCCCAGTTAAAGAACTTGTTCCGGAACAAGCCAACCGTGAAGATCGACCCATGAATCGACTTGGAGTTAAAGGCATGGAAGAGTTGAATCAAACCTAACGTGGCAAATGCCATGGTCAAAGCGTCGGCATGGGCCAAGTTGGCGGCTGCATGAACCGGATAAGTGATTGCCATCCAGTAAACAAACAGTGTGATGGCGCCTTCCAATAGCCCCTGATAGAGGATACCGCCCAGCACCCCGCCGGAGAAGAAGTTAGACTTTCGACCCCGCGGCGGTTGCTTCATAATGTTACGTTCCATCGGCTCAACCCCCAGCGCAATCGCTGGCAGGGTGTCGGTCACCAAGTTGATCCAGAGGATGTGGACCGGTGCCAGAATTTGCCAACCCAACATGGTCATCATGAACAGCGTCAGGACTTCCCCCAGGTTGGCGGATAGCAGATACTGAATGGCCTTTTGAATGTTAGCAAAGACTTTCCGTCCTTCCTCAACGGCAACCACGATTGTCGAGAAGTTATCGTCGGCCAGCACCATATCACTGGCCCCCTTAGACACTTCTGTTCCCGTGATCCCCATGCCAATCCCAATGTCGGCGGCCTTCAGTGCGGGGGCATCGTTGACCCCGTCACCGGTCATCGCAACGACCTTGCCATGTTTCTGCCAAGCATTTACGATACGCACCTTATGCTCCGGTGCAACCCGCGCATAAACAGCGTAATCCTTGACCTTCTTGGCAAAGGTTGCGTCGTCCATTTCGTCCAATTCCGCCCCGGTAATCACCGCGGCAGTTTCACCCTCTTCGATAATCCCCAAACGCGTGGCAATGGCGGCCGCCGTATCTCGGTGGTCCCCCGTGATCATCAGTGGGCGAATCCCGGCCGACTTAGCATCGGCCACAGCTTGTTCGACTTCTGGTCGCTCAGGGTCAATCATCCCCACCATTCCGGCAAAGACCAGATCATTTTCCACGTTGGCGCTGGTCATATCATTAGGAATAGCATCGACAATGCGGTAGGCAAACGCCAAGACCCGTAATGCTTGCGTCGCCATCTCGTGGTTCGTCGTCAAGATAGTCTCGCGGTCGGCGGCCGTTAACGTGGTCACCTGGCCGTTCTTAGCAATCTGAGTGATGCGTTTCAGCAGCTCATCCGGCGCACCTTTGACGGCAATCAAGAATTGATTATCGGCTAAAGGATGAATGGTCGACATTAATTTCCGCTCAGAATCGAAGGGGATTTCTGCCACTCGCGGCCGGTCAGTTAGGACTTGATCAACCGGGTAGTTCCGATCCATCTGGTATTGAACCAATGCCGTCTCCGTGGGGTCACCAGCCAGGCCCTCAGCCGTAATCTTAGTGTCGTTACTGAGAATCATGGTCTGGGCCAACAGGTTATCTCGCTCAAAATCCAGGCTGTGGGCGTCGACCAGCTTTAGATCCTGGTAAACCTTTTCAACGGTCATCTTGTTTTGCGTCAGCGTCCCCGTCTTATCGGAGGCGATGATGTCGGTACTTCCCAACGTTTCCACGGCCGGTAATTTCCGCACAATGGCGTGACGCTTGGCCATTCGTTGGGTTCCCAAGGCCAAGGTAATCGTAACGATAGCGGGTAGCCCCTCTGGAATCGCCGCAACGGCTAAGGAAATCGCCGTCAGTAACATGTCGATCAGGGTTTCAGCCTGCCGCCACATTCCCATGGCAAAGACGATGGCCGCAATCACCAGAATTAGAATCGTCAGGGACTTTCCGAGTTGCGTCAGGTTGGCCTGTAGTGGCGTGGTCGTCTCATCGGCGGCTTCAATCATACCAGCGATCCGGCCGACTTCCGTTTGCATCCCAGTCGCGATGACGACCCCGGTGGCCCGACCATACGTGACATTACTGTTCATGAACGCCATGTTGGCCCGGTCTCCAATGGGCAAGTCATCACCCGTCAAGACGCCGTCACGCTTTTCAACCGGTACGGATTCCCCGGTCAACGCGGACTCCTCAACCTTGAGTGAGCCCACCGCGACCAACCGCAGATCCGCGGGGATGATGTCACCAGCTTCTAGTAATACGATGTCCCCAACCACCAGTTCATCACTCTTGACGGTCGTGACCACGTTGCCCCGGCGCACGGTGGCGTTGGGGGCCGACATTTCCTTTAAGGCATTGATGGCTTCCTCGGCCTTAGCCTCCTGAAATACCCCGAAAATGGCGTTTAACACGACCACAATCAGGATGATCACGGCATCAACGACTTCACCCGTCAGCCCAGCAATCAATGCCGCGACCAGCAAGACGATGATCATGAAATCCTTGAACTGTGCGATAAACTTCTGCAAGAGAGACGTTGTTTTCTGTTGATTCAACGCGTTTTTGCCGTTCTGCGCCAGCCGCTCCTGTGCAGTCGTTGCGCTTAAACCCTGCGCATCAGTCCGCAGTGACTGGTAAATAGTGGACACGGGTTGCTGGTAAATTGGGATTTTTGCCATTTTCCATTTCCTCCTATGGTGTGCGCCGACCTCACTTGCTTAACCCACGATAATGATTAACGGTCATCATTAAATGAGGTTAAAAAAATGAGGCCTACGCATGCACACAAAAATTCGTGAACACACATAAGTCTCACTATTTAAGACAATACCGGATTGGCTTCTTGCTGACGATATTGCCGCAGAGTTTCCTGCTAGTTACTCCCTTATGAATTGCTTTAGGGACAGTATACCGAATAAATTTCTCGGCGTCTAGCTTTTTGCAAGTTCGTCGTGAAAATATCGGTATTTATGAAAAACGTTATCGGTTGTCGCTCGCGACTGGTCAGCCCAGGAGAGCTACTTCCGCCGCTTTTTCTTACTCTTAAGACGCTTCTTCTTGTTTTTCTTCATCTGACGGGACATCCGGTTCATGGCCATCTTCTGCATGCGGCCCATACCGGCGCCACCGCCCATGCCACCCATACCAGAGCCGCCCATCATTTGTTCCATCCCAGACATGTTCCCCTTGGAAACCTGGTTCATCATTTTCTTCATCTGGTTGAACTGCTTGATCATCCGGTTCACTTCATGGATGGGACGACCGGAACCAGCGGCAATCCGCCGGCGACGGGAAGGATTCAAGAGGTCAGGATTGGTCCGTTCTTGTGGCGTCATGGAATACACGACGGCCTTCAAATGTTCCATATCCTTAGGGTCCATCTGAGCGTTCTTCAAGGCAGGATTGTTGGCCATCCCTGGAATCATCTTCATGATTTCATCCATGGGTCCCATCTTTTGAATCTGCGCGATCTGGTCCAGGAAGTCGTTGAAATCAAACGAATTTTCCTGAATCTTTTCGGTCAGTTCTTGGGCTTGCTTTTCATCGTATTCCTTCTGGGTCTTTTCAATCAGGGAAAGCATGTCCCCCATACCCAGGATACGTGACGCCATTCGGTCGGGATGGAAGACGTCCAGATCAGACATCTTTTCACCTTGACCAATGAACTTGATTGGCTTACCAGTCACGGCCCGAATGGACAGTGCGGCCCCACCACGAGTATCGCCATCTAACTTAGTCAGTACAACCCCGGTGACGTCCAGCTTGTCGTTGAACCCTTCGGCGGTGGCCACGGCATTTTGCCCAGTCATGGCATCAACCGTCAGTAAGATTTCATCAGGATGGGCTAAGGCTTTGATCTTGGCCAATTCGTCCATCAACTGTTCGTCGATCTGTAAACGACCGGCGGTATCGATAATGATGTAGTCGTTGTGGTCCGCTTCAGCTTGGGCTAACCCTTGCCGCACGATTTCCACGGGGTCCACGTCAGTTCCCAGTTGGAAGACGGGAACGTCGATGCCTTGGGCGACCTGAACCAACTGCTCAATGGCAGCTGGCCGGTAAATATCCCCGGCAATCATCAAAGGACGGGCATTTTCTTCTTCCTTCAACTTCCGGGCTAATTTCCCGGCAGTCGTCGTTTTCCCGGCCCCTTGAAGCCCAACCATCATGATGATCGTTGGAATCTTGTCGGACTTGTTCAGGGGAACGGCTTCTTCCCCCATGGTCTTCGTTAATTCTTCATCAACGATTTTGACGATCTGTTGGGCGGGGTTCAACCCTTCCAGCACATCGGCACCCATTGCCCGGTCACGGACCTGCTTCACGAAGTCCTTGACCACGGTAAAGTTAACGTCGGCTTCCAGTAATGCTAGCCGAATCTCACGCATGGTTTCGCGCAAATCACTTTCGGAGACTTTCCCCTTCCCGCGAAGTTTGCGCATTGCGTTTTGCAGTCGTTCAGTTAATCCTTCAAACGCCATTCGTATTGCCACCTAACTTTCATTGTTCTTCTAGATTTTCAAGTCCCGCAACTAACCGGTTGAGCTTGGCGTCCTTGGGGTAATTATCCGCCACGTATGCCTGAATCTCATCGGCCTGTTGGTTACGAGCCGTAAATTCTTGATAAAGATGAAGCTTGCCCTCGTAATCTTCGAGGATCTTTTCCGTCCGCCGCAAATTGTCATAGACCGCCTGCCGGCTCACGTTGAATTCCTCGGCAATTTCACCCAGGGAGTAGTCATCGCCGTAGTACAGCTGCATATAATTATTCTGCTTTGCGGTCAACAACGGCTGGTAGAACGCAAATAAGGAATTAATTCGATAATTTTTTTCAATTTCCATGATTGGTCCTCCCAGATAGTTACACCGCGCTTACTGGATCATCACCATCCCCGACTGCCGTTGCCGGTCTGCCGGGAACGCTTCACACATTTGGAAAATATGACGGGACCCATCCACGCACTTACACACTCTACTAGAGTACCGATTTTTAGCGGTTTCGTCAATTTTTTTCGCGTTCTTTACGTGCTGAAAATAAAAATTTTCAAGTTCTTTGACGTTTGACGTCTCTCGTAAAAAGAATCCTAACGTAAAAAGCTAGCCAACCCCAGCCGTTACAACGGTAGAGGTCACCCAGCTTTCGTTTAAAATTTAAATTTAACGCGATTTTTCCAAAGCCTTCACATCGATCAGGCCCTTGAACAGACCGTAAACGAACTCGTTCGGGTCAAAAGGCCGCAAGTCTGAGATCTGTTCACCCAGTCCAATAAACTTCACAGGTACGTGGAGCTCGTTGCGAATGGCCAACACGATTCCCCCACGGGCGGTCCCATCCAACTTGGTCAGAACGATTCCCGTCACGTCGGTGGATTCCTTGAACAACTTGGCCTGCGTCAACGCGTTCTGCCCAGTCGTTGCATCCAGCACCAGCAAAACTTCGTGAGGAGCCGTTGGAATTTCACGGGTGATGATTCGCTTCATCTTGGCCAACTCATTCATCAAGTTGACCTTGTTCTGCAAACGCCCAGCCGTATCCACGAAGAGAATATCGTAATCCTCTTCCTTAGCCTTACGTACGGCATCGAAAACGACAGCGGCCGGGTCAGATTGTGGCTTCCCCGTCACGATATCAACATCCGCCCGTTTGGCCCAGACATCGAGTTGCTCCGTGGCCCCGGCTCTAAAGGTATCGGCCGCAGCCAGTAGCACTTTCTTGCCGGCCTGGTGATAGCGGTTGGCCATCTTCCCAATGGTCGTGGTCTTCCCAACCCCGTTGACCCCGACAAAGAGGATCACGGTTGGGCCCTCCTTGGCCATGTTCAACGCGGTACTTTCATCGTTACCGGCCGCATCGTAAATCTCGACCAGCTTCTCGACCACCACGTTCTGCACATCGGCAGACTTCTTGGCGTTCTGGAGCTTAACCTCGTCGCGCAACTCATCGCTGAGCTTCACGGCCATGTCAAACCCAACATCGGCACCAATCAGTGTCTCCTCCAAGTCATCGAAGAAGCTCTCATCGACGTGGCGGAAGTTCGCCAGCAAAGCGTTCAGTCGTTCGCCAAACGTGTGCCGGGTCTTCTCTAACCCTTTGTCGTAGAGCTGTTCATCGCTAACTGGTTGGTCGACGGATTCAGCGGGTACTGGGTTCTCAGTCGTGGCCGGTTCAGCCGTTGCTGGGGCTTCAGACGTTGTCGCCTCAGTGGCTGCCGGTTCAGTAGCGGCACTCGCTACGGAATCCGGTTCGGCCGTCTCTTCTGCTGGTGTCGCTTCGGAAACGGATGCCACTGCTGACTCCGGTGTTGGTTCGGCTGGCGTCACCGCAGCTTCACTAGCCGCGCTGTCAGGGGTCGGTGTTGCTTCGCTGGTGCTTTCAGTCTCAGTAGTCGTAGCTTTCTCAGCGGCTGATTCTGGCTCTGAAGCTGCACTACTAGCAGCGGGCGCCTCATCTGACGTTGCCGTTGATGACGCTGGTGTTTTCGTTTCAGCACTTGCTGAACTAGCGGCACTACTGTCAACAGCGCTGCTCGATTCGGCAGTTACTGCCTCACTGGTTGGTGCGGCCACAGCGCTGGCTGGTGTTTCAGCACTGCTGGTTGGTGCCGTTGATTCTGGCGCTTGGCTTTCCGGTTCCTTTTTGGCCCGGCGCCGAAAAATATCAAATAATCCCATTAGGATTGCTTCCCTTCCGTCGTGGTTTGTTTATCCAGATCTACGGCGACCATCTTGGAAACGCCGGACTCCTGCATCGTCACCCCGTATAAGATATCGGCTTGAACCATCGTCTCTTGCCGGTGGGTAATCACGATGAACTGAGTCTGATCCTGGAACTGATGAATGTAGCGAGCGAACCGGGTCACGTTGGCCGGATCCAGCGCCGCTTCCACTTCATCCAAAATACAGAATGGTACGGGTTGTACCTGTAAAATCGCAAATAATAGCGTAATTGCCGTCAGGGCGCGTTCACCCCCGGAAAGGAGTCCCATGTTCTGGAACTTCTTACCCGGTGGCTGGGCCATGATATCGATTCCCGTGGTCAACAGGTCGTGGGGGTCGGTCAAGACCAGCTCGGCTTTACCGCCACCAAACATCTGCTTAAACGTCGCCGCAAACTTCTCGGCAATCTGATCAAAGCTCTGTTTGAATCGCCGTTTGACCTGGCCATCAAGCTCATCCATGCTCGTAGTCAACTGATCACGGGCCGTGAGTAAGTCATCGCGTTGCTGGGTCAAAAAGTCGTAACGCTCACGAACCTCTTTGTACTCGGCGATGGCGTTCACGTTGACCGTTCCAATCTCATCCAGCCCCCGCTTCAAGAGCTTCAACTGCACGGCCAACTCGGTATCGGGCAGGTCGCTAACTTCCTTCTCAGCCCCGGCTAGACTAAGCTGGTACTTTTCTGAAAGTTGATTCTGTTGCTGGTCGATCAACGCGGCTAACCGGGTCTGCTTGACCTGCGCCTGTTGCAGGTCGTCGTTGGCCAGTTGCAGCAGCCCACTAGTCCGCTGATTTGCGTCCTCAGCCGCTGCCAATTGGTCGTTGACCGTGGTCAATGTTTCATTGCTGGCAGCCAGCTCGTGGTCGATGGTTTCCCGATCGGCCTGTGCCTGTTTCAACTGTGTCTCAGCTTCGGCCGGCGTCAACGCCTCCTGTTGATCCAACTGTTTCAAATCGGTGGTCAACGTGGTGACTTGTTGCTCAGCCGCCTCAATGTGGTGTTTCAGATCCGCACAGGTTATCCGTTGTTGCTGTTGGCGTTCCTTGGCCCCGGCCTGCCAAGCCTGCTTCTCAGAGAGTTGCGCTTGCTTAGTCGTCTGTTCGGCCGTCACCGTCTCAATCTGTTTCTGGACGGTCTGGACCTGCGCCTCGGTCGCCGTAATCTGCTTCTCACCGGTCAAAATCTGCTCCGCCAAGTGAGCATCCTGTTGGTCATCCCCAGCATTCTTCGCCTGGTCGATATCCAACTGAGCTGCTTTGACCTGCCGACTGGCTTGGGACAGCGCGGTTTGGGCACTGGCTAAGTCATCATCCAGTTGCCGACACTGCGGTTGTAGCCGATTAATGGTCGCCTGCAGTGTCTGACTCCGCTGTTCACTCGCCAGCATGGTGGCTCTGGTCGCCTTAATCTTGGCTTCTTGTTCTTGTAACTGTGGTTTCATCTTAGCAATTGAATCCTGTAACTGCTGGAGATCCTGTTGTTGCCGGAGCACGCTGCTGTGAGTCTGCCGCGCTTGTCCCCCGGTAATGGCCCCGCTGGCACTGACCACGTCACCGGCCAGACTGACCACCCGATAACGGTGATGAATCTGCTGACTAATCGCCACCGCCGTGTCGAGGTCGGCCGCAAAGATCGTGGTCCCCAACAGGTACTCTAAAATATTGGTGGCCCGGTCGTCAATCTTGACCAGTTCGCTCCCAATCCCTAGAAAACCGGTCAGCGACTGCAAATTCTGCCGCGTCGTCCGGTCGACCTGACGCCCATGAATGGCCGTCAATGGTAGGAAGGTCGCCCGGCCAGCACGTTGCTGACGCAGATAACCGACTGCGGTCTTTGCCGTCGTCTCGTTATCCACGACCACCTGCTGGAGCTGACCGCCCAGTGCATATTCAACGGCTGCCGTATAGCGTTCTGGGACATCCAACAACTCTGAAACGGCTCCTAAGAGGCCAGTAAACTGTTGGCGCTGCTTGAGAATAGCCCGCACACCTTGGTAGAAGCCGCCGTACTCAGCCGAAGCCGCCTGTTGGCTCGCCACCTTGGTCTGCGCCCGTTGGTAGACTTCCAACGCGGCCTGCCAATTGTGTTGCAACTGCTGATAAGTCTGTTGTTTTTGCTGATACTGACCAGCCTCGGTGTCGAGCGCCTGCTCCGCCGCATTTAGCTTGGACTTGTGCGTTGTCGCCGTTTCGGTGGCCGCATCAACCTTGGCCTGGGCCGCCTTTTCCGTTGCCTGTAAATCGACTAACTGGCGGGCGACTCGTTCGCCTTGCTGGAGTAACCGTTCCTGATTCTGCTGAATATATTGCCGCTGATTCCGCCAGTTGGCAACGCTCTGTTTCTGATCGAAATAGGTTGTTCGCAGGTGTTCCAACTTAGCGCGCAGATCACGCAACGTCTTGGGGGACGTGGCTTTGGTCAGCTCACGAATCTCTGCCTCAGCCGTCGTCATGGCTGCCGTTAAATCCTCTAAGGTCCGTTCGGTCGTTGCCAACTGTTCCTGGTTCGACGCTATTTCACGCCGCAACTGTTGGCGTTGATCCGTGGTTGCCTGACGTTGCTCGTCTTGGTGGCGTTGTTGTTCACCGGACAGATTCACCTGTCCCTGACATTGTTCAACCTTCTGGGTGGCCGCAACCAGCTTCGCCTGCAGGTCATCTTTCTTGGCTAGCAACGCCGTTTGACGTTGTTTGAGCGTCTGAACCGTCGCCGTCTGGTCGCGTTCGGCGGTCTGATGGTCGGCAACTAATTGCTGCTTTTCCTTGACTGCCGCGTCCGCAGAACCCTTTTGGTCTAATTCCGCATGAAGCTGCCGAACCAGTTGCGTCTTTTCCAACAGCGCATACTTCTTCTGCTGGTCCAGATAGTCCTCAGCTAAGCTACTCTGTTCTTCCAAAGGTTCCAAGCGACCCTCAAGCTCGGCCACGATGTCTTCAACCCGATGCAGGTACGCCATGGTCTCTTCCAGCTCACGTTGGGCCTTTTCCTTATCCTTACGGTACTTGTAAACACCGGCAACTTCCTCGATGATGTTCCGTCGATCCTCGGGTTTACTGTTGAAAATTGCCTCGACCCGTCCCTGTGAAATGATTGAAAACGAGTCTTGTCCCATTCCCGAGTCCATCAATAGCTCCGTAATATCACGCAACCGACAGTTCTGCCCGTTGATCTGATAGTCACTCTCGCCGGACCGGTACAGGATGCGGCTGATTGTTAGTTCCGTGTAGTCGCTCTTCAAGTAGTGGTCACTGTTATCCAATGTGATTGCCACCGCCGCACGATTCAGTGGGTGCCGGTCGGCGGACCCAGCAAAGATCACGTCAGGCATCTTACTCCCCCGTAAACTCTTCGCTGATTGTTCCCCCAAAACCCATCGCACGGCTTCAGAAATATTACTCTTCCCACTACCATTAGGGCCGACGATGCCGGTCATCCCCGGCAAAAAGTCAATTCGGGTCTTGTCCGCGAAGGACTTGAACCCGCTAATTTCTAATGTCTTTAGCCGCATCGTTAGTCATCCTTACTCTGTTTTCAAATTCTCCAGGGCGTGGCGCGCCGCATTTTGTTCGGCGTGCTTCTTCGAGTGGCCGTGGCCCTCACCCAATTTTTTATCGTCCACGTAAACGGCGACTTCAAAGGCCCGATCATTGTCGGGGCCCTCTTCGTCTAGCAAGCGGTAATCAATGGTTACGGAGCCGTTCTTCTGAACCAGTTCCTGTAATTCCGTCTTGTGATCAAAGAACTCGTCGAAACGCCCCTCATCCAACTTAGGGAAGACAACCGTCGTGACGAAGCCCACGACCTTGTCCAGGCCTTGATCCATGTACAACGCCCCGATAAACGATTCGAAAATATCACATAACAGGGAGTCACGTTGCCGGGCTTGCGCCTTCTCTTCACCCCGACCCAACCGAATGTACTGGTCGAAGTGACACTCACGCGCAAAACTAGCAAAGCTCTGTTCATTCACCATGGCTGCCCGTAACCGGGTCAACCGTCCCTGCGGCATGTTGGGGTACCGTCGGAAGATGTAGTTGGATACAACCAACTGCATGACCGCATCCCCTAAAAATTCAATGCGTTCATAAAACTTGAGTCCCTGATTGGGGTGTTCGTTGACGTAAGAAGCCTGCGTAAACGCCTCATCTAGCAAGGATTGATCTTTAAAATGGATATCGAAGTTATCTTTTAGTTCTTGATTTAATCCAGCAATCACGCGCTAATTCCCTCATTTCTGTTGTTCTGTTAAGTACTTGGGGCCTGTGTTTGGTTCTGATACTGTACCGACCCTACATAATAGGGCACCCCATCGCCCTTCGTCTACCTCAAGCATTTGTGCTCTCTGACTGACAAGACTGGTTCGGAGCCTTCCTAATTTCATATTGCCGAAACGTGCGCCACAAGGCAGGTCCCTGCGCTACCCCATTAGGCAAAAACCTAGGCCCGGGATTTTGTGCCTAATGACGTTAATGCTCGGGACCTAAGCGCCTTGTTCTGCACTCTCTAAATTGATTGAAAAAGCCCGGGACAAAGAAATGCGGCCCGGACTCGCTCAATCGTTATTTATCTTCGGTTTGGTGGGCCACGATGTAGTCGACCACTTCGCCAACGGTCATCAATTTCTCGGCGTCTTCGTCGGAAATTTCCGCGTTAAACGTATCTTCCAGTTCCAAGACGAATTCCACGAAATCAATGGAGTCGGCGTCTAGGTCCTTCTTAAAATTCAACTGTTCGTTGATTTGGTCCCGGTCGGTTTCGAACCGATCGGCAATAATATCGGCAATCTTGTCAAAAATTTCTGCTCTCGTCATATCTATCCCTCGCTCACAGTATTCAATAAGTAGTCTAACCGTTTTGGCTGACCTTGTCTAGCAAATTAATATCGGTCACGAATCCATTTTTAGTATGAAATGACCCGTGGCACCACGACTTTGACGCTTACTTCAAGGATTCCTTCAAAGCCGCCATCTCGTCGGTGTGATTGGCAAAGTAGCTGACCAACTGATCAGCACTCTTGGTTTCGATCAATTCGCGAATCTGACCAATCGTGTTCTTGACGGTCGGTGCCTTGCTGGAGCCGTGGGTCTTCACAACTGGCGCCTTCAGGCCCAACAGAACGGCCCCACCGTATTGAGAGTAATCCATAGCACTCTGGACATTCTTGAAGACTGGCTTCAGCATGCTGGCCCCAATCTTACCACCCAGGCCACCACTCATGATTTCACCCTTGATGAGCTTCAGCATGGAGAGCGCCGTCCCTTCAATAGCTTTCAACGTGGCATTCCCCGTAAACCCATCGGTCACGACCACATCAGCGGCCCCGTTTAAGAGTTCCCGTGATTCAACGTTTCCGATAAAGTTAATGCTGTCGATACTGGCCAGAGCTTGGTAGATGGCCTGGTGAGCCATGTCGCCCTTGTCGGCTTCGGTCCCGTTGTTCAACAGACCAATGCAGGGTTGCTTCACGTGCATGATCGATTGTGCGTAGTACTGGCCCATTACAGCGTATTGCACGACGTTAAATGGCTTGGTATCAGCATTTGCGCCCACGTCCAGCATCACAAAGCTGGACTGATCCGGCTTGCGCAGGACGGGTAACGTTGTGGTCAACCCTGGCCGATCGATGCCCTTGATTCGGCCAACGATTAGCAAGCCAGCAGCCAACACAGCCCCGGAATTACCAGCGGAGAAAAAGGCATCCGCCTCGCCATCCTTGACGGCGTTCGCTGCCAGGACGATACTCGACTGCTTCTTCCGACGAATGGCCCGGACTGGCTCGTCCTCCATGGTGATGACCTCAGTGGCCGGCACCAGCGTAAGGCGGCTATCGTCTTGAATCAACGGCTTCACTTGTTCTTCTTGTCCGTATACTAAAAATTCAACGTCACTGTAAGCGTCTCGTGCTAATTCGACACCTTTGATAATTTCAGCGGGGGCGTAATCGCCACCCATTGCGTCAACGGCAATTTTCATAATTCGTCTCCTTTTAATCCATGGTGGTGTTCTGGTGGGCTGTCGTGCTCAGAAACGCGGCAAGCGCCAAGTTGGCGTCCTTATCCGCCCAATCGGGGGAAGCCACCGTTTCCTTAGCCGCCTGTTGCGCCGCACTCAAAATGTTCAAGTCGGCTACAGGATCACCAACTTTGAAGTCGGGCACCCCAGACTGCTTTTTACCCAGAATATCACCTGGACCCCGTAATTCCAAATCCTTTTGCGATAAAACAAAGCCATCGTTGGTGCTGGTCATGGTCGTCATCCGCTCGACGGCCAGCTCATTCTTCGGGTCCGCAATCAGGATACAAGCGGAAGCCTTCTTCCCCCGACCGACACGACCACGCAGCTGATGAAGTTGCGCCAAGCCAAAGTGATCGGCATCATAGATCAGCATCACCGTGGCGTTAGGCACATCGACCCCAACTTCGATCACGGTCGTGGCGACCAGGACCTGGAACTCGTTGGCCTTGAAGGCATCCATCACGGCATTTTTTTCATCATTTTTCATCCGACCGTGAAGCAAGCCAACCTTATAAGTCGGTTCGAACTGTTCCTTGAAACGTTCATAAATGGCCTCGGCATTCTTCATGTCGACGGCTTCCGACTCTTCAATCAACGGTGTTACCACGTAAGCCTGTGAACCGCTACTCAGCTCGGCCTTGACCTGACGGAGCGTGCTGTCGACCTGATTGCTACGAATCCACGAGGTCTTGATGGGTTGGCGTCCAGCTGGCAACTCATTGATGACCGAGACATCCATTTCCCCATAAGCGGTAATCGCCAGTGTCCGGGGAATCGGGGTCGCCGTCATAGCCAGAACATCGGGTTGTTGCCCCTTCTCACGCAATGCTTGCCGTTGATTGACACCAAAACGGTGTTGCTCATCGACCACGGCGAGGCCGAGGTCGTGGTAAGCCACTTCCGGTTGAATCAGCGCGTGCGTCCCCACAATCAGATTGACGGCGCCGTTGGCAATCTGCGGCAACAAGGTCTTGCGGGCGGCGGGCTTGGTGGCTCCCGTCAGTAAGGCCACGTTGACCGGAAAATCGGCGAACAATTTCGCTAAATTATTCGCGTGTTGTTCAGCCAAGATTTCCGTTGGCGCCATGAGGGCGGCTTGCGTCCCCGCGGTGATGGCCGCGTACATGGCCACGGCGGCCACCACGGTCTTACCACTCCCCACATCCCCTTGCAGGAGCCGGTTCATGTGGACCGGTCGCTTCAGGTCGTAGCAGATCTCATTGACCACTCGTTTCTGAGCGTCCGTCAGTTCATACGGCAGCGAGGCGATGAAGTCCTTGAGCTTGGGTAAATCATAGGTCAGCGCCTGACCGTGAAGTGTGTGATCCTGTTGCTTCACGATTTGCAGGCGTGTTTCAAAGAGATAAAACTCCTCAAACTTGGCTGTTCGCCGAGCCGCTTGAGCTGCGGCATCCCCCGCCGGAAAGTGCATGTCGTGAATCATTTGTCGACGATGCAACAAGCGATACTGCTCGCGCAACGGCTCCGGAATCAGATCCACAATAACCGGCTCGTAAGCGGCATAGGCGCTTTCGACCAACTTTTGAATGGTGGCTTGACGCACTTCCTTATTGGCGGGGTAAATTGACCCCATGCCGCCTCCGTCATCGGTACTGGCAATAATTTTCATACCAGATAGGCTCTGCCGCTTGGCATCGAAACGACCATATACGGCCAGCTCGTTACCGACCTCCAACTTATCCTTGAGCCACGGTTGGTTAAAGAACGTGACCGGAATAATCGTGTGTTCGTCGAGGAGTAGCCGAAAGTTCAGCCGTGTCTTCCGCCGACCGAACCGTGAAATCACGGGAGCGGCGGCCACGGTACCCTTTAAGGTTACTTTGGCTTGGTCAGTCAGTTCAGTAGGATCTTTGGCCTGCAAGTCCTCGTAACGAAATGGGAAGTAGGTCAACAGGTCGTTAACGTTCTCAATGTCCAAGGAATTCAGCGCTTGCGCCCGCTTTGGCCCAACACCGGCCAATTCACTGACCGAATCATTCAAACTCACCATCGTGACACCCCTCCCATCCTTATTGTTTTGATTTAATCTTGTGGTTAATGCGCGTTTCGTTCCGCTTGCGGCTGTCAGGGATTCTGCCGCTGTGGGGACCGCCTGCAGCCAAAGAACGGGCTTCCGGCTCGGTTTGAAACCTCGTCAAAATTCAGACGAGTTTCCAAACACGTCCCACGCTGTAAGGCCGGGGGAAACCGAACACCCGGCCTAACACCGTTGTCACGGCTGACGCCATCCCTGACAGCCTCCAGCTAAACAAGCAGTTAATCACAAATTCAAATAAACCATACTCTGTGATGCTACCACAACAAGATGAGTCTCTTGTTGATAATTCCCAATCTAGTACTCTAATTTTACGCCTTACACGTCAGTCATCAAAGGTACAATCACCTAGATTACCTGAATACTTTTAACCATATCCAGACGACTCTACTAAATAGTTCAGCACGATCATCTCTCGCTTCCGCTTGGATCAACAATGCTTGGACGTGAACGATCCGTCTGAGCCGGAGGAGGCCAAGGGTGTAGCCAGCCGTGTCCATGGTGTTAGGCTGGGTGATTTTCCCGGCCTTTACACCATGGGACGAACTTTAAGACACGTGTTCTTCGTGACTTAAAGTCGAGGGAAAAGACCGTTTTTCAGGCTTTTCCCGGTCCCCACAGCAGGCGGAACCCTTGGCAGTCGCAGGCGACAACGGATCACGCATCTAAGCGTTGTAGACCCGTAACGCGAAAGAGGACCGGGACAATCGTCCTGGACCCCTTTGGTGGTAATACTATTCGACAGAAATCAAGAATGGATAGACCGGTTGGCCCCCATCATGAACTTCCGTTTCTAATTCATCATCTAAGTCTTCAACGGCCGCTTGCAATTGGTTTGCAACGTCTTCGGTCGTGTCAGTCCCATAAATAATCGTGACAATTTCACTGTCATCGTCGAGCATGGCCTTCACCGTAGCGACCGCCGTCTTTAACAAGTCGGCATCGGTCACCTTGATGGTGCCATCGACGATTCCCATGAAGTTACCTTCTTTGATGTCAAATCCATCCAACTCGGTATCCCGAATGGCGTGGGTCACTTGACCACTCTTAACGGCGGCTAAGTTTTCTTCCATCGCAGCTTGGTTGTCATCCAACTCGGCATCTGGGTTGTACCCCAACATAGCCGTCATCCCTTGAGAAACCGTCTTTGAGTGGACGATAACCGTTGGAACATCGGCAACCTGAGCGGCTTGTTCAGCAGCCAGGAAGATGTTCTTGTTGTTTGGCAACACAATGGCCCGTTTGGCCTTACTGTTGTTGATGGCGTCCACGATATCCTGCGTACTTGGATTCATGGTCTGACCACCGTTGACCACGTGAGTCACACCCAGGCTCTTGAAGAGCGTAGCGAGACCGTCACCGGCAGCGATGGCAATAATGGCAGTATCGGCAGGTGCTTCGGCTTCAGCCACTGGTGCAGCTGCTCCAGCAGATTCTTCATCATGTTCCATGATGGTTTCCTGTTGCATCCGCATGTTGTCAACCTTAACCTTTGCGAGGTCACCAAATTCTTGGCCCCAAGCAATGACCTTGCCAGGATGCTCCGTGTGAACGTGGACTTTGACGATTTCGTCATCGTTCACAACCAGCAAAGAATCTCCTAAATCAGCGAGGTACTTGTAGAAGGTATCGTAATCAAAGTCGTGTTCGATTTGCTTCCCACGGCCGATTCGGACCATGATTTCAGTACAGTAACCGTACTTGATGCTTTCGGGATCGAGCTTACCCTGCACACTTTGGTGGTGAGCAGCATCGATCATTTCGTCCATTTCAGCATCGTCAGGCTTGTAGTCGCCCTCTTCAGCCACACGACCATTTAATGAGTCGTTAAAGGCTTCGAGCACAAACGTCAACCCTTGGCCACCGGAATCAACCACACCGACCTGCTTCAAAACAGGCAGTAAGTCTGGCGTCGTTGCCAAGGCTGCCTTAGCAGCTTCGTAGACGGCATCCATCACTGCTAAAATGTCATCGGACTTCTTAGCGGTGTTTAAGCCGGCCTGAGCACCCTCACGGACAACCGTCAGGATAGTTCCTTCAGTTGGCTTCATAACGGCCTTGTACGCCGTCTCTGCGCCAGCTGCGAACCCATCAGCTAAGTCTTGGGCCGTCAAGGTTTGCTTATCCGCCAATTTCCGAGAAAAGCCCCGGAAGATCTGGGATAGGATAACGCCGGAGTTTCCCCGCGCACCCATCAGTAAACCCTTGGCTAGAGCCGTTGATAAAGCCCCCACAGCATCGGTATCGGCTTCACGTTCGTACTTGGCCCCACTCTGCAGTGACAGACTCATGTTGGTTCCAGTATCCCCATCAGGAACGGGGAAAACATTCAATGAATTAATAAAATCGGCATTCTGGTTTAGCTTTTGCGATGCGGCTTGGACCATCTTACCAAACTCAAGATTAGTAATTTCTGTTACTTTCAACTAAGTATCCTCCTTGATTTCAGTACGTCTGGCTAATCAGCCAACACCCGCACCCCTTGAACAATGACGTTTACTGAGTTTGCAGTAACCCCCAGCATCGTTTCCAGGTTATATTTGACTTTAGATTGGACGTTACGTGAAACTTCGGAAATCTTAGTTCCGTAGCTAACGATCACGTAAACATCAATGGCCACGCCATTTTCTTCTTGGCGAACGACCACACCGCGGGCGTAGTTCTCCCGCCGTAAGATATCATTTACATTGTCTCGAATCTGATTTTTGCTTGCCATGCCCACGACACCATAATTATCAGTCGCGGCACCCCCAACAACGGTCGCAATCACTTCATTGGTAATATCAATTGTTCCGTATTGAGTCTTAATCTTTACGGCCATGGAAATAGCCTCCTTATCTGGATATACAATCTTAACAGAAATTAATCTTACCACAACCGCGCCCAAAATAGAAATAGGATGACTGAAAAGCACGTTGTGAGGGGAAATAGGTGTCAAGTAGATTTCCTTGAAAGAAAACATTGCGTTCCGCAAAAGAGTATGGTAAATTAGTCAGGTGAGTAAAAAGCACTGCTTTTTTATAAAAGTAATGAATGAATTAACAAAGGAGGGTTTACGCCATGGCAAAGGATTTTATCAACGGCAAGCGGACGCGCTTCGGTAACAAGCGTTCTCACGCTTTGAATTCAAGTCGTCGCGCTTGGAAGCCGAACTTACAAAAGGTTCGCATCTTAGTGGACGGTAAGCCAAAGAAGGTCTGGATTTCTGCTCGGACCTTGAAATCAGGTAAGGTAACCCGCGTCTAGTTAAACAGACACGGTTAAACGAAAAAAGCGAGGAGTGCAGGCTTTACCTGTGCCCCTCGCTTTTTTCGTACATTCGATACCACCTCTTTCAAGAGCCCGTTTGTTGTGAAAACTGTCACGCAACGGCTCGTTCTCATTTCAAGAATATGAAAGTTATGGGCACCAGATTTCATCGGTGTGCCCCTACACTTAGCCTTTTCCAAATAGTCTCTTCCAAATTTTTATTAATACGCCAAATCGCGTCAAGTTTCCGGCAATCACTAAAACTGGTGATTCGCTTCGAAATTTGAGGCGATTTTTTTGTCCCTTACCCCCTACTACCACGCAAAAGTCAGTCCTAAACGCAAAAAATTTAATCAATTCAATCAAAAAAATGAGACAGATTCTACGATTTTTGCATTAGTAGTAAGTGTAGGAAGATGTTTAACGGTTCAAAACAAAAAATCGTCACCCACTAGAAATTTTCTAGTAAGGCGACGATTATCATAAACTACAAAGTTTGGTCATCAAAATGGCACAAAATCTACCACACTTAGCGACAGCCCATGAAATCCGGCGAATAACTGCACAGCTCTAGTAATGGTGAGCCGGAGGAGGCCAGGATGGAGCCAGCTGTGTCGATGGTGTTAGGCCGGGCGCTTGGTTCTTCCCGGTCTTACAGCATGGGACGAACTTTAAGCCGTGTGAATTTCACGGCTTAAAGTCGAGGCAAGAGACCGCTTCTCAGGCTCTTGCCGGTCCCCACAGCAGGCGCAACCCTGGCACGCAGGCGGTAAACTCAAATAGTACACCGCCAAGTTATTCGTGTCGCGCCTCATAAGTGTCGCAGCTTTGGATGACACATAATAGGCCCGTGTCGAATTGGAACTCGCCCGATCCGCCCACGAACTCGTTACTGGCGAAAGAAATTGGGTACGGAATTGGCTCGTTGTGGAGTTGGTATTTTTCATTAGTCAGACTCAAATGGTCAATGGGCGTCAGTGGAATGAAGGCCAAATAGTTCTTATCGGCTTCCTTCTCCACCGTATAATGCCCCGGCAAATAAAACGAAATCGTATTCTGCTTGTCAATCAACCGAATTCGGCCGGCATACCGCTTATACTCCGGCTGGAGCACGATAAAGAGGTTTGCCAAGAAATGGTCTAACCGACCACCCGTCGCACCGTAGATGTCAATTTTATCGGCACCGTAGTCGTTTAACGCGACCGAAACGGCAAGCTGGGTGTCCGTATAGTCCTTTTCCGGCTGTGACTGACGAATATCCTTTACGTTGCGCCGAACGCGTTGGAGCTCTGGTGCTTGTAAGGAGTCAAAATCGCCAATCGCCGCCACTGGCTGAATATTCTGATCGATTAACCGTAACGTCCCCCGATCAACGCCAATCCAGGAGCCGTCAATTTTCCGTGCACGCAAGTCGTCCGGCCATTCAGCCTTGGGCCCACCCACGAGGAGATTGAACGTTCCGCCCCGTGGCACTATTTCGTCGCTGCTTTCAAGGCATTGATGCGAGCAACCGGGTCATCGGCGTTGAAAACATAAGACCCAGCTACGGCAACCGTTGCCCCAGCATTGGCACAGTCAACGACCGTCTTGTCATTGACCCCACCATCAACTTCGATATCAAAGTCGTAACCCTTAGCCTTCTTGATGGCATCGAGTTGTGCGATTTTTTCAACCGTGCTGTGTAAGAACTTCTGACCACCAAAGCCAGGGTTAACCGTCATCACAAGGACTTGGCCAACCATGTCTAAGACGGGTTCGATAGCGGAAACGGGAGTCCCAGGGTTGATGACAACTTCTGGGGTCACACCGGCGTTTTGAATCATTTGTAAGGCCCGGTGAATGTGTGGCGTTGCTTCGACGTGAACCCCGATGATATCGGCACCGGCCTTGGCAAAGTCGTCAACGTAACGTTCTGGGTTTTGAACCATCATGTGCACATCTAAGACCATCTTCGTGATTGGACGAATAGCCTTGACCCAACCGGGACCGTATGACAATGCTGGGACAAAGTTACCGTCCATGATGTCGATGTGTAAGACCTCGGCACCGGCCTTGTCGACCATTTCGATATCTGGTTGTAAATTGACGTAATCTGCACTTAAAATTGATGGCGCTACTTTAATCATAAATTCTCTTCCTCATTTCTTTTTATTGTAAACAGGTTTTTGATTCTTTAACAACGTGAGTAATTGCAGATATGTGTCATAACGACTCTGCATGAATTGACCGGCTTCAACGCCGTCTTTGACCGCACAACCGGGCTCGTTCAGATGAACACACCCGCGGAACCGGCACTCGCGTGAAGCCAACGCGAACTCGGGGAAGTATTGCCCCAACTCGCGATAACCAATGGTCAATGTGTCGTACGATGAAAATCCTGGCGTATCCGCCACTAGACCACCCGCAACGGGCATCAAACTGACCTTCCGAGTCGTGTGTTTCCCCCGATTCAAGGCCGTTGAGATCTCACCGGTCGCTAACGTCAGGTCCGGTGAAATATGGTTCAGTAACGTTGACTTACCGGCACCGGTCTGGCCCATAATGACCGTGACTTTGTCGGCCAACAAGCCCCGCAACTCGTCCAAGCCACTCTCCGCAAAGGGTTCACGGGTCAAGCAGACATCGTAACCGATCTGCCGGTACCCCGCCGCCAACGTCTCGAATTCCTGATAACGTTCATCGGGAATCAAGTCAGTCTTGGTGAAGTAAATGACTGGCGTGATATTGCTGATCTCTAGTGCAATCAACTGCCGGTCCAGTAGGTTCGTGGAAAATTCGGGCGACGCTACCGCCGTCACGACGACACCCTGATCGATGTTAGCCACTGGTGGCCGAGTCAACGCGTTATCCCGGGGAAGAATCTCCAAAATGTACCCTTCCTTGGGTGATGAGCTTTCAAACTGTACCCGATCCCCAACAAGCGGCGTAATTCGCCGTTTCCGGAAATTCCCGCGTGCACGGGTCCGGTACAGCTCGCCATCACTGAAGACGTCGTAAAAGCCGCTCAGTGATTGACGAATTTGTCCCTCTGACATGCAGCACCTCCTTATTCTTTTTTCCAATGTTTCCTTGCATTTGGCGCTTTCAAACAGTTCGCCTTACCGGGCGGTGAAAGTAGTCACCTTCGGCTGTCAGGAATTCCGCCTGCTGTGGGGACCGGCAAAAGCCTAAGAACGGTCTTTTGCCTCGACTTTAAGCCGCGAAGTTCACCCGTCTTAAAGCTCGTCCCGCGCTGTAGTCTGGCAAAGAACGCCAGACAACACCGCTGTCACGGCCGGCTACATCCCTGACCTCCTGCGGTTACACTTGCTCACCGCCCTCACGGCTGACACTGATTTAACGTGCAAAAATGCCAGGTAAACCGGCCAGTCGTTTTAAACCTGCGAAACCACTTAAACAAATACACATCCAGCGGGCAACTGGTTGCAAGGTTTCCTTTGCCCGCTTTCTTTGAAAATTTGGTAACAAAAAACTCAGTCCTTTATTATTATAAAAGAACTGAGCTATAAATGCAGGTTTTTTCCTTAATTTTTCGTGACGTGATTATCTGAAGCGACCACGTGACCATCTCTGACGACCTTGTAGGCCCCAGATTTGCCCGATGCTACCGCAAATGGCAACGTGACGGTTGTATCCGCCGTGATCGTCATTTGTTTGTAAATCGAGCTTAATGAATGGTCCTGATCCTTCAAGTAAATCTGAACCAGGTTGCTGTCACTACTGCTGGATGACGTGCTACTTGAGGACTCATCGTCGCCTTCGCTCTCGTCATCGGTCGAGCCACTGTCGAATGGGATCTTAACGTTCACGCTGAACTCATCGACACTAGAACTGCTCTCGCTCTGCGTACCACGCGACACAGTCAGGGTGATTTCGTCACCTTCTTGGACAACGGCCCCCTCACCCGGCGATTGCCGAATGACCCGGCCCTTAGCCACGTCGCTCGAGTAAGCATACTGGAAGGCAAGGTTCAGGTTATGATTCGTGGCGTAGCTCTGAGCTTGTCGCTTAGTCTTATTAGTCAGATCGGCCAACGTGACCGTTTCCGATCCCGTGGAGACCGTGAAGGTGATGTCGGTCTTGCTTGGCACTACGCTCTTACCGGCTAAGACACTCTGCTGCATGATCTTACCGGCAGGAACGCTGGTCGAGTGGACCGATTCTCGGTGCACCGTGAAACCCAACGCTTCCAACTTAGCGGCCGTGCTAGCGTACGAATCGCCCTGATAATCATCCAGCTTATAGCGCTTCGGACCAGTACTGATCCACAGATCAACCACCGTATTTTGTTTCAACTGGGTTCCCGAGCGTGGTTCCGTCCGAGCAACCCGGTGAATCTTCACCTTATCACTCGACGTCTTGTGCACGGTCCCCACCTTGAGCTTAGCGGAAACTAACGCACTACGCGCAGCCGTCTCCTGGTCACCAATCACGTTAGGCACGTTGGTCATCTGTGGCCGGAACAACGCTACCCCAATGAAGATTCCCAGAATGACCAGGAAGACAATGCCGCCCGCAATCAAAAATTTACGTCGCCGAGGATGCCGATACTTCTTGCGTTTTTTCTTCCCCGCCGACTGATCATCGGCCGCCGTCGCATCCTTGGTGGCCGCTTCAGCTGATTCTTCACCCACTGGTTTGGCGATGGCGTGAGGCACTGCCGCAGCACTCAGCGCACTGGCTGGCAACACCTTCGTCTCGCCGTCGTCATTTTCCGCCGGTGTGAACCGTAACTCGCCGGCTCGTTTAGGTGACAACGACGTCGCCAGATCATCCGCCATACTCGCCACATCAGTGTAACGATCGGCCGGCCGTTTCGACGTTGCCTTCAAGACCACATTTTCCAACGCTTGTGGAATCCGTGGGTCAATGTCTCTGACCGATGGAATCTCCGATTGGAAGTGCTTCAGCGCAATCGACACGGCGGTTTCACCCTCGAAGGGCACCGTCCCCGTCAGTAACTCGTAGAGGATGATCCCTAACGAATAGATGTCGGATTGCTTGGTTGCCATCCCCCCACGCGCCTGTTCAGGCGACAGGTAGTGGACCGAGCCCAGAACCGTATTCGTCTGCGTGAGGCTGTGTTCGGACAGAGCCACGGCGATCCCGAAGTCGGTAATCTTAGCGACCCGATTCTCATCGATCAGGATATTTTGCGGCTTGAGATCACGGTGAATAATGTTGTGCTCATGCGCCGTTTTCACGGCACTGAGAATCTGTTCCATGATCTGAATGACTTCCTGATACGCAATCGGGAAGTGCTTCTTGATGTAGGCCTTAAGGTCGGTCCCTTCCACGTACTCCATAACCAGGTACTGCATGCCGTTTTCTTCCCCGACATCGTAAACCTGAACAATATTATCATTGACTAACTCCGTGGCGGCGAGGGCTTCACGCTGGAACCGCCGAACGGTACCGGGGTCATCGCGCAAGTCCAGCCGTAATAGTTTTACGGAGACGTCACGGTCCAAAATCAAGTCATGTGCCAAGTAAACGTTGGCCATTCCACCTTCGCCCAGGGAGCGAATGATGCGGTAACGGCCGTTTAACGTGTAACCCGTGCGCATCAGCTCACCTCCCTGTCGAGGTTCGCGATAATCAGAACAGTGATGTTGTCCAAACCACCGGCAGCGTTGGCCATCTCAATCAAGCGGTCACACTTCTCCGCAGTGGTCCGTTTGCTCAGCAGGACTTCCTGAATCTCCTTATCAGAGACCATGTTGGTCAGACCGTCCGTACACAGCAACAACTGATCGCCGGTGACGAGCGGGTACGTCTTGAGGTCAAAGCGCGCATCGGTCGAAATTCCCAGCGAACGAATGATGACGTTCTTTTGGGGATGATGCTGAGCGGCTTGCTTGGTGATCTCGCCCCGTTTGACCAGTTCGTTGACCAAGGAATGGTCCTCGGTCAGCTGGCGAAATTGACGATCACGAAGCAGGTAAGCCCGTGAGTCGCCGATACTGGCAATGACGACTTCTTCCGTAAAGTAGAGCGCGGCAACGAGGGTCGTGCCCATGCCGTTCAAGTCGGCAAACTGATTAGATTTGTCAATGATCGACTGATTTTCCGCGGTGATCTCCCCGGTGATCCAGGTACGCGCCGCGGCCGGCGTGGTCAGGTCAGTCTGTTCGAACTCGTGACCCAGGTGGGAAACGGCCATGGCACTCGCCACGTCGCCCCCCTGATGACCACCAATGCCATCAGCGATAATGGCGAGATGTTGCCCCGCCAGGTTCGTGTAAACATCCACGTAATCTTCATTATCATTGCGTTGCTTGCCGATTGACGTTCGGTATGCCACTTTCATTGCCCGTCACCCCTACTTTTTCTTACGAAATGCACTCACGAAGAAACCATCCGAATCAAAATCATCCGGGTAGATGGCTAACGTGTCCGTGCTCCGGTCATCTTTGACCTTTAATTGCGTCTCCACACGAACGGATTCGAAGTCAGGATGAGCTTCCAAGAACTTGGCTGCGACGTCCGCATTTTCCGTATCCAAAATCGTGCAGGTACTGTAGACCAGAATCCCGTTAGGCTTGAGTTTTTCACTAACGGCATCCAAAATGCCCAATTGCACCTTTTGTAGTTGTTGAATGTCCTGTGGTGTCTTCTCATAACGAATTTCTGGTTTCCGCCGAATCAGACCCAGTCCGGAACAAGGGGCATCGACCAAGATCCGGTCGAATTCTTTCTTAGGGAACCGGTCGTTGATGTTCCGGGCGTCGAGCGCCACGGCATCAACCCGGTCGCTCACGTGCATCCGGTCCGCGTTCTTTTCGATCAACGTGACCTTCTTAGGGTGCAGATCCAGCGCCGTAACCTTCCCACCGGAATGGGCATCGAGTAAAGCAGCGATTTGGGTGGTCTTCCCACCGGGAGCGGCACAGGCGTCCAGCACTTGATCGCCAGGACGGACTTGTAACGCTTCAACGGGTAACATCGCACTCTCATCTTGAATCGTCAACTCACCCGTTTCAAATACATTGCTTTGGTTTGCTGCCTTATCGGTCAAACGAAAGGCGTTGCCAGCAACAACACTAGGCGTTACCGTGTAGCCTTGATCCTTTAAGGACTGTTCGACCTCTTCAACCGTAGCCACTGCCGTGTTAACCCGAACGGATTGTGCGGCTGGTTGATTGATGGTCTCTAAAATGCTGACGGCCTTCTCATCACCGACCTGCTTTTGAATCGCCGTGACTAGCCATTCTGGCACGGAGTATGTCAGGCTTAACCGCTTCACGGGATCCTTGATCTCGCTGACGTCAGGTAGGCCCTGACGATCCATAGCGTGTAAGACGCCGGTCACAAAACGCCGGATTCCTTCGTGGCCCCGGTCCTTGGCCAATTGAATGGCTTCGTTAAAGATGGCCCGCTTCGGCACACGGTCCAAGTAGAGTCCTTGATACAAGGCGACTAACAGCGTCATCTTGACCCAAGGTAAGACCTTCTGGTTAGGCTTCACAAAGCCTTCCAGATAGTATTCCAATGTTAATTGATGTTGGATGGTCCCGTAGACCAAGTTGGTCACGAAACGACGGTCCACGTCGCTCAAGTTGTGACTCTCTAAAGTTGTTTCCAATTGTAAGTTTGAGTAAGCCCCGTTGGCCACACGTGTCAGTGCTTCTACAGCCAGAGCGCGGGGAGTTGTATTTTTCGTCATTATTCAGCCACCTGTTCGCCAATTGTCAGTGCATCGCTAGTTCCGTTCAGAAAGTCGGTGATACTTAACTTCGGCTTACCGGCGGGTTGAATCTCATTTAACGCTAAAACGCCATGGTCGCCAGTCGCAATCGCCAAGTGGTGCTTGTCGTGGCTGACCAGTGAACCGGGCGCCATTTCGGTCGTCTCGTCCAAAACGGTCACGTCCCACAACTTGGTCCGCACACCGTTCAAGAAAATGTGAGCGATTGGTGCTGGCCGCAAAGCACGAACCTTGCAGTCGATCATGTGGGCACTCAGGTTTAGGTCGATTCGTTCCTCATCGGACTTGATAGTCGGGGAGAAGCTGACCTTGTCTTCATCCTGAGGGACCGGCGTAATTTCACCGGCCAGCAGCTTCGGCAACGTCTCTAACAAGAGGTCCCGACCCAGGTCGCTTAACTTATCAAACATGGAACCCACATCGTCTTGGTCAGTAATCGGGATGGCCTGTTGCGCCAGAACAGCCCCGGCATCCATCTTCTTTTCCATAAACATAATGGACACGCCGGTCTCCTTGTCGCCATTCATGATAGCGTAATGAACCGGCGCCCCACCACGATACTTCGGTAACAGGGAAGCGTGAACGTTCACGGCCGCCACCTTCGCCGCCTTAAGCAGCTTCGTTGGCAAGAATTGCCCAAAAGCCGCCGTCACGATCAGGTCGGGGGCTAATTCAATGGCCCGTGCCATTTCGTCACTACCGGAGATCTTTTGGGGTTGGAGCACTTCGATATCGTGTGCTACGGCAACCTGCTTCACGGGAGAAGCAGTCAGCACGTGCTTCCGGCCCACACGCCGGTCCGGTTGGGTCACTACGGCTAAGACATCGTAGCCCTTTTCAATTAAACTGCTCAGAATGGGCGCCGAAAATTTTGGCGTTCCCATAAAAATTACTGAAGTCATCGTACACCATACTTTCTTGGTTTTATTTCTTTTGAATTATTTTAAACTGCTTTCGACAAGTCACATGGCTATCGATCACGTCTTATCAGGCAATGAAAATAGGCTGAAACTACTCGCACAAGATTATTAGCAATACGATTAGCCGATTGTCTCATTTCTTTGCCATCAAACACAACCAAAGCATCCCCACTTGTCAGTCCACCTCAATCATATCAGATTGGGCGCCCATTCCCTATCACCTTTGGCAAATTAGATAGAAAACTTATTGTGTAAGGGTTCTCTGGAGAGATTTCCAACAAATCCCAGAATAGTTTCTACCATAAAGTGATTATTATTAAACGGGAGAAGCGACCGAGCACCTATTTCATGTAACTGTTGCCAGTCCGCTTTGTGATCGACAACGACCTACCTAAGCCGTGAGGTGGGCTCGTAGATGCTCAGTGGTGTCGTTTGTCTAAGTGGCACGGTTCTTGCCACTTAGACAAAGGCCAAGCTTTAAGACCCACGCTTTTTGTGGGGCTTAAAGTTGTGCCCACCACGTTCCAGTATCTACGAGCCCACCGGTAAGGCGTCGGTCATCGTCTACCAGAAAGCCGGCAACCAACTACATGAAATTCATGGGTTCGGAATCGATGGTGACGGAGAGACCGTGACGCGCCGGCACCTGTGCCGCCTGCCGGATCTGCTCCAGCACCGGCCGCAGCTGTGGTTCCTGCTTGTATTTAATCACAACTTGATAATAATACTTCCGCTTGACCCGCGCAATCGCCTTGGGTGTGGGGCCGAGAATAATGGCATTCTTACTGAGGCCCTGCTTCAGCGCATCCACAATCTGATACATGGCTTTTGCCGCCACCGCTTCCTCTTCGTGACTGGCCGTCAGCTGCACCGCAAAGTAATACGGCGGATAACTCCCCTGATGACGCATGTGCATTTCCGTCACGAAAAAGCGTTCGTAGTCTTGGCTCTGCGCTAACTGAATCGCGTAGTGGTCCGGGTTAAACGTCTGAATGTAGACCTCGCCGGGTTTGGTTGCCCGACCGGCCCGGCCACTGACCTGCGTCAACAGCTGGAACGTACGCTCACTGGCCCGAAAATCCGGTAACCCCAGCGCAGTATCGGCGTTCAACACTCCGACCAGCGTGACGTTAGGAAAATCCAGTCCCTTGGCAATCATCTGCGTCCCCAGTAAAATATCAGCCTTGTGCTCGCCGAATTGCCGAAGAATCCGTTCATGAGCACCCTTACGCCGTGTGGAATCCACGTCCATCCGCAAAATTTTCGCAGTAGGCAGTAACTTTTCCAACGCTTGCTGTACCTTTTGTGTTCCCGTCCCATAGTAGCGAATCTTCTTGCTATGGCAGTTGGGACACACGTGTGGAATGGCCTCTTCATGCCCGCAGTAGTGACATTTCATACTGTGAGTATCCATGTGGAGTGTCAGTGAAATGTCACAGTTCGGACACTTCAAGACAAAGCCACAGTCCCGACACATCACAAACGACGAGTACCCCCTCCGGTTGAGCATCAAGACAATCTGCTCGTGACGGTCGAGTCGTTCCTGAATAGCCGTCATCAGGGGCTCGGAAAAGTCGCTATCGCCCTGCTGTTTCAACTGCTCACGCATATCGACAATGTGAACGGTGGGCATTGGTTGCGCCTTGGCCCGCTTTGAAAGGACCAATCGGGTATACAGCCCCTTAGCCGCCCGGGCCCGCGTCTCTAACGACGGCGTCGCACTGCCCAAGACAACTGGACAATGGTGATACTGTCCGCGCCAAAGCGCCACGTCTCTGGCGTGATACCGCGGATTTTCATCCTGTTTATAACTACTTTCATGTTCCTCATCCATGATGATGATGCCCAGATTCTCAACCGGGGCAAAGACGGCGGAACGGGCACCAACGACTACTGTGGCCTCGCCACGGTCGATGCGCCGCCATTCGTCATACTGTTCACCCTTAGACAAACCACTGTGTAGGACCGCCACTCGCTGGCCGAACCGGGCCTTGACTCGGTTGACCATCTGCGGGGTAAGGGCGATTTCGGGCACCAGCATTAGCGCCGTGCGTCCCTGTTGCAGGGCTTGCGCGATGCTTTGCAGGTAGACCTCCGTCTTCCCACTCCCAGTGACGCCTTCGACTAGAAAGTTCTCGGACTTTTGGCTATCGATGGCCTGCGTGATACGGTCCACCGCCACCTGTTGTTCCGAATTCAATTTTAAAGGTTGGGTCGGTGTGACTGGCTGATGAAAGGGATCGCGATAGACTTCGAGCGTGCTCTTAGTCAGCCACCCCTTATCCGCGGCCGTGGCGATGACAGCGGGGGTGACCCCGGCTTGTTTCGCGACAGTAGCTTGCGCAACGACCTTATCCGCTGACATCTGTGCCAAATAGGCTAATAGTTCAGCTTGCTTGGGTGCCCGTTTAGCCACCTCACCGGCAATTTCTTGGAGTTTAGCCGACGTCAGCGCTGGTGTGATCCCAGTGGTCGTCTTGGCGGCCGCCTTATCCTTGACCTCGTAGACGACCTCGACTTTACCCGCCCGTTGCAGCTTCAGCAGACCAGCAACCGTAGCATCATCGAGTTTCGTGGCATCGAAGTCGCGCGGGGCGCCTTCTGGGAAATACGTAGCCATCTCACCCGGAGTCAGCGTGGTCGTTGGTTGCACCTGCCGTTTAGGCTGGGTCTTCAATAGATTAGGCAGCATCGTTTGAATACAGGTAATCCGAAAGGCATAAGTCTCGGTTGCCAGCCAATCTGCCAACTGACGTAATTCCGTGTTTAAAACGGGGGCAAGGTCGAGGACCGTTTCAATCGGCTTTAGCTTGCCATCAAAGCTGGTGACATCGCTCAACCCAACGACTACGCCGGAGACTAGGCGGTGACCACGGCCAAACGGCACGATCACACGCATCCCCACCTGTACCTGATGTTCCAGCTCGGTCGGAATCGCGTAGGAATACGGGTCGTTCGTCTGCATGGTTGGAACATCCACTAAAATTTGGCCAATCTGGGCCATGGTTGTCACCTCATTTCGTTGCTAAAATTGTTGCAAGTTTGGCGACCAGTGCCGCCGCGATCCGGGTCTTACTGGTCTTGGGTGTCTGATCACTGACCCCGTCCGCTTGAATGAACGTGACCTGGTTATCGTCGCTGTTAAAGCCGATGTCCGCCCGGGAAACGTCGTTGGCAGCCAGAAGGTCTAACGACTTACTTTCGAGCTTGTGCTGGGCGTTAGCAAGTAAATTCTGTGTTTCCGCAGCAAAGCCCACCGTCACCTGATCCGCACGCTTGATTTTGGCGACTTCGGCCAGGATGTCCGGTGTTTTTTTTAATTTTAAAATTAATTCATCATTATCTTTAGTTTTCTTGATCTTCTGATCGGCAGTCGTCAGCGGCTGGAAATCCGCAACGGCCGCGGCCATCACGAGCGCATCTGCCTCAGGAAAACGCGTTAAGACCGCGTTCGCCAAGTCCGTCGTGCTTTGGATGGGCACGACAGTCACACCAGCCGGTGGCGTCAACCGCGTTGGGGCGGTAATCAGTGTCACGTTGGCCCCCGCTTGTTGGGCGGCCGCCGCCACCGCGTACCCCATCTTACCGGAAGAGTCGTTGGTTAAGAAACGCACGGGATCGAGGCGTTCACGCGTCCCGCCGGCCGTAACGATGACCGACTTTCCCTGCAACGTTTGCGGTGTGAAGAGGGCCAACTGACTGATCTGACGGACAATTTCGGCGGGCTTCAAGAAGCGTCCCGTCCCAGAATACCCTTCGGCCAAGGCGCCGGTGGCCGGCTTTAACACGGTCACGCCATCATCAATGAGTTGTTGCCGGTTGCGTTGGGTCGCGGCGGCCTGCCACATGTGGTTGTTCATGGCTGGCACCACAATCTTGGGTGCACTGGTCGCAAGCCAGGTCGCACTTGCTACGTCATCGGCTAGGCCGTTAGCAAACTGGGCCATTAGGTTCGCGGATGCCGGCGCCGCAATGGCGAGGTCGGTCCAATCGGCTAACTCGACGTGCGCAATTTGACCGTCGTCGCGCCACCAGGTGGCATCGGTCAGTACTGGCTGTTTGGTCAGGGCCGCAAAGGTCGCAGGCGTCACAAACTTTGCGGCGGCCTGGGTCAAAACGATTCGTACGGTTGCCCCGGCACGTTGAAGCGCGCGGGCAAGTGTCGCGGCCTTATAAGCTGCGACACTCCCACTGATGGTTAACGTCACATGTTTCCCTTCAAACATACTTTCCCTCCGTTCGCATTTTACCAATGGTTTAAAAAAAGCCAGATTACCCAACGGCAACCTGGTCTTTTCTGAAATGCCCGTGTTAGGCGTTCAAATCCTTTTCGTCCGGATCGATCATTAAAGCACCGGCCGCAATTTCTTCGAGGGCCCGGCCAATCGTCTTAGGCGACTTGTAGTCGGTCAACAGTGGCTTAGCGCCGGCATCGAGTTCGTGTGCCCGCTTGCTAGCCAACATAATCAAAGAATACCGTGAATCCACTTGTGCCAATAAATCATCAACTGAGGGATAAAGTAGCATTATTTATTCGTCTCCAATCATTTGTTCGTAATCCGGCATGACCCGGGTTACCCGTAACCGTTCACTGCGAATAATCATTTGAATCCGATCAACTGCCTTGTTGACTTCGTCGTTTACCACGGCGTAGTCGTAGTTGCGCATCATTTGAATTTCACCAACGGCCTTTTTGATTCGTTTGTTAATGACGTCCATGGCGTCAGTTCCCCGACCAATCAACCGGTGCTTCAATTCCATCAAGTCAGGCGGCGTCAAGAAAACAAAGACGGCATCAGGGCAATTTGCCCGAACCTGCATGGCACCGTTGACTTCGATCTCCAAGAAAACATCCTTGCCTTGATCCAAGGTCTCATTAACATATTTTAACGGGGTGCCATAGTAGTTGTCAACATACTTGGCGTATTCCAGCATCTGTCCGGTCCGAATATTCTCCTCAAATTCCTCTTTGGAGACAAAGTAATAGTCGACACCGTTGACTTCGCCCTCACGCGGTTTCCGCGTTGTCATCGAAATGGAGTAAGAAAAGTCGGTCGCGCCGGTCTCAAACAATGCCTTACGCACCGTTCCCTTACCAACACCGGATGGACCTGAAAGCACAATGAGCATTCCACGTTTAGCCATCGTTTAAAAATCCCTTCAATAAAAATTTAATTATGACACCGTCACCACTGGCCACCGTGTCGTTTAAAGTCAATCATCTTTGACTTCAGCTATAATCTATAGGTTACTATATTACCACTATTTAGGAAGAAATACTCCCCTTAGCACCGAAAACGTTGAAAAAGTTCCGGTTCAGCGCTTAAAGCAGCTGTTCGGGGTGTCAGCAACCATTTCCACACTAAAGTCTAACCCGTTATCACTAATATTCAGAACAGAAAAAGTCATGTCAGGCTCACAAGTCACTGATATCACTGGTTTAGCGGCTCGTTAACTACCTGAAAGATTAAGATAATCGCAAATCGCGAGAAAAAAGGCTTGCAATATCAAACACGCGTTCGTATAATGAAAATACAAACAAACGTTCGAGGTGATCAGCATGCAAAACTTAATTACTAATGGCACGACTGCCCTGTCTGATCGGGTAGCAACCGCGTACAAAGAACTCTTCAGTGACTTGCCAGTGATTAATGGCCAAGTCGTTTATCCGCAGATGCCCGCCTTTCAATTAAACTACTTTATTCAGCAAGCACTCGACCGACACTACTTAGTCCGACTCCAATTTAAAGCCGCTACGGATGTGGCCCCTGCCACGGTCATCGGCCATCTGAAAGAAGACGCCGCTGGTCACCTTATCCTCAAGCAAAGTCGGGCCTTAACGACCATCGTTACCCCCGGTCTCTTACGCTCAGTCCAACGCGCTCGTTAAACTTTATAATCACAAAGTCCCCCTGGAACAGCTCATGTTTACAACAAGCTCTTCAGGGGGACTTTTTTTCTTACTTTGAAGTGAACCACTAGTATAGAAAAACTGACCTCACACAGGTTATCTGAATGAGATCAGTTCTGTAAAATTACTTATCACTTAACGTGAGTCCTCCGCCACTGTGAAGCGGCGAGACTCAAGCCTAAGATTAAGAAGCCAATCAGCATGGCTAACAAGCTACGTTGCCCGTTAGTTCGCGGTAAATAACCATTGGCATTGGTACGAGGCTTAGTAGCCTTAGAAGCCGTGTTAGCCGTTGTGCCGGCTGCGGTTCCACCGTTACGTGGCGTGGTAGAACTAGAGTTGCTGGACACTACGTTAGCTACCGTGGTGCGCTTGGCTTTAGTGGATGAAGTACTCGTGGAACTGGTGTTGGAGCTACTAGAATTGCTGGAGCCATCTGAACTATCGGAAGAATCAGATTCTCTGGAATTGCTAGAGCTATCACTAGAAATATTGCTAGAACTGTCACTAGAACTATTGTTGGAACTATCGCTAGAGCTGTCACTAGAACTACTGCTGGAACTATCGCTAGAGCTATCACTAGAACTACTGCTGGACTCTTTTAGCTTGTCACTTGCACTGACACTTAAGTCATCTGGACCATCATTTGCAGTAATTGTTGCCTTATACGGGGTCGAATCCACTGCATAACCATCCGGAGCCGAATTCTCTACATAGGTATAACTTCCAGGAGCCATATTTTCCCAGAATATTTGACCATTTTCATCAGTGGTTCCTTGATACTCTTTTTTATTTGAACTCGATTTTGAATTCGTTAACGTATAAGTTGCTCCTTTGAGGCGCACCCCATTAACGCCAGTCTTAGTTAAAACAATTGTACGGCGATAACCTCCTTGATACTCACCATAACCACCCCAAAAAAAGTTTTTAATCATTTTGGCCGGATTATCCGCCGCTCCGGTACCATTTTCAGTTCCTTTATCACCAGTTGTCGGATTGGCACTTATCATGGAAACACCATTGCCCAAGGAACCACCTGAACCGGATAAACTATTAGACACCGTCGACGTATACCAAATTGTAATTTCTTTAGAATCTATATTGGGAAATTCAAATGTAATGATCTTGCCACTCGAATCCACAGATACTTTAGGCGTGTACTTTACAGCTTCTGAATCTGATTCATTAGTACCATCTGGATCTTTTACTTGCAAAACTGTGATTTTATCTTTGTCCGGATCATACGTTTGAAAATCTCCCAAGGTATCAGTTAACGTAACTTCACCCAAATTTTGGTGTAATGAATTGAAGTCAATATCCCAGGTCGTCTGTGTCGGAATTCCAGCACTACCCCGGGATTCCTGAACCCAACCATTCTTTGTAATGACCGCATTCCCAGATGCCGTGTTCTCAGCGGTTCCACCCGCATAAAATGACAATGTTCCGTGACGATTGTAGTTATCCTTGAGATCCTTTGTAAACTCAATATGGGCCGTTGAATCAGCTCCACCTTCTCCCTTCTTATCAACAACAAGCGAAGCAACCTCTTCGTTTGTTGAGAAATCCGTAATGGTCACTGAAGAACCGGAAGCGATACTTGGGCTACAGCCGGCAGGCAATGTCACTGTCGCCGTGTCACCCTCATTGATTGTCACACCATTATTTATAGTCCAGTTATAATGCAGATAGTAATTTTCACCCGACTCAAGAGTGGAATCAGTCGGAATCGTTTGCCATATTCCGCCATCACCTGTCTTATTTATTTCAACAGCACTAGGTCCATCTAGCCCATTCATAAGGGTCGTAACATCATCCGCTTGTGCTCTTATCTGCCCACCACTCACTAAAATAACCAGTCCAACTAATAAACTAACTCCCAATAATCCAATTCTTTTCCACATGACGCACACCTCTACACCGTTTTTGTTTGCTAAATCAATTATATATCAATCATTAATTTAATTTAAGGGGTAATTTGTAATAGCATTAAACTAAGTTGTACACAATAATAAAAGCCGTTATCAATCACCTGATAACGACTTTTATTATACACTTATTAGTTTTTAGTTTTGTGATGGGAATCCTTGACCTCATCGGCTAATTTTAACAATTCATGTGCGTGTTCCAACGCAAGCTTCGTGACTTGAGTTCCTGCCGACATCCGAGCCAATTCATCCACTCGGCTAGATTCGTCTAAACGTGTTAGGGAAGTTTCGGTGCGGTCTGCGACGACCTGCTTGGCAATGAAGTAGTGGTGATCCGCCATCGCAGCGACTTGTGGTAAGTGTGTGATACAGAGCACCTGTGACGCCTGCGCAATCCCACTGATTTTTTCGGCAATGGCCTGAGCCACCCGACCGCTGACACCGGTATCGACCTCATCAAAAATAATTGACGTAATGCCCTGCGACTCAGAGAAGATGGTCTTCAATGCCAGCATGATCCGGGACAGTTCCCCACCGGACGCAATCTTGGCTAATGGTCGCATGGCTTCACCCGGGTTGGTCCGCAGGTAGAATTCCACGTGATCTAACCCCGTACTCATCAGTGACTGCGTCTTAGAACGGGTGAAATGCACGGCAAAGACGGTCTTATCCATATACAAATCGGCCAATTCGCCGTGAATGGCTTTTTCTAAGCGCTTAGCTGCCTCCTGCCGAGCCTTGCTCAGCTTCTCCGCCAACTTCAACAGCACAGACTCTTGACTAGCAACCCGGTCTTCCAGATCATCCGCCGTCTCATCGGTTGACTGCATCTGCTTGAGCTCGGCAGCAATCTTGTCGTAGTAACTGAGGACTTGTTCTTCGGAGTCGCCGTACTTGCGCTTCAACTGATTGATGACGTCCAGACGCCGTTCGATTTCATCCAAACGGCCCTCGTCCCATTCCAACAAGTCCAGCTGCGAGGAAACATCCCCCACGGCATCGCTCAACGCGTAGTAGGCCGTCTCCAGACTCGATGCAATCTGCTTAAATGCCGGATCAAAGTCAGCAATGGCCTGCATCGACTGCATGGCACTTCCAATTTGATCATTCGCGCCGGCACTGGTCTCTTCACCGGTTAAAATAACCTGCGTCTGTTGGAGGGCGTCATTGATCTTTTGGAAATTATCTAACCGGTCACGCTCCGCCACCAGCTCATTTTCTTCGCCAGCCTGCAGCTGAGCCGTTTCAATCTCGTTGACCTGAAATTTTAACATGTCGAGGTGTTGGGCCCATTCCTTCTCGTTGGCCCGCCGACTCTCCAGTGTCGCCTTGAGTTGCGTGTACGCTGCGTACTTCTGCGTGTAATCCTCACGTAACTCGGCTACCTTGTTTCCGGCGAACTCATCGAGCATCCCCAAGTGCTTCTCTGGTTGCATTAACTCCTGGTGCTCATTCTGACCGTGGATATCGACCGCCGTTTCACCAATTCTCTTCAGAGTATTGGTATTGACTAACATGCCATTTACGCGACAGGTGTTGCGCCCATTGGCGTGAATCTCCCGTTGGAGAATGACGCTACCGTCATCATGATCGATACCCAGTTCATCCAACACCCGGTAGGTCGTCCCGCCGGTTGGAAAAACAAAGCTCCCCTGAATAATGGCCTTATCGGTACCCGTCCGCACAAAATTGGCCGAGCCTCGACCGCCAGCCAGTAAACCTACGGCATCAATAATAATCGACTTCCCGGCACCTGTTTCCCCGGTCAAGACCGTCATGCCATTTTTAAAGGCCACATCCAGTTGATCAATAATGGCAAAATTTTTAATCGACAGCTCCTGTAACACGTTCTGGCCTCCCAAATTTAAAGCAAATATATTCGTTCTCGTTAATTTTATACGTGATTTTTGAATATTAAATGACTGTATATTTTCAGTCTACAGACTCTATTTTATAACTTTCTCAGCCAGAACACGACCCAGCCAGCAAAAGTTCAGGAATTAGTCAACTACTCACTTAGACTAAAACGACCACAGCTGCTTCGTCAGCACTGTGCTGGTCGGTCAGTCGTGGTCGGTTTCTTAGTCCGCAATCATGCGGTCAATCGTCTCTTCTAATTGTAGTGCGCCCTTATGGGAAACACAAACGGTCAGCACGGAACTATCGTCACCGACCGTGCCAAACACGAACTCATAGCGCATCTGATCCAGCAGTGAAGCAATCACCGGACCGTTACCTGGCAACACCTTCAGGATAGTAAACTCACCCTGCACGGCGAAGGAGACGTAGGCGTTTTGCAAAGTCCGTTGCAACTTCTTCTGCGTATCAATTTTCTTTTGGACCGGAAGGCTGTAACGATACCCACCCGATTCGGCAGGCAGCTTAACCAGTTGCATCTCCTTAATATCCCGTGAAATCGTCGCTTGCGTGACATGAATGCCATCGGCTTCCAGGAGATGGACGAAATCCTCCTGCCGTTCGATTTCTCGTGAGGTTAATAAGCGTTTGAGTAATTGCTGGCGTTCTTGCTTCTTCATACCTGGCCCCCCTTTTTCTCTGATAAAAAATGCATAATCTTATCATATACCAGACCTAAGTATTTGGAAAGCAAATTCTCATAGTTTTCTCATAAACTAGTGATTTAGGCCCTCATAGGCAGCATCAATCGTCTGTTCAACGGAAACTGAACTTGCACAGACTGCATTTTTATCAACCGAACGTAAATGCACCAGGAACTCAATGTTGCCTTCGCCCCCCTTGATTGGGGAAAAGTCCAGGCCAAGGACACTGTAGCCAGTCGCTACCGCAAAGTCAATAATCCGCTGAACCACGGCGGTATGGACGGCACGGTCACGGACGATTCCGTGACTGCCGACATCCGCTCTGTCCGCCTCAAACTGTGGCTTGATCAAAGCCACCACGTCGCCGCCAACGGCAATAATGTTTTTCAACGGTGGCAAGATCATCTTTAACGAGATAAAGGACACGTCGATCGAGCTAAACGTCGGCTGACCGCTGGTAAAGTCGGCTAACTTACTGTAGCGAAAGTTGGTATGCTCCATGACGATGACCCGTGGGTCTTGGCGCAACTTCCAGACGAGCTGGTTACTACCGACATCCAAGGCGTAGCTGAGCTTAGCACCATTTTGCAGCATCACGTCGGTAAACCCCCCGGTCGATGACCCAATGTCTAAAACGACGCGGTCGGTCACGTCGATTTTGAAGACATCGAGTGCCTTGGCCAGCTTAAAACCGCCCCGCGAAACGTAGGGTAACGGATGGCCCTTCAAATGGAGCTCTGTATCCGCCGAAATCATCGAACCCGGCTTGTCCAGTCGTTCCTCGTTGGTTCCCAGGATCTCACCCGCCATAACGGCGCGCTTAGCCTCGTCTAACGACGTAAACAGGCCCTGTTCAACTAATAAATCCGCAACGCGTTTCTTCTTCATGCCTTCACCCGTTTCGTATCAAAGTAACTGAAAAATGACGCCAAGAGGTCACACCCCTCACCGGCGGGCAAGGCGGCTAACGCCTGCCGACCAGTCTGAATCGTGTCGATCAACGCCTGGTTCGCTTCCGCTAAGCCCAGCTTACCCGGATAGGTATTCTTGGCTTCGCCAGCGTCTTTTTGCGTGGCCTTGCCCAACTCGGCTGCTGTTCCAACCACGTCGAGAATGTCATCGTAGATCTGGAACGCCAGTCCAAAGGCATCGGCAAATTGCAGGTACGGTGTCCACTGCGCTTGTGGGGCTTGGCCGATAATCAATCCGGCCTGCACCGCATAGTGAAGTAGGGCCCCGGTCTTTTCCCGGTGGAGCACGCGTAGCTTAGCCAGTGGCAAATCCACATGTTCGGACTGCACGTCCTTGGCCTGACCCGCAACCATGCCGCCAGGACCGGCCGCAACGGCCAGTGCTTGCACCAACTGAGCCTGCGTTGTCGCCGGCAGATCCGTCGCGGTCAGCCATTGAAAAGCCAACGTCAACAGGCCATCCCCGGCCAGAGTCGCCATCCCTGCGCCAAATTTGACGTGGTTAGTCGGTTCCCCGCGACGGAGATCATCATTGTCCATCGCCGGTAAGTCGTCATGGATCAAGGAGTAGGTGTGTAACAACTCGAGAGCCATGACTGGCCGCCAATCACGCTCCTCATCAAACGGAACATTCAGAGCTTGTAATGTAGCGACCGTCAGCAATGGCCGCAATCGTTTGCCACCAGCCATGACGGAATAAGCCATAGCTTCAGCCAACCGCGGGTCACCACTATCCTGATCGATGGCCGCTTGTAACGGTGCATTTAGCCGTGGCACCCAGGTCGTTTCAAATTGTTTTAGCCGCGTATCAATCGGCATCACCTGTGCCCCCTTGTGGCGTCTCGAAAGCTTGTTCTTGATCGTTATCATCCATCATCGTAGCTAAGGTCTTCTCGGCCCCTTGCAGGGTACTCTGCAGGTCCTTACTTAACGCTACACCCTTCTGAAATTGCGAGAGTGCCTGTTCCAAGGGAATGTCTCCCTGTTCCAGCTGAGCAACGATATTTTCTAAAGTCGTTAAATTTTCTTCAAAGGTTGGTTTTTGTTCTTCACTCATGTTAATCCTCCGATGTTGGTTGAATGTCAGTAATATCCGCAGTTGCGGTGCCATCGCTCAAGTGAATCGTAGCGGGTCCGGTCTTCAAATCAGCCGTCTGCCGCACCACGTGATCATCTTGCGTCACGTAGCTGTAGCCACGCCCCATAATCTTCAGTGGGCTCAGATAGTCCAAGCCGTTGATCAGCTTGCCCACATGTTCTTGGCGATCGGCCAGATACCGTTTGGCCTCGCTATTGAGCCGTTCGGCCAGTTGCGCCACCGTCGTCCGGTCGCGTTGCACTCTAGCCAGTGGATTATGGCTCTGCAGGCTCTGCTGGGCCAACTGGTAGCGCTGCTGCGTCTGTTGCAATTGCGTCCGCATATTACGTGCCAGGCTCTGTTGTGCATGATCCAACCGCTGAACATAAGTCTCATACAGGCGTTGCGGCTGCCGGAAAACGTAAGCGGCCATCAGTTTGTTGAGGCGTTCCTGTTGGAAATTAATTCGATTGGTCATGGCATTATACAGCCGTGTCCGTTGCTGTTGCAGCTTGACCACTTCATCGGTCAAGACGGGTACAGCCAATTCAGCCGCGGCGGTTGGCGTAGCCGCCCGCACGTCCGCGACCAGGTCGGCAATCGTCGTATCCGTTTCGTGACCAACGGATGAGATCACCGGGATCTGGCTTGCCGCAATGGCCCGCGCCACCGTTTCTTCGTTGAATGGCCAGAGATCTTCGATGGAACCCCCACCACGACCAATAATCAAGGTGTCATAGGTTCCAGTCGCATTCACCCGTTCGAGTTGCCGTACCAAGTCCGGTGCCGCGCCATCCCCCTGAACCACTGCGGGGTACAGCACAATCTGCGCGATGGGGTAACGCCGCCGCGTGGTGGTAATGATGTCGCGAATGACCGCCCCACTAGGACTCGTGATGACCGCGATGCGTTTGGGAAAACGCGGTAACGGCCGCTTAGGTGCTGAGAATAGCCCTTCATCGGCTAACTTTTTCTTCAATTGTTCGTAGGCCTGATAGAGTTGACCAATACCATCGGGCTCCATCCGTTCTACGTAGATCTGGTACTGACCAGTGGGTTCGTACAGGGAGATCCGTCCGGTGACCAGGACCTTCATCCCGGTTTCCGGCGTAAACTTCAGCTTCTCAAACGCCGAGCGAAACATGATGGCACTGATTTTAGCGTGGTCATCCTTCAAACTAAAATACTGGTGAGCGTGTGGTCGCAGGCGAAAGTTTGAAATTTCCCCCGTCAGGTAGACCTTACCCAGGTAGGGGTCCACCTCAAATTTGCGTTTTAAATACTGGGTTAGCGCCGTGACTGTTAAGTAATCAGTTGCTGCCAAGTTGCTCACTCCACTCACATAAGTCTACCGTCTGCTGCATCAACGTGGCAATCGTCATCGGACCCACGCCACCCGGAACCGGCGTAATTGCGCCAGCCCGGTCTACGGCGGCATCAAAATCAACGTCGCCGGTCAGCTTACCATTTTCATCGCGGTCCATCCCCACATCAATGACAATGGCCCCGCGTTTAATATCATTGCCTTTAATCAAGTGGGTCACACCGGTCGCCACGACTAGAACGTCGGCAGTCCGGGTGATCTCTTCCAAATGTTTTGTATGCACATGCGCCACAGTTACCGTCATGTCGGCATTCAGTAACATTGCCGCCATTGGCCGCCCCACGATCATGCTACGACCAACAACCACGGCCCGTTTGCCACGAAGATGCTCATTCAGGCTAGCCAACATCGTCATGATACCACGCGGCGTACATGAGACCGGATAATGCCCCGGTAAGTTAGCAAAGAGCCGCCCCACGTTCAGCGGATGGAACCCATCCACATCCTTCTTAGGATCGATGGCAGCCACGACTGCCTGCTCGTCCAACCCCATGGGGAGTGGCGACTGGACCAAGATGCCGTGGATACTGTCATCGTGGTTATATTCGTTCACAATAGCGAGGAGTTCGGCCTGACTGATAGTTGCGGGAAGTTCCCGTACCACGGACTTAATGCCCAACTTAACGGCCTTACGGTGCTTATTCCGCACGTAAATGGCGCTGGCCGGGTCATCGCCCACGATAATAACGGCGAGACCGGGAACGGCCCCCTGCTCTTTCAGTGCGGTGACCCGCTGCTGGGTCTGCGCGTTGAGGTCCTTTGCGATCTGTTTCCCGTCGATAATGATTGCCATGCGACTTGTCCTCCCCTAAAATTCAAAGTTACTTTCCATTTTAGCATACCTTATCTGAAAACGGGGATGGTATCCGTTCTCACAACAAAATCTATATTTTTGGCGTATTTTATGGTTACTTTGATCCTATCAGTCGACCACATTCATTGGAAAATTGGGGCTACCGTCCAAAATTATTGCGTTTATCACAAGAATTAATTCTCTCTATTTCCGATGTCCGCCGAGTCATCAATCTCACCAGCCATCTCGCCCTTTTCAATGGCATCAGTTCCACTCGTCACCACCGACCGACCATGGACCACACCATCAGTATTTCAGCAATAGCTAAGCTAACGCCCGACACACTGCCACCGCCGTTTTTGGTTCGCAGATCCACCACCACTGACAACAGCGACAAGTCATAGCCGCAGGCGGCCAGGGGTGCAGCCGGCCGTGACGGCGGTGTTACGCCGGGCGCTCGGTTCTTCCCGGGGTTACAGCGCGGGACGAGCTTTAAGCCATGCCCGAACCTGGCATGGCTTAAAGTCGAGGTGCGAGACCGCTCCACAGGCTCGCACCGGTCCCCACAGCAGGCGGAACCCCTGGCAGCCGAAGGCGGTCACTTTTCTCCACAGTCATAGCTCGTACGTCTGCAAACAAAAAACCGGCCGTCCCAAAAGGACAGTCGGTCTCTTAGCTTAAGCTTGTGAATCAGCGGAATCGCCGTCCAGAGTATGGGCGAGGACCCCGTTGATGAAGCGCCGTGAACGGTCGTCACTGAAGTTCTTGGCTAATTCCAAGGCTTCGTTAACGGCAACTCGGTTCGGCACTTCTTCCACGTGCGCGATTTCAAAGAAAGCGATACGCATAATGACCAGGTCGGTCTTTGCGATCCGCTTTAATTGCCAACCGGTACTCAAGTACTGGTCGATTTGGGCATCCAACTCGGGTTGGTTTGCCAAAACACCTTGCACTAACGTGGTCAGGTAGGCGGGCACGGGAACGGTTTGGTTCGGGTCATCGGTCAGAACACGTTGGTACAACGCGTCTTGATCAGCTTCGGGATTGGCGTTCAATGCAAAGAGCATTTGAAATGCGCGTTCCCGAATTTGATGTCGTGTAAGTGTCACTATTGGTCACTGTCTCCTTCATCGCTCTGGTTGAACAGGTTATCTGGATCAACCTGTTGCGCCGTCTTTTCGGGAATGACGCCTTCCACGTGAACGTTTACTTCACGTAAATCGAGGTCCGTCATGAACAACAATTGTTGCTTCACGCTATCTTGAATGGCCAAGGCAACCTTGGGAACCGCTACCCCGTAATTCAAGTAAACGTACACATCAACTGCTAGTTCGTCGCCATCAAACACGAGCTTAACGCCCTTACCGTGTTGTTCTTTGCGACCCAAAAGCTCCGTGACGCTGTTTGCCAGTGAACCACGCATCCGCGCAACGCCTTCAGTTTGGCTAGCCGCAATGCCGACGATGATTTCGAGGACTTGTGGCGCCACTTCGATCTTACCCAGTGCGGGTTCCTTTGATTCTAAAATGATATTAGTATCTTCTGCCATTCGTTGACCCTCCCTTACTGTTTAAACGTATGAAAACTTAGGCACGAGAAATGTAGGTACCATCAGTCGTGTTGATGGAGAGCTTGTCGCCTTCGTTAACGAAGAATGGCACTTGAACGACTAAGCCAGTGTTCATGGTAGCAGGCTTGGAACCACCAGAAGCGGTGTTCCCCTTGATACCAGGTTCAGTAGCCGTAACTTCCAAAACAACGGTGTTTGGTACTTCGATACCGAGAACTTCGTTACCAAATTGTACCAAGTCAACGTTCATGTTTTCTTGCAAGTAAGGCAATTGTGCCTTGATTTGGTCGTCAGACACTTCGATTTGTTCGAAGTTGTCCGTATCCATGAAGACCCGGTTGTCAGCGTCTTCGTAAAGGTATTGCATTGAACGCGTTTGGATGTCAGCGCGTTCCATCTTAGCACCGGCACGGAAAGTCTTTTCTTGCACAGCACCCGTCCGTAAGTTCTTTAGCTTTGAACGAACGAAAGCGCCACCCTTACCTGGCTTTACGTGTTGGAATTCAACGATCCGCCAGATTGCGTGATCGACTTCGATAGTTAAACCATTTTTAAAATCAGCAGTAGAAATTGCCATAATGTTGTCAGCCTCCTAAAATATGTCCTCTTTATAATATCAATTTTTACCCATAAAAAGCAAGATGAGCGTGTGACTTACAGAATAATTAAATTCCGTGGTGCCGTCGTCAGCGTCTCGTGACCCTCTGGCGTCACCAATAAATCGTCTTCGATCCGCAGACCACCCTGATCCGCAAAGTACACACCAGGTTCGACCGTAATGACTTCATTAGCTGCCATCACGTCGGGCCAGCCACGACCAATGTTCGGCCCCTCATGAATATCCAGTCCAATACCATGGCCGGTCCCGTGAATGAAGGCCTCGCCGTAACCCTGTGTGGTCAGGTAGTCGCGTCCGATTTTATCGAGCTCGCCACCGGTCACACCGGGTTTGACAGCTGCCATGATCTTTTCCTGGGTCGTTTGAACGGCCTGATAAGCTGACTTGAGCAGCTCACCGGGGTCACCCAACGCCACCGTCCGGGTGACATCAGACGTATACCCGTCCACGTAGAAGCCACAGTCGATAGTGACCATGTCATGATCCGCCAACAGTTTGTCGCTGGCAGACCCGTGCGGCCAGGCCGACCGTTTGCCACTCGCCACGATGGTATCGAAGCTCGTACCGGTCGACCCGTGGTCACCCATCCACCGTTCCAGCCATTGTGCGGCTTGCCGTTCGCTCATGCCCACGTGGAGCTGATCAAACAACGCCGTCACCCCTTGACTGGTCAAGGCAGTGGCCTTGCGAATCGCCGCAATCTCAGCCGGTTCCTTGATCTGCCGTAAATTATCCACGACGCCAGCCAACGGCACGATGTCCGTCCACAGATGCTCGTCTAACCACTGATACTCGTTCAAGGATAAACTATCCTCAATTCCGAGTACGGTGGCCCCTACGGCCTGTAAATGGTCGTTAGCGGCCTGCAGATAGTCCCGCGTGATTGCTAGTGGCATGTCTGGAATGGTTGCCTTCAATTCCGTCAGATACCGAGCATCGGTAATGAATACGGCATCCTTAGCCGTTACCAAAAGATAGCCATCGCCACCCTCAACGCTCGCACCAGCTAGATACTGCTGGTTGCTTGCACTGGACACCAAGAAACTATCGATACTGAGCCGGTCAAACTGTGCTTGTAACCGTTCGATTCTAGTCGACATCAACTCAACCCCTTTGCTATTTTAGAGATGAATTTGATTCTGGTAAGACTTTCACCGTGTAGCTGGGCAACGCCCACAAGACCCCATTGTCCCAACTATCAGCGATAAAAGCCGTCGTCTTGCCTGACGACTTCCCTGGTAAGCGTACCATTTTATAGGAAAACGGCAACCCCTGCTAGAGAAATCACCGGCCCGTGCGCCGCCCATCGTAACCAAAAAAGATATGTAGCTGGCCCAAAGTCGACCAGTTTCTTCAGTTGCGATGAGCGGCCACTGACAGCCAGTTCGAGAAACGTTCATCACCACCAGCTCACACGAGCCTGACGGAACGCCTTTCATTTTAGAGAGAGAAAGAAGAGCTTAAAGCGAATTGGTCTCGCCTCAAGCTCTTCAGTCGTACGAGGAAAACCTCGTGTTATTTAGCTACTTCTTCAGTAACTGGGTATACGGATACTTGACGCTTGTCACGGCCAAGACGTTCGAATTTAACAACGCCAGCAACCTTAGCAAACAAAGTATCATCCCCACCGCGGCCTACGTTCACACCAGGGTAGATGTGCGTACCACGTTGACGGTAGAGGATAGAACCACCGGTAACAGTTGAGCCATCAGCAGCCTTCGTCCCAAGACGACGACCAGCAGAGTCACGACCGTTAGCAGTAGACCCACCACCTTTATGGTGAGAGAAGAATTGTAAGTTCATGTTCATCAGCATAAGTTTCACCTCCGCAAATTAATCTTTGGTTTCTGCGAATTTAACAAAATCCGCGTAATTTGTGGCGACATCTCTTAACCCATCCGCAAAACTCTGGAGGAGCGTTTGTCCCTTAAGTTCAGCCGTTGCTTCCAGCTTTGGTGGGAGGTGGACTTCCAGAAAGCCACCTTCCTGATCGCGGTTGTCGACTTGCACCGGAATCTTAGCGATTCGTTGCAAGCTGTTGACGGTCGTGATCGCAAGCACCGATACTGCGGCACAAACAATGTCTTGACCATACTCACCTGAGTCAGCATGGCCAGTGATTTGGAATGAATCGATTCGGTTAGCTCCGTGATGGAACGTCGCGTGAATCATCGAGATCGCCTCTCTTTAATCTTTAGGCTTAAGCGTTGATAGCATCAACGACAACCTTGGTATATGGTTGACGGTGACCCTTCTTCGTATGTTGGCCCTTCTTGGCCTTGTACTTGTAAGTAACAACTTTCTTTTCCAGACCCTGCTTTTCAACAGTTCCAGTAACAGTTGCACCTGCAACAGTTGGCGTCCCGATCTTAGGCGTTTCGCCACCGACAAAGACAACTTGGTCAAAAGTAACCTTTTCACCAGCTTCAACGTTCAACTTTTCGACGTAAACAGCTTGGCCTGCTTCGACCTTGTACTGCTTGCCGCCAGTTACGATAATTGCGTACATGTGTGTGCACCTCCTTATAATTTTAGACTTAGACTCGCCGAAAACAAGTGCTCCGCAAGCGGAAAACTTAATGACTTGTCCCGAGCGGTTGCAGCTGTGGAAGTCCACAAATACAACATGAAAATTATACTTGATAGGATTTCTCACGTCAAGCTTTATTTTCAATTCGGGTGAAAACAACGACCTGTTTTAAATTAGAACGTTATCGCTATAGGCCGAAACACCTGACGCTTACTTCTCCAGGTTACACGTGATGAACCACTCACGTAGCCGCGTTGCTTCGGGGCTGGGCAACAGTGCCGCAAAGCTACGGCCCAGATGGCTATAACTGAAGCGCCGGTCATCGGCCAGCCACTGCATGATCATCCCCATGAAAGCAGACGCCAGATAGCTGGCCGGAATTTCGTTTTCCGTCATGTGAAAGTTTTGTTGTTTCCCCTCAAAGTTCAAACCAAACTGGTACAGCTTCTGAATCAGCGTAGCCAGTAAATATTCCCGGAAATGTGGGAACTGGGTATCAAACAATGTGGCCAGAATCTGATGGTGCTTGTCCGCATACTCCAGTGCAGCATTCAGATCAAATCCGGTCACCTGTAAAACGCCTGCAGCCGTATTGGTGTCAGTAACCGCCGTAATCGTTTCAGCGTGAAAGAACCACTCGTCCACGACCTGTCGCTCCGTTTGCAGGAGGAAGTCGGCCTTGTCTTTGTAGTGGAGATAAAAGGTACCGCGGGTAATCTGAGCGGTCTTCGTCAGTGTTTGCACGGAGACTTCCCTTAACTGATGATCTTCAAGTAAAACACTTAGGGCTTGACGTAGCCGTTCATTGGTCCGAACGACCCGTGGATCGACGTGACTGATAAGAGTCCCCTCCCTTTTGGTTCATGAAATTTATAAATATTCAGCCGTAACTGTCAGTCTTCGATAATTTAAAAGTTTTAGGACAGTTACGATTACATATAGAACTATTAGGTAATAGTGATGTTAATCAATAGTTCTTAACACATAGCTCTTGCATTTTAACAGTCCCCACTCAAAAATGCCAGCAGTCTTCTCCTAATAATCGCGACTGTTACCATATTTGACACACGGTGCCCATAACAGCCCACATTCCTACCGAGGACACCCTCGTATACTATCAACCAGTCTGTGAAAAGCTTAACTTCTCCTGAAGACGCAAAAAGGACCGGCGATTGGGCGATCCTTTTGAACTGTTGCTATTCTAATAATCATTTGCCTGACGATCCAGGTTAACTTTGCGTTTTTCTTCATAAGCCGTTTGAATCTCATCTTGGCTAAATCCGAAATCCACAAAGCCCCACTTCAAGAATAGCCGCCAAGCGTGGCGGAAATCTTCTTGTCGGTGGTCAAAGTGGCTGTTAAATAACATGCGCTTTAGAATTAAGTATTGTTGATCAAGGTCCTTAGCTGGCCGACTCTTCTCCAGCCCCTTCAGGTCCTCCTCGGTGATCATAATCAGATGCGTCCAGGTTTTCTTGGCCGCGACCAGGAAGAAAAAGTCCATGGCATCGGTATACTCCGTCAGTAAGGTCTGGCGTGGCGTTTGGCCTTCATCAGCCTTACCACGATGCGTCTTCCACACCTTGAACCACTCGGACGTGTTGGCCGTTTCAGCCAATTCGACATCCAGTGCGACGTAGGCGTTCTCGATTTGAACCTTCCGGGGAAGTTCAATGTCTCTATCCCGGGTAATCTGTTCATCTAAGGAGATGGACTGCTGTACCAGTTTTGCTAGTTCTAACACCGCGTGAACCCCCTATTCAAAGACGAGTGGGTCTGACTTAATTTCCAGATCCGTCAGATTTTCTAAGTACCAATCCCGCATGAACGGGTATTTCAGTAGCACATCGAACCAGGAAATCTTCTGATCATCATCATGGACGGTCAAGACCCATTCGGGCTGACCTTCCAATTGATTATTGAAGATATCCACGACCACGTTGTTATCCAACGCGATTTCGGCCCCGTTACCATTCACACCGTTCGTCAGCATGTAGTCGTTCTTAGCGGCCGTCACAAACAAGCGGTCGACGATACCTGCTGGCAAATCTGCGGCCCGAACTGAATAGTTCTGGCGGTTAGCAGCGTCCAAGATGTTAAAGTCCACGGAATAACCGTAGTCTTCCTTCAAGTAACGCGCAAAGTCCAATAATACCTGAACGGAGGTCTTAACCGTTTCGGCCGGAACCGTCTCGTGCAGGTCAATGATGAAGAGTTGGGTCAACGCATGACTGTTGAAGCGGAACATCTTGCGTTCCAAGTTCAGGTAGAACAAGGATTGACCGGTTGCCCGTTCACGGTAGAAGACCCCACCATTTTCGGAGGATTCTACGCGGAAACTAAAGGTTCCCCGATCGCCTAACGTCGTCAACTGTTGCGTCAACTCTTCACGGTGATCACGTGACTGCAAGATCACTTGGCTACCCTGATCGTGCAATTCCAACATCCGTGACATGAATAACAGGTAGTAATCGGCATTACTATATTGGTGTGGAAATGTAACGTAGTCGGAGTCCAATTGAAAGTCGGCGAGTTGCGTGGCCGCACTAACCAGTTCATCAGCATCGGTCGTCCGAATCAACTGGTCCATGAGTTTCGTAAAGGTCAACCCGGTTTGCAGGCCGTCCTTGATGGCTTCGTTATAGTTCAGTAGGCGGCCGCTCGTGGTTAACGTGGATGGATCGTTTTCGTTAATCATCGACTGTCACCTCACCCTCGCTCTTACCCAATAGGCTGTTCAAGTAATCGGCATACAAGCTAGCATTGTGAGCCTCGAAATGTTCAAAATCATCAAATGCATCGCGAATGCTTTGCTTTTCGTAATTCAAAATCGTATCTTCCTTGGACAAGACCAGAATCTTATCGTCGTTTTCCTTGATCTGTTTGTGGGCGTTCAGAGCCTTTTCGTCCTCGTCCGCCAGCTTCGTCAATTGATCGATAATTTCTTGGCGTTCGCCTTTAACCTTGCCAGATTCCCATGGCATGCTGCTCTTGCCACTGTTTTCCTTCAACTGGTCACGCAGCTTAGTCTTCTCGTTGTCCCGCGTTGCCTGAGCATCGACTAATTCCTGTAGCTTTTCGCTTTCAGCGGAAACAGCTTCAATCTTTGACGTGTTCAAACGTTGGCCTTGGCCCTCCAGCCCGAAGGAATCGCGGAGCTTTTGGTATTCGGTCTTGTCAAACTCAAAACGAACATTGATGACGTCTAGGTCACCAAATAATCGCCGGTCCCACCAGTTACCAAAGTAAATGTGGAACATCCCCGTCGTAAATTCTTCGTAGTAAAAGAACGGGTAAATGTGGCCTAAATAATCGATTAAATTGTCACTCAAATAATGGCTAATTTGGGGATGAATGTTGTCGACCAATTCGGCTAAATGGTTCACGGACCGGTTAGCACGGGTCTTCTTTACTTCTTGGTAGTAGCGAACTTGATCAAGAAGTTCGTAGATTTTTCGGTCATCGCCATGCTGAACCGCTGCCTGCATCGTACTTAAGTAATCGAGTTTACCTGCGATTACCTGCGTCAGGGCATCGGCTGCATTGGCTTGCTGTTCTTGATTTTCCATGGATTATCCCTCATTCTCATGTTCCCCAGCCTGTGCTGAAAACATTTGGTTATACGTTCATGTTACCAAAAAACGCCGCAGAATAAAGCAGTTTCGCCCAATTTCGCCGGAAAACAATGAAATTTTTAAAATTTTTGAGTTTGTTTGCCACATTGCTGATGGGATTGTCGAGACTGGTCGCCTGCGGCTGTCAGGGGTTCTGCCTGCTGTGGGGACCGCCTGCAGCCAAAGTACTGGCTTCCGGCTCGGTTTGAAACCTCGCCAAGTTCAGGCGAGTTTCCAAACGCGTCCCACGCTGTAAGACCGGGGGAAATCAATCACCCGGCCTAACACCGCCGTCACGGCCGGCGCCATCCCTGACTTCCTCCGGCTTGGATTCAGCATTAATGCAACAAATCCTTTCAAATTCTCTCAAATTCAAAACAAGTCCTTCGCATCATGTCGATTGCTATACTCACGACTAATTTTAGTTTAAAACACCAGCTACTGACTGACGAATCCAATAACTTACCAATCGATTAAATGGCAAGCCAATTACGTAACTCATTAATGCATCTAACAAACATTTGATACAAAAGTTTATCAAGCAAAAAAGGTTCTAAAATATCTGTTGT
>NZ_AZCZ01000016.1 GCF_001434055.1 Levilactobacillus parabrevis ATCC 53295 | reverse complement strand
CAACAACAGTTGACATAGAACCGAAGTAATCTCCCAGCTCAGACTTCGTGGTTAATTCGGCTAGGTCGACAACCGTAGAACTTGATTGCCGACTGCTCTAAGGATTCTATAGCTGCTAAAGAAGTGTCGAAAATAGATGACGGCTCTAAAGGTTCTTTGTGACGTAAGATTTGAGTGCATTATTTTTCTAGGGATTCATGGATTGAGTTGATCATAACAGAGCCTTTCGTAAATAGCGACAACTATCGTATTGGGGGTCCGGGCGGTTAAAGGCGTCGTCGGTTCTTCGAGTCAACCACTGCTGACGACAATCACCATGATAGGGGACTAATACCGACTCAGAAGGTTTGTAGGGCATACAAAAAGGGAGCAGTCGCCACTGCTCCCTCACACGACACCACACTAGACTTGCGGTTACCCATAGTATACGCCGTTCACGAATCTAGAACAACGCTTTCATTACTGATTTTGTCAGTTGAATGACTAGCCCTGAAAGGAGCAGGTAGAACACTGCGCCTTTTTCGCGACTGGTAAGCCGCACGTAGACTTGCGGAGAATGCTGCCAAGGTTGATTGTTAAGCTACTAGCGTGTAACCGACAAAGGCACTGACGACCCCCAAGGTTGCGGATAGTGCTAAGTAGCTCATCGCCGTGATGGGTTTGTGGTCAATCAGCTTGATGAAGTCGTTAGTGAACGTAGAGAAGGTGGAGAAGCCACCTAGGAAGCCACTGGCGACCTGAAAGAGTAGGGCGGTTGGCGCGAGTAGTCCGGTTGCGATTCCTAGTAGGCCAGAACCCAGAATGTTAATGGTGACGGTGGCCACTGGGAACTGCGTCGGTCGAATGACCAGGTCGGTCACGTAGCCTACTGTGAAGCGTGTCAGGGCGCCGCAGCTGCCAGCTAAGCAGATGTAGAGGATTGCCAACATTAGCCATCACGCCCTTTCGGTGACGCGAGCGCTGATGTGGAAACCAAGAACAGCGGCCCCACACCCCAGCAGTAGGCTGGCTAGCCAGTAGATAAGTGCTAGTCCCAGTGCCCCTTGCTGTAAGAGGGCTACGACGTCCATGGAGAAGGTTGAAAAGGTCGTGAAGCTCCCAACGAGGCCGACAGTTAGACCGGCCATCACGGCTTCTGAGAGGGGGATTAGGGTGGGAAGCGTTTTGGAAATGAAGGCGAGGAGAAAGGATCCCACCACGTTGATCAGGAGAATCGTTGTCAAATGGTGATTGGTCATCGAGGTGAGACCAAGCCGTAAGAGACTGCCACAGAAGGCAAATGCAAAGATTGCGCTGAGCTTTTTAAGCATACTGAGGACCTCCAATTTGTGATGAACTCGCAAACACCCATAGGCATAGCCATCCACGATTGGTTGAAACATCTGGCAGTGGGTGGCATGCTTATGGGTGTTTGCATGGGGCTATGTGGATTACAGGGAAGAAACGATGTCAAAATAATGGAGAACTCGCTGAACGCGAGACTTAGGCATTGGCTTGCTTCTTGTGCAAGTTGGCCAGTAAGAACAGGATGGTTCCGACGGCCAACAGGATAATGGCGATGTAGAAGCCCAAGACTTTGGAACCGGTGGCATCAGAGATACTCCCAGTCAAGGCGGGGGCAATGATTGAGGACATCATCCCGAAGAAGTTGAAGACCCCTAAGGTTGTCCCAACACCGACTGCTGGGGCGTTTTCACCCAGCCAGGAGATGATGATTGGTTCAACGGCTAGCTTGCCCAGGAATCCGTAAAGAATCAGAGCAGTCAGTAGGAAGGCGGAAGTCTTGGCTTGCACCGTCAGCAGGAGCATTGCGGCGGAGAGGAGTTCCAAAACGACAATGAATTGAATCTTTTTATTTAGGTATTTATCAGCTAATTTACTGAAGAATAGGGCACCAGGAATCGAGGCGAAGGCAACCAGTGATGAGGAGAAACCAATGGCAGCACCGTGGAAGCCCCGTTCAGTTGCCAGGAAATTAGGTAACCACGTCACAATCATGTAGTAGGCGTAGCAGGTTGCGAAATATAAAATGTAGGCGAAGAGCATCTTGGGCTGGAAGAGGGTGCTGAGTGACACCTTTTCCTTAACTTTAGGCTCCGCAGCGGCAGCGGCTTTAGCAGCTTCTTCGGCAGCTTGGATGTTCACAATATCATCTTTGTTGCTCTTAATAATAGCTTGGAATGCAATGACCATGCAGATAATCATGACAATCGTGATGTACATCATCGTTTGCCAAGGCATGCCTTGTTGGGCGACTAAGAAACTCGATAGAATCATACCGAGCCCGGAACCAACGGCGGAACCACTGTTCACGATGGCCGTGGAGAAGCTCTTCTTGTCGGCGGGGATGTTTTGTGAAGTCAGGGAGTAAGCGGACCCGTAGAAAGACCCACAGCCTAACCCGGCTAAGACGGAACCCACGTAGATCATCTGAATGGAGCTGGCCATGGCCACGATGAGGGCGGCGATGGCAAATAGTATAAATCCGGGAATCAACACGCGCTTTTTCCCAATCTTATCGACCAGGAATCCCGCGGGAATCTGCATAATAACGTAACCTAAGAAATAGAAACTTGAGATGGAACCTAACGCGGTGTCAGAGACCCCGCCGCCAAGTGATGAGCGGATTTGGGGGTAGACCGGCGCAAGGGCAGAACGGTAGATCCAAATGGTAATCCAGCCGGCACAGAGTAAGATGACGATCTTCTTCCAATAGGCCATACCTGATTTTTCTGTAACTTTGTCCATGATAAGTCCTCCAATTTCACCATATATGTAAACGCTTACAAGGACAATTATAAGGAGATTCACAAGAAATTCATTGCATACTCTGCACCATAAATTAATGGTATTTGTCTATTTTAGCTAAATATGTTTTAATTAGGGAGATGAAAGCGCTAACTTTTTTTACTTAAGGAGGCTAACTAAAGTGAGCACACTCAAAGAGTTACTGAACTTACCGCGATTCTCAGATTTGGAAGTTTTATCGATTCACAAAGACATGGAACGACCGGTCGAAAGTGTCGAAATTACCGAAACCCCCGATGTTGCAAATTTTATTCCGGAACATGTCATTATCTTGACAACGGCAATGGTTTTTCGGAATGGACAGGAGAAGTTGAAACCGTTTCTGGCATCGCTTAAACAGCGAAATGTCACGGCTTTAGGAATTAAGGTTGGCCGGTTTATTGATAAGATTGATCCGTCAGTGGTGAAATATGCGACTGAGATTGATTTACCAATTATAAAAATTCCTAGTGGTCAGCCGTTAGGTAGTTTACTCTACCAAATGCAAAGCTACTTATGGGACACGAAAACGGAACAACTTACATATGCGCTAGACATTCAGAAGAGTTTTTCTAACTTATTGATGCATGATGTCAGCAACGGCCGCTTTATTGCGGAACTTGGAAAAATTATTAATGCACCAGTTATTTTATTGAATCCGTGGCACAAGGTCATTGGCAATTCTCAATTTTTCTCGGAATCTGATCATCCGGCTTCTTTCTACGCGGAACAGCTTAGTTCACATGATTATCAACAAATCAACGAAGGTAAAAGTACGTTGATGATTAACGACATTCGTGGGGAAAAGGTCCAAATATTGGGCTATCCTGTTAAGGTGGCTAACTACTTCCCGTATTATATGTTGATATTAAAGCCGGAACAGATTCCATATCCGATTTCTGAGTTTGCGATTGAGCAGGCAGTGCTGGTGTTGACGTTTATTTTGTATAAGAACCGTAAAGTTCAAGAGTTCTTTGACTTGATGAAGAGTGACTTTTTGTCACAATTGATTAAAGCTAAAACCACTCAGGAAGATAATCGTGATTGGATTGACTTGGGTGATAATTATGGCCTGATTCCAAGTGATTATTATCGGATGGCCTTGGTACACTGTGTGCCAAATGACAGTATCCGTAATCAAATATTCTATCGCAAAGAGGAATCTGAAGTCGCTAATAGTTGGTTGCAGGAACAACTTCCTTTGAAGATTCGCGATGTGGTGGCGTTTAAGGTCAAGAATAGCAACGATATTGCCTTACTTTTTCAATCGAAAGAAGTTGGCTTCGAACGAACAGTGAAGAATTTGGTGAAGGAACTTAAAGATGCTTTGAAGATAAATCTGAGCTTTTCCTTTGGTAATCCATATGACAAGATTGAAGATATTTCAAACTCCTACATTGAAGCCAAATCAGCTTTGGAGGAAGTTAAGCAGCGGGAGAAGCCCGACACGATGAATTACTATCATCCTAAGGGATTAATCGGATTATTTGATGAGACGAACAACGAAGATATTCACTACTATTGTGAAAAGGTATTGAAGGATTTGGCTTATCCGGAAGATCCAGCAATTATTGATTTAAGAAAGACTTTGCAGTTTTACTTAGACTTTAATTGTGAGATTACTAAGACTGCCAATACATTATATCTTCACCGGAACACGATTAAATATCGGATTAAGCAGTGTGAAAAGATTTTGGGACAATCTGTGAAGAACCCGCAAACTAGTTTGAATTTACGACTCGCTTTGGAATTATCTAAGTCGGAAGATGTGCCCGTAGTGTAGGCCGAGTACAAGGCTTATATTGTTTCATTGGATGGTGACAGTCGTCTACGTATCGTCGTAGTGCGGCTGTTTTGTTATCCAATGATTGCTATAGAATTCAGTTCAATCTTGCAACAAAGCAACCCGCATTCATTGCACCCTCACCAACTTTCCACTAAGCTAGGGGAAACGAGCGCCAACACAGAATGGAGGAATGGCGATGACGACCCCACTAAGATTTGATGAAACGCGTTATCAGTCGGCGCAGGTGACGATTGACGGGCAAGTTTTGCGGTACCGTGCCTTTCTTGGCCTAGACTACGTGACCATGCCGGTTGATGCTATTCAGCAGCTCAATGTCTTTGTGCCCGAACCATACTTTAACAACGGCCAGGTCAACGGCTATACGCGAGTCACGGCGCCCATCTTCATGCCCAACACGGTTGGGGACTATCTGCCTGGGCCACGTGATTTTCCTGGTAACCAGGAATCCTTTAGTCGAGGGGCGACGATTTTACAAGCGTTGATGCGTGGCTACGTCGTGGTTTCCGCTGGTCTACGTGGTCGGACCTCCAAGACAGCTCAGGGGGAATATAGCGGCAAAGCCCCCGCATTTATCATCGATATGAAGGCTGCCATCCGTTACGTCAAATTCAACGCCGGTTGGCTCCCTGGTAATCCAGCTCGGATTGTTACCAATGGAGCTAGCGCCGGTGGAGCGATTGCAGCCCTTGCTGGCGCCAGCGGGAATGCGGACTTCTTTGAAACGGCCCTGCAGGATTTGGGAGCAGCACCGGCGACCGACGACATCTTTGCCGTTTCAGCTTACTGTCCAATTCATAACTTGGAGCACGCGGATGCCGCTTATGAGTGGCAGTTCAATGGCCTGACTGAGTGGCATCAGCAGCACTGCACCGTCGTGAATAATCAAGTGAAGCGGACATCAAGCTCTGGTGAGTTGACAGTAAGCGAGCAACGACTTTCCAGTGAGCTGAAATCAGCGTTCGTTCCCTATCTCAATCATCTTGAGTTGAAGGACCATGCTGGTAATCCCTTGCAGCTTCAGGCCGATGGGTCTGGTAGCTTTCGCCGGTTTATCGATGATTATTTGACCGTTTCCGCCCAGCGAGCGCTCTCAACGGGGAACGATGTGACGGCCTTTCCGGGCGTTAAAGTCAATAACGGTCGGGTGGCGAGTCTGGACTGGTCGGCCTATCTTCGAGGAATTACTAGAATGAAACGGGTATCGGCCTTTGATGCACTCGACTTGAGCAGTCCGGAGGCGAGTCTGTTCGGTAGCCGACTGATAGCGGCGCGGCATTTCACGACCTTTGCACAGGAACACAGTGCGGTTCCCGCGCAATTGGCCGATACCAGCCTTGTGGCAGCGATCAATCCACTGACCTATCTCATGGCGCATCAGAGTCAGATTGCTCAACACTGGCGGATTCGTCACGGCGCTGCCGACCGAGATACGGCATTCGCAATTCCAGTGATTCTAGCAACTAATTTACAGAATCACGGCCTTGATGTGGATTTTGCCTTGCCGTGGGGACGGCCTCATAGCGGCGACTATGATTTATCAGAACTTTTTGATTGGATCGATAATCTATGCCAAACGGCAACATAATAGGTTTTATCGGCGTTCAACATGATAGATGTTGTGCGCTTTTTGTTCACTTTCAAATAAAAAAGCTTGCGTTAATATACCTATGGGGGTATATTGGTTAACGTTGTTGGTTGCGAAGAAATAATCAATCTAAATTTACGACAGCCATGATACTATGCGAAAGACATGTGCTGTCGTATGCTCTTAGCCGAGAACTTCGCAATTAACCATTAAATACCTATCAGGGTATCTAGGAGGGCTACAGATGATTAAAGAAATTCATGATCAAAACTTTGAACAGGAAACAAATACTGGGGTTACCGTCGTTGATTTTCGGGCCGACTGGTGCCCGCCATGTAAGATGATGGACCCTATCCTAAAGAGCCTTTCCGAAAGTGATGATTTCAAAACGAAAGTCACTTTTACTTCGCTTAACGTCGACCACGACCAGGAAGTTGCCAGTCGCTTCGATGTGCAGGGGATTCCCACATTTCTAATCAAAAAAGATGGCCGAGTGGTCGATCGCTTGGTCGGAGCTCGGCCCAAGCCGTTATTCGCCGCAGCTTTACAGAAAGTTTTGGACGAAGACTAATTTCAAATTAATAATTATATGAGGTGAAAGATGACAAAAAGATTTGACTACATCGTGATTGGCAGTGGTCCAGCTGCCTTTGGTTTAACACGGCGCTTAAGGAACAGCGGAGTACCAAGACTGCTCTGATTATTGACAACGACCGGTTCGGTGGAACCTGTCCTAACTACGGGTGCGAACCCAAGATTTTCCTTAGGCTCTTTTGCTGACCGCCGTAACCCCCGCATTTCAGTTTACTTTCCGTGCTGAATCACCTATGGTAAACGTAAATAAATGGAAAGGGTGGCGGAGATCATGAGTAAACTTTACGGGTACGTGCCGCTATTGACGGGACTGGGGAGTCTGTATTTTCTATTGGTCATGTCGCTAGTTCCCTCATCGACGAGCAGTCTCGGCTTGGACTTTAACTGGCACAATCCAGATGTCGTGGCAGTTTCCTTGATTCTAGTCGTGGTCGTTGTGACGGCTTGTGCCAAGAGTCGAACGGCCAAACGTATCGGGTTGCTGGTCAACGGCATCATCGTCTTGGGGATGACCGGCGATCTCCTGCACGTCCAGCATTCACCGCTACTCACGGACTATCTATGGTTGTGGGGAATTCTGATGTTATTTGATTTTGGACTACTCTGTTGGGGCAGTTATCAATTGTGGCGTAATCAAAAATAGAAAAACTGGCTCACCGGAAAACCCGTTAGCGCGGAGTTTCTGGTGAGCCAGTTTTAGTTTTTAGTGAATTTCAGACTTGTATTTGATCGAATCTTCCTCGGTAATCTCACGAACAACGCGGCATGGATTACCGACAGCCAGCGAGTTGTCGGGGATGTCACGGGTGACGACCGAGCCGGCGCCGATGACGCAACCATTCCCGATGGTAACGCCACCGATAACCGTCACGTTACTGCCGAACCAGCAGTTGTCACCAATTTTGATGGGCTTGTCGTATTCGATATCGAACAGCGAGCCGTCTGCGTGGGGTTGGAGGTTTCGTTCCTGGTAGCGCAGGGGATGCATGGGAGTTACCAGTGTGACGTTGGGGCCAAACCAGACGCTGTCGCCAATCGTCACATCGCCACAGTCCAGCACGGTAAAGTTGGCGTTGGCGTAGAAGTGTTTGCCCAAGTGGGTATAACTCCCGTAGTCAAAGAAAATCGGTTCTTGCAGGTAGGTGCCCTCACCGTGATTAGGAATCAGTTTTTTGAGGATCTCCTCACGCTTTTCGCTCTCGTCGTCAAAGGTCATGTTGTATTCCTGAGATAGCCGATGTGCGTAGTGGAGCCGTTCCTGAAGCTTGGGGTCAGATGGGTCGTAGAGTTTACCCGCTAACATTTTTTCTTCTTCGGTCATGTCAAAAGATCTCCTTAGTAGTTAAATCACAATGCCTTCACAGTGGTCGACTTCGTGTTGAATGATTTGGGCCACGAAGCCGGTGAAGGTCTGATGCTGACGCTGGAAATTCTGATTTAAAAAGTCCACGTCAATCGTTTGGTAGCGCGTCGTTGGGCGTTCGCCGGTCAGTGACAGGCAGCCCTCGCTGGTCTGAAAGGGACCGGCTTTTTTCGTGATCTGGGGATTGATCATAGCTACGGGCAACACGCCCATGTCGACCACGATGATCCGCTTGTTAATGCCAATCATGTTGGCGGCCATACCGACGCAATTCTCGCTATTAGCCTTTAAGGTATCGAGTAGGTCCGTGACGACGGCTGCGTCGAGCTTAGTGGCCGGTTGCGCCTTGGTACTGAGCTGCGTAGGGTCGTGAACAACGTTTCTAATCATTGGTTTCCTCCAAAATTTGTTTAAGTTTGTTGGTTGTATTGTAGTTGCGGGCGCTGGTCTGCTTGTAGAATGGCGTGCCCATGATCTTTGAGTAGAACGAGCGGCTGAAATGGGCCCGCAGTGTCGAGGTCCAGAAGATAACGTTGGGCGTGATCAACACCCGGTCGTAATCAGTGGTGATGTGGTCGGTGAGCCAGCTGTCATGCGCCTGGTCATAGGTGTTCAATTTGAACAGGGCGTTGTGGCGTAAGGTCTCATCGGCGCCCCACCAAGCCGGTGCCTGGGCGAGGTCGGCAAGAAACTCCGGTTGCGTTAACAGGCGAAAGTCGATGGGAAACTCAAAATTGCGGGTCAGTATCTGAGCCACCAGACGGTTACAATCCGCAGCGGACTGGTCACTGGTGAAAAACAGATTACCGCTATTAATGTAGGAACGCACCGCCGTAAAGCCAGCAGTCGTCAGGAGGTCGCGTAGCGTGGCCATGGGGACTCTGTGGTTGCCACCAACGTTGATCCCGCGTAGAAGTAAGAGATAGTTCATGCCAACAATTCCTTTCCAGTTGTGAAATACTGAGGCCCATCACCATTGTTCGATTCATTAATGTAAGCGTCTTCTCAATTATATCATGTTGTGCGTTCTTGTAGAAGCTGCCAAAGCTTATGGGTTGTACGATAACTGCGGGTACTGGTCTGGCGGTAGAAGGCGGTTCCCCAGACCTGACCGTACCATGAATGCTGGAAATTACCGGTCGCCGCGACCGTCCAGAAGATAAGGTGGGGTGTCATCGCCACTTGATCAATGGGAGCCAGGTGGTCGTGAAGCCAGGTATCGTGCTCGCCGTAATCTTGAAGTTTGAACAGACACATGTGCTGGCGATTACCCTGGCCGTCCCACCAGGTAGGGGCTTGTTGAAGCTCAGCCAGGAAGGCCGATTTGGCGAAGACACCAAAATTAATAGGAAAGGCAAAGTTGTTGCTGAGGACGGCGGCAATGCGTTGCTCACAGGCCGGTTGGGACTGATTACTGGTAAAGCAGAGATTACCACTATTAGCGTATGAGGTGACGTGCACGAAGCCGGCTGCGGTCAACAGGGCCCGCAATGTGGCCATTTTAACCGGGTGATAGCTTCCGCCATTGATGCCCCGCAGAATGAGCAAATAGTCCATTGATTAAGTTCCTCCTAAGAAGTTGAAAACCATGCAACAAATTCGCTAAAAATGACATTAGTCGTAAGTAGAGGCTCTATTCAAGATAACGCATAAAGCGGCGAGCCGCCTGACTGAGAGTGCCACGAGGATAGACGAGTTGCAGGTGACTGATTAAGGGCTGGCTGAACGGTCGGGTCACGTAGTCTGGGGTGAGGAAGGGCTGGGCGGCCTTGGCGAATAAAAATGTGACGCGTTGGGTATGGGCAATCATGCCCAGCAAGGTTTCAATGTGCGGTGTGGTAAATCGAATATTAGGCGTGAAGCCGGCCGTTTGGTAGAGGGCGCCCATTTTTTCATAAACGCCGGAACCGGTACTGAGCGAGACAACTTCTACACCGTGTAGGTCGGTCATGCTGACTGCCGCTTGCTGAGCCAGGGGATGGTCGGCAGCTAGTACGACTCGTAACTCGTCCGTGTCCAGATTAACCGCTTCAAATTGGGATTTGCTAAGTTGCTGACTTTGGACATCACGGAGAATGCCAAGATCAAGCGCCTGATTCTGTAGTTGTTTGAGTAGGTCGGCCCCTTCAAGCTCTTCCAAACGAATGTTGATCTGAGGAAAATCGTGCATGAACTGACTCATCTTGCGGGTTAAGCCGTACTGCGACATGACGGGAACACTTCCGATGTGGAGGGTGCCCCGTTGCAGTGTTTTATAGTCTTGAAGTTCAGTCTGCATCAACTGATATTGGGAGGTGATGGTCTGGGCATAACGGAAGAAAACCTCGCCACTCTCCGTGATGGTTAGTTGACGTTTGTTCCGTGTCGAAATCAGGCTGGTTTTCAGTTCATCTTGCATGTTGCGTAGGCGTTTGGATAGCGCCGATTGCGTAATATTAAGCTCGACAGCAGCATCGGAAATGTTGCGAATCTGGTAGAGCACGATAAAACTGTAGAAATCGTCTAGCGTCATGTGAGACCGTCCTTTCTGGCAAGTGGTTAAATGAAAACTCTGTTATTCCTATCAAGCATAACGTTAGTCGAAACCGGATTTGTTTGCAAGGTTTTTGGAGATTAAGGTTGATACATAAAGTGATTGAAAGTTGCAAGTAGTTAAACGGTTATCATCATTGAGATTTCAGTCGCAAGATAGTCTGGCAGCTTGTTGCAGATACGTTTTGGATATGTCGTTAACCTTATGGTGGAAAGCTACCTTAGCCGAAGATGACAACTTTCAATGCTTAACGAATGATCCGCAGGAGGTAATTTAATGGCAAATGAACCGTATGATCTACGTAAAGTGTTAGCGGAATTGAAGACGCAGCCCGGGCAGTATCACGCGACCGATGTGGCCGTCGATCCCAACGCCGAACTCTCTGGCGTTTACCGCTACATCGGAGCCGGTGGAACCGTCGAACGACCGACACAAGAAGGCCCTGCGATGATGTTTAATCACGTAACGGGCTTCCCCGGAACCAAAGTCTTGACGGGACTAATGGCCAGTCGTAAGCGGGTGGGGCTGATGTTTCATCACGATTATCATACGCTGGGGCAATTTCTTAACGATGCCGTTGAAAACCCCGTTCCACCGGTGATGGTTGATGATGCGCCTGCTCATGAGGTCGTCCACAAAGCGACCGATCCCGACTTCGACATTCGTAAGCTCGTGGCAGCACCGACCAATACACCGCAAGATGCCGGCCCGTATATTACCGTGGGGGTTGTGCTGGGGTCTAACAAGGCCAAAACAATGAGTGACGTTACAATTCACCGAATGGTATTGGAAGATAAAGATAAATTGGGCATTTACATTATGCCTGGTGGCCGGCACATTGGGGCGTTTGCCAAGGAGTATGAGGCGGCTAATGAACCGATGCCCGTGACCATTAACATTGGCCTAGATCCCGCCATTACCATTGGCTGCACCTTTGAACCACCAACCACGCCGCTCGGGTACAATGAGTTGGGTGTCGCCGGTGCAATTCGGCAGGAAGCGGTGGGTTTAACGCCAGCGCTGACCGTCGATGAAAATGCCATCGCGCGTTCCGAATTTACGTTGGAAGGGGTCATCATGCCTAACGAACGCATTCAAGAAGACATCAACACCCATACCGGGAAGGCCATGCCTGAATTCCCCGGTTACGATGGCGATGCTAATCCAGCGCTACAGGTGATCAAGGTAACCGCCGTGACGCACCGCGAGAATCCCATTATGCAGAGTGTCATCGGTCCTTCCGAAGAACACGTCAGCATGGCTGGCATCCCGACCGAAGCCAGCATTTTAGAGCTGACCAATCGAGCCATTCCCGGCAAGGTCCGCAACGTCTACAATCCGCCAGCAGGTGGGGGCAAGTTGATGACCATCATGCAGATTCACAAGGAGGACGAGGCTGATGAGGGGATTCAGCGGCAGGCGGCTCTACTGGCATTCTCGGCGTTTAAGGAATTAAAGACGGTCATTCTGGTTGATGAAGACGTGGATATTTTCGATATGAACGACGTAATGTGGACCGTTAACACGCGGTTCCAGGCCGACCAAGATCTAATGGTCCTGCCGGGCATGCGGAATCATCCGTTGGATCCGTCCGAACGCCCGGAATACGATCCCAAGTCGATTCGAACGCAGGGGATGTCTTCCAAGCTGGTGATCGACGGAACGGTACCATTTGATATGAAGGATCAGTTTGTGCGGGCCCAGTTCATGAAGGTAACGGACTGGCAAAAGTATTTGAAGTAAAGGACTGGTGGGGAATGAAGAAGATTGTGATTGGTGTCACCGGGGCTTCCGGAACGATTTACGCGGTCGACCTGCTTAAAAAATTACGAGCTCTGCCCGATGTGGAGACACACCTGGTTATGAGTGCCTGGGCCAAGAAAAACCTGGCCCTGGAAACGGACTATACGCTAGATCAGATTAAGGCATTGGCCGACGTGGTTTACAGTGACCGCGACCAGGGTGCCGCGATTGCCAGTGGCTCATTTCTGAATGATGGTATGGTCATCGTGCCCGCCAGCATGAAGACGGTGGCCAGCATTGCCTACGGGTTCGGTGAGAACTTGGTTGCCCGGGCGGCCGATGTCACAATTAAGGAACAACGTAAGCTGGTGATCGTACCACGAGAAACGCCGCTCAGCGTGATTCATCTGGAGAATTTAACCAAATTGGCCAAGCTCGGTGCGCAGATCATTCCCCCGATTCCAGCCTTCTACAATCATCCCCAGACGATTCAGGATCTGGTCGATCACCAAACGATGAAGGTATTGGATGCGTTCGGGATTCATGAGCCTGCTGCCAAACGTTGGGAGGGGGATTAGCATGCCTAAGTTTAGTGTGACCCAGGAAAATTACACGATTGACGCCGATGTGACGGTGATTGGCGAGGACTTGCTGATTGTCGTCACCGGTGGCAGCAATCCCCATATTGGGGACGTGACGACACTGACGCGAGATACGGCGATGCAGACCATCAAGTATCCCAGTCATGACGGTCGGTTCCACAAGGACAACTTTGTGGGTGAACGGGTCGCCAAGGTGGTTCAGCCAGTACTTCCAGGCAGCTGTACGGTGACGGCTGGAATTCACGTCAATCAGATTACGAAGGCCCAGATTGCGGCGTCGGCACCAATGGGCGAGGAGTTAGGCCGCCAAATCGTGGCTTGGTTGGCACAACACCCACTGGCTGCGCCAATGCCGCAATATTATAGCGATAGCGAACAACCTCAGTAGAATAGTTCAGGATCAAGTCAGGTCAGCCACTGGAAATGGGGCTGGCCTTTTGGTTCTAAAGAATTTGTAAACTTTAGCAGAACAATGCGACTAAATCAGCCGAAATTACATTAGTAGTAAGTAGAAAGCCGACTCAAAGATAGGTCCATGGCGCACCAATTCATGGGGACCGTTATTTATTTTTTTATACCGCAATTGCGTGTCTAGCTGGTGTATACTATGGCTGTATCAATCACACGACATAATCCTGGGGAGGATCTTGACTGATGAAAAAGCAAATTTTATTCATGGCATTACTGGGTGGCCTAACGCTTGGTGGAATGCAGATTGTGGCACCAACTACGGCACAAGCCAGCACCCGAAAGACGGTGAAAGCTTTGCCGAAGAAGTTGCAAGGGGCCTGGTACCATTATGATGGTCACGGCAAGTACGATAGAGTAAAGTTCACAGCGACCAAGTGGCGGACGGTGGGCTACCAGAATGGGAGCCGCTATGCCAGCACTTCAACGCTTCACCAACGCAAACTTAACGCTGATCCAAATAAACTGGCACGTCACGCCAACTGGGTCGTGGGCTGGAAAATGACCGTTCGGCGGGCTAACTGGACCGATCTTCGCGGCTGGAACCAGTCTGCTGGGGATGGCACCTACTATAAGGTAGCCAACAAACGGTATCACGGGCAAAAACTGGCGGTTCTCAGTGAAGCTGGTGGTGCTGGCGTCTGGGTCACTCAACACTACTATGCCTCGAAGCAAGTTGCTAAGCAGATGAAGAATCACCGCTTCCACAGTGAAGTATACTACGCATAAATACGATATTTTCGAGGAACTACCATCAGGACTGGTGGTAGTTCCTTTTGCCACCAGGTTGCGAGGAGAAGCTTTTACAAGCTAACTCAGTTAACCGATAGCCTGATGGCACTATGACCAACGTAACCTGCTATAATCAACCTAAAATGAATCGGGGAGGTCTTCACATGCGCGTGAATATTTTGCAACATACACCAGAGGAGGGGCCGGGAGCCATTCGCATCTGGGCCCACGCTCGCGGCCATCAGGTCTACGTTTACCATCCGGCACAACACGGCAAGTTGCCATCAGCGGCGGAGACGGATCTACTGGTGGTCTTGGGTGGTCCGATCAGTCCTAACGATGATGCGCCATGGATTGCGGCCGAGCGCTACTTGATGCGTGAAGTGATGGCGGCCCACAAGCCGATCTTCGGTGCGTGCTTCGGGGCCCAACAGATTGCCAAGCTCCTAGGCGCAACGGTCAGCCCGGCACCGGTCAAAGAGGTCGGCTGGGCGCCGGTTACGCGTCAGGCCGATGTGATTCCGGGATTGCCGGCGCAGCTGAAGGTCCTTCACTGGCATCAGGATATGTTTGCGTTACCGGATGGTGCAACGCGACTGTTTGCCAGCGAGCAGATTCGAAATCAAGGCTTAGTGGTTAACGACAATGTGGTCGGCCTCCAGTTTCACTTGGAGGTCACGGAGGATAACGTCCACGCGATGGTGGTCAACGATGGCGATTACGTGGCGGATTCCGTGTTGCATCAGACGGCCCAGTCTATTGAAACAACGCCGGTGCCTGATGAGAATCGGGCGGCCATGTTTCAGATCTTGGATTATATTACAAGAAGTTAAGTGATCGGGAGGGGCTGAAAAAACGGCCGCTCCCTTTTTGGTGGTAGCACCGAATGCGGTATTTAGCCAACGGTTAGGATGAAAATTAAATTTGCCCCTGAACGGTTTAAGGAGCGTTTAATCGTGCTATACTCATGTGCGGAGGATGATACATTGCCGACGGGGAAATCCGGTGATGTTCGGCTCCAGAGGAGGAAATTTCATGAATAAAGTTACCCGTTTGATAGGGTTGGCAGCTGTGGGGCTCACGTTAGGTGGGGCTACGATGGGGGCACTGCCAGCGAACGCTAAGGCCAAATCACCTGAGCTGATTTACATTGACAGTGAGTCGGCGACCAATACCTCGGCCGGGACGCAGCAGGTGGTCACGAACCGCACAGTGACGGCGCTGACACAGCCCACCGACCAGTCGACACCAGTCAGCGTGATGATTCCCAAGAATACGGCACTCAAGGTCGTGCAGCGGACAGCGGCAGGTACTGTCGTGACTGTTCCCGGAAGAACTCAGACGCTTCTGATTGCCCAGACTAGCAACTACACTTACGGCAACCGGGCCATTAAGCTTACCAAGCATGACTATCGTGAGCTGGTTAAGCGCTCAAAAGCGTGGGCTGGTAAGCTCAGCAAGCGGCAGATCAAGGTCATTGGTAACTACACCGGCAATGGCTCCGATAAGTTAAATAACGCCCTACGTTATCCCAAGCGAGCAACTACGGCCAAGACACGGCAACGGGTCAAGGATCTGCGGGCGAGTCTCAAGACGTTCAAGCTGACCCATCCCATGACGGTTTACCGGGGGACGTCGAATAAGGTTGCGCGGCTCGCGTTGCATCAGAAGACTCTCAAGCCAGGCGCCATCTATTCAGATCCCGGGTTCGCCTCGACCAGTACCAGTCATGCGGTCGCTACGGAATTCACCTCGCAAGTTTTGCTCAAAATCAACTTTCCCAAGGGCTATCACGGGGCCTATCTGGATTCGATCTCTACGGTTCGAGGGGAGAAGGAATACCTACTTAACCCCAATACTAAGTTGATTGTGACCAAAGTCCAGCGTGTGACGGGACAGACGACCACGACGATGATGACCACGACCGGCAAGAAATCCAAGACTCAGGTCGATCATGAAAAACTGGCGTATCAACTCGTGACTCTGAATTTGTTGCAATGATAATTAAAGCACCAATAATGTGAAATAAAACGGTTAGTTGCTTGAGAGGACTAGCCGTTTTTTCTTTTGTCGTGTAATCTAGAGAGTAACAGTTCTTTTGTCTGGAAGAAACCAAACGGGGATTCTACCTTAGAAAATTTACGTGGAAAGGAAGTTTGTCGTGTCTAAATACCGTCTCCAAACCATTATCTTTGTCTTAACTTCATTCATGCTGGGATGTAATGAATTCATTGTCGTCGGGGTTATTTCGGATATCTCGAAATCGCTGAACGTTTCCGTGGCTACAGTAGGCTATCTGGTCACGATTTTTGCGACGGTCTTTGCTGTCAGCACACCGTTTATTACGGTGTTGACCAACCGGTTCAGTCGGTATAAGACGCTGATGGTACTTGTCCTGATCTTCTTGGCGGGTAATACGTTGAGTGGATTTGCCACCAGCTATGCCATGTTACTGGTGATGCGGGTGGTGACGGCTTCCGTTGCCGGGGCAATCGAGTCCTTTATCATTGCTTTTGCCAATGACATTGCGCCTCACGACAAACGTGCCGTCCTGATTGCTTGGATCTCAGCGGGCTTCAGTATTGCTTCGGTTATTGGGGTGCCCATCGGGGTGGCTATCAGTACTGCCGATAGTTGGCATACGGCATTTCACGTCATCTCCGGTATCACGTTGGTCACGGCGTTGCTGTTGGCTTGGCTGCTGCCACGCAACGTCGCGCAGACCAAGGGTGGTGTGAAAGATCAGTTAGTTTTTCTCACGGACAAGCGGGTTTACCTGGGCATCGCGGTCAACCTCTTCATGGCGGCCACGATGTACGCCTATTACACGTATATTCGGCCATTGATTACCACCAGCATGGGGTTTGACCTGACGAGTCTGAACTGGTTGCTCTTTGCGCTGGGAATCATGAGTATCATCAGTAATCGCTTGTCAGGGGCGTTAGCGGAACGCAATGGGTTGTCGAAATTGCCGTGGTTCTACGTGGCAGATATGCTCTTGCTGGTTGCGTTGCCAATCGCACTCAACAGCCAGGTGGCGGGGTTCGGGATTCTACTGATTCTCACACTGATTGTGACGATAGCCGGAGCTCCCATTCAGATTCACTTCCTGGATGTGGCTGCCGAGAGTTATCCGCAGGCAACCATGCTGGCGTCATCGGTCAGTGCAATTTCATTTAACATTGGGATTTCGGTAGGTTCAGCCACGGCCTCACTGATGCTGAGTCAGGTGGGTCTTCAAAATATCAGTTTTGGTGCCGCCGGTTATGCGTTAGTTTCCCTGATCTTGGTGGTTGTTCTGAACCGTGTTATCGCGGCTCATCAACAATCTGTGGCCTTAGAAAAATAAGTTTCAATTGGGGACGTTTTCATGAGGCGTCCCCCTGCTTATTTTCTGAAAGATAGTGTATTCTGGTAGGTAACGAGTGAAAATTTTGAGATTCAGAGGAGAAAATATCGTGAACAAGTATCGTTGGCAAGCCATCGTCTTTGTCCTGGTGGCATTTATGTTGGGGTGTAATGAATTTATCGTGGTCGGGGTGCTCTCCGACATTGCCAAGGAATATCGCATTCCGGTGGCGACCGTGGGTTATTTGGTGACGATTTTTGCCACGGTCTACGCGGTTAGCACGCCATTTATCACCGTCTTGACGAGTCGGTTTAGTCGCTACAAGACACTCATGACCCTGATGGGCATCTTCTTAGTAGGGAACACACTGAGTGGTTTTGCGATGAACTATCCCGTATTGTTGCTATCTCGCATCATCACAGCGGTGGTGGCCGGAGCAATTATTTCATTAATCATGACCTTTGCCAGTTCGATTGCGCCACGGGAGAAGCGGGCGAGTCTAGTGTCGTGGATTTTTGCCGGCTTCAGTATCGCTTCAGTCTTTGGGGTGCCGATTGGGACGGCGATCAGTACGAGCTACAGCTGGCACGACGCCTTCTATTTAATTTCAGTGATTAGTGCTGTGACCTGTGTGCTGTTGGGGTGGTTGTTGCCTCGCGAGGTTGAACAGGTACAGAGCAGTGTGAAGAATCAATTAGTCCTGTTGAAGGACCCTCGGATCTACGTGGGGATTGCCCTAGTCCTGTTTACGGCGGCGACGATGTACGCCTATTACACGTACATTCGACCACTATTGACGACGGCACTGGGCTTCAGCACGCAGAGCCTGAACTGGTTACTCTTCCTGATTGGAATCATGAGTATCATCAGTAACCGGTTGTCGGGGATGTTGGCGGAACGTAACGGGTTGCGCATCATGCCCCGATTCTACGTGGTCGATGTGATTCTACTGGCCCTACTGCCAATTGGCTTGAACTTTAAGTTTGGTGGCTTGGCGATTCTGTTAGCGATGAGTCTGATCGTGACGATTATCAACTCACCCATTCAGATTCACTTCCTGAACATTGCCGAAGAGGAGTATCCCCAGTCAACGGTATTGGCCTCCTCGTTAAATTCCATCTTCTTTAACTTTGGTATTTCTCTGGGGTCGGCTACGGCGTCCGGCATGCTGGGAACAGTCGGCTTGAATCACATTAGCTTGGGTGCCGCTGGGTATGCTGGAATTTCGTTAATTCTCGCGTTGATCCTGAACCGGGTGATCAAGCGACACCGGCAAAATAGTTTCAATTAAACAAAATTCGCGTTAGAGTTGACTTTAGAGACCAATTAAACAGGAGGTTATTTGATGACAAAAGTACCTGTAGTCACGTTTAATGATGGTTACCAGATGCCAGCTGTGGGTTTGGGAACGTTCCAAGTTCGTGGCGGTCAAGGAGTCAACCAAATTCTGGCGGCGATTCGTGATGGTTATCGGAGTCTTGATACGGCGACGAACTATGATAATGAGGGTGCCGTCGGTGAAGCCATTCGGCAATCCGGCTTGCCACGGTCGGCATTCTTCGTTACGTCGAAGTTGCCGGGTAAGTACCACCGCTATGCGGACGCGACGATGGCCATCCAGGAGTCCCTATATCGCATGGGATTGGATTACTTTGACTTGTATCTGATTCACTGGCCACTCCCGAAGCGTGACCATTACGTGGAGGCTTGGCAGGCTATGATTGATGCTCGGACGCGTGGTTTGATTCGCTCCATTGGGGTCTCAAACTTTGAACCGGAGCATCTGGATCGACTGGTTAAGGAAACTGGCGTGATGCCAGCGGTCAACCAGATTGAAGCTCATCCCTACTGGAACAATCAGCGGATGCTGGCGGCGGACCAGCAGCGGGGGATCATTACCGAGGCGTGGAGTCCACTGGGTCGTGGTAGTGCGGCGTTGAAGGAACCCCTGATTCAGAAGCTAGCGAAGAAATATGAGAAAAATGTGGGGCAGATCATTCTCCGTTGGCACTTCCAACGTGGCATCGTTCCTATTCCGAAGGCTAGCAACCTGTTGCATCAACGGTCTAATCTGAATGTGTTTGATTTTAACCTGACGCCGGAAGAAATGGCGGCAATCAACGGGTTGAGTCAAGCTGACGGCCGGATCGATGGTCAAGATCCTAACGAGTATGAAGAATTTGACTAAATAATTGTTTTAGCGTGTGACTAATTGGTTACACGCTTTTTTTGACACTAAATTACTACAATATACGAATAATAATATAAATAAATTTGTAAGTGTTCACCTCTGACAGGCGCTTTGAATTCAGGTATAGTGGTGACATTGACTTTTTTAAAGGAGGTGGAACATGGACGATAGGAGTCAAGCACACGTGGCCGATTGCGTTCGTGGCGTTTTGTACGGACAGGCCGTGGGTGACGCCATGGGAATGCCGACCGAGCTTTGGTCGGTATCCCGAATTCATCAGCGGTACCCCGGAGGTGTGACGGATTTTATGGCCGGTCCACGGGAAAACGACATCGCCATGAACTATTTGCGGGGGCAATATACGGATGACACTAGTCAGGCGTTATTGATTCTGGATAGCTTGCAGGCCAATCAATGGTCGGTGCAGTCTCAGGACTTAGTTCGCCGTCTGCTAGTTTGGGCCCAATCAGTTCACGCGTTTGAACGGAATATCTTGGGTCCCAGTTCGAAGGCGGCTTTGCTGGCAATCCAAGCGGGACAGGATCCACAGGCAATTACGCAAAAAGCTGTGACGAACGGCTGTGCCATGCGAATTGCACCAGTCGGAGCGCTGTTTAAGCCGCAGCAACTGTCTGAATTGGTCGCCATGGTCGTGGCCGTGACCCGCGTAACCCATGCGACTGATGTGGCTTTTAGTGGTGCCGCGATGGTGGCTGGAGCGGTGACTGCAGCGCTGGCTGACTATGGCTGGTCGGCGCTGCTGGATTGGGCGCTATTGGCTGGTGATACAGCGGGAAAGCTGGGTACACCCACTTGGGAAGCAAGCCCGCAGGAGCGGTTACGTTTGGGGTTAAAGATTGCTCGGGAGACCCGTGATGATCCGGCTGAATTCACACGTCAATTGGCAGCATTAGTCGGAACAGGGACGGCCGTCAGTGAGTCCGTTCCAGCAGCGTTAACTCTGGCTTACTATGGCCGAGACATGCGTCGCTGCGCTCTATTAGCGGCAAATCTGGGCGGCGATACCGATACGATTGGTGCGATGGCGGTTGCAATTTGTGGGGCCAAACAAGGGTATCAGCAGCTCCCCGCGGGGTGGGGTCCCCTGATTGATCAGCAGAATCCGCAACATCATTTGGCCGATTACGTGACGGCTATCATGGATTTTCGACAACAAACAAATACATAATAATTGAGGAGTAAGGCCTTTATGAATGGGGAAACGATTAAAGTACCACAGAAAGACAAGACGCTGACACCAGGAAAGTTATTTTACAACTGGTTTGCGGCAAACATTGGCATTATGGGGATTGTCTTTGGGGCAATCATTGTTAGTTATCATTTATCTTTTGTTCAGGCAACGTTAGCTTCGCTGGTGGGGGCACTTTCGTTTGCCTTTCCTGGATGGGTCGCGATGATTGGGAAACGCGAAGGCGTGACCACGTTTAAGCTGTCGCGCGCCGCATACGGGACGCAAGGGAATAAGCTCCCTAATGGGATTGCGTGGGTCAACATGGTTGGCTGGCTCGCGGTCAATGTGATTACCGGAACGCTGTTACTAGTGGCACTCCTTCAAGTGATGCATATCGCCAAATCAGACTGGACGGTTGCCGTAGCACTGGCTATTTTTGCCGGGATTGTGATTCTCTCCGGACTGGTAAATGAAAATGTCTTGGCCAAGATTCAGACTTGGTTGTCCTGGCTATTTGGGATTTTAACAGTCGTGATTTTAGTTCTATTTTTGATGAAAGCTAACTGGCAACAAGCGTTGGCCCAGCCAAGCGGGAAATGGTTAGGCGGCTTCTGGCCCGCCGTGTCAATTGTTGCCGCGGGTTCCGGAATCAGTTGGTCGATGGCCGCGGCCGATTGGGGGGCTTACGTGAAGCCTCAGGCCAGTCAGAGTGCGACGTTCTGGCACACGTTGTTGGGTGGAGCCGTTCCTTTATTCATCCTGATGTGGGGGGGCGTGTTACTGAGTACGGTCGAACCGGGACTGGCCAGCGCCGCCAATCCCATCGAAGTGATGAGTCACGCCTTGCCATCGTGGATGACGGTTATTTACTTCCTAGTCGCAGCAGGGGGACTGATTCCACAATGTATGATCAGTCTGCGTTCGGCACAGATTAATCTGGAAACCGTGGGGATTCGCATCTCTCAGCGGAACTCCCTGATTCTACACGGGGCAATTGTGATTCTGGTTCCCGTATACGTGCTATTCATTTCAGAAAACTTTATGGGGAACTTCGAACTTTTCCTCGGATTCTTGGGAACGTGTCTGGCTGCTTGGGTTGCCGTTTTCCTATGCGATAGTGTTCTCTATCGCCGTGAAGGATATGCCATTAGCGAAATGATGCCGGCTTCGACTAACCGGTACAATTGGAAGGGAATCAGTTCATGGGTGATTGCGGTGATCACAGGCTTCCTGTTTACCAATAATGCCGTCTGGACGGGGCCATTTGCTCATGGAATTTTTCACGACAATAGTTTAGGTGTTTTCGTGGCGGGAATCGTAGCGGTCATCTGCATGGTTGCACTGAAGCCGGTGGGCAAGCGTCTGACTGAGGAGGTCGATTAGGATGGCACGGGTACTCGTGATTGGAGCAGCTTACGTGGACGTCGTTGTCAACGTTCAGCACCTCCCCCAGAGTGGTGAAGACGTTGCTGGCGATTGGCGCAGTACGCAGGTGGGGGGCTCGGCCTTTAACGTCCAACGCGCGTTGACCTACGCTGGCGTTACCGCGGACTTGTTTGCGCCAGTTGGTCAAGGTGAGCACGCAGCCATTGTGCAAGCGACCTTTCAGAGGCTTGGCATTCCAGTGCTCGTCCGGGATGAAAGTGCTGATAATGGGTGGGACGTTTCGTTCGTGGAAGCTAATGGTGAGCGCGCCTTTCTGTCAATTACGGGTGTTGAGCGTCGGTGGCAAGCCGAATGGTTCGAACGAATTTCGCTTGCAGATTACGACTACGTCTATCTTTCCGGATATGAATTGGAGGATGCTCGGGCAGCGGATGTCATCTTAACGGCGTTGAGCCAGCAACCGCACCTGCGTGTCTTATTTGATACGTCGCCACGTGTCGGTAGTCTCACGCCAGCGGTGCGCCAACGCGTGATTCGACCGGGAATGTTGATTCATGGGAACGTGGTGGAGATTCAGCGGTTGGGAACGCCAACTGAGACCTATCAAGAAACTGCGCAACGGCTGAACGCTATTACTGGTGAATTGGTTGTGGTTACACTCGATGCGCAGGGCAGTTACTACGTCGAGCACGGTCAGGGCCACATGGTTCCCGGGACGGCGACGCAGGTCACCAATACGATTGGCGCCGGTGACACCCATTGTGGGGGCTTATTGGCCGAGTTGGCGGCTGGTCATACGACTGCCCAGGCAGTTCAGCGGGCTAACGTCTTGGCTGCTCGAGTTGTTGGGCAACAGGGTGGGGCGTTGGAAATATAGCAAGAAGAAAAGACGGTCGATCCATGAGTGGAGCGGCCGTTTTTGTGTGATTCCTATGAGCCGTTTAGTGATTCACTAGCAGACTAAATTAGTCGTCAAATCGCGTCAGGTCAACGTCAGTGGTGACACGTTTAGTTATGAGTCAACTTGGAGGCAACAAAAATGCAATGTTGTTATTTACGCTGATGCCAACCACACGAAATGTTTCTCACTGTGATACTGGATTTTCTGTGAGCAGGTATAGTAAATACAGAGCGGTGGAAGTATTGGCAAAGTTAAGTGATTTATAACGCGAGCAATTACTATCATTGATGTTTGGTCAATGAGGCTGACTGTTGGTGAAAGGTGATTGGAGGAGGATTGCGATGCGAAGAAAGGTAACTACCGCCGTGATCGGCGTTCTGATAGTCATTGCCGTTTGTTTAGTTGGCGGCTTCGTTACTGGTGGGATTACCGCTCACGCTGGTAGTGTTGTTGTCTCTGGCTTAGATGGTGGTGACGCGGTTATCACGGATTCCAACGGTAACGTTGTTTCAAATGGGACCGACTTGGGGAAATGGGATAACTATACGTTGGATTACGACTGGAGTATTCCGGATGGGGAAGCCATCAAGGACGGCGATACGGTAATGGTAACGTTCCCACCAACTGCGGTTGGACGACGAGATGTGACGTTCCCATTGTATGATGATAACGGTCAGCAGATTGGGACGTTTAGCATTAAGGAAGGCGAGAGTACCGGGACGATTACGTTTAACGGCGCCCTGGCGAACACCACGAAGGATCGTAAAGGTAGTCTGCAGTTCTATGTTAAAGGGAGTGCTGAAAGTAACAACGTCGACTTAGACTGGGGGATTAACAAGGTCGGTTGGGTTGCTGAACGGAATCCAGACGGGTCCCCTGCTAAGTTAACGTGGAACATTGCCTTTAATCCGAACAGTTCTAAGATGGATAAAGCAGTTATCACGGATAGCTTAGGACCAGGTCAAACGTATATTCCGGGAAGTGTTCACGCGCAGACTGGCAGTTATGATTCAAATGGCTTCTTCACCAGCGATGGGGGCACGATTACGCCCGAGATCAATACCATGGGAAGTACGTTGACCTTTACCTTTAGCAATGTGACGACGGCGGTCAACATGACGTATCAAACAACACCAGAGGTTTCTGGGACTGGTGGTACTTGGAAGAACAATGCTTCACTGAACGGTCAAAGCGTTGGGTCACGGATCGTTTGGGGTGGTAGTGGTACCGGTAACGGTGGTTCTGACCAACAAGTCGGCGAAGTTATCTTGAAGAAGACGGCGGCAGCCAATGGTGAAGTCTTGGCTGGCGCGGTCTACGAGTTGCAAGACGCTACGGGTAAAGTTATCAAGTCTGACTTGGTGACTGATGCTGAGGGAATCATCAAGGTCGATGGCTTGGCTGCCGGCGATTACCAATTCGTCGAAACAACGCCACCGGCGGGCTTTGAATTGAGCAAGACACCGATCCCATTTACGATTAAGGACGGTCAAACGGCTGCAGTAACGGTGGCCGCGGAAGATATTCGGGAGAATTCAGGCTCTGAGGGTGGTGGCACCCCCGAGAATCCTGGCGGTGTCACGCCACCAACCAATCCTGAGAACCCTGGAACGGAGACGCCAGTAAATCCTGAGAATCCAGAAAATCCTGAAAATCCCGGGACAGAGACGCCAACGAATCCTGAGAGTCCGCAGAATCCAGAAAAGCCAACGAAACCGACCAAGCCAGTTAACCCCGTTAAACCAGTAAAGCCGGTTAAGCCAATTAAGCCAATTAAGCCAACTAAACCTGGTACAACGACTCATCGGCCGGGAAGCTCTGTGATCTATCCAGCAGGAAGCGGGAGTCAGCAACCAGTCGCTGGTGGTGCGGGTGCGTACACAACTAGTGGTAGTGGCAATGGCGGTCACGCTGGGGCTGTAAGTGGTCAACCAGCAGGCAGTGGTAACGGTGCCGGCGCTGGATCAGGACAGTATGTGGGCAAGACCTTGCCACAGACCGGTGAACGTTCTACTCGGCCAGCAACGTGGATTGGTGTGGCCTTACTCCTGGCTAGTGGATTCGGGTTTGTTGCTTTGAAGCGCAAGGATTAACCGTTTTAGACGCTAATGTTAGGCGGCAGTCTGTGGAGCACGCAGGCTGCCGTTTTATCGAAATATTTATAACAGAATTAACTATCTTAGCTGACAACTATATGCTATACTAAGTGAAATTCAAGTTCAGCTTATGAATCATTCTTCGGGGAGTTACTATATTTATCGCTGGGCAGTTTAATTGGCGGATAGTTAAATAGGAGGACAATATGAAACAGTCGGCGGAATTCAAACGTAGTTGGTTATTAGCGATGCTGGGGAGCGCGTTAATTGGTGGCGGTTATGGTCAAGCGTGGGCACCTATGGCCGAATTGTTCCGGCACGAGAACAACATATTAAGATAATAATATTTTAGGTGATAAACAGGTAATGTAGTTTAAGTTAAAGCCCTTTCAATGTATAATAATCTAGAAGAACTTCAGGAAGAGGCGAGAACATGGTAAAACGGCGAACGTTGACTAGGGAGATTGTTTTGGACCGTGCGGATCAGCTGATTGCAGAACGAGGATTGGATAATCTGACGATTCGAGCCTTAGCGGACGCGTTAGAAATTCGGCCCCAGTCCGTTTATAACTATGCAGATAGTTTGACGGATCTGTTGGATCAAGTGGGCCTGCGGTTTGTCAATCAGCTCAGTGAGCGACTTATGCGACGTTTATTTGGGGTGGGGGGTAAGGAGGCCTTGATGGTCTTCGCCCAGGAGTTTCGCAAGGGGTGCCGTCATGAGAAGCATCTGGCCCCCATCTTAATCAATCCGAATGATCTGCGACAGTTGAAGCGTACCCATCAAGCATTGAGTGATCTATACAATCAAATGTTTCGGAGTCTACACCTCTTGGATGGTGCGGATAATCACAGTCTGGTGGAATCGACACTCTATCGGTCGGCCTTATTTGGTTTTATCATGCAAGAACTAGGGGGCTATTTAACGTTGCCTCAGCGTAAGATTGATGAACGTTTCCAGCTGATGATGCAGTTGGCAATCGATCAAATTGCGGTGGAATAATAACGAGGAGAGTTTGGGACTAGTTCTCAAACTCTTTTCTCATACAGGGAAAAACTTTTGCAGAGTAAGGGTTGACTTAAAGTGCACTCAAAGGTGTTTACTAGGTCGTGTAAGAAATTCAAGGAGGCAGTTTGATGGCTGAAGTACAGCGGCATTACCGGATTGGTGAGTTTGCCAAATTAGTTGGTCTATCCACGTACACGTTACGATATTATGAGGATCAGGGGTTGGTGAAGTCCCAGCGTGATGAGAATGGTGTGCGGTATTACACCGACGAAGATATTCGCTGGGTGGGCTTCATTTTGCATCTGAAAGGAACTGGGATGCGGCTCAATGATTTGAAGCGTTACGTTAAGCTGCGGGCCAAGGGCGATGCGACCATTCCAGAACGACGCGCGATGCTACAGAAGACCAAGGATGATGCCGAGGCTGATATCGCGGAACTTCAGATGCACCTGCAAGTACTGAGCCGAAAAATCGATTGGTACGATGGTAAGGTGGATCAGACCATTGCCGATTCCGAGAGCTTTCATGATTATTTACAACGATTCAATGACAAGTGAAGGAGCGTTTTAAGATGGTAAAAAATGAAGATATTAAGTACGGTGTTATTTTTCCGGTTGGCGATAAGAATGTCGCCTATCAAGACTTTTTCACCGGTCAAAGCTACTTACAAGGCTTGGTGAATGATCCGGATGTTAGTGTGGGTGTCGGTAACGTGACCTTTGAACCCGGTTGCCGAAACAACTGGCACATTCATCACAATGGGTTTCAGATTTTGCTAGTTACCGGTGGTGAGGGTTGGTATCAAGAAGCTGGCCAACCCGCTCGGCGGTTACATGCTGGTGACGTGGTTGTGACCAAAGATGGCGTCAAGCATTGGCACGGTGCAACCAAGGATAGTTGGTTTAGTCATATCGCCATTACGGCTGGAACTCCAGAATGGCTGGAACCCGTTGACGACGCTCATTATGATGCTTTAGACTAGGAGGTTAGTAAATTATGGCAAAGAAACAAACGGCTGGTCGGGATAACTTGGGTGAATTTGCCCCTAAGTTTGCTGAACTGAATGACGATGTCTTGTTTGGGCAAGTTTGGTCACGGGAGGAACAATTGTCCGCACACCAGCGGAGTTTGATCACGATTTCTGCGCTGATCTCTGGGGGAAATTTTGAGCAATTGCCCGCACACATGAAGATTGGGAAGGGCAATGGTATCACCAAGGATGAAATTGCCGAAGTGATCACGCATTTAGCTTTCTACGTTGGCTGGCCTAAGGCGTGGTCTGCATTTGGTATTGCGAAGGAAGTTTTTAAGGACTAGCTCGAATTACGTCTCACGACCAATGATGGTTGTGGGGCGTAATTTTTTCGGGTCAAAAAGGTGCGGGTGGGCCATTTCCGGCGACAATTCTAGGGAAATATTGCATAATTGAAGGAAGCAACCTATTCTGAAATTGAGGAGTCAGACAGCATGCGAAAACGGAAAATTTTAGCTAATTTATTGGGTATCGTGTTTGTCGGCGGCCTCGTCTGGGGATTAACCAGCGTTCAACCAACGCCGGCCCAGGCCAAGACTAGCCAAGCAGTTACCCAGTACAAGCAGTGGCAAAAGGTATACGTGGGTGGTAAGACGCAGAAGTATGTGAAGTCTAATAATGGGCAAGGGACCACAACCGCGCTATCCGAGGGTCAGGGGTATGGGATGCTGGCGGCCGTGCTGGCAGCCAAGAAGGGGGCCAATACTCACGCCACCTTTAATCAAATGTACAAGTATTATCGGGCTCACCGGGTCTCCAGTAAGGTGCCACTGATGCAGTGGCAACAGACCAAGCGTTCTGGCAAGATGACGAGTACCGGTTCACAGAAGAATTCTGCGACTGATGGAGATTTGGATATTGCGTACGCGTTAATTTTGGCTGATAAGAAGTGGGGCAGTAAGAAGACTAATTATCGGGCAGCGGCTAAGAAGCTCATCAAGGCTATTAAGCAAAAGGAAATCAACAAGACAACCTATTTGCCAACGATGGGAAATTGGGCCACGAACAGTTACGATGTCAGCAAGCTGCGGTCCTCAGATCTGATGACCGGCTACTTCAAGACGTTCGCTAAGTACACCAAGGATAGTACCTGGACCAAGGTTGCTAAACGCAGTCAAGTCGCCGTTAAGAAGCTTAGTGCACGGCATAAGACGGGACTATTCCCCGACTTTATCTTGGCAACGGGCAAGAGCATCAAGCTCAAGGCCGTTAAACCTTACAGCATCGAATCTGGGACCGATAATCAAGTCGGGTATAACGCTAACCGGGTTCCATGGCGCTTGGCACAGACGTACAAGCTCAGTAAGGATAGTGTGACCAAGAAAGCCTTGACGAAGCAACTGACCTTCTTCAATAAGAAAAAGAAGATTACCGCTGTTTACACGCTAGGCGGGCGAGCTGTCAACAGTTACGTGAACACGGCGTTTACGGCGCCAGTTCACTTTGCGGCTACGACCATGAAGAAGACGTCATTGAAGAAGAAAACGGCTAAGCAGATGCCTAAGACCATTGAAAAGCACAATTACTATTCCGCCACGTTACAGGTGGTGACTGGGTTATCGTAAGGGAAAGCATGAGGTTAGCTTACCAAGCGGTATCCGTTGTAGCAAGGAACATTTAGAGACATAACGAGGACTCTGGCAATTGCCAAGGTCCTCGTTTTTTATAGCAAGTCTAATAAAAGTTGAAGGTTAAAAATTGTGATCACTGCAGTTAAGCAGTACCCCACCAGCGTGACCCAACGGCGATTGGCGTGTATCCCCAGTAGGTGGCGATTGCCCGTCAACGCGACCATTGGAAATAGTGTAAACGGCAGGGCAATGCTGAGCGTTACCTGGGCGTAGACAATCAAATGCTCAAATGTGCGGTCGTTAAAGCCAATTAGCCAGCCAATGATTAGGATGGGAATCAGTGTCACAAACCGGGTTAGTAGGCGCCGTTGCCAGAGCGGCAGGCGAATGTGAATGTAGCCTTCCATCACGATCTGACCGGAAAGGGTGCTGGTGATAGAGGAAATCAGACCGGTAATCAGCAGAGCAAAGGCAAATAACCAACTCATCAGAGGACTGGCAAGACTGCCGACAATTGTCGAATTTTTTAAACCGTTAAAGACGGCCTGCAGACTGGATAACTGGCCGGTCCGACCAAAGAAGAGGGTGCCGCCAAGAATCAGTAAGAGCGCGTTCACAATTAGCGCGGCAAACAAGTGGACGTTGGAATCCCATTTGCCAAAACGTAGTGCCTCGTTAACTTGGGCGGGGTCGTGCACATCGTAGCGTCGACTCTGGGCCAACGAGGAGTGGAGGTAGAGGTTGTGAGGCATGATGGTTGCCCCGATGATCCCAACACTCAGAATTAGTTTGGAGTGGTCTGTCAGCAAACTAGTGGTGGGGATGACACCTTGCAGGATGGCGGGGACAGCCGGGTGAGCCCGACCAACTTCAATGGCAAAAATGACGCCAACCGTCAGAATTGCAACCAGAACAATGAACTCAACGCGGCGAATGCCAAAGCGTAAGAAGAGGAGCACAATCAAAACATCCGCAATTGTGAGAAGGATGCCGTAGACCAGCGGTAAGCCTAGTAGTAGCTTTAGTGCGATGGCAGTCCCGACAACACCAGTCAGATCGGTGGCCATCATGGCAATTTCATTGAGTAGCCAGAGAATGTAGCGAATGGGAGTGGGGACTCGTGCTGCGATGGCCTGCGCAAGGTCGCGACGGGCGACAACGCCTAATTTGATAGCGAGGGTCTGCATGAACATGGCGACGAGAATGGCGATTACCAGAACGGCTAGGAGTTGATAGCGATATTGACTCCCACCGGCTAGTGACGTGAGCCAGTTACCGGGATCCATGTAACCCACGGCCACTAAGGCTCCGGGACCGCTGTACGCGAGAAACTTTTGAAAAAATGATGCCCCATTGTTGGGAACAGCAACGCTCTGATTGACTTCGTCGAGACTAGGACGGTCTGGATTAGGCATGGACATCACGGACCTTTCGTCGCGCGAGGTTGGCTAGAACCTTGGCAAAACGGGGATCATCATTCATGGGCGGGACCATTTGGAAAGTGTCACCACCGCTGGCTTTAAACGTTTGATAGTTCTGAACGTAGTCTTCCTCCAGCGTTTCTAGACAGTCGGCTACGAAGGATGGTGTCGCAATTAAGACGTTGCGTTTGCCCAGCTCGACTAGTTGCATTAACGTGTTTTTGAGATAGGGCTTCTGCCAAGGCATCGGGCCGAATTTAGACTGATAGACGGTCTGAACCTTGGTGGCAGGCAGGTTGGGTAGGCGGGCCAGTACGCCTTGAGTCGTGGTCTGACATTCCGTAGGGTAGGGATCGCCGTGAGCGACCATGGCGCTGGGAATGCTGTGATAGCTGAAGAGGACGGCATCAAAGCTTCCCTGCTGATAAGCCTGCCACACCTGGTCGGCCAACAGATCGAGGTAAGCACTGTCCTGATAGAAGTGACGGATGGTGGTCAGTGGTGCCTGACTGGTCGCCGCTTGCTTGAAGATCGCGTCGTGGGTACTTTGTGTGTATTGTGGAAAGAGCGGGAGAAGCACGATATTAGCGCACCCCGCCTGTACCATGGATTTCAACGTTTTGGCAATATCCGGTTCACCATAAGTCATGGCGTAACGAACATCCCAACCGGGTAGCTGTGATTGTACCTGTTGTGTGATGCGTTGGGTATAGACAATTAGTGGCGAACCTTCTTTGGTCCAGATGTGTTGGTAAAAGGTTGCTGACCGCCATGACCGCAATGGTAGGATTATGCCCTGCAAAATCGGCTGCCACAGTGCGGGTGGCATTTCAATCACGCTACGGTCACTGAGAAATGTTTTGAGATAAGCCCGGACATCCGCGGTTTGTGGCGACGCCGGTGAGCCTAAATTAACCAGTAGTAAACCTTGATGCATAATGAGACCCCCCAGGTATTGATAAGTTTATGATAGCATAATTAATCGCTTTCATAACTGACCATGCGCGCAAATCTCGTGTTGGGTGCTCATGGTTGCGTGCCATCAGCGTGTGGGGACGAAAAAAGACATCCCGCGGGATGCCTTTTCAACGTAGCATTTTAGTAAGTTGCCACGTACGCCTTATTGGCCGTGACGTAATGCCCGTTCGTTAATTGGAAACGGTAGGCATTTTTACTGTTCTTGGTGATGGCCTTAATGGCTAACTTAGTGCCAGCCTTGACCTTAGTACTCCGCTTGTTACTGGTGAATGACGTAGACTTGTATTCGTAAACGGTCTTCTTCGTCTTGATACCAGTAACGTCGTCGGCACTCTTGAAGTAACTAGCTTTGGCCTTCTTGTCGTTACCAGAGAACCACTTGTTAACGGCAGAACTGTCTAAGACCTTGTTCAAATCAACGTTCCCGCTGATTCCGGAAACCCGACCTTTGCTGGTGTATTGCCACAAGTCAACGGACGTGCCAGCAACCTTAGGCTTAATGGAACTGTACTTGGCAATCCAAGTCCCATCGAACTTGTCAAAATTCAGCTTGTGAGAGTTCGCGTAGTATTCGCCGGCGTACATGATCAGAGGCTTGTCGGTCAGACCACGCATCGTCTTCAGCCAAGCATTGACGTAAGTTTGTTCCTTACCCTTAGCAGAAGGCATCCGCTTTTCTTCATCAAGGACAAAGAATTTGGTGTGTTTGTTACTGCGCTTGTAGAAGTCCTTGGCTTCTTGTTGGGCATCCTTAACGCTCGTGAATTCGGCAAACATATATTGGCCGAATGGAACACCATACTTGTAAGCTCCATTAGCGTTGACGTTCCGCTTGCTATCGATCATATAACCAGCGTCGCCTTTGCTTCCGTGTTGCACACGAATGATAGCGTACTTTAAGTCCTTAGATGCTTTTTTCCAGTTAACGTTCCCTTGATATTGCGAAATGTCGGCAACTTTCTTACCAGCGGCGTTAGCAGTAGTCGTGTTTAATCCAACCCCGACGGCTAATACAGCGGCAAAGGCCGCAACACCTGCAACTAACTTATGTAACTTAATTTGCATGAATACATCCTCCTCAGTCTTTGCCTTTCATTGTACACGGTGTGACCGGCTAACAGGTTACTACAGATTTACAATTGATTACAGTTAGATTGCAAGAGTAAAGAAAGCGTTTGGGTGGAAGGTGGACGACAACAAAAAAGTCATTCGGAAAATTCCGAATGACTCAGTTCGTGTAAATTTAGTGGACAGCCGTATAAATCTTCAGAGCAAGCTTGGCCCGGTTCTTATCGGTCTTCGTAATCGGGTTGTACTTGGACAATCCTTGGTTGACCTTCTTGTAGCTATAAACGTTGTTGCTGCCGCTCTCAAAGTACATGAGATCAGACTTCTTAGGGGAATGATTCAGCCCCATCACGTGACCCAACTCATGGGCAATCGTGCTGGCGTATTCATACATCCGTCCATTCTTGGCTACGGTATTGACACCCTTAACTTCGTTTTTAAGCGTTGCGTAGGCTGGTAACGACTTCTCAACGGCTTCGGCTTCAGCATTGAATTCAGTCTGGTAATTGCTGTCAGTAGAAGTGACGCCCTTAGCAGTCAAGTTAGCCTTGGCTTTGGCTTCAATCGTCTTAGCATACTTCTTGTAGAAGGCATCGTTAAGCTGATTTGTCATAGCAATCCCAATATTCTTTGTTTCGGCTTGGTAATAAGACCAGCGAACTTGCAGTTTCTTCTTGCCAGGTGTCCACCACGCATCACTCTGATCGTTCTTCGTTGCCTTGGCTTTGGAGACGGAGAAGGTCAAGGTGTGATGCTTCTTAGAACCCTGAACGAATTCTTTCTTACCGAGCTTCTTATTCCAATAATTCATGGCAATCTTAACACTACTTTTAAGCTTGGCGTCTTTGGTGTTGATGTAGACAGTCGCTTTACCATTCTTTTTAAGCCCCGTTTGGGCGTCGAATGCCAGCTTGTACTTCTTCCCTAAGGTCTTGGCGTGTTTTCGATAATAACGCGCTGACTTCTTTAGAGTTGCTGATGAAGGGTTCACGCTGGCCGCTTGAGCGGTAACGGTGCTGGTAGCAATGGCCGGTGCGAATAGTAGGGCCGATGCTGCTGCAACCAGTAAGGACCGAATTCTTAAATGGTGTGATCTGTGCATGATGCTAACCTCCTCAATTCCCCAAAACGTAACATTTACAATAGCATAGACTTTTCTACGAAGGGGGTCAAGTAAAAAAATCAACAAATTATTTTGTAGTTTCATCAGTAATGACGGGGATGATACCGGTTTCAAAAATATAAAAGTGAACATTTGTTCGGGTGTTTTTGATGGTAATCTGGTATAGTAAAGTCAGCAGAAAAAAGGAGGTTTCCTGATGGTCAAACGGTGTGAATGGGCAACGTCTTCGCCCAAGATGCAACGCTATCACGATGAAGTGTGGGGGCGGCCAGAACATGATGAGCAGAAGTTATTTGAGTTACTTTGCTTGGAAACGTATCAAGCGGGACTGAGTTGGCAGACCGTGTTAAATAAACAAGCGGCCTTTGAGACAGCTTTTCATAACTTTGACGTGGCAACGGTGGCAGTCATGAAGCCTGCCGAGGTCGATCAGTTGATGACTAATGTCGCCATTATTCGGAATCGCCGTAAGCTTGAGGCAACGGTCAACAATGCCCAGGTTTTGCGCAATTGGTCGGAAGCTACAGATTTTTCAACTTGGTTGTGGGCGTTTGTCGGTGATCGGCCAATCCGTCATCATCTAACCAGCGCCAGTCAAATTCCCGGGACAACCGATCTTGCCCAGCATATTTCTCGAGAAATGAAGAAACGGGGATTTAAATTTGTTGGTCCTAAGACGGTCTATTCATTCTTACAGGCTGCGGGGTTGGTCAACGACCACCTCATGTCTTGCGATTGGGCACCTGAGAATCAACGGGAAAGGGGTTAAGTTTCATGCGATTTTTACATACAGCCGATTGGCATATTGGTAAGAAGCTTCATGGGTATGACTTACTGACGGAACAACGGGACGCTTATGAGCAGATTAAGGCTATTGCAATCGCTGAAAAGGTTGACGCCGTGGTGATTGCCGGCGATCTTTATGATCGTGCGCTTCCCAGTGAGGATGCGGTTAGTACCTTAGATACCATGCTAGTTGATCTGAACCGGCACCACCATTTTCCATTGCTGGCAATCAGCGGTAATCATGATTCGGCGGTACGTTTGAGCCAGGGAAGTGAGTGGTTTAGCAGTACCGACTTTTATCTGAATACCCGGATTGCGGATAGTGTCAAGCCAGTTGTGCTCGGTGATACGCAGTTCTTTCTATTACCTTATTTTGAGCCGTTTGCGGTCCGCCAGTATTTTGGCGATGACAGCATTAAGACAGTGGCGGCGGGAATGGAACGACTGGTTGCTGCCATGCAGGAGCAGTTTGCGCCGGACAAAAAGCATGTGCTGATTGCTCATTTCTTTGCGGCGGGGAGTCAACACAGTGATTCGGAAACCTTGGTGCAAGTGGGGGGCCTGAATGCAGTCCCTGTTGACTTGTTGAATCCGTTTGACTACGTGGCGTTAGGCCATTTACATCGGAAAGAAGCCTTGCAGAACGAACCAACAATGAAGTACAGTGGTTCACCTTTGAAATTTTCAACTAGTGAAGCCGAGGATACCAAGGGCGTTTGGATTGTTGATACGGACCAAACACCAGTATCTGTGACGTTTAAACCTTTAAAACCCCTGAATGACTTGGTGGTCCTGACCGATTCTTTTGCGCGCTTAATGGACTCCGAGGTCAGTTATTCGGTGAAAGCAGACGACTTCATCGCGATAGAGTTAACTGATACCACGCCAATTGCGAATGTGATGCAGCGACTGAAGACGCGCTTTCCAAGGATTATTGAACTGCAGCGGGTTAACCAGTTGGATGTGACACCGGAAACCCTTAACATCGAAGAGGTTCAACGAGATCCCCTGACGTTGTTAGATGATTTTTTTGAGACGGTGACGGACCACGCCCTGACTACACAGCAAGAGGATTGGGCGAAACAGGCGTTACAGCAGGCTATGAAGGAGGACAAATAATGCGACCACTAACACTACACCTCCAATATTTCGGCCCGTACCGTGATGAGGAGATTAACTTTCAAAAGTTTGACGCGACGCCCCTGTTTCTGATCAGCGGGAAAACTGGGAGTGGGAAGACGACTATCTTTGATGGGATGTGCTATGCCCTATTCGATCAATCCTCTGGCGTGGATCGGGAACCTCAGGAAATGCGGTCAGACTTTGCTACGACTGCGGATCATACGCGTGTGACCTTTGAATTTAATCACCGCAATCGGCGCTATCGAATTATTAGAGAGCCTGCCCAAACCCTGCAGAAAAAGCGCGGTTCTGGCGTGACGCGGGTTGCCGCTAGCGTTGAACTCACGGTGTTTGAGAACGGAACTGAAATAGACCAGTTAACGAAAGCGCGACAGGTCAATGACTATTTGCAAGACCTTTTGCAGATGGACGGCAAGCAGTTTGCCCAGATTGTCTTGTTACCACAGGGAGAATTTCGCCGCTTCTTAGTAGCGCCTAGTGAAGATAAGGCCGCAGTTTTGGAGCAATTATTTAACACCGAGATCTTTGCCCAATGGACAGACAAGTTACGTGATAAATTACGTCAAGATCGGACACAGAATGCGGAAGCTGCAAAAGAATTGGAACGATTGGAGACAAGTCTGACTTGGACGACGGCCAATCGGGAGCGCGCTGAGGCTTTATTACAGGCAAAGCAGACAACGGAATTGTTGGCGCTGATGGCAACACAACAGACTGCGGCGCAAACGGTAATTCAAGAGCTCACGACTCAGGTAACGACTACTCAGCGGCAGGTTACACAGCTGACACAGCAGGACACGCGTGAGGAACAACTCGTTCATGATCAACATCAGTTAGTCCAAGCGCAAGAACGTCAGCAAGCGTTAGCGATACAGGAGCCAGCCATGGCCGCGTTACATCAGTTGATCACGGAGCTGGAGTGGACCCAACAGATTCGACCGCAGTGGCAAGAGCGCGAATTCGCCAAAACTAATCAGCAACGTCGCCAATTAGCAGTGACGCAAGCACAGGCGCAATCAACTACGGCTCAGTTGGTCCAGAAAAAGGCACTAGCGGCCCAACAGCGGTTGGCGCCAGTGGAAGTGCGGATTAATAAGACAAAGGATCAGCTGGCGCAACAGGCTAAGATCAAGCCGATTTATCGGCAAATTGCAGAGTTGACCCAACAAGTTGCCTCTGCCCAAAATTCATTGTTGGCCGCTCAACAGCGCGTTACCGCAGGCCAACAACAGCAACAGAAGAATCAGAAAGACCAGCAGGCGCAACAAGCAGTGATTGCGACCCAGACACGGCTCTATCAAACGCAACAGACATTGACCCAGCGAGCTGGACAGCTAAAAGAATGGCGTCGACAATTGGCAGATTTGCAGGTAGGCGACCAACGCCAGCGGACGTTAACGCAGCAGGTGTCCAGTTTAGGGACACAAGTGACCGCGCAAACCACAGCAACAAAGGTTGCACAGCAGCACGCCGAAGAGTTAAACCAAGAACTCTTAGCCCATGAAATCGTCCGATTAGTTGGTCAACTGAAGCCCGGTAGTCCGTGTCCAGTTTGTGGATCGACTGAGCATCCTGCACCTACCGCTATCGCTGATAAGACGGTTACGGAGGCGGAGGTTCAGGCTGCACAAGCGCAAGCTCAGCAGGAACAGGATCGACTGACAAAACTGACGACCCAACTGCAGAATTTGCAAACAACGCTAACCGAGTTGAAGGAACCACAACAACGGGGGTTGACTGCACTTTTAGAAAATGTTGGCTTGCCTGAGACTAGCGAGGATGTTAATCAGTTTGATCAGCTCAGTCAACATTTTGAGCAGTTGGCGGCCACGCAACGGGCTAATCAAACCCAGAATGAGCAACAATTGCAGGCAGTAACAGCCGCCCAGCACGCTCTTGAACAATTGACGGTCGCAGCATCCAAGCTGACCCAGCAATTGGATGCTGACCAGATTGCCCAGCAAGATGAAACCAGCCATGTGGATCGATTGACGGCGCAACTGGCAACGCAAAAGCAACAGCTGCCCGCTACAGCCCCAACGTTGGCTGAATTCCAGCAGCAAGAAACGAACTTGCAAAAGCGATTGCAGTCGGACCAACAGATGTGGGACACGGCGGCTAAGCAAGTGACACAGGCCAATGAGCGACTGACGGTTGCCACAACTGAAGAAAAGACGGCCGCGCAAGAGCTGACGCAGAGTGAGCAGCGACTAGCCCAAGCTGATAGTGCGGTACAAACGTTAATGGCTAAGCATTTCGAGACGGTTACTGAGGAAACAGAAGCCATTGTGACAACCCAGCTAGCACAACTCGATACGTTGACTGCCAAACGTCAGAAGTTACAAGATTTTCGTACGCAGCAGGAACAGGTTACAACTACGATTGCCGAACTGAAAAAGCGCGTGTTGGATCAGCCAGAACCAGATCGCAATCAAACGCAAGTTGCACTGAAAGCGGCGACAGAAAAAGTTGTTAGTTTGCAGGACCAACGACACGGACAACAAGATCAGTATCAACACAACCAACAGGTGACTACGCAATTGCAGACGCAGATCGACCAACGGGCCGCCGCTCTCAAGAAGACCCAAGAGCTCACTGAACTCGTGGGGGTTGTCAACGGGGATGGTCCCAATAGCAAATTGGGATTGGAACGATACGTTTTGCAGACTTACTTGCGACAGATCTTGACGGTGGGTAACCAGCGCTTGCAGCAGTTGACCAATGGTCGTTATCAATTCTTAGTGGATGATCAACCAGCCACGTATAAGAAAAACTCTGGGTTGGAAATCAACGTTTATGATGATCACGTTGGTGAGCAACGTAGCGTGCATACCCTGTCTGGTGGGGAGAGCTTTATTGCAGCTTTGGCCTTAGCCCTAGCCTTGGGCGAAGTTATTCAGCAGACTACGGGTAGCGTGGATGTTGATGCGTTGTTTATCGATGAAGGGTTTGGTTCCCTCGACGAGGATGCCTTGATGACCGCACTGGAGTCACTTGAGACGGTTGAAGGTAAGCATCGCATGATTGGCATCATCAGTCACGTGAGTGAACTCCGCGCACAGGTACCCAATCAATTGCAGGTTGTTAGCAATGGTAATGGTGAAAGCAAAATTACTTATCAAATTGATGAAAGCTAAAAAAGAGTCGTCATCGATGGTGGCGGCTCTTAGCAGGAAAGTATGTCGTGGCTGACGGAATTGTGTCTGAAAAGGGAGGATAACTGGGGTGACTAACGAGCAGGCCTACTGATAATCGAGGTGATGGACTCTGCCTGTTCTGGTTGGCGACACAAACGTTTATAGTGGCGTAATCGGGACGACGGTTCTGAGAATGAAGTCAATCGTTAGTTCCTTGGGGGGCGCAGAATTCTGGCTGACATACTTTCCACGCTAAGGATACCTGAGGACTCAGCGGATAGATACCGGAGAACCGTGAGATGTCTGGAAAATGCCTAGTTTTCCTGGTGAACTTCTGTTAGTAAGCTAATTTTGGTGGGTAAAGGTTTTAGCCGAATATGGTTCTAGGCTTAAACCGTTAAACGGCGGTATGACGCGATTTGTCGTGGTTTAATAAAATCAGTTATATAATTAACGATTATCCGTGCACAATGTCTAATTTAGGTTTAGAATAATGGATAACTAAATTAGAAACGGGATGATTTTGATGTGTACGAGTTTAACCTATGAAAATAGCCAAGGTGATCACTTCCTAGCGCGGACCATGGATTTTGGCTTCGAGTTGGGTGGTCAACCAATCTTTATGCCACGGCAACAGAAGATTCAAGGGGACGCGGGAGAGTTCACCACAAAGTACGGTTTCGTAGGTGCCGGTCGGAATCTGAGTCATTATATCTTCGTGGATGGCGTTAATGAATATGGATTAGGTGCCGCCGCACTGTACTTTTCCGATTACGCTAAGTATGCTGAAAAAGCCCCAGCTGACAAGCTGGGTATTGCGCCCCATGACTTGACAGCTTGGGTGCTGGGCAATGCGAAGAGTGTGGCTGATTTGCGCGAATTGATTACGACCGTTCAAATCGTGGCTAAGCCCGTTGCCTTGTTAGGTATCACGGTACCTCTGCACTTCATCTTCAGTGATCCGTCTGGGGACACGGCTGTCTTAGAAGCTACCGATCATGAGCTTAAGCTGATTGAAGATCCTGTTGGGGTAATGGCCAACTCGCCGCAATTGAGCTGGCACTTGCAGAACTTGAGTACGTACGGTACCTTAGTTGCGGATACGCGCCCACTGCATGATTACCAAGGATTTGGCTTAAAGACGGTTGGTCCAGGAACCGGGGCATTTGGGATGCCTGGGGATTATACCTCACCATCTCGCTTTGTCCGGACTGTATTTAACAAACACTATAGCAAGCCCACTACTGATACACCATCGACAATGAACCTGCTGCAACATTTACTGGATGGCGTCACGATTCCCAAGGGGGTTAAGCTTAAGCCGGATGGGAGTAGCGATTACACTCAGTATCGTGGTTACATGGGACTTAACGAACGTGCCTACTACATGGAGCCATACGATAATTTAGAATTACAACGTGTAGAAATTACGGATAAGATGTTGAGCGATTGGGATACACCTGTTGAGTATCCTTTGGAACATAGAAATCATATTAAGCATTTGAATTAAGTGGGTGGATGCATGTCAGCTTTTCAACAAAAGTCATTTGAACAGTTAACAACGACAGAATTATTTGAAATTTACCGGGTGCGGGTGGCCGTTTTCGTTGTGGAACAAACCTGTGCCTATCAGGAGGTCGATGATCTCGATGTGCAGGCCCAACATTTATTTACACAAGATGCGACCGGTGCTATTACGGCCTATGCCCGGTTGATGGATGAAGGCCAACAGGTCCGAATTGGTCGGGTGCTAGTGGCACCAACTAATCGTGGAAACGGTGCGGGTCGCCAGTTAGTCAGTACCGCTATTGCTGCGGCGCAACGGACCTATCCGGCAGCCCAAGCCATCGTGATTCAGGCCCAGGCTTACTTGCAGAAATTCTATGCTTCGTTTGGGTTTCAGCCTACGATCGCTGTTTATTTAGATACCGGAATTCCGCACATTGACATGGTGTTGCCCTTAACTTAGTTAAAGCAAAAATGACCGTCATCCTCAATAGTTAGGATGACGGTCATTTTCATACAGTTAACGTGCGTTAGCAGCACGAATAAAGTCTTCAATTAAGTCGGCAGGAACGCCTTGGGCAATCAGTGCGCGTAGTGGCATGTTAAGGAACATGCGGTCTTGCAGAATGGTTGGTGTGCCATCCGCATCCGTTGCGCCCAACAGGCTGGTACCCGCTTGGCTAGCTGGCGCAATCACTTTTTGCTTAAAGAGTTCGAGCAGGCGCGGATTCCACGCAACGTTGGTGAGATAGGTCTCATCCGTAACTGGTGCTGGTGAATTCTTGAAGTCCATGGTCAGCTTAGTCTGTAGGCGAATATCACGGGATGATTGGCCAATCATGATTTCGTAATCACCAGAATCGGCTTGCCACCGGTGTTTTCCTTGACGCCACCAGCTAAAGTCTTGACGCGTTAACTTCAGGGTAACTGGCTTAGTTTCGCCCGGTTCAACCGCGATTTTGGTAAATCCACGGAGTTCCTTCGTTGGCATCGGCGCGTGGGACGTGTGGTTCGCCACGTAAAGTTGGGGAACCGCTTGGCCCGCACAGTCACCGGTGTTGGTGACATCAAAAGTAACCGTTGCGCCGTGTTCACTCTGTTTGATGTTTAAGTTAGTAAATTCAAATTCAGTGTAGCTTAGGCCGTGACCAAATGCGTATAGGACGTGCATTTCATGGGTATCGTAGTACCGGTAGCCCATGAAGATTCCTTCCGAGTAGAGTTCGTGCCGGGGATCCTGCGCAAACGTTGGGGCCATTGGTGTATCGGTCAGACGAACGGGGAACGTTTCGGTCAAATGACCGGAAGGGTTGACAGCCCCCGTCAGAATATCCCAAGTGGCTTCACCCACGGCTTCACCAGCCAGGTAGGTTTCAACCACTGCCGCAACCGTGTGAATCCAAGGCATCTCAACGGCAGAACCATTTTGTAGGACAACGGTTGTATGTTCGTTTAGCTTAGCCAGCGAACCGATTAAATCCGTTTGATTCTCGGGCAACAGGATTGAATTCTTATCGAAGCCTTCCGATTCAGCCGCGGCTGGGTAACCGGCAAAGACAATGACGTGGTCGGCATCCTTGGCGGCATCGAGCGCCGCTTGGGCCAGCTGGTCATCCGTTTCACTTTCATCCAGGCGGTAACCAGGGTAGTAATTCGCCTGTAATCCGGTGTCTTGCAAGGCTTCCAGTGGAGTTACCAGTTTTGTTGGATTGACATGAGAGCTCCCGGAGCCTTGATAGCGGGGATGTTCGGCCAGTTCACCGATCACGACGACCTTACCAGTCGTAGCCGACTTCAGTGGCAGTTCATTCTGGTGGTTCTTCAGGAGGATGATACTGTCATCGGCCAGCTTGCGGGCGAAGTCGTGATGGGCCTGGTGATCGTAAGTGCCAGCAGTGTCTGCCGGACGCCACTTGTCGACCACGTGTAGCAGGTGGCGGACAGCCTTGTTTAAGGTGCCGACATCCAGCTCGCCCGTTTGAACGGCTCGGATGATTTCATCAACCGAGGCTTGACCCTTTCCCGGCATTTCCAAGTCGAGGCTCGCCTTCAGTGCTTCCGCGTGATCAGCCACTGCGCCCCAGTCGGACATGATGGCACCATGGAAGCCCCATTCGTCACGTAAAATATCGCGCAACAGGTGCCGATTTTGGGAGTTTAAGACACCATTGGTCCGGTTATAGGAAGTCATGATAGTTGCCGGATAAGCGGCTTTGGTAATGATTTCAAAAGTCCGTAAATAAAGTTCACGAAGGGTCCGAGCTGACATGTCACTGGAGGCCGTGAACCGTTGATTTTCCCGGTTATTGGCAACGAAGTGTTTGACCGAAACCCCGACGTGTTGGGATTGAACACCATCGACGTAGGCGCTTGCCAGTTTACCAGCAACCAGCGGATCTTCGGACAAGTACTCGAAGTTCCGACCACCCAAGGGGGACCGCTTCAAATTGACACCGGGTCCCAGTAACAGGCTCACTTGTTCTGCGCGAGCCTCCTCACCAAGATGTTCCCCCAATTGGCGCATCAGGGTAGTGTTCCAGGAACTGGCACTCAGCGCTGCGGCAGGATAGGTGATGGCTTGAACCGAATCCGTAATGTCGCCAGCCGAGGCCGTGGGTTTCTGTTTCCGTAGCCCAGAAGGTCCGTCCGTCATCATCAGTGCCGGGATGCCTAAGCGATCCACGGCAGCGGTATACCAAAAGTTCTTGCCGGAGACCAGTGCGGCCTTCTCCGGTAACGTCAGTGCAGCAAGCGTTCGTTCGATGTCCATACGTTCAAATCCTTTCTACTAGTTCAACTATCACCAGTATACAGTTTTCCAGGGGGAGATGTTAGTGGCGAGTTTTTTCTTTTGACAAATCAGCAGAAGAAGGCTATCTTTAATCTTGTGCAATCCAATTCGATTATAAAAAAGTTAGGAGGGAAAATCACGATGCTAGTAAACGCCAACCAACAACAAATGATGTTAGCCGCATGTTGCCAATGTAACGTGCTTGTTTGTGTTGCGTTTAATCGTGATTTTCCGGTTAACCAGTAGACCTACATAACGACGACAACAGCGATTGTTGTCACTGTAGGCGGGTTTCCCATCACGATTATGTGAGGGAGACCCGCCTTTTTCTGTACTTAAATACGAATTTGGGGATTGCACACCACTAAATTTGAGGAAAAGGGAGCTATGAATTTTATGAAAAAATGGACCAGCATCGGCTTAGTCGCCGCAGTGATTGTAATGGGATTGGGATTAGCTGCCTGCGGTCAATCGACAGCAACGACTAAGCCATCACAAACGTTAAAGTTACCCGCTACGGCCCAGCTCGACACCATCGACCTGGCCAAAGCTACCGGGTATGGTCAGACGGGGAATGTCTTTGAAAGCTTCTATCGACTCGGTAAGAACGGGAAGGTTGCGCCGGGGTTGGCGGATTCTGTCAAAGTTTCCAAGGACAAGAAGACGTGGACCTTCCACATCCGTGACAACGCCAAGTGGAGCAACGGCGATAAGATTACCGCACAGGACTTTGTGTATTCTTGGCGCCGGACGTTGACCCCAGCCACTAAGGCTTCCTACACGGCCATGTTTTCCGGAATCAAGAACGGTGATAAGATCATTGCGGGCAAGGCTAATCCTGAGTCGATTGGGATTCACGCTAAAAATCAGCAGACCGTTGTGATTCAGTTGGACAAGCCAATTGCGTACTTCAAGATTCTGATGGCTTATCCATTATTTGCCCCGCAAAACGAGAAGGTCATCAATAAGTACGGCAAGAAGTATGCTACGAAGTCACAGTACATGGTCTACAGTGGTCCCTTTAAGATCACCAACTGGAGTGGGACGGGGAATACCTGGTCCTTCGTCAAAAACAACCAGTACTGGGACAAGCAGGTTGTTAAGCTTCAGAAGATCAATTACCAAGTGGTCACCAATCCACAGACCGGATTGAGCTTATATCAGAATAAGAAGCTTGATTTTGCACAGCTTTCAACGGAACAGGTGAAGAATTACAAGAACAATAGTGCCTTCAAGGAATACCCGTATTCCATCGTGATTCATCTGAAATACAATTTCAAGGATGCCAATCAGGAAAAACGGCGGATCATGAATAACCGCAATATTCGGCAGGCCATCGCCCTCTCCATCAACCGGAGTCAGCTGACTAAGAAGGTGTTGGGGGATGGCTCCGTGACGCCAACTGGATTCGTTGCCAGTGGGTTAGCGAGTGATCCGAAGACTGGTGAAGACTTCGCCAAGCAGCAAACGGTCAAGAATGCCACGACTTATAACCCCAAGTTGGCTAAGCAGAAGTGGGCGGCCGGATTGAAGCAATTGGGGATCAAGAAAGTTAACTTGAATATCTTAGCCGGCAACGACGACGTTGCGGCCAGCACAGTGACGCAGTATCTGAAGAGTACGCTGGAAAAGAATCTGAGCGGCTTCAACTTGAAGATTGAAAACGTTCCGGCTTCCGTTGCCCAGTCGCGCTCAACCAGTGGGGACTTTGACCTCTACTTATCTCACTGGGGTGCCGATTTCAATGACCCAATCTCCTTCTTACAGATTCCGGTCAGTTCGAATGCCTTGAACTATGGTAAGTGGTCCAACCGGCAGTATGACGCCTTGATCGACAAGGCTCAGGGTGCCGATGCCGGGAACGATGAGGCTCGGTGGCAAGACATGGTTCAGGCGTCCAAGCTGATCAATAAGGAACAGAGTTTTACGCCACTCTACCAGGCCAACTACGCCTACTTGCAGCGCTCAACAATCAAGGGCGTTATCCACAACACTGCCGGTACACAGTGGAGTTACAAGTACGCTTATCTTAAATAGCTGGTATGATTACCATCATTGTAGGTATAACGGGAAAATTTCAGTCAGCTGAAAGACTGTCGGTTCATGGTTCTCTAGGAAATCGTCAGTGGTGGGCGCTGGATGGTTTTGAGGTAATTTCCCCAAACTAGAGAGTAGTGTCGCCGTATAGTTATCTCCCGTGAAGACCATTAATTCTGGACCAAACGCCAGAGCTAATGGCCTTTTTTGGGACGTAAATGTTCAGAAAAGAAAAATGATAGATCAGATTAAGCAAATTCATGACGGATATCATCTGGTGAAGAACATTGTCGTGAGGGATGAGAGCTATCTTAGGCGGAATCTCTGGCGGCCGTAGTCGACAATCAAAGTCAATCGCATCACAGCTAGTCTTCGTGTACAATGGATTTAGCAATGAAAGGGGGCGGTTGACCATGACCATCAGTACAAACGACGGCCAAGACTGGCACACAAATGGTGTACAGGAGTATCACAATTATTTCGGCACACCTACGCATGATGACCATGTTCTGTTCGAACTACTCACGGTCGGTGTGTTCCAAGTGGGATTGAGCTGGCAGGCGGCGGCTAGCAAGCTACCGGTCTACAGGCGCGTCCTTGCTGGCATGGCAATTCCCAAAGTCGCTGCGATGATCGATGAACTGGCGATTCCGGAGATTGCTGCCGATGCCGAGATGATTGGCAATCAGCGTAAGATTCGCGCTGTTTTGCGGAATGCGCGGGCCATCCTCAAGGTACAAGCGGAGTTTGGTAGCTTTAGCACGTATCTGTGGGCTTTCGTTGATGGTACACCGTATCTTTTGCCGGCAGTGACGCGTGACGAGCTGACTAATCAGTCGCCCATTGGTAGTGCCGTGGCTAAGGATTTAAAGCGGCGGGGGTTCAGCTTCGTCGGTCCGGTCGTGACCCACATGTTCCTGTTGGCCGCTGGCATCTTGCGGGAGCAAGTCATCGCGGATTAAGTGAAATTTGCGTGAGAGCTTCTGCTTATCTGAAACCGATTAAAAAGCAGATGTGGCGGTGAAAGCCCGGTGGGACGGGACTCTTTATAAATAAATTTATTAAAGGTTTTCCTTGACACCGGATTAAAGTTGCATTAGACTTGCTATTAAATTAAGCGATTGAAAACAATGTGATCAGGAGAGTAACCACCGTCAATGGTTTCAAGAGAGCTCGCGTTTTGCTGAAAGCGAGTAATCCACGGCGGGGTGAAGATGGCCTGAAATGAATTGGTACCGCTAAGTCCTAGTGATGAAGTGGTAATGCTTGGCACTCATTATCGTGCACGCACTTTAAGGCGTAAGCTGGCGAGTGTTAATGAGGGGTCGGCATACGTCTGACTTGAATTAGAATGGTACCACGACAGAGTTCGTTTCTATTAATTTAGAAGCGGACTCTTTTCTTTTGGTCACCGTTTTCTCTCGCGACATTTAATCAAATTAATTAGAACTTATTTATAAAAAGGGGATATTGCATATGAAGAAATCATTTAAACGCTTTAGTTGGCTCTTGGTATTATTGATTCCACTGTTAATCGTCGCTGGCTGTGGTAAGTCCAGCAGTAGTTCCAGCAACAAAACCGTTAAAGTTGGGATCATGGGTTCTGACGAAAAGATCTGGAAACCCATCCAATCAAAGCTGAAGAAGCAAGGTATCAATATCAAATTGGTCACTTTCACCGATTACAACCAGCCTAACGCTGCGTTGACGAACCACGAAATTGACCTGAACTCCTTCCAACACACGTACTTCATGGATCAATGGAATAAGGCGCACAAGTCTAATATCGTTTCCATCGGTAAGACCGTCCGCGCACCACTGCGGTTATACTCCAAGAAGGTTAAGAACGTTGCTGACATCAAGAAGGGTGACCAAATCACCATTCCTAACGATTCAACCAATGAAGGCCGGGCCTTACATTTACTGCAATCCGCTGGCTTGATCAAGGTGGATTCCAAGGTTGAATTACCAACGCCAAAGAACATCACGCAAAACAAGTTGAACTTGAAGATCACGGCCGTTGACGCTGCCCAAACGCCACGTTCATTGACCGATGCTACCGGAGCCGTTATCAACAACGAATTCGCTGCTGAAGCTAAGCTGCCAAACAACGAAACAATCTTTAAGGAAAAGATCAACAAGGCTTCCATTCCTTACATCAACATCATCGCTACCAACAAGTCTGACAAGAACAACAAGACCTACAAGAAGATCGTGAAGGCTTACCAGACCGAAGCAACGAAGAAGTTGTTGACGAAGTACTACCACGGCTTGACCATTCCAGCTTGGTAAACAGAAGCGCATTTTAAAAGGTATCACGTTAATTTAAGCTAACCAACTAAACATCGTTGATGACTGACGGGCACCGTGCTGTGCTGATGATGGTATCCTCACAGCAATGGTGCCTGAGCGCTATCGGTGATGGCATTGGAAAATTAACTTATATAAGTAGAGAGAAAATTGCCAGCATAGGCGAGTAAGGAGAACGAAGATTTGACTAACGAAGCGATTATTCAGTTAAAAGATATCGACGTCACCTTCCATAATAAGGGGCAGACCGTTGAAGCCGTTAAAAAGGTTTCGCTAACGGTAGAGCGCGGCGACATCTACGGGGTTGTCGGGTATTCCGGCGCCGGTAAGAGTACGTTGGTGCGGGTGATTAACCGGCTCCAGCGGCCGACTGCCGGTTCCGTAGAGGTCAGTGGTCAGGACATCTTGGCTTTGAATCCCCGCGAGCTACGGACTGCGCGGACGAAAATTGGGATGATCTTCCAACACTTTAACCTGATGGCTTCCCGGACGATTGCGGATAATGTTGGCTACCCCTTAAAGGGTCGGCTTGCCCGCGATGAACGGAAGAAGAAGGTTGCTCACCTGTTGGACCTGGTAGGTCTGAGTGAAAAGGCCGAAGATTATCCCGCCCAACTTTCTGGTGGGCAAAAGCAACGGGTTGCTATCGCCAGAGCCTTAGCCAATGACCCGGAAATCCTGATCAGTGATGAAGCAACCAGCGCACTGGATCCCAAGACCACGTCATCCATTTTGGAATTACTGAAGCGGTTGAATAAGGAATTAGGCCTGACGGTTGTGCTGATTACCCATGAAATGGAAGCTGTTAAGGAAATCTGTAACAAGGTTGCCGTCATGGAAGCTGGGGAAATCATTGAACGGGGTGATCTGGTCACGATTTTCAGTCGCCCAGAGAAGCCGTTGACCCAGGACTTTATCAATACGGCCACGCAGATCAATCAGGCATTGGAAAAGATTTTCCGGCAAGCAGCGACCCTTAACCTCAGTGAGAGCCAGCAATTGGTTCAGCTGCAGTATGTGGGTGCCAGTACCGACGCACCACTGATTACCGAGTTGTATAAGCGGTATGGTGTGGTCTCGAACATCTTATATGGAAACGTTGAAATCCTGCAGGACACGCCACTGGGTAACTTGATTGTGGTGATGTCTGGTGAACCGGATAAGTTGGCTGCCGCTTGGCAATACTGTCAGGATGCCGGCATCAACATTACCCACTTGAACCCTAACGATTCGGAGGTGGCCTAAGTGAATTTATTAGCAAAATATTTTCCTAACGCGGTCACGATGAAGAGTGACTTCCTGCAGGCGACCGGTGAGACCCTCTACATGACTGCCATTACGGCGATTGTTGCGGGGATTATTGGGATGGCTATCGGGATTGGCCTGATTGTCACCCAGCCCGGTGGTATCTTGGAAAATCGTGTCGTTTATAACATCTTGGATAAGCTGGTCAACCTGTGTCGGTCGATTCCATTCGTTATCTTATTAGCCGTGATTGCACCGTTGACTCGGATCATCGTGGGGACGGCGATTGGGACGACCGCAGCCATCGTGCCATTGGTCATTGGTTCCGCACCGTTCTATGCCCGTCAGATTCAAAATGCCTTGGCTGAAGTTGACCATGGGGTGGTCGAAGCTGCTGAGTCAGTTGGGTCCGGTCCGATTGCCATTATCTTTCGGGTTTACTTAAAGGAAGGATTGCCGGATATTATCCGTTCTTCCGTCCTAACGTTGATCAGTCTGATCGACCTGACCGCGATGGCTGGTGCTATCGGGGGTGGTGGCTTGGGTAACTTAGCAATCAATGTCGGCTACAGTCGGTTTGAAACCGATGTGACTGTCATGGCTATGCTGATTATCTTAGTTATCGTGTTTGCTATTCAATTAATTGGAGACTTGCTCGCTCGGCGCGTGGATCACACGGCTTAAGCAGGGCGTGTGGACGTGACGCGTTGCGAAGTCACGTCCACTTTTGTATTAGTGGATGAAGTGTCAGTAGGGGCAGAAAAAAAGTTGACCGCAATCGCCGTTTTTCGCCATTTTACCATCAAATTCTAATGAATATCGGGTAAAATTGGAGAATTATAATGCACGCCGTGAGTGTGAGAGAGAAAGGATTCACAGGTTTGAAAAATTCAGAGGTATCGACGGGGAACGTCATTAAGGGTATTTTCTGGGCCACCATTGCTTCAGCGATGTTCGGGGTGTCCGGAACAGTTTTGCAGTTTATTTCACAGGGGCAATCCATTCCGACCAATTGGTTCTTGTCAGCACGGACGTTAGGCGCTGGGGTGGTGCTGCTCATGATTAGTTTTATCTTGTATGGCTGGAAAAAGACTTTTTCAGTCTTCGGTAGCTGGCGTGAGGTCGGCTGGCTAGTTGCCTACGCGGTTATTGGGCTGGGCGCGAACCTGTTGACTTTCTACATCGCGGTACAGACGGGGAATGCGGCTGCGGCTACGATTCTACAGTACTTGAGTCCGCTGTTCATCGTCCTGGGTAGCCTGTTATTTAAGCATGATCGCCCACTGCGTAGTGACCTGATTGCCTTTACCATCGCGATGATTGGGGTCTTCCTGGCCATTACGCGTGGGAACTTATCTCAATTGGCAATTCCGTTCGATTCGTTATTGTGGGGGATTGGTTCTGGGATTACCGCAGCCTGCTACGTGGTCCTGCCACGGCCGTTAGTGCGTGGTGGCCACTCGCCAATTACCGTGTTGGGCTGGGGGACGTTTATCGCCGGAATCATCTTCAACCTGCATCAGCCAGTCTGGGTCAGCACGCCCCCACTGACAGGAACGCTGATTGCTTCGATGGCAACGGTCATCGTGTTTGGAACCATCGTGCCCTTCTCACTGATTCTCTATAGCACTCACTTTGCACCGTCCGATGTCATCAGTATCGTCGATGCCGTCCAGCCGGTGATGACTTTTATTCTGTCGATCATCTTCCTGGGATTAGCCATCTCGGGTGCCGAAGTGCTGGGGTCAGTTTTAGTGATCGTTGCAATTTATTTACTCCAACGGGGTCGACGAAACACCGTGAAAGAGCTTTAATGCGAGTAGGAAGTGACTAACAAATGACGACTTTCGATTGGGTACGCCACGGGCAGACTCAAGCCAACGTGGATCAAATCATGCAAGGACAATTGGATACGACGGCCACTCACTTAACGGTGCGCGGTCTTCAACAGGCGGAACATCTCGCCCAGTGGCTGCAAGGCGAGCACTACGATCAATTGATCAGTAGCCCACTTCATCGGACGCGCCAAACGACGGCAGCCCTCACAACCATGATGGCCCTCACACCATCGTTTGATGACCGATTGATGGAAGCCGATTACGGGGACTGGACCGGCAAGAGCTTGCCAGTAATCAGCGAACAACGGCCACAGGATTTTGATGCGGTCACGGGTGAAGCACTGCCGGACGTCTTGGCGTCCATAGGTGGTGAGTCCTACCTGGCAATTCAGCACCGGGTTGGCCAATGGTTGGCCGAACAGGTCGTGGATCATCCCGCTGACCACATCCTGGTGGTTAGCCACGGTCTGACCATCAAGGCGACCGCGCTGTTGATGTTGGCGGCTCCGGCAACCACTGCGTTACCAGAGCCAACTAATACCAGTGTGACGCGCATGGTGATTGATCCGGCAACGGGTCATCGCTATTTGAAATTCTATAGTGTGAGTCCCCAGTTAACTTAAAATAAGATAAAAAATAACCCCGCCAAATTGGCGAGGTTATTTTTAGGTTGAAACAGCCGGTTACTTCTTGAGGTTATCTTCAACGTAAGACCGAACATCAGCGTCGGACTTCGCATCGATTTCCTTCATTGAAGCTTCAGTTTCATCGGTGTTGTGACCATTGGATTCCATGAAGTGATCCCACAAAGCGTCACGAACAGGTAACGTTGCGTCGGACCAGTCAAATACTTCGTTCATTTTTTCATCCAATAAAGCAGTCTTTTCTACAACAGCCATAACCATTACCTCCAAAAAAATTTTGGGGTCAGCGGATCTGTGATTGGCATGGGTACCACCGGCTTCAATTCTCATGGTAGTCCTTTAAATTGAAAATGGTAAATATTTTGTCTAAATGGATTTCGAATGGCCCCGCCGCAACACTAGTAGCGGGGGCGTTAACCTTGATGCCAAGCCGTTGGTAGTGGCCCTTATCGTTCGACTAAAAAAGGGGCGCAACCATTGGAAGTTTATTCTAACGGTCGCCCTCCTTCAAGGTGGTGTCATTTGGATTAATCGAAATCAATTCGAATGTCTAAGACCCAGTTTTCCAATTGACGATTGGAGTTGATGGCGTCTGGGTTCTCAACGAGAAAGTGGTTGACGTCCACGACGGTTCCTTCGAATGGTGTCTTGAAGTTTTGCACGGTCTTATCGCTTTCAACTTCGAGAATATCTTGGTCTTGATCGAGTACCTGATCGGGTTCGACAAGCAGCTCAGCAAAACTGATCTTACCGAGTTGTTGAATGGCATCGCTGGTGATCCCCAGGCGGTAGATGGCGTGCCGTTGTTCCCACCACACGCCGTTGAGTGTCGTTACTTTTGGTTCAGCTTTTTTGGGGTGAAAGAAGCTTTTGAATAGTTCCCAAACTGATGGCCTTTGTTGTTCAGGCATGGTAAATTCCTCCCTTAATCTCATTACGTTCTTTAGTATACCCTTATGCTGTAACCGCTGACAATATGTTCTTGCCTAAGTTGTTGCTGACAAGGGGATATGCTAAACTAAAATCAAAATTACATTGGCATTGTGGCGGATATTAGCTGGTTTGCGTACCCGTAGTGCCAGTCAATTGTTAGGGTGGGTTCATAGTCGTGAAAAATGTGAAGCATGAGTCTGTCATCGGCGCTGACGTTTGAGTTAAGTTGGAGGTTGAAACTAGCTTAGCCGGAGGAGGCCAGAATGGAGACGGCCGTGACGATGACCTTAGCTGACGATTCTTGTCAGGTTAGGTCATGGGACGAGCTTGGAGACGTCTGGACTTTGACGGCTTCAAGTCGAGGTTCAAGACCGTTTCTTAGGCTTGAACCGGTCCCCACAGCAGCAGAATCCCTGGCAGTCGTAGACGACAGTTTAAATCTAACATTTGGAATTAAATCAAGGAGGGTTCACCTATGTTTCTAATTGATACGAACCGGCAAGGCCAAGTGGTGACCGATGCCGTGGTCAACCAATCCATCGATAATTATCTGGTCAACGACCTCAAGCTTCCCGGTCACGGCCTGATGATGTATGTTAATCGCCCGGCCGTCATTGTTGGGATTAACCAAAATGTCACGGCCGAGGTGGACTTCCACTACTTGGCTAAGCACGACGTTCAACTGGTACGGCGGACCTCTGGTGGGGGAGCTGTCTATCACGATGAACGAAACTTGATCTTTGAACACATCGTCAATGGCGATCCTCAAGATGGGTCACAATTTGGGGACTATGCTGGGTTTGCGGCTCCGATCTTAAAAGCGCTGGCGGCCATGGGCGTGCCCGACTTGGCGGTCAGCCAGAAGAGTAATCTGGTTGTCGGTGATAAGAAGTTTTCTGGGATGACTATGTTTAAAAATGGCGATGGCTATGCGGCTGGTGGGACGATCATGTATGATCTGAACGTAGCGGCTGCCCACCAGGCGTTGATTCCGGTCAGTGAGCGGCGTCATCGGGGGGTGGCTTCCAACCGCGTGCCTATCACCAATCTGCGGCAATATTTGGCGCCAGCTTATCAGAACTTGGATATTCAAGATTTTAAGACGGTGCTCCTTCAACACATCTTCGAAGTCGACCGATTGGACGAGGTGGAAACGTATCACCTATCCGCGCACGATTGGGAGATTATCGATCAGCGGCTGGCGGAGAAGTACCAAACGGACGCCTGGAACTATGGGGCTAATCCGGGTTTACGGGCCTATCACCGGCTGACGCTCGCCGCGGGGCAACTGCACGTGAACTATACGCGTCATGCTGGTGAACTCCGCTCAGTCGCGTTATTTGGCACGGTTGGCACGCCAGCAGAATTGCTGGCCATTACGGACCAACTGACGGGTCAGCCAGCAACGACCGCGGCGGTTCAGGCAATCTTGCAGCGACCGGCTGTGACCGCTGTATTAGGGGCGGATGCGGTCGCGCCATTGACCAAAATTCTAGTAGAAGAGGCATAGCATGAAGGCAAAGTACGAAGTGAATCAATACGTCGGGGTCCCGGTGGCGGCCAACGCTTCCGGCAAGTATGAAATCAAGCGCGAACCCGATGGGGACTTCAAGCTCCATTCGTGGCGTACGGGCCGACACAGTAAGGGCAAGTACCGCGGTGTGGGCCAGATTTTTTTAACAGAGAATAACTTGAAAGTTGCCGTGGTGGCGGCCTATCCCGTTCCATATAAGGAGCGGCATGGCTATACTCCGATGGCGCGGCTGACCAGTGAATTTGTCGGGGAAGACGTGTTGGCAACTGCTCAGGAACAATTGAAAGCGTAAAAAATGCGGCCAAATAGGTCGCATTTTTTCTTTGACTATTTTACAAAGTAGGCACTCTTAAAGTTGGACTGCGTGCCAATCGTGTTGTAGAGGACCCCATTGAGTTTGGGAGTGACTAAGTAGGTGCTAGCAGGCTGTAGGAGTGGCGTAATCCCCTGGTCGCGCATCAGCAAGCCCTCGGCATCCAGTAGTGTCTGCCACCGCTTAGAATTGAAGGTAGGGGCGTTGCTGGCCTGGTCGATCAGTTGGTCGTAGGCCTTGCTGGACCAGTGACCCACGTTGGCGCTATTGTTGCTGGTGAACAGGGATAGAATCGCTAATGGATCGGCGTACTGGGCCCGTTGCGTCGTTAAGGTGAGATCAGATGTCACGGGAACTGCACGCGCATTAAGCGCTGGCATGCGTTTTTTAAGGGTAATTGTGAGACCGGGCAAGGTGGCCTCCAACTGGTGTTTGAGAGCCTTAACTACTGCGGGGCTATTGGTATCGGCCAGGTAGCCGAGCGATAGGTTCATGTGAGTCACGCCGGCTCGTTTACTGGCAGTCTGCCACTCCGCCTTGGCGGTCTTAGGGCTGTAAGCAAGTGTCTCTTGTTCGGGTTGTGCCGCGGCAAAGTCGGCGGTGCCCTTGAGGCCACGACTCAGACCGGCTGGGACGACCCCCTGAGCGGTCAGTGAGGTGTTGCCGTAAGCCTGCTTGACCAGGTGCTTGCGGTTGACGGCGTGTGAAATGGCTAGCCGGGTAAGCTTTTGTTGGAGCAGGCGATTGACCTTAGAATTCTTTCCGGTTTGACGATAATTGAGGAGTACCATTTTAGAGTAGGGCCGGGCAGTATAGTCGGCCTGCTTTTCGTAGTATTTAACATCGGACTTTCCAAGGATGCGCATCTCGTCTAAGCGACCGTGATCGTAGGCGTCCCAGGCCGCCGCTTCTGACTTGTAGGTCACCACGTTGATCCGGGTGAGGTAGACGTGCTTGCGATCCCAATAATGGGGGTTGGAAATCATGTGCCAACGTTGAATTGAGCTACCGTGATTGGCGACCATGAAGGGCCCCGCATAGACTTGGTAGCGCGGCTTCGTGGCATAAAGTTTACCGTACTTTTTGGCGATACGCTGATTCTGTGGGCCGAAGAGGGGGTAGGCTAGCCGCTGTGGCAGCTCTGCCATGGGATGATCGAGGTGCACGACTAGCTTGAATTTGCTGGGAGCCGTGACGCCCAGTCGGCTTGCTGGTAACTCGCCGTCGAGAATTTGGCGGGCGTTCTTAATCCCATCGAAGAGATCGGCTTCGGGTGCCTTGGTTGTTGGCATTAGAGCTCGCCGCCAGGAGAAGACGAAGTCAGGGGCGGTGATGACATCGCCGTTACTCCAGTAGGAATCTTTCCAGAGGGTAAAGGTATAGGTCGTTTTGTCGTTGCTGATTTTGACCTTTTTTGCAAGGGCGAGTTCAGTGTCGTTGTTGCCAGTCGCTTGGTAAAGCCCTTCAATCGTATTGTTGAGCCGCCCAAACTGGGTAAGTTTATCCGTGTCCAGGGTGGCTAGGGGATGGTGGGAAGCGAGGTTTAAGACCTGATTCTGGGACATGACCCCCTTGCTGTCACTGGGCGTGTCCGTCTCATGACTGATTGTGCAGCCACTTAGGACGCTGCAGATCGCTATAATAAGAAGTATTCCCCAACGTTTCACGATGTTTCCTCCGATTGTTAACCGATTTGGTTTCTCTATTATGTAAGTGATTATTGGCAATGGTCTAAGACCTATGAAGGTGAGGGCTCACAGAATTCCTGACCACCGCAGACGAATCAATACCAAATCAATATTCTTCCCTGATAATAGGGGAGCAAGACTGGCACGTCAAGGCTTAGTTGTGGGGCAGGCTTGTGAGGAGGCGTGGGATTCGCTAGAATAGGGAAAACGAGGATGGAGGGACACTATGGAAAAATGGTCAGCGGCAACGGTCCGCGACTTTCGGAAAACATTATTGGCCTGGTATGACGATGAGGGGCGAGACTTACCCTGGCGACACGGTCGCAATCCGTACCACACTTGGATTAGCGAGGTTATGCTCCAACAGACTCAGGTCAATACGGTGATTCCCTACTATCAGAACTTTCTAGCGACCTTTCCAACGATTGAAGATTTGGCGACTGCCGAGGAAGCCACGCTACTGAAGGCTTGGCAAGGCTTGGGTTACTATTCACGTGCTCGAAACTTACAGCGAGCGGCCCGGCAGCTGGTCGATGACTACCACGGACAATGGCCCCAGACAGCCGCCGAGTTGGAAGACTTGGTGGGAATCGGCCCCTACACGGCCAGCGCGATTGCCAGCATCGCCTTTGATCAGGTCGTACCGGCGGTGGATGGCAACGCCTTTCGGGTGTTTGCTCGGCTACTCATGATCGATGACGATATTGCCAAGCCCAAGACCCGGCAGCGTTTTACAGAGATCATTCAACCCATTGTTGATCCGCAGCGCCCGGGAGCCTTTAATCAAGCCATTATGGATCTGGGGTCGAGCTACATGACGGCTAAGAATCCTGACCCAGAACACTCACCGGTCAAGGCGTTCGATGCTTCTTATCGTGCGGGACGGGTGTTGGACTTTCCAGTGAAGACCAAGGCCCCACGGCCCAAATTGATGCCGTACTATGGCCTCGTGATCCATTCACCAGCGGGTTATCTGATGGTTCAACGTGGCGCACAGGAAATGCTGACCGGATACTGGAGCTTTCCACTGGTGTTGCAGGCAGATCTGCATCCGGAAAATTCGGACGCAACGCTCGCAGATGACGTGGCCGAGATTACACGGCGGTGGGCCAATGACTATCAGATTCCGGTCGATCTGGCCGTAGTTGGTGGGCAACCGGTCAGTCACACCTATACGCACCAACGCTGGCACGTGAAACTTTTGACGGCAGACTTACCAACCGTGCCGTCGCTCGAGTTTCTACCTGGAAAATGGGTACCGGCGGCGGAGATTGCGGCGCTACCTTTGCCTAAGGTTCAGGAAAAAATGATGGCACGCTTTGCTAAGCAGCAAGATTTACCGTTATTTGAATGAGAATTAGTTTCCGTCGGCCGTAATTTGCTGTATCATCTAGTTAAACTGAAAACGGATTCGCGAGGGAGTGACTGGTCGTGTCAACAATTTTTGATGTCTTAAAAACAGTTTCAGTAAATCACCAGGAAGTAGAGAGCCACCAGGTTGTGGTAACCAACGCTCAGGGTAAGCCCAATAGCTTATTGACGGACTTGTTGCGAGACTTAATTGATAATGCCTTATTATTTGTTTCGTTAGCGGATGTCAACTCAGCCGCAAACTTAATTACCCAGCTGAAGACGCACACACCGCTGCCTGACGACGTTTTAGCCGAGTACGGTAAGATTCTAAGCGAACCGTGTGATGGGCTTAACTTCGCCCCGCAGAAGGGTCAGATTGAGCTGATTGTTCGGCGCTAGGAGGCGAAGTCTTGACTGATGATTTAATTGAAACGGCACCGGGGGCCAATACTGAGCCGCCGGTGTTGTTGCTGCAAGGGACCGGGGGCACAAATACAGAAATGTTGAACTTTGGCCGCCGATTAGCCCCACAGAGTCCGCTAATTACGATTGCCGGTCGTAGTGGTGTCGGTGCGCAACGCCAATATTTTCAGCAGACGGCTGCGGGTCCGGTCGATCCACAGCAACTTATGACCGAATCAACGTGGCTATGCGAAAAAATAAAAATAATTTGTACGCACCATCATTGGGATGTGAATCAGCTGATTACGGTGGGGTATTCTAACGGTGCGGCGATTGCTGCCTACGCGATTCGAACCGGAATTTTGCCCGGGAAACGGGCCCTGTTGTTTCATCCACTGTGGTTGGCCGTGCCACAAAATGAGCAGCTCACGGACTACCAGGTATGGCTCTCTGCCGGGCAGCGCGACCCGTTAGTGTCGGTTGCAACCGTTGAACAAGTTGCGGCGGATTGTCGCAAAAGTGGGGCGACGACGACCGTTTACCAAACCGGGGGGAGTCACATGCTGACCCCCCAAGAGGTTTTGGCCGCGAAAGAATGGTTATCGGAAAATAATTAGGGACTTATTGCAAAATAGTTTAAAAATATCGGAGTTTGCATTTGCTATTCTGGGAAATACCTGTTATCCTATGGTTAATGTATTTATGGTTCGGAAGTTTTAAAGGCTCGACGTTCTTATAAGAATGGCTCCTTTTTACCCCAGCTTTCAAATGCAAATATTATTGCGCTATGCGCATGGAGGTTTCATTCTTATGGAACAAGGTACTGTTAAATGGTTCAACGCTGATAAAGGTTACGGCTTCATCACTTTGGAAAACGGCTCAGACGTTTTCGTTCACTTCTCCGCTATCAACAGCGAAGGCTTCAAGACGCTTGAAGAAGGCCAACACGTTTCCCTTGATGTAGAACAAGGCGACCGTGGCCCACAAGCTGCTAACGTATCAGTTGTCGACTAATTTATTAGCCTAAACTGAGTCGCAAAAAACACCAACTTCGGTTGGTGTTTTTTTATTATAAACTAAGCAGAAAACCTGCGATTTTGATCGCGGGATGAATGCCAGGATTTAATAATCTTTTTTGAAACATACGTTCCCCCAAAAGAGACTAAACATGGTATACTTAGCCCAATCTACAGGGGAGGTATCCAT
>NZ_AZCZ01000015.1 GCF_001434055.1 Levilactobacillus parabrevis ATCC 53295 | reverse complement strand
TTGCACTTGATTTGACAATTGGGGCATTTAAAAAATAATACATTCCCAGACCTTCCTTTCTCAAGCCGCTACGTTAGGCTTTGAGCTCCTTCTGCCAACGATTCCAGACCTTCCGACGTGTCCACTGTGTGTGCGACTTGGCATAAGCAGCATCACTAAACGCCGTTAATTTGGCCGTATCCGTGAACAAGCCCACAATCTTTTCGGCCATCTGTAAGTTCTGACCTGGATCAATCAAATAGCCATCTTGACCATCCGTAATGAGCTCCGCGGGGCCATAATTAAACTTGTAGCTGACAGCAGGAATCCCGTGCATCAGCGCTTCCATCATGGCCAGTGGCCCACCATCGGCTAGCGACATATTCGTCAGGACCTGATAATGGTCATATTGTGCAACCAAGCTGGCATCGTAATCCTTAAAGAAGACACTGCCCGTCAACCTAAGTTCATCCGTGAGCTTCTTCATATCCGAAACGTACTGGGGATCTCCATAGCCAAAGAGCGTGAACGTGGCGTCCGGCACACGATCCTTGACGAGGGCAAACATCCGTAGCTGTTGATCAATCTGCTTATCTTGACTAATCCGACCAACATACAGCAAACTGTGTGGTATCCGCTGCGCTGGCGCCACCTTCTCCGTTGCTTCTTTCGACAACGGTAGCGTTGCCACAGCTGGCATAGAGAAGACATGCGCTTTAGGAAAACGCGTTGTCAAATGCTCAGCCTGCTGAGCGGTCGCTGTGATAAAACCATCAAAGTGCCCAAAGTGTTCAAACGCTGGTGCCAAGAAGCCATCCAGGTCAGCGTGCACTGGATCATTGGGATTGACTGCGTGGTTGATAGGAATGTAGAGATACTTCCGGGAGGCATCATTTAAGGCCAGCAATGGTTTGACCCCAGTACCTGGGCGGTCAACGATAAAGGTCGTTGTCTCGCTATCCTGATTGCTCAATTCGTTCAAGAAGAAATTGAATAAATCATCCGTATTCTGGAAGAACCGGTCCCCCTCACCGTGATAATCCTTCAAGATTATCCGTGAAGGAAGCGGCTTACCCTCAGTATCTTGGGCGTAGTACTCCTCCAGCACCGTTTGGCCAGCCGGTGTGTAGTACCGTTGTAAGATCAATTGACCATTCTGACCAAAGTACTGGGTCGCTGACTTAAATCCGCGCCAATCCCAGAGATCAGTCCCGATTCGATTGCCCTGTGGGTCAAAGAATTCTTGGTAGAACACCCGGCCAACCGTGCCAGGGATGAACCCAACATTACCTACCAACCGGTCACCGTCAGCTACCCCGCTAAAGTTAGCGCCCACGGTAACCTCATACTCAACTGGTATGTGAATATTATCCGTCGTCATAACCTTGACGTCCGTATAGTCCGTAACCCCTTGAAAGTAATCGAACATATTCACGACTTGGTCATCGGTTATCCCAAAATCACCAATCGTCCGATGGAGCAGTCGATCATAAATCTTCGTGACAATCTTCGCAGGCGCCTTGTAGTGGTTAAACAACTTGACCCGATTCATCGCCGTATGTTCAACACTCGAATTTTTTTGCAGAATATACTCATTGACAAAGTAATACACAGCGCAACACTCCCATTCGTTTTGAATAATGGTTCCCGTATTCCTGATGTATGCGGTCTCATCTAAATACAACCGCCACGCATCGACATATTCAATTATACCTAATTTCTTTTATAATTAAAACCAATTGCTATCTGACACAAAAAATTATTTTGGCTGACTGTTCAAAGATTGAACCAGTTTTTCCCATTTTTCCATCGTCTTCGTCGGTGAATACGCCTGGACTAAGCGCTGGGCGTTTCCCATGAAGGTCAGCTGTAATTCCCTGTTAGACAGGTATTCTCGCATCTTTTCAACGAGTTGTTCCTGATCATTTGCCGGAACCAAAAAACCGTTCTCCCCATCGTGAATCATTTCGTTTGGTCCATAACGAATGTCATAACCAATCACGGGGATGCCATAGCTCAATTCTTCAACGGTCGACAGGGAGAAGCCCTCTTCAACGCTGGTCATCAAGGCTAACGAAGCTTGGCGATACTCGTCCGTCAGGTCTTTTTGGAACCCCCTGAGAAAAACATAGTCGCCTAAACTGTGTTCATCAATATACTTTTGTAGCTCGTTTTTAATTTTATTCCCAAATCCTAACAAATGTAACTGAATGTCCGGAAATTCCGGAATTAATTCTTCAACCGCTCTAACCTGATGCATGAGCTGCTTCTCCGGTGAGTAGCGGGCCACACTAATGATCCGATGCGGATCTCGGCGCATCACATCAACCGGCTGAGCTGTCGCATACCCGACTGGAATCGTTGTAATCGGTGGCAGATTACTGAAGCGTGCCAGCAGATCCGTCCGCTGCTGTTCAGTCGACACCACAATTCCATTAAACCGGGCTGGATGTGCCAGAATATAATCGTAAATACCACGCTTGAGCGCCCCCGTCACAATATCTTGACCGGCCCGAACGTGGGTACTGTGAAAGACCGGACAAATCTTAATTTCTGGGCGCGTCCGATCCAGTGCCGGCGCCATCTTCCCGTTTCGATCGGAGAAGAAAATATCGCCAGCCTGCGCCAACTCATTGACGAAGAACGTTTGCAGTTCCGTTTCATCATTAAAGTAGTAATCTCGCTGGCCATAGTTCTTTAGTGTCACCGACCGCAACAGAGACTTCTCGTCCACCTGCTTACACTGCTTGATGATTTTGATTTGTTGATCTGGGCTGTAGTAGAGTTCCGTGTTAACCTGATTGTTCTCAGCCAGCAGGCTCGTCCGGCTCAGAAACCCCCGACTGTCATAAACGTCTCGCCGAATCTTATTGTGATCATGATCAAAATAATTAATGTAATCAACTTGGCTATAATCCTTATCCAAGAAATGTGCGTACATCAAAAACAGCCCATCCTCATTGTCCACCCGGACGTCATTCGTATCTGGAACGTCCCGCAAGCGATAATGACAGGTCATTTGCCAATAGTGGCGCCAATCAAAATGCCCCACATCTCGATACTGGCGACTCTCTTGAAAGTAATCATACATGGAAAAGCCGACACCCTGGAAGCCAAACTTCTTCAAATGTTCATGTAACCGTGACCCATACGCCAAATACACCAAGGTTGCCGGCATACCAGCCTTTTGAAACAGCTTCATCCGGTTAAACTGGGCTTTTTCAATCCCGGTTACCGCCGACCCCAAATTCATATCCACAAAATAATTCACGACACCCTCACCTCTTTACGCAAACGTTTCATTCAAACACGTTGTAACCGTCCGTTTAAATGAAAGCACTTGCAATTCTATGATTATAACTTAAGCCAAATTCAACTGGCAAGCAACTAATCCACCTCAAAAAGCTAACATCCATCGGGGAAGTAAAGCGGACTTACAAACGAAAAAGCCCCGCACCATCAGTTTTCACTGAGGTTCGGGACCTATTAGCTATCTAATGTTATTATCATAAATCTCATGCTGAATCACCCGCGCCATATCGCTCGGCAACGGCGCGTAACACGTCACCCACCGCTGCACGAATGGTTCGTAGAAAGACAATCGCGCACAGTGCAGTGCCTGGCGGCGAATCCACGGATTCGTAGTCGTACCGTACAACCAATCCCCCAACAAGGGGTGGCCAATTGACTCGCAATGCACGCGAATCTGGTGGGTCCGACCCGTGTGGAGCTTGACCGCCAACAGGCTAGCCGTCTGCGACTGCGCAACCACTCGGAGTTCCGTCTTAGCTTGCCGTCCATCCGGCCGAACCGCTCGCTTGATAAACGACCCTGTCGCGCGGCCAATCGGGGCCGTCACCAGCTGATGGCGCGGTGCCACAACGCCCGCAGCCACCGCCACGTAGCGTTTATCCAACTGGTGTAACTTCAATTGTTTGTCGAGAATCGAGTGGGCAAAGTGATGTTTGGCAAAGATGACAGCGCCACTGGTCTCACGATCCAGTCGCGTCACAATGTGGGTCACCGTGCTATCGGCCTTAATTGCCGTCAGGTGCCCTTTGACGCGATTGGCCAACGTATCATCTGGATAGAGGTGCGATGGCACAGACGCCATTCCAGCCGGCTTATTCACCACTAAAAAGTGGGGGTCCTCATAGAGAATCTCCAGCGGAGCAAATGACGTTGAAACGTGATCGTTTGCCTGCTCTGGTGGCAGTTGTAGTCCCACGGTCTGACCGGGATTAGCCATCGCAATGACGCGAACCTCTACGCCATCCAAAGTGACAATTCCACCGTGAAATTTCACTTTCTTCAGGAAGGTCCGCGTCACCCCGTGGTCCATTAAGACCGTCCGCACGTGAATCGGGCTGGTCCCCGTCACGCGCCAGGCAAAGGCCGTCATCCGTTGTCCCTCCCAATAAAGGAAGACTCAACGCGCTGCCAGAAGTGCGTATGCCGATACTCCGCAAAGGAAATCCGCTGCTGCGCAATCTGGTAGGTGATGGCCTTGATTGGCCGCCCTTCAATGCTCAACTGGTCACACATCAAAACATTATTAGCCGAGCTGGCTGGTTCCACGCGAATCCACTCATCGGCCGGTAAAATCAGTGGTGACCCCAACGTTCTGAAGACAAGGTTGTTGATTGAGGCAATTTCCGCCATCTGAATCGCGTTGAATTGCGGACTCAACACAGCACCACCAACGGCCTTATTGTAGGCCGTCGAGCCAGTCGGCGTCGAGATACACAGGCCATCCCCCCGAAAACTTTCGAAGAATTCGCCCTTGATATAGACATCGGCCACCATGGTTCCAGAGACCTTCTTAATCGTCGATTCGTTTAACGCCAAGGCCTTATCGGGATGCGTGCCATCCGCATACTCCACTTTAATCGTGAGCAACGGGTAGCTGACACTCTGACCGTTGTCTTCGACTAGACTATCGATCAGCTCCTGAACCTCATAATCACGCCAATCGGTATAGAAGCCTAAGTGTCCCGTGTGAATCCCCACGAAGCGTACTCTATCCAACCGATCACTGTAGTGGTGAAACGCCGACAACAGCGTTCCATCGCCCCCCACCGTGATGACGATGTCTGGATCGAGACTATCTAGCTCGATTCCCGCCGCCGTAAGTCCTTTTTTTAAAGCCGTCGCGACCTTCACTGAGGCCTGGCCGTTATTGCCATAAATGGAAACCTTCATTGCGTCAATCTTCCTTACTGTGAGGTGCGTCCGGAGAATCCCCACCAGCACCGTTTTGCGGTGTATAGTGTTGGGCCTCCTGAATCTCTTCTCGAATTTCGGACATTTCCGTGTCCAGCTTGAAAGCGGCCTCCGCCGCTCGCTGGAGTCGTGCGCTCAGCTCTGTCGGGAAGTCACCTTGGTACTTATAATTCAATGAATGCTCAATCGTTGCCCAGAAATTCATAGCCAGTGTCCGCACCTGAATCTCTGCTAAAATTTTCTTTTCCCCCGTGACCAACTGAACCGGATACTCGATCACAATGTGATAAGACCGGTAGCCACTGGGCTTTTCGTTATGGATGTAATCACGTTCCTCAAGAATCGTAAGGTCCGTCCGCTGCCGTAGCAGGTCAACCACTTGGTAGATATCCTCAACAAATTGGCACATGATGCGTAGTCCCGCAATGTCTTGCATATCTTGTTCCAAACGTTCCTCGGCCACATGCCGCCGGGTCATCTTTTCCACGATACTAGGTACCGGTTTGACCCGTCCGGTAACAAACTCAATGGGCGGCCGCTGATTGCGATTCTCAAATTGCTTTCGGATACCGCGGAGCTTAACTTTCAGCTCGCTCACGGCCTGTTGATAGGGCAATAAAAATTGATCCCAATTTGCTATCATGACGACTATCCCCCAACCTTTAATACACAGCTTACCTTTGAATTTTACCATAATTCGGCCGGAACCGAGACTAATTACTCGGTATCCTCCCGTTAAATTTCAAAGTTCCTGCCAGTTTTGATTTCACGAGGCGTTTAGCTTTACCTCCAGCCAAAAATGTTGCATGATTAGGTTGCGTTTTAAACGGACGGGATTCACCTCAAACAAACGTTTGGATTGCTATTTTTTGAAAATTTGCTAAAGTAGTGCTATTGTTACTTTTTGTTTGGTGACCCTTGCTGGTTACCAAGCAGGATAGATATTAGGAGGAAGCAATGTGTTAGAAGTCTATTTGTTCGTCAACCCCCTGGGCGCACGTTGCATACGTTCAGAACAGAATATTATGCGGTTGGCCGACCATTTAAATAGCAAGGTGTCGTTTCAATTCGTCCCACTGCTAAATCAACAAATCATTGAACAGGCCTTGCCTGAACGGCCCACGTTGGCCCAACGTAACGCCTACTTCAACGTTTACTATCAGGCTATTTTAGCCTATAAAGCAGCCCTTTTCCAGGGCAAACGTAAAGGACGGAAATTCCTACTCGACATGCAAACGGCCGTTGTCAACGACCACCAAAAGTTCTCACAGAACTTGGCAGTGGAAGTGGCGAAAGACTGTCGCTTAGACCTCGACATGTTCACGGAAGACTGTGACTCCGACTTGGCGAAACAAGCCTTTAAGACGGATCAAAAGCTCGCAGCCGAAATGAAGATCCAACAATCTTCATCTGCAGTTATCTTCAATTGTGACGTTTCCGAATGCGGATTACTCTTAAACGATGTGACTTACGACTCCCTGTGTGACGTCTGTGAGAGCCAGGGTGTTGCTACGCGAGAAATGTTAATGGCTGAACCTAATTACCCCAAAAATGACCAAGCTAATTCAGCATCATTGGGTGCTTTTCCACCGCATCTGCGGGTGTTATAAATCGTTTTACAGCAAGGTCCACGTGCGTTTGCGTGGGCCTTTTTGTATGGATTACGGTGGCCCTAAAAAAGTGGTCCAATATTCCCCCGTTGCCCCACCCAATATGGTATGATTGACCCAACTATTTTGGATTTTTAAAGGGGAACGCTTATGACAACTGCCATCGTTACCGATACTGCTTCCTATCTCACCGCCGACCAGATTGCACAAAATCCGATCACGGTGTTGCCCATCACCGTAATTCTCGGTGGACAGCAGTATCCCGAGTCTGAATTAAGCTCACAAACTTTTTACGATTATTTAAAAACCGATAACGAACTGCCAACGACTGCGCAAGTCTCTTTGGGACAGATTGAGGATGCTTACGATGAGCTGGCTAGCCAGGGCGTCGATGAGATCATCTCGATTCACCTTTCCAGTGGCATCACATCATTTCTTAGCAATCTGAAGATGTTCTGTCAGACTTACACCAAGGCTAAGATCTATCCGGTAGATTCCCTGGTTGCCAGTGCCGGTGAGGCCAATCTGTGCTTGCTGGCGGGCAAGTTGATTAAGGCTGGTCAGACCGCCGAGCAGATTGTTCCCCAGCTGAACGCCCTTCGCGATACGCAGCAGGTCTACTTCGCCGTGGACAACCTGAGTCATTTGGCACGGACCGGACGATTGAGTAATCGCTCAGCAATGATCGGTAACCTCCTCAACATCAAACCACTACTGACCTTCGACGACGCGGGTAAGATCATCGCCATCGACAAAGAGCGGACGATGCGCAAGGCCTTTGGCTTCATCACTGCCCACCTGACCGCGCGCCTACAGGAGATCGATTACCCACTCCACGCAACGGTCATTGACGCCAATAATGAAGAGACCGCACGCCGATGGCAGCAAGCCCTTCATGAACAGTTCCCACAGGTTCGCGTCTCCCGGAGTGCGCTGGGCCCCGCCATCAGTGTGCACACTGGCGAAAAGACGATGGGCGTGCTGTGGCAACGAGATTGGCAATCAATTTAGTTTTAGCTCGTACGATTAACCTAAAAACTGGTATCATCACTGCCAAATACGCAGTGATGATACCAGTTTTTTTTATTGCCAACCGTCCATGCCGGTCACGCAACGTTACTGTGCTTTACTTCTTCAACTCACGCGCTAACTTACTGAATTCAGCCAGTCGATCGTCGAAGGTCTTAAATGCCGTTTCCAAATAATCTGGCTTGGTCATGTCGACCCCTGCCTTTTGCATCACTTCAATTGGTAAAGCGGAGCTCCCAGACTTCAAGTAGTTCAGGTAGGCATCGCGCTTAGCGACATCCCCACTCAGGACGCGTTGGGCCAATGTGGTTGCGGCCGCAAATCCAGTGGAATACTGATAAACGTAGTAGTCATAATAGAAGTGTGGGATTCGCGTCCATTCGTCCGCAATCTGGGGATCAGAGATGACCCCATCGCCATAGTAGCGCTGGTTCAGGTCGCCGTAGAACTTACTCATGAAGTCCGCGGTCAACGTCTCACCGGCTGCTGCTTGTTGGTGAATGTAATCTTCAAATTCAGCAAACTGGGTTTGACGGTAGACCGTTCCCTTGAAGCCGTCCAGATAATGGTTCAGGACGTAAGCTCTAACTTGTGGGTCCGTCTGCGTCTTTAATAGGTAATCCGTTAGAAGATTTTCGTTAGTCGTTGATGCAATTTCTGCCACAAAGATCGAGTAATCCCCGTACTGGTAAGGTTGATTAGTCCGGGTATAGTGGCTGTGCATGCTGTGACCCATTTCGTGAACCAACGTGAATAGACTTTCCAGACTATCCTGCCAGTTCAGGAGGATGTAAGGCTTGGTGTCGTACATCCCACCGGAATAAGCACCAGTCCGCTTCCCCTTGTTTTCGACCACATCAATTGCGCGCCCATCAAACATCTTCTGCACGTTAGCCACGTAATCTGGGCCCAGCACACTGAGGGCCTTGAGCGCTTCCTGCTGAGCCTCTGGATAGGTATACGACAGGCTGGGTTCCCCCGTAATCGGCGTATACAGGTCATACATGTGGAGCTCGGGCAACCCGAGAATCTCTTTACGCAGGTTCACGTACTGATGTAGGGAATCCAAGTGGTCATTGACCGTCTTGACCAGCGTATCATAAACGACAGCAGGCACGCTATTACTGCTCATCGCAGCCTCACGAGCGCTCCCGTAATGCCGGACCTCAGCACTGAAATTATGCGTTTTAACCTCGCTGGACAGCGTGCTGGCAAATGTATGCCGGAATTGTTGATAAACGCTGTACAGGGCTTTAAAAGCTTGTTCACGGACCTTTGGTTGGGTTGATTGCAGTAAGACGCCGTATAAGCCTTCGGAAAGCTGAACGTCATTGCCCGCTTCGTCCTGAACTACGGGGAACTTCAAGTCGGCATCGCTCAAAACGCTGTAGGTCTTGGCGGAAGCCCCGAAAATATCACTGGCACCGGCCAGCAGCTTTTCCTCAGTCGCAGACAACGTGTGATCGCGTTGTTTCCCTAAGACATCAAAGAAGTGTTGATATTCAGTTAAGCGTGGTTCCGCGTCAATCAACGCCTGCAAGACGACCTGTGGCAAAGCGAGCACTTCTGGTTCGTACCAGGAGGTAGCCGCAGCCACCGTTGCAACTAAGCTTTCGGCTTGGCCGGATAAAGCTTGGGCATTGGCATCACTGGTATCTTGATCGTTTTTAAGGGAGGCATACACGTACACCTTTTCCAGCTGACGGTTAAGGTCAAAAATGGCGGCGGTTACTTCATAAAGGTCGCCCGCACTTTCTGCGAGTTGGTCTTGCTTGGTCGCCACCTGTTTGGCTTGCGCCTTGATTGCAGCAACGGCCTGCTTAAAGGCCGCGTCATCGGCATAAATTGGGGTCAGATCCCAGGTCAAAGCCTCGGGAACTGCCGCGCGTTCGGGAATTTGTTTCATTTTCCTAATCCTCCTTTAATTTTTGCATAACAATAGTTTACCACTTCTGGTGTGGGAGTTGGGTACTGCGCCTCTATTTTTTCTCATCGTTCTCTAACACTCTTTGTTTCACCGACCCACTTCGGTCGTCGACAAATCTGCCAGTTTTCATCAATTGGTCGCAAATAGCCCAGCGCCACCAAATCCACTAGCAAGCTACATTGTGCTTTATGTAGCGCTTTGTCCGCCGAAAACCAAACCGCTCGTTGGTGGCCGCCAACTGTTTTAAAACTTTTTACCGCAAGCGAATCTATCGTGGTCCCCGTGATTCGCAATACCGGCAACGCAAACAGTTGGGCCATGACCAACGCACGCCACAGCAACAACCCCTGCCCAAAAACCGGTAGCGTAACTGTCGTGGTCATCAAGAAGTTGGGCACATCCAATACATGATGTCCCGTGGCATAAAGGGCCTCCTGAATCGCCAACACTGCGGGCCGCTTCGTATGTAAATCACGAGCCAATTGAGAACGCCATTTAGGATAGTCCAGGACCAACTTAGGCAGTGGTACCTGATTACCGGCAATTAATTCGTCAATATTTAGCAACCAGGTTGTCCGACGATGATAGTTGCCGAGCGCATCTTGATAGAGATGATGGTCGATCCGCATGCGCTGGTGTTGGACATCCCAAAATAAGAGACACAGGCCCCACCCACGCAGCCAAGTGGCAAATCGCTCAATCAGCGACCACCCTAGCTTTTGCTTACTATAGCGACTCCCCAAAATCCAAAAAGGATAAACGTTCAGTTTCTGATACCCCCTGGTTCGCCAAGCAACCTGTCTCGTCATGATTGGACTGCATTGAAACTCGATAGCAACCGGTCGTTGCCCCTTTCGTTCCACCCAACAGTCCGCGCGTTGCTGAATATCCGGTAAGATCCGTTCCAAGGATACCGTTCCCCACGAGTCAAAGAATGCCATTAATTGTCGTTTGCCCATCAAATGTTGTTGGGTCTCGCCCTCACCTAGAATTGTGCAGGCTGCCCTGGGTCGATGGGCAAAGTACGGCTGGACCCGCGTCCCATGATGTAAGGTCACGCGTTGTCGGCAAGCGGGACAGCAATAGTCTTGCAGCCGCTTTGCATACGCCGCGTCAATCAACTTCCCCTTCAGTAAAGCAATCAACATGGTCGCCGTCCCCCTTTACTCTCTAACTCCGTAAAAAGGGCCAAAATATATTTTATTTCTGCAATTTATTTCAAAAAAATCCGTGCGAACAAACACCGGTGTCATCACCACTGTCTGTCCCCACGGACCCGCAAGCTTAATCTTTAGTTTCAGTCGGGAAGTGGGCAATCACTTGATAGATTGGCCCCTTCGCTGAAAATTTTTGTTCGTATTCCGTCTGAATATCTTCCACGTCATCCGTAGCGGCGTGAAGATCGAGCCAGACCCCATCGAAGACCAAGCCAAAGTTGTTCAAACTCCCTAAGGAATATTCGAACAGGCCCCGGTTATCGGTCTTAAATTGAATTGCGCCTTCAGGCTGTAAAACATCGGCGTAGTGCGCCAGAAAGACTGGTGACGTCAACCGCCGCTTAGCATGCCGCGACTTAGGCCACGGATCGGAAAAGTTCAGGTACAGGCCGGCAATTTCGCCAGCCGCAAAGAACGTGTTGACTGCTTCGCCATCCGTGTGAACCAATTGAATGTTAGTCAGTTCACTGGCAACGACCTTCTTCAAAGCCGCTGCAATCACGGAGAACTGAATTTCGATCCCAATGAAGTTTCGGTCGGGATGGGCCTTCGCCATTTCAACGATGAACTGCCCCTTACCCGTTCCAATCTCAACATACAACGGTTGGTCCTTAGGGAAACGGCTCTGCCACTTCCCCTTCAGTGGTTCTGGTTCCTCAACGAGTCGTTCAGTGTGTTCGGCCACATAATCCTTGGCCCACGGTTTATTTCGCACGCGCAATGTCCAATTCCTCCTTCAATCACAACGGCGGGCGCAAGGTCCTTCCTCGCTCCCGCCGACGCTTAGTCCGTCACTGACTCTCTCGTCAGCTTTTCTAATAAAATTAAATGTTGATTCATAATTTGAAAACGCTGTTGGTGGTAACTGTCGGCAATCACCGTTAAACAGTGAATCCGCGCATACCAGTTGACCCGCGCCGTTAAATCCGCCGTGATCTTCTCGCCATAGTCCTGTAACCACCGTTGCCACTCTTCCAGTGGCACGTATTCACAGAGCAAGGCGCCGAGATCATAAGCGGGATCGGCAAACGTTGCTGCATCCCAGTCGACTAGGTACAGCCGTCGCCGATCAGACAACAGCCAATTTTTATGGTTTAAATCACCATGACATACTTCGTAATGCGTCTTGGGCAGTTGTGGTTGCTCAGCTTGTAACGCGGCAAACGCCGATTGAATCAGCGGATGGCGCCGTAAGTCAGCAGCTAGGGCTGGCTGTAAGCGAGTCAACAACTGGGCGGGCGTGGTAAATCGTCCGCCGACTTTTAATAACATATCATGAAGCAGGTGAGAATGATGGACCCGATGCAGGAGCCGAGCGACCCGCTGTTCGCGCATTTCTTCGCGATGCAACGTGCGACCGTTCAGCCATTCCTGAGCCGTCATGACATCCCCACTGGCAAGCCGCTTCGTCCACACCAACCGGGGTGTGATGCCCTCCATCGAGAGCGCGGCAAGAAACGGTGACGCATTTTGTTTTAAGAACACTTTTTGTGAAGCCTTCGTCCCCATATACGCTGTACCGGTATTCCCGCCCAGCGGATACAGACTCCAGCCGTCACTGATATCCAGTGCCATGGTCACCCCTCCTCGATTTGTCAGCTATTATTAATTCTATGGGGAAATTAGAGCCACGTCAAGCCCTATTTTCAATCGACCGAGCTAACCGTTGCGGTGTATAGATTCTGGCGAGGTACCAGACCTCAACGACCTCGACCAGCAGCGTTATCCCAGCCGTCATCAGGTGTGGATTGGCCACAACGACCACGAGCCACAGGAGCAACGCCGCCACACTCAGAATCAGCGTAATCAGCGTCACGAAGCTCTTTAAGCGCTGTGCCGGTAAGATTGGATAGACGTGGGTAAAGACGATATCCTCGTATTGCTGGAAGAATGGGAGCAGTTGAAACCCAATCAGGTAGATGAACAGAGCCGCCAGAATCACTGGCAACCACTCACCCCGGACAAAGTACAGCAGCAACATACCGATCACCGTTAACCGAACGACTAGCCCACTGAACTCACTGCCCCGCACCATACCCCGACTGTAGAGGTAGAGATAGAACTTATCGTGTCGTGGCTTGATCAGTTTGAATAGGCCATCGAGATAGCGCCGGCGTTTAATCGTGCCGGCCAGCATAGGTACTTCAGTAAACATGTTGAAGAAGCGATAAATGCCCAGCATCCGATTATCTTCAATCTTAATCTGTTCACGCCAACGAATCTGTTGTTTTTGCCAGTGCTGGGCGTACCAGACGGCCACGGCGATATCGAGAATCAAGGCTAAGCCAACGGCCACCAAGGGTAGCGTCCACAACCCCGCCGCCAAGACAACAATACTCAGCAGCCACTTGAACTCCCAACGATTCATCCGCGTCTGTCCCGTGACCTGGTAGGCACTCGCCAAGTCAAGCCGGAGCAGCGCATCCTTTAAGATGATCTGCGCCAAGCCCAATTCAACGAGGCTCAACACCGGCCAAGCCATGGTCACACTCATAAATGGTGCCAACAGGAAGACGGCAATCACCTGGGTAGCCTGTGCCAAACCTTGGCTGTACCGCCGAGCGGCCACCAAGTAAGCGTGCATCGCCCGTTCCTTTGGCAATAGGAAGACGCGATCGGCATCTTCAATCAGCGTCGCAAACCGCCCAATCTGTGCCACAATTACCAACACCAGCAGCGCCACAACGGGTGCCCACCAGTAGCCGGTCTTCAGCGTCTTTAACATATTTGAATAGCCGTATCCCAAGCCCCCCATTAAGAAGAGCAGGGCAAAGACAAAGAAATCATTGAACACGAGCCGCAAATACTTCGCCATTTCCCGGAGATGGCGCTGCAGCCGCGTCTTGAATAAACCGGTCATGCGCGGTCGACCTTCGTCATGGACAGGTAAATATCATTCAGCGATTCCCCCGCTTCGGGAAGAGCGGCTTGTAACTCACTGAGAGTCCCTTCAGTCTTAACTTGACCATCATGCAATAGAACGAAGCGGTCACAGTAACGTTGCGCCGTGTCCAGCACGTGGGTCGACATCAGAATGCTAGCACCCTTCTTCTTGCGATCCTCAATCAGATTCAACAGATCGTTAACGGCCAACGGATCTAGCCCCAGGAAGGGCTCATCAATGATAAACAGTTTGGCCTGTGTCAAGAAGGCACAGACGATCATGACCTTTTGCTTCATCCCCTTGGAGAAGTTCGCGGGGAACCAGTCCAGCTTATTATCCAGCCGGAAGGTCTTCAATAACTCATGAGCCGTCGTCCAAGCTTGATCATGGTCCAAATCATAGGCCATCATGGTCACTTCCAGATGTTCCCGCAGCGTCAATTCTTGATACAGCACGGGCGTTTCAGGAATGTAAGCAATCTGTTGCTTATACGCCTGACTATCCTGATCGATGGTCACGCCGTTAAGCGTAATCGTTCCCTTATGGGGTGTTAATAACCCAATAACATGATTGATCGTCGTTGATTTACCGGCACCATTCAGCCCGATCAAACCAACCAATTCGCCGTCCTTAACGTCAAAACTAATATCCTTTAAGACGGGAATCTGGGAGTACCCTCCCACAACGTGGCTAACTTCTAAAGCCATAAACATTCCCTCATTTCTTGACCACCCTGCTGTTAACTAGGCGGTCTTTAATTTTTTCTAAATTTAATGAACGCTACCGTTGTCGCCACACCCGAGGTCCAGCTACCTAGCTAAAAATTCTCAGGTATGCACCCGACCGTTAGCGTAAGCGGAACTTTCTTAAACGCATTTAAGCCGTGAGGGTGGCGCAAATAAACTCAGCCGTGGGAATTCTCTTAGTGGCATGGGTCATGCCGCTTAGAGAATTGGTGCTTTTGAAACTCGCCTTTCAGAGGTTAAAAGCAAGGCTGGAGACCGCCCTTTGGCTCCAGGCGTCCGCCCACAGCGTCCCGGTTTATTTGCACCACCCGGTAAGGCGACAGCCCACACAATTCCAAGTCCAACGGATACCCTAGTGGTCGGTGATAACTCAGCTATTATACCATAGCGTAGACTGTGAACGAACGGTGGAGATGAATCCGCCCCTAACGATGGTGTATAATAGACGAAATCAACCCGAAAGAAGGAGATTTCATGGATAAAATGACACTCGAACCGCACTATGATGACGACTGTATTTTTTGCAAAATCTTAAAGGGAGACATCCCGAGCTACACCGTTTACGAAGATAATATCGTGAAGGCTTTCCTAGACATTTCACAAGGGACTCCCGGCCACACACTGGTCATTCCGAAGACCCACGTCAAGGACATCTTCGCCTACGACAGTGATCTCGCAGCAGCCGTCTTCTCCCGGATTCCGCGAATCGCCCGTGCCGTTCAGGCGTCAGATCCCGCCATTACTGGGATGAACATCGTCAATAACAATGGTAAGGTGGCCTATCAATCCGTGTTCCATTCCCACTTCCACCTGGTTCCCCGCTACACCGACGACGATGATTTCCAAATGATCTTTAAGGATAACTCCGGCAACTACACACCAGACGACTACGCCGCTATTCAAGCTAAGATCAAAGCACACGTGGAGGATTAATCATGGGATTTGGTAAATTTCTAACGGGCGTTACCCTGGCAACCGGCGTTGGTTTGGCAGCCTACTTTACGTTGACCAAGCAAGACCCACGCGTCTGGGCCCAGCAACTCGGTGACCAAATCAAAGACACTGTTAACAAGGTTGATGACGTCAAAACGGCTAAAGATAACGTGACAACAAAGGTGGCCGCCCTTGACGCCGCTGTCACTGCTGCCACCCCTGCCATTGAAGACATCCAAAGCGACGTTGAAAAGTTTGCGTTTAAAATTGGCCCCCGCGTGGAAGAAATTCAGGATACCGTCTCACGCTGGGATAAGCTCTAAATTTGAACTTTTTGTAAAGCTTCGCGTACCTTTTTAGGTTTCGCTATATTTGTGTTATGATATCCAAGTATGGTGTTTACACCAATTTTGATGAATGGATGTGTTGAGTAATATGAAGAAATGGTTTATCGCCCTTGCTGGCTTGTTACTGACTGTAACGCTTGCTGGTTGTGGGAACCAAACCGTTGCAACCACTAGCGGTGGCAAGATCACCGAAAGTGCTTACTACAGCAGTTTGAAGGGAACTTCATCTGGTAAGCAAGTTCTGCAACAAATGATCCTGAACAAGGTCTTGGAAAAGCAATACGGTAGCAAGGTCAAGAAGACCGCTGTTACTAAGCAATTCAATACCTACAAAGCCCAATACGGGTCATCATTCAAGAGCGTTCTTGCACAAAGTGGGATGACGGAATCCAGCTTAAAGACTGAAATCCGTTCTAACTTACTGTTGAAGGAAGCCGTTAAGGACAACGTAACGGTTACTGATGCGCAATACAAGAAGCAATTCAAGAGCTACGAACCAGAAGTTACTGTTGCCCACATCTTAGTATCCAAGAAGTCTACTGCTAACACTGTTATCAACGACTTGAAGGACACCAAGAAGAGCGACATGACGTCTGAATTCACGAAGTTAGCTAAGAAGTACTCTACTGATACAGCTACCAAGAACAAGGGTGGTAAGTTGAGTGCCTTCGATAGCACTGATACTTCTCTGGACTCAACCTTCAAGAAGGCTGCCTTCAAGCTGAAGACTGGTGAATACACCGCTACGCCTGTTAAGACGCAATACGGTTACCACGTCATCTTAATGTTGAAGAACCCTGGTAAGGGTACTATGAACCAACACAAGGCTGAACTTAAGAAGCAAATCATTGACAACGACATGAACGATTCTACTGTTCTGCACAACGTGGTTGCCAAGGTCTTGAAGAAGGGTGACGTTTCCATCAAGGATAACGATTTGAAGAACATCTTGTCTGATTACTTATCATCAAGCAAGTCTTCAAAGACGACTTCATCCGCAACTAAGTAATTTCTGAATTAAACGAATCCCCGGTACACCGATTTCCGTCGGCTTACCGGGGATTTTTTTGTCGTCTTTGCCCTTCGCCTTGCCGGGCAGTGAAAATAAACTGGAACGCGGTGGGCGGACGTCTCAAGCCAAAGAGCGGTCTCGGAACTTGCTTTGAACCTATAAGAAGCGAGTTTCAAAGTCACCAATTCTCTAAGCGACAAGTCACTAAGAGAATTCCCACGGCTGAGTTTATTTTCACCGCCCTCAAGGCTGACACTTGCTAAAAAATCGCTGTTCTTGTCCTCATCGTCTAAGTAGTACTTCCTCTCCGCCCATCCCCCAGATTGAATCAATTACTATAACCACTCAAAGACACCATAACTTGAAATAAAAACCACGCCCAAAATTAACTGGCGTGATTTTCTATTCTATTCAGATGTTATCGAAAAATTTTGAGCCATGTCTGACTTAAATCTTACGTCCTAATCCTGCTTCTTTTCCGGTGCATCCGTCGTTGGCCGGTAGAAGCGACGGCCGTCTAAAGCGAAGACTCGTTCCGAGAATTCTCCTGGTTCCGTGTGGTCCACGACCGTATCCAACATCATGATGGAGGCGTCCAATTCGTCCAGTTGGTGGAGCACATCGGCTTCACGCAGAGCTGGGCGCACGGGGGAGCCGTATTCTAGTAGGCCATGGTGACTCAAAATCATGTGCCGCAACAGCAAGACATCCTCAGCCTGTGGGTCCAATTTGAGTGGATCACAAGCCCGGACCAATTCACCATCGATCAAGACAATGTGGCCAATCAGGTTACCGGCCAAGGTGTAGGTCGTTGACTGCGGCCCAGACAACTCAATCGTCTTGCCCAGATCATGCAGGATTGCACCAGCAAAGAGCAACGGCGCGTTTAAATCTGGATACTGTTTGACTACCGAATGGGCTAACTTCAAAATTGAAATCGTGTGGAAGGCTAGTCCCCCCTTGAATGCGTGATGATTGCTTTTGGCCGCTGGGAACGTGAAGAATTGATCTTGATATTCCCCCAGAAGCTTGCGCACCAACCGATTCCAAGTTGGCTGAGTAATTTCAAAAATCGTTTGGTTAATATAGTCTTCCATGGCTGCCCGGTCCATTGGCGCCTGTTCAATAAACATTTCTGGATCGGTTGGCTCGCCTGGCTTGGCTAACCGCAGGTGAAAAATCTTAATTTGCGGATGGGTCTGGTAATTCTCCCGCTTACCTTGCAAGTGCACGACCTGCCCCGACACGTAGTTTTTGACATCCTCTTCGGAAGCATCCCAGTACTTACCTGAGATCTCCCCAGATCGGTCCTCAAAAATCAAAGCGATGTATTGCTTCCCATTCTTAGCCATCCGGACGTCCGCTGACTTTAATAACACAAATAAGTCGACCGCTTCGTCCACTGCATAGTCCATTAATTGTTTTGTTGCCGCCATGTTAGACCCTCCTAATCAGTTAATCGAATTAAATTTTCTGTGGGTAATTTATCTGCGACCCCGTCATCCGCGGTCAATAGAATCACTTGAATCGTGTCACTGATGGTTGCCAGTAACTGGTAAGCTGCCCGTCGCCGATCGGCATCAAAATTAACGAAGCCGTCGTCGATGACTACCGGCATAGCCACCTGTTGCGCCATGACCACAGCGAAGGCCAATTTCACGGCGAAGTCGAGCTGCTCGGCCGTTCCCCGCGACAATTGTCCCACCGTACGCCAATCACCATCCGCACGTTTGACCCGGAGCGTGGTTGGTGTGAGTTCAATTTCAGTATACCGGTTTTCCGTTAATTTACCATAGAATTGGCTAGCCGTTTTGACGATTTGGGGCAAACGGTCGCCGGATGCCGCTGCTAGAGTTGCCGCGATCCACTGACTCACCAGGCGATCGACCAGCCACTGCTGCGCGGTCGCCTGCATCTGTGCCGCCAGGTTCGCTAACTTTTGTCGTAAGCCAGCCTGCGTGCCGCTGGCGGTCAAATGGTCTAGCTGACCAGCAATCGTCGCGAGCTGTTCCGTTACGGCATCTAACTGTTGCTGTAAATCTGCGACCTGTGTCGTCGCCGACTGCGCACGTTGACTGAGGTCCGCGTGGCTAGCAACCTGTTGAAGTGCCGCTAAGTTACGCGCACCCAGTTGCTCGGCCAAGGCTGCCCGTTGTTGCGTCCGATTCCCCTGTTCACGCACCTGCTGATACTGCTGATAAAAGGCATCCGTGCTTCGTAAATTACGCGTTTGTAAAAAGGTCGTGACGGCTCGTTGAGCTTGGTCTAGCGCATTCTGGTCGCGTTTTAACCGACTAGCTACCGCCGTGACATCGCTCTCTTGGGTTCGCAAGCGTTGTTGTGTGCTCTGTAAATCCTGTAACTCACGCGCCAATTTCGTAAAATCGGCCGCTGTCGCCGCCGGCAGTACCCGCCGAACGGCTGCCTGAAAGTCCGTGACCGTTGCTACCACCGTTGCCAACTGCTCGGCTACATTCTCCAAACGTTGTGTGAGGCGATCCCACATCACGATGGCGTCCTGAGCCGCGTTCCACTGTGCAGGTGCCAAGTCGCCTAGACCGTGAGCATCCCCAATATCATCGAGCTGCTGAGTCAGGTGATCAATAGCTTTACCACCCTCTCGTAGCTGCGCCTGAACGTCACGGATATCCTCCTCTAACGTCTGCATTTGCCGGCTGGCTGGCGTACTGCTATCCACGATGAAGACACCATAGTAGCCCACGGCCACACCAAGTAACGCACCGCCCAGCTTAAATAGCGCGCCGGGAAGAAACATTGCGCCAATCAGCACGATCAATCCCGCTGCCAACCAACCGACCTGCTTATCGGCCAGCGGATTCTGACGTTGCTGACGGGTTGGCTGTTGCTGACGGTACTGCTCGTTAAGTTGATTCAGTTGTTGCTGGAGCCGCCGGCGCTTCTGGTTTGCCAACGATAGACTCGCGGTTAACTCCTGAACCCGCTGCGTGGTTGCCAGTGAAAACGCCCGTGGCATCTGACCGTGCTTTGCGTACTGGCGTTCAATATCACCAGCCTGCCGCTGAAGCTCTGCCTGATCGGTCTGCAAACGTTCCTGCTCCCGCGCAGCAATCGTTACATCGGGAAACTGCGCAATCAGGGGGTCGACCTGGCCCGCGACTAATAAGTATTGTTGAAAGAGTGGCGGTAATTGGGCCTGGTCTTGCAAGCTCGCCAGTTGTTCCTGGTCTCCTTGAAGAGTCGCCGCCGTGGCATTTACCTGATTGGTCAATCGTTCCAGAGTCGTGGCATCGTTCTGCTGAAAACCACTGACGACTGGCACAGCCGTATCATCCAAGTCTAGCCACTGCTGATATGTCGACCACAGTGACAACTGCTGATCGTATTGGTTAGCTACCTGCCGTTGCACCGCAAGTTGTCGTTGTATGTCTTTCTGCTGCGAACGCTGTTGCTGTTGCGTTTGTAAAAGCTCCCAATAGGTCGCATAACTGGCATTCGCCCGATTTAATTTTTCCGTCAAATCTTGATACTCCTGAAGTTGCTGATTCAGGCGGGGCTTGCGGCCCTGCGGCTTATACAACTCATCCGCCGCATCATCCAGTTGATGCGCCTGGGCCAACCAGAAGTCACTGCCGACAGCCCCCACGTGACGTAACCGATCGATCAGTGCCTGTTTAGACGCCGCAAAGACGGTTCCCAAACGGGGCTCATTGATTGCGTAAACGTTGCTAAAGAGCTGAGCATCGACCGGCGCCAACAAGTGAGTGAGTGTGGTAGCTGGCAGGGCCAAATCAAGCGTCACGTTGCGCAATGTCACCTTACCCCCACGGGGACCATCGACCCGGCTGACCAGGTAATCCGTTCCGTCCTGAGTGAAAGCAATCTCACCGCCAAACCGACTGCCATCAAGGGGTTCATAGCGGAGTTCCGGATGCTTCTTCGTGGGAAAACCAAAGAGGATGGCGCTGATAAACTGCGTCAGCGTGGACTTTCCCGCCTCATTTGGCCCCAACAGAACGTTTAAGCCTGCATTCAGCGGAAAAGTCCGATCATGAAATTTACCAAAACCATAAATCGTCAACTGGTTAAGCCTCATGGTTCCCCTCCTCTCCCATTAATTCTGCTAATTGCTGCCGCGCCAGAGCTTCCACAGCCTTCGTTGTCTGTGGCTGCGTGAACCACTCTGCCAATGCGGGATCCTGATTGAGCTTGCCAAATAGCTGTTGTAAGTTTTCCGGCGTAAAGACGCCAGCTGCTCCCTGTTCCCAATAATGCTGGTCCAGTTGGGGCGCCGCAACACTAGCCATCTGGGTCGCCACATTAACCGTAACCACGTAGCGCTGAGCTGCTCGCATCACCCGCTGCTGCGTTCGTTGCCACAGCGCTAACCAATCCCCACTCTGAAGTTGCGCGGCATCCTCACCGGTCAGTGGCTGCGTCAATTGGACCGTGACGGCCGTGAGTGTCGTGCGGTCCGCGGGATGCGCCGTTAACCAGTCCGCTAGCTGCTGACTCAAGGCCTGGAGGGAATCGCCGCCAGACAAGTTAGCCATTTCCCAGTTGATTGTCGACGTTTCAAAGAATTCTGGGACCAGTTGGCCAGTCCGGCTGGTCACCAAATAAGCGCCCTTGGTGCCCGTCTCGGTGATCGCCCGCCCCTGCGTATTTCCCGCGTACAGGATTGGTGGCTGGTCATTCAATGCCTGTCGATGATGAATATGGCCCAGCGCCCAGTAATCGTAGTGTTTTGCCAATAACTCGGCCACCGTAAACGGCGCGTAGTGGTCGCCACTCCCCGTACTGACAGCGCCGTGGAGCATGCCAATGTGCCAGTCTGTCGCCGCGTGCGTGGGAAATTGAATGACTTGATCCTCCGGCACCCAGCGTTGCGGATAACTGAAACCACTGATCGCCACGGTCTCTCCAGAAGCTAACGTCAGCATTTGTGTGCCGACTTCCGGACCAAACACGGTCACATTGGCCGGATACGCCACCGTCTGATGCTGATCGGCGAGATAATCGTGATTCCCAAAGCTGATCAACGCTGGAATTCCCGCATCATTGAGTCGGCCAAACTGCTCGAATAAATAGGCCTGCGCGGCCACGCTCTGTTCCGCCCGATCAAAGAGATCTCCAGCAAGTAGCACAAAGTCCACGTGTTCGGCAATCGCCTTGTCAAAAACCTTAGTTGCCGCAGTAAAAGTTGATGCCCGCACTTGCGCCAACAGGGCGTTGGGTAAATGTTGCAGCCCCAAAAACGGGCTATCTAAATGTAAATCAGCCGCATGAATGAATTTCATGGTTCGGGCCTGCCTTTCCTTATTTCCTTTGGGTTAAGTCTAGATTGGAAGAAACATCCATTGATTTTTGCCGCGCCTTACCGGGGGGCGCAAATAGACTGGAACGCTGGGGCGGACGTCCAGAGCCAAAGAGCGGTCTCTGAACTTGCTTTGAACCTCTGTGGACCGAGTTTCAAAGCACCAATTCTCTAAGCAGCAAAACCAGCTGCTAAGAGAATTCCCACGGCTGAGTCTATTTGCGCCCCCCTCACGGCTTATATTGTGGTCTCCAATCATTACTTGCACAATCACCATGCGAATTTAGTTTCACACAGTCAGCTCATTAATCTCTGATCGAACGCAATTGCCACCCAGCATTATCTATGGTGTTGGACTTAAAGCCTTTGTGAGCTTCACGAGGTTTCACCCGCACAAACTTCAACCAAAAACGATAGGCACAACCAACAATAAATTCCAATCTCCTCTGAACCCGTTCCAAAACATGGTCGGGTAAAAAAATCGTCGGCGCCGACCTTCCCAACGGAATGGTTGCGCCGACGATTCTTTTTGCCTAGCCCTTGTAGATAGCTTGGATGGGTTCGGTAATCATCTTGTTTAAATCAGTCAACAGGTCGTTAACGCCCCGTTCCTTATCCATCAAGGCCTTGATGGCATCCTTTTCGGAAACGCGACCGGCAACTTCTTGGACGTGCTTCATGTCTTCGTCCGTAGGTTGTTGACCCGTCATTTGTTTTTGTTGTAAGTCCATTTGAATTTGTTCAAATTCTTTAAACAACTTGTACGTTTCATCGTCAGCCTTCATCGTGTCGAAAGCTGCTTGAAGATCCTTGAATTCTTGCGTTTCTTGCAAGGTTTGGGCTACTTGTTCGCCCAGTGCGTGCATGTCTGCCATTAGTGTTCCTCCTTGATGGGCCTTCGCCCGGATAAGTTAATCACCAACTATTGTACCATGCTTTCCGATGCAACCCCAGCGAGAATCGGCTATTCCACGTAGGATTTCGCCTTTTCCCACCAAGCTTTAACCGTATCGGCAGCGTTGTTAAATGACTTACCAGCGTTATCGATTCCGCTTTGAACCTGATCCCAGATGTCACTAGACGCGGAAGTCGTTCCGGAATTCTGAGCTCTAGCCAGAGTCGATGCATCCTTGGTAGTAAACGACGTCCCCTTAGTGTTGGGCAGGATGCCTTGCATTTCTGCCTGGAACAGTGGGCCTTCGCCGGTACCACTGACGTTCTCCAAGTGATGCTTACTGCTGGTACTATCAAACCCTTCCCAGGTCGTGACGACCACGTCAGGCGTGTAACCAACGATCCATTTATCACGGGTCGCATCGGCATCCCCATCGGCTTCGGTACTCCCGGTCTTCCCGGCAATCGTGTACCCGTAAGGCTTGGCACTGGTCCCAGTCCCGTAGTTGAAGACACCCATCATCATACTAGTCATCTGCTTAGCGGTCTTCTGCGACATCACCTTAGAACGCTTAGCTTGACTGTCATCCGTGCTGACGACCACGTTCCCCGAAGCATCCACGATTTTGCGGATGTAATGTGCCGAGGTCATGGTCCCGTTGTTGGCAAATGCCGTGTAGGCCTGCGCCAACTGTTGTGGCGATACCCCAGTCTTCAAGCCACCCAGCGCTAACGCCAAATTCTTATCGGACTTCGTCACGGGTAGGCCAAACTTCTTCACAGACTCATATCCCTTGTCCACACCGATCTTATTCAGTAACCACACGGCCGGTGCGTTGGCACTCTGCGCAAGTGCCTGGTACATTGGCATCTTTCCGGTATACTGGTTACCATAATTTTCTGGCGTGTACTTGTTAGACCCATACGATTTCTTCTTGTTGGTCAATTCTGAGTCATAGTAATACCCGTTCTCCAAGGCTGGCGTATAAACGGCCAGTGGCTTGATGGTCGATCCCGGTTGCCGCTGCATCTGCGTTGCCCGGTTGTACCCCCGGAAGACGTGTTTACCCCGACCCCCGACGACCGCTTCAACACCACCAGTATCCGGATCAATGGCGATGCTGGCTGCTTGGACCTTGGTACCATCACTCGCATTGGCTGGGAAGTAGCTAGTGTTCTTGAACAAGGTCTGCATCTGCCGCTGATTAGACTGATCCAGCGTCGTGTAGATCTTGTACCCCTTGTTCATGATCTCCGATTCGGTCAGGCCATACTTGCTGACGGCTTCGTTGATCACGGCATCGAAGAAGTACGGGTACTTATAGGTATTCTTATAGGAATAACTATCACTAGTGGTTAGCGCGGTGGCTTGATACTGCTTAGCCTGGTCCGAGGTAATCGCCCCAGTCTCCGCCATCAGTCCCAGCACGACGTTTCGCCGGGCGCGTGATGCCTGCGGATGGTCAATGGGATTATACGCACTCGGTGAGGTCAACATCCCCGCCAGGACAGCAGACTCGGGCACAGACAGCTGTTCGGCTGAGGTGCCAAAATACCGTTCGGCCGCGTCCTGAACGCCCCAGACCCCGTTACCGAAGTAAGCGTTATTCAGATACATCGACAGAATATCCTTTTTGGTATAAACATTTTCAATTTCAATCGACAAAAAGAGTTCCTTAAACTTTCGCGTAAAAGTCTGTTCCTGCGTCAGGTAGGCATTCTTAGCCAGTTGTTGGGTCAAGGTACTTCCCCCACCACTGATGTAGTTGTGTCGAAGTATCTTATTCTTGGCATACAAAAGTAGAGCCCGCGCATATCCCTTGAAGGAAAACCCATACTCATGATAAAAGTTTCGATCTTCCGTCGAGATGACGGCGCTCTGGACGCTCGGCGAGATACTCTTTAATGGCACGTAGGTCCCCTTCTGGGAATACAGCGTCCCGGCTTTTTGATTACTGCGGTCATAGATCTGCGTTGGATTCTCCAGTGCAGCCTTCAGGTCACCGACGTTGGCTGTCTTAGCCATGAACGTCAGGTAACCACTTAACACCAAGAACCCACTCATCACAATGACGATCAACCACCGGGTTAATTGGAATCGATGCCAGATGTACTTGAAGCGGGCCTTGAAGCCTGACCAAAAGTTCTGATTAGGTTGTTGGTTATTCATAAATAGCCTCTTCTTATCTCAATTAGAATTGAATACTCAGGTTAGGCTAACCCCGCCAAACTATCAGTTCGGACGGTCGGCACTGGCTTGCGTATCCGTTAGCTAGTCGTGTTGCCTTGCGACAAACGCGTACTCACGGCTCACACATGATTCTAAATAAACCTGCCGCGTGTAATATCACTATTTTAGCATAGTCCATTGCCCCGCCCGGCGTTTCCCGAAAACTTTACGAACCTTTAAAATAGCTTAACTTTGGGTTGCTACAGGACCTACACCAGTTCCGATCACTAAGTTTACCGAATCGGCAAAAAGGCGTAAAGCGAACGGCTATTCGCTTTACGCCTTCTCAAATTATCTGGTAAGTTTAATGGACGATGTCCGGATTCATTTCGTCTGCGATCATGTCGTGGAGCTTGACCGCCACTTCGGCGCTAGGACTGATAATGAAGATGGTATCATGTCCCGCTAGTGTTCCGGCCACCTCTGGTAAATTCAAGTCGTCAAAGATCGCTGCTAAAAGGTTCCCGTTGCTCGGCAGCGTTTTCAAAATATTGACGAATTCAACCCGGGTCAGGCCCGTAACGACCTCGTTGATGGTCTCCCGTAGCCGTTCTTCCTCGCTACGATTACCTGCCTTGAAAATTGTGTAGCGCAAGTGGCCATGACCATCCTGGGCCTTAACAATCTGCATTTCCCGAATATCCCGCGAGATGGTGGCCTGCGTAGCTTGAATGCCAACCTCCTCGAGGTGTTCCATTAACTCTTCCTGCGTACCGATCGGATATTGATTGATCAGCTGCTCGATACGTGATTGACGCATACTTTTCTTCATTGCGACCACCCTTCCCGCATAAAATTGCATTAAGTATAACAAAGGATGCGGAATTTAGCCACACGTCTCTGCATATTTATAAAGCAAGTGTACCAAATATTCGTTTTCAACGCAAAAAGAAGCTTCCTCAGGAACGGGAAACTTCTTAACGAACTGCACTGGTTAAAAATTACCGCTTGCGGCTGCCAGGGATTACACCTGCTGTGGGGACCGCCTGCAGCCTGAAAACCTGGCTTCCGGCTCGGTTTGAAACCTCGCCAAGTTCATGCGAGTTTCCAAACGCGTCCCGCGGTGTAAGACCGGGAAGAAACAATCGCCCGGCCTAACACCGTTTTCACGGCTGGCGCCATCTCTGACCACCTTCGGCTATGCTAAAGCTTAATCACGACGTTAGTGAATCATCCAGTCATCAATTTCCAATTGAAATAGCAGTTAACAAGGATAATAGCTACAAACGCCATTAACTAGCTCTCTAGCTATCCTGACGCGTTGCAGCTAAATCAATCTCACGGACGTTAACTTCCTGTGGCATGTCATAGATAAACTTCACCGTCTGGGCCACATACTTCGGGTCTAACGTTAAACCACCCATAGTATCCTTCCAGGCTTCGTAGTCCTTCAAGGCACTGGCGTCCGTCACGTGCGTCAGTAATTCCGTCTCACCAGCACCCGGCGCAACCAAGGAAATTCGCACATTATCGTTGGCCACTTCCTGACGAATCGTTTCCGACAGGCCGTGAACACCAAACTTGCTGGCAACGTAGGCAGCATGGTTGGCAAACGCCTTAAATCCAGCGATTGACGACATGTTGATGATGGTTCCGTGTTGGCGTTCGATCATGCCTGGTAACACGATTTGCGTACCGTTCAAGACGCCCATTACATTGGTATCTAACATCGTCTGCCATTCCTTAGGATCTTGACGGGTGACGTTTCCCAATAACATGACGCCGGCGTTGTTGATCAACAGGTCCGTGGGCCCATACTGTGCTTCAGCTTGACGAATCGCGGCGGCCAAAGCTGCTTGATCAGTCACATCAACGGCATCCACCAGAACGTTATCAAAGTTCAGGGGCAACGCCTTAATTTTCTCTACACGCCGACCCAATAGTAACATGGGGTAGCCTGCAGCATTGAATAATTTTGCATCTTCCGCGCCAAATCCTGAACTGGCACCGGTAATGACAACTAATGGTTTTGCATTTAACATCAGATAAATCCTCCTATTTTTTCCGAAATAACTTGAATAATCGTAGTATATAATCTAGAGTTAACTCTAAGTCAACACCAATTTGAAAAATAAAGGAGATTTTCTGATGAGCTACTCAATCGGGGAAGTCGCGGATAAGCTCGCCATCAGCCCCTATACCCTTCGCTATTACGATAAGGAGGGCCTGCTACCCTTCGTCGATCGCAATGCTGCCGGGCGCCGGCGCTTCAAGGATAACGACTTTAATTTTCTAGAAGTCATCGTCTGCCTCAAGGAAGCCGGTGTGCCCGTCAAGCAAATCGGGGACTTCATCGACCTCTGTATGACCGGGGATGCCACGTTACAGGCGCGCTACGATTTCTTAGACGACCACGAGGCTAAGCTGGAAGCCAAGATGGCTCGGCTCCAACATACCCTAGATTTCCTGCGGTGGAAGAAGTGGTACTACAAGACGGCGCTTCAGGCCGGCACCGAAAGCATCCACTATCTGCCGGGTACCAACCAAGTAGACCCAGCCGTTCACGCCGAGTTCAACCAGCTCGTTGCCAACGGTGCCAGTCCCGAGAAACTAGGAACGTTGAATTAGCTTTCAAGTGACCACACCACAAAAAGACGACCACCAACTCAGCCTATGCCCAGTTGGTGATCGTCTTTTCTAAACTTTTAAATTTATTATGAGCCTACATTTCGTCCGGTGCTTGAACACCCAACAGGCGTAAGGATTCCTTCAGAACCGTGGAAACGGCCTTGACCAGTGCTAAACGTGCTGGTAATTCGGCGTCTTCCGTCAGGATCTTGGAGTGCGCGTAGTACTTGTTGAAAGTCTTCGCTAAGCGAATGGCGTACTTGGCAATGACGGATGGTTCCAGTTCCTTGCAAGCCATCTTGACCATTGCTGGGAAGTCAGCCAACGTCTTGATGGTATCCCAAGCCTCTGGGTCCGTGATTTGGTTGCCAGCTGCCTGCACGTCAACGTTAGATGCCTTACGCAAGATACTTTCGGCACGAGCATGGGAGTACTGGACGTATGGACCAGTTTCTCCTTCGAACTTCAATTGGTCAGCCAATACGAAGTCAATGTTGTTCGTCCGTTCGTTCTTCAAATCACCGAAGACAATGGCCCCAACACCAACTTGCTTGGCAACTTCTTGCTTGTTTGCCAATTCTGGATTCTTTTCGTTGATCTGTTCACCAGCCAACTTAACGGATTCTTCCAGAACCTTGGCCAACAAGATGATCCGGCCAGAACGGGTCGATAACTTCTTTCCGTCAACGGTGATCAGGCCAAATGGCACGTGCTGCAGGTTGTCGGCAGATTTAACGCCCATTTCCTTCAGAACGGCCTTCAATTGCTTGAAGTAGTAAGTCTGTTCGGAACCAACCACGTACAGGTTCTTAGCTGGATCGTAAGTCCGGTCACGGTACAATGCCGTGGCGATATCACGGGTGATGTACAGGGATGCCCCGTCACTCTTCAAGATTAAGGCTGGGTTCAAGTCGTATTTGCTCAAATCAACCACTTGGGCGCCTTGTGACTCAACCAGTAAGTGCTTGTCCTTTAAGATCTGGACAACTTCTTCCAGCTTGTCGTTGTAGAAGGCTTCACCGTTGTAGGTATCGAACTTCACGCCCAATTCGTCATAAACGTCGTTGAATTCTTGGAGGGAAGCTTCACGGAACCACTTCCACAGACGGTGGGCTTCTTCGTCACCATCTTCCAACTTCTTGAACCATTCCCGCGCAACGTCGTCCAATTCAGGCTTGTCGACGTCTTCCTTGTGGAAACGCACGTAATATTCAACCAACTTGTTGATAGGATCAGCCTTCACATCGGCTTCATTCCCCCATAACTTGTAGGCGGTGATCAGCTTCCCAAATTGGGTCCCCCAGTCACCCAGGTGATTATCTTTGATTGGATGGTAACCGTTCTTGGTCAAGATTTCAGCGATCGAATTTCCGATAACCGTTGAACGCAGATGACCCATGGACATTGGCTTCGCAATGTTAGGTGAAGACATGTCAATGGGCACGTTACCACCATTACCGTCTTCGTTCTTCCCATAGCTGGCACCGGCCGTCAAAACCGTGTCCAGGGTAGCTTCACTGTAAGCGCCCTTGTCAAAGAAGAAGTTCAGGTAAGGACCCACGACCTCGACCTTTTCAAAGTCAGTCGTATCCAGCTTGTCAGCTAAGTCCTGCGCAATCTGTTGGGGTGCGCGGTGTAAAACTTTAGCCAGCGTAAACGTTGGGAACGCCATGTCCCCCTTGTCAGATGTCTTTGGCCGTTCTAGCTTGGCGCTGATCTCGTCAGCGGTCAATTGGCCGTCGAGGGCTTGGGCTAAGGCTGCAGTAACTGTTTGTTTGTAATCCATGCTAATTTTCCTCCCTATAATTCACTTCATCAATGACGTTGTGCTCTTAGTTTACATCATTTCACCGGTGGGATAAAAAAACGTCCCCTACAAAAATATTTGTAAGAGACGAGATTTCCCGCGGTACCACTCTGATTGACTTAAAAGTCCACTTAAATGATCAATTTAATTGACTCAGCCGCTCCGTTCCGATGGTGAAATTACCCGGCTCACAGCCTCCCGGATTCGCTGAAAATTATACCCACCGTACTAATTCGTCTGAGGTGCTTTCGAATAATAAGAAAGACGACCCTAAAGGCCGCCCCATTCGAAAGCGGGTGACGGGAATCGGACCCGCGACACAAGCTTGGGAAGCTTGAATTTTACCACTAAACTACACCCGCACAACACAGAAAAGTATAGCATACCATCTGTGAGTTGTCATTATCTTTTTGCAAATAAATTCAAAAAATTGTTAAAAACTAGTTTTCGTCTGCTTTGTTGCCCGTAATCTTAGCAGCTGACTTACGTACAACGGCACGGTTATTCATGTCCCCGACCGCCGTTTTATCAGCTGGATCGTAGTCGCGGATCTCAACTAAAACTGAATTATCATACACTTTGGTCACTTCACCCGTGAAATTGTGTTCCAGGGGACCAAACTTCTTTGCCGCAACGTAATCGCCAATCTTAATCTCTGTTGTATCAGTCGTTTCATCAGCCATTGTTCGTCGCTCCTTTCGTATGCAAATAATAATTATAGCCAACTTCTGGCGTGACCGCAAGCAAATGCGTCTGCCATTTCTGCCACAGAATTGTAAGAACATTGAAACAAACAGTTAATTCCGAACTTTTATTGTAAATATCATGTAAAACACGCAAGAATCCGACAGTTAGCGACACTATCCGCCCTTTTCTCACTATGCATGTCGAAACTCCGAACTTCACCGATAGATCACCCCATAAGCTATTCAATATTCAACCTTTGAAAAATACGTTATAATCGAGTCGTTGCGTTACATCTTTTTTTAAGATAAGAGATACTCAGTAGGAGGAGAAGTTATTATGAAGAAATGGCAACGCTGGACGATTCGGGGAATCGCCCTCACGGCGGGATGTCTGGGATTATTCTGGTCATCCACGACCGCTAGTGCCAATGCAATCAATACCTACATTGGTAATCAAGATTACAGCACCCCCAAGATCAAAAAGGCCTACCAATCGGTCTTGCCTCAAAATAAGTACCGGCACAACAAGCCTGAAGGGGTCGTCGTCCACGAAACGGCCAACCCTAATTCCAATATTTTTGGTGAAATCAGCTACATGACTAGCCACTATAACAACGCCTTCGTGCACACCTTCGTTGATGCCAGTAACATCATCAACATCGCCAACACGAAGTACCTGTGCTGGGGAGCTGGCCCGGTAGCCAACCAGCGTTACGTGCAATTCGAACAAGTCGAGGTTCACTCAAAGTCAGCCTTCGCCTCCGAATTAAACAATGCGGCCTACTACACGGCTTACATTCTTAAACAGTATGGATTAACACCAAAGCGGTACACGACAGTTCTTTCCCACCACGATGTCTCTAATCAACTGGGTGGGACGAACCATACCGATCCCGATGGTTACTGGTCCACTAACGCTCGGAAGTACTTCGGCACAACCTACAACATGACTGACTTTGTTAGCCTGGTTAAGTCACAGTATGCAAGTCTCGGTGGCACCACGGATAACACGACCACTGACGAGACTCCCGACGAATCCACACAGCATACGGTAGCTAAGCCTAAGACCGTGAAGTACTACCACGGCGGGAACAACGAAACGGCTACGTTGGCCAACAACTACACCAACTGGACCGTCTACAATCACGTTAAAGGCACGAATGGCGCCCGGAAGATTGGCTGGTCCAACCTGAGTTCCGACTATCGCGGGGCCAAGGTCTACGTCGATAGCCGAGGCGTCAAAAAGGGCGGCTGGAGTGGTACTTGGTACCGGATTCGTTTCAGCAAGAACTCCGGTTACAAGTACTGGGTCTACAACAAGGTGCTGAACTTCCCTAAGGTCAGCTACAGTGACGCTAACGGGACGCCAACCCTGAAGACCACCAAGAACTATGCGTTATACAACCACGTCCTGAACTCAGACTACCTGTCCAAGACGATGGCCCACACGCAAGACTTCAAGGCGGGAACTACTGCCAAGATCAATAAAAAGGGCTATAAGTCCAGCGATGGATCAACTTGGTACCGTGTTGCCGTTGCTGGTAACACTTACTGGGCCAAGTCCACGAGCCTGAACTTAAACTAACAAATAGACATTAAGGGGCGCAACACCATGGGGGTTGCGCCCCTTTTGACTAAAGGAGTGACCTTACATGGGTAAAATTCAATTCTACGGTGCTATTTCTCTCGATGGTTACCTGGCGACCACGGATGATAACATTGACTGGCTGACCGGACTGCCGAACATTCCCGCCGACGTGGGCGCTGACACCCTCGCCGCCATGTCGAGCGCCATCCTGGGCCGGGTCACCTACGAGGCGGTTCAAACCATGGCGCCAGGAAGTCCACTGAATCCTCACAATCCCGCTATGGTCAGCTACGTGCTGTCTCGTCAGGCTAGACCATCCCAGCCCGGCTACACCTTTACGTCAACGGACGTGGTCACTCTGGCCACTCAGCTGGCTCAGCAGTCGGGTAACGTCTGGATTGTCGGTGGCAGCGGCGTCCTCACCCCACTTCTAGCCGCTAACCTCGTCGACGACCTGTATATTCAGATTGCGCCCATTCTGTTGGGTACTGGCAAACGCCTATTCGGCGAGCTCACACAGCCCCAAAATTATCAGCTAATGACTACCAACCAATATGGTCCATTAGCCGAAGTCGTTTATCACCGGGTAAATTAGTTCACTTTCGCCCCTCCAATATGGTACTCTGGACGTAAATAGTGCTTAAGGGAGCGGTTACGATGTGGTTAGCCTTACATTTTTGGACCTGGATCATCCTGACGATTCTGGTGATCTTCGGTCTAACACGTCACTCGGAAAAACGCGTGACGCAATTCTTACTACTGGCGAGACTGGCCTACCTGGTCATGATCATTAGTGGCGTTGTCCTGAGTATTCGAACGTTCGGTCACGCCCCCCTGTTAATCAGTCTCAAGTTTGTCTTGGGGATTGCCACCATCGCGCTGATTGAAGTCAGTTTTGGCCGCAAAATGGAACGTGATACCCCCCACTTGATCTACTGGGTACTGGGCGTTGTGGGTCTGATCACGGTTGGTCTGGGCCTAACTTTAGCCTTTCGATAATAGTTGCCTGTAAGCAAAACGGACCCGCTCGTTATGAGCAGGTCCGTTTTTGACTGTCGAAATTTATGCTTCGCGCATCTTCAAAGCCAGTTCCAGCGTCCGGTCGACCAAAATAGATTGGCTGTCGGCCGTTGGGAAAGTCGTCTCGGGTTCCCGTTCCTGAGCGAGTGAAAGCTCCGTGCAGCCCAAGATAACCACGTCGGCGTGCTGTTCCGTCATCATTTCACGAATGATGCGATGAAACAGGTCGGCGTTGACTTCGTTGTTTTCTTTAATGTAATGGTAGATCAGCGTCATCGTCTCATCTTCGATGGCATCCGTTGGCAGAACGGGCGTTAACCCGGCCGCCTGCACCTCATCCTCGTAGACCTTATCGGCAATGGTTCCTCGCGTCCCGGTAATTCCGATACGTTTGGCATCCGGATACCGGCGCTTGATTTCCTTAACCGTCTCGCGTGGCATGTGCAGGATGGGAATGTCGGTAGCCGCTTGCAGATCGTCATAGAAATAATGCGCCGTGTTGCAAGGCAACGTGAAGAATGCCGGGTTCAGCTGACTCTGCTGCTGAATATCCTCTAACAAGCTCGGTAACGGATTGGGCTGACTGTGATCCAAGATATAGTCCGTCCGGTCCGGCACCGTGGCGTGGTTGACCAAAATATAATTCAAATACTCCTGATCGGCGTGAGCCGGCGTCCGTAAGTTCAATTGATGTAAATAACTTTCGGTGGCCATGGTGCCCATGCCGCCAATAATCGTAAAGAATTTTTGCATGGCAATTACCCCTTGTTTTCTGCGAAGTACTTCTTAAAGTTGACCGTGTAGTTGTGTTGCATCCACTGGATTAAGGCCCAACGCTTCAGGTTCATATCCTGATCATAACGATACGTGGTGCCATACTTGCCCGCTGCAATCAGCTTGAGGGCGCGTTCCTTGTCGGCATTTTCACGCGTGTACTGCTTGAAAACCTTGACAGGAACTCCCAGCCACAGGGCGTGTTGGCTCTCATCCTTGTTTCCGTAAACAGTCGGTGCATCAACCAGTTCACCCTTAACATAGTCCTTAACGACCCAATCCGCAAGGTTGTAGCCGTTCAACGTCACGAAGAAACTGCTCCGCCCCTGCCGCAAGTTGATTTCAAACAACTTGAAGCTGTGGTCACGGACGTCATACTTCATGTCAAAGTTGGCATAACCGGTAAAGTCGATGGCTTCCAGGAAGGTCTGGATGTTTTTGTAAATCGTTTCGTTATATTCCGGAATGATGGCCACGTAGTTACCGATGGCCGATGGTGCGGGATCTTCCAACAGGGGATGGCCCAAGCACATCATCTTCACGTGGTGGTGCTGATCCACGTAGGCGTTCAGCACCCGCATGTTGCTATCATCACCGGGCACGAAGTCCTGCAAGATCAGATCGGACGTGTAGCCATTGGCATAAGCCTTGGCCACGATGTCCTTGAACTCGGCTTCACTCTGAATCCGGAAAGCCTTCTTCCGACCCTCAAAGTGCACGTCGAGCCATTCCACGCTATTAGCTGGCTTCAAGGCAACCGGGTAATCGAAAGGCTGCTCGATATCGCCACTAGTTGCTTCATCCTTGGTAATGATCCGCGTTGCCGGGTAAGGCAAATCGTACTGGTCACACACCTTATAGAAGTTTTCCTTGTTGTTTAGGTGCCGCAATTTATCGTAATCAATGTATGGGCAGATAAAGACATCTTCCAATTCAGCCTTGTGCTTACTGATCAGTTGGGCATAACCATCCCCACAGCCAATTAAAATAACGGGTTCGGGATGATTGGCATACCGTTCCTTGAGTTTCCGCATGGTTTCAATCCACACGGGGTCCTCATCGAAGCCGGGGATCAATTCCAAATTAACCACTTTGGTGTAGCGGGTCGGGGCCAACTGAATGCTGGCGAAGGCCTGAACGGGTTCATGGTACAGGTCGTAAAATGACCGGGCCATCCCGTAAACGTTGAAGTCACTCCCCAACAAGATTGGGGTGAATTTTACGCCATTGTTTTCCATAACTATTTAAAAGTCCCTTCACAACTACTTTTATCTGATGAAACGCAAGCAAGGTTGTTAGCGGACGAGTCCAATAGCAACCTTGAGCGTTATGTACGCGCCGTGTAAATGCACGGCGCCATCGTAAATTATTAAACTTGCGTCCGGTGGACCAGATCAATCGTCTTAGCCGTCGTGTCTTCTGGGAAGTAAACTTCATACCAGAGAATGAACGTGTAGATGGTAAAGATCTTTTGCATGCTGGACTTACCGTTGATGTGTTCACGCAAGATATCCATTAAGGCTTCGGTATCAAAGAACTTGTGAGCCACGTCAGAATTGAAGGCTTCAATAATTCGTGACTTGTAAGGTTCCGTCTTGATCCAAGTAGCGATTGGGGATGGAAAGCCCATCTTTTCCTTCTTCGCTACCCGTTCTGGCAATTCGGCCTCGGCAGCGGTCCGCAGAGAAACCTTGGTCTCATCCGTGTGAATCCGCGTCTTCACTGGCATAGTTGCGGCGAATTTCGCCACTTCCTTATCAACCAATGGGGTCCGTACTTCCAGGGAGTTCGCCATACTCATCCGGTCAGCCTTGTGTAAGATGTCATAAGGCAACCAAGTGTTGATGTCAAAGTATTGCATTTGCGTCATTTCATCCAAGCCCTTAACGTCATCAAACAAGTGCTTAGTGTAAGCACCAGCATCTTGGTTGAGCTTAGGATTCTTCAAAATCTTATTCCGATCATGGTAGTCAAAGACGTAGTTGACCCGGTAGTAGCGTTCGCTCAATGGCTGCGCACCACGCACCAGGAACCGCCGCCCATGGAAGCGAGGAAACTTTTCGGCGATGCCACCCAGCATCTTCCGAATCCCCTTTGGCACCCACTTCTGGTAACGTTCGAATGGAATCGCTTCGAGATACGTGTTGTAGCCCCCGAAGAATTCATCGGCCCCTTCACCAGACAGGGCAACCTTCACGGATTCACGCGTCCCTTTAGACAGGTAGTACAACTGCATCGCTGAAGGGTTAGACAATGGTTCATCCATGTAGTACATGATAGTTGGCAGGATATCGAAGTAATCCTCCCCGGTCATGTAGAGTGGCGTGTTCTTCTGCTTGATTTCCTTGGCAAACTCAGTGGACCAACTCAGTTCACTGTACTTAGAGTTCTTGAACCCTAAGGAGAAGGATTGAATTGGCTTAAGCTTAGAAGCTTCGTTCAACACGTAGGAAGAATCGATCCCACTGGATAAGAAGCTCCCAACTTCAACATCGGCGATCATGTGGGTCTTTACAGATTCGTCAACGATACCGCGAATCTTCTTGGCATCCTCTTCAACCGTTTGGCTGTTGTCGATGTGATCGTAGTTGAACTTGAAGTAACGGTGCGTTTCCGTTTCGCCGTTTGCGTGGTGAATGAAGTATTGTCCAGGTAAAACCTTGTAGACGTTCTTGAACATGGTGTCCCGTGATGGGATAAATTCAAAGCTCAAGTGGATTGGCAATAAGGTTTCGTTGAATTCCTTTTTGAAGTTTGGATGTTCGAGGAACGCTTTGATTTCAGAGGCCCACAGGAACGTCTTACCATCGTCATAGTAGTACATTGGCTTGATACCGAAATGATCCCGGGCACCAAAGACTTCGTTCTTCGTCTTGTCGTAAATGGCAAAGGCGTACATTCCCCGAAGCCGGTCCAATAACTTAGGACCCCAAGCATCATAACCGTGGATCAAAACTTCAGAGTCCACGTCCGTTTGGAATTCGTAGCCGAGCTTTTGTAAGTCAGCTCGAATTTCTTTATAGTTATAAATTTCACCATTAAAAGTTAAGACCTTCGTCTGGTCCCGGTTGTACATTGGTTGCTTACCGTGAGCCAAGTCAATGATCGACAAGCGACGGAAACCCATGACAGCTTGGTCATCACTGAAGTAAGCCTCGTCATCTGGCCCCCGGTGCTTGATGCGGTCTGCCATATCATTAATCGTGGTAGCCGGAACATCCTTTTGGTTCACGTAGCCAACGAATCCACACATGTGCGTATCCCCTTTTTCCTGTTTATTATTAAGTCTAATTTGGTCGTTCATTAAGATTTAAATGAAACACAACACCCATCATTTTAGCAAATTTATTTCGGGAATACCATATTATTAAGGATTCTTAAACGGTTCGCTGAAAATGGCCTATGATGGGGCTAATTCGCTGAGTTTAATGGAATCGGTTACTTTGACCTGCCGCCGGCCAATCGTCTCAATAATTCCGGACGTTGCCAGCTGTCTCAGCTTGCGGCTCAACGATTCCGGCGTCATCCCCAGATAAGCAGCCAGATCCTGTTTGCTCATCGGTAAGTCAACCGTGCCCGTCGTATGGCCGGTGAGTTCCTGTAAATATCCTGCCAAACGAGGTAACGCATCTGGAATCGCCAACAATGTTGCTTGACGTTCGGCGGACTTCAGCCGGTCGGCCAAAGCACCCAGTAAGGCCATCGACAGTGGCGGCAACTTCTTGATCAGTGCCGTCAGCGAGGCCCGCGAAATGGTACACAGCTCGGTTGTTTTGGTTGCTTCAGCGTAGGACGCATGGATTTCGTCCGTGAACAACGCAATTTCACCAACGAAGTCTCCCGGATTCAGGACCCGTAAAACCTGTTCTCGGCCATCCTCGGCCAAATGATACAAGCGAACCTGTCCCTGATTAACAATGTACAGCGTTTGTGAGACCTCGCCCGTGCTAAAGACGGCACCGCCCTTTTCGGCATGAATCGGGCGAGTCACTTGTGCCACCGAGGTCATCTGTTCGGCAGACAACCGCTGAAAAATCGGCACCTGTGAAACACACTCTAATTCTCGTTCAATCGAATGTTCATGCGTATGGACACTTTCCATCACGACATCTCCTTTAAAATCTTGCTTTCCGGCCACTATGAAGTGACTACTCTTGCCATCCTGACGCCTAATCAGTCGCCACTCTCAAAATTCGGTAGCTATCCAGAGTCTATTCTAGCAAACAATTGGATAGAAACGGTGGTCAACGGCTTATTCGGTCAAAATATGCTATAGTGAATCTTATATTTACGCACTTTTTGAAGGAGGAACCCCCATGACTCGTCAAACCCACCAGGCCTGCACCTCATTTCTTGCCGGCAAGCTAGCCACCATCGACGGTAGCCCCTTGATTGCCCGCAACGAGGACAACGGTGTCGCCATCTGGCCGAAACAAGCGGTCGTGCACCCAGCAACCGACAATCCGAACACGACTTTTATTTCTAAGAACAATCACTTCACCACCACTCTTCCAGTTCACGCGGCTCACTACACCGCCGTGCCCGACAGTGATCCGAGTGAGGGTGATTACGCTGAGAGCGGCATTAACAGTCACAACGTCGCCATGAGCGCCACGGAATCCGCTTACGCTAACAGCCGCGTGCTGGGCGTAGATCCACTCGTCGACGACGGTATTGCTGAAGACGCGATGGTCACGGTCGTTCTCCCTTACGTGGACTCAGCTCAAGCTGGTGTCAAACGACTAGGCCAACTGGTTGAAACCAACGGCGCTGCCGAGGCCAACGGCGTTCTCTTTAGCGACAGCGATGAGGTCTGGTACATGGAAATCGTCAGTGGTCATCACTGGGTTGCCCAGCGCATCCCCGACGACATGTACGCCGTGGTCGCCAATCAATTGGCCATTCAGGATATCGACTTCGACCGTCCCGGTGACTTTCTGACTTCTACCGGTATCCGGCACTTCGTTCAGCGCAATCATCTTAACCCGGACGGTAATCGGTTCAACTCCCGCCACATCTTCGGCACCCAAACCGTTTTCGACGCTCACTACAATACGCCACGAGTCTGGTACGGACACAAGCTTTTCACGCCGAGTGCCTTTGAAAATCCGACCGACCAGGAACTCCCCTTCATTCGTCATGCGGAACGCAAGATCAGCGTGCCGGACGTTGCGGAGTTACTCGGTTCACACTACCAGGAAACGCCCTACGATCCATTTGGCGATGGCACCGAAACCGAACGCCACCTCTACCGTGCCATTGGCCTTTCACGCACGGAAAATTCCCACATCCTGCAGATCAGACGTCACGTGATTCCTCAGTTAGCCGGTCTTATCTGGCAATGTTTTGGCAACCCCGCCTTCAATCCCTACGTCCCCTTCTACGCCAACGGCGACCAGCTCGGCACGGCGTATGCGGCCGCCAATCAGCAGTTCTCGCCACAAAACCCCTATTGGGCTGGCAAACTGCTAGAGGATCTGAGTGAAGCGCACTATCACGAGAATCGCCAGCTCATTGCGGATTTCCTGAAGCACACCCAATCATTGGGGATTCAGCGTGTGACCGCTGGCGATGCGCTGACAGCGAACGATGACACCAGCTTAGGCCATTTCAACGCGGCTACCGCACAACTTTTTGCGACAGAAATTGAAAATCAAGCCGGCAAATTGCTCTGTGCCAACGCTGAACAGTCACAGCTGTCATTTACCATGGACCAGAATTTGTGAATTGATACCGTTTTCAGGACAAGTGCGGTATAATGAAATTAGCAGCTAGCCCTGAAAGGAATGATTATAATGGATGAAGTTGTACTCTTTAATCCTGGCGATTCAATTGGTAACTTTCACGATTATCACGAAGCCGTCCAATCGGCGCAGATCTATCAAGAACGGCACACCGATGCCGGTCACGTTTTGGTAGTGAAGAGCGAAAAAGGTGAGCCTTCCTTTGATATCTTCCTAGCAGAATCACAACTGGGAAATGGCCAGACCGGCCACGCGGCCAGCGAGCGTTACCAAATTTCCAAGAAACTTTAATCTAGATGAAACGAGCGTCGACGAAGATTGGTTCGTCGGCGCCCTTTTTTGTCTTAAATTTTAGGCGAATAGGTCTAACTGGGCCTTCAAATACCGTCCCGTCACACTCGCCGGGTTCTCACTGACCGCGGCCGGTGTACCGGTTGCGACCAGTTGTCCCCCAGCAATCCCGCCACCGGGACCCATATCGATCACATAGTCCGCGTTGGCAATCAGATCCAAGTCATGCTCGATGGCAATGACCGTGGCCCCCTGCTGCAGAAGCTGATCGAAGACCTTGACCAACTGCTGAATGTCCAGGGGATGCAACCCGACCGTGGGTTCATCAAAGATAAACAACGTGCCGTTCTGCCGCTTACCGATGCGAGACACCAGCTTCAGACGTTGGGCCTCCCCACCGGAGAGCGCCGGCGTACTTTCACCGAGTAACAGGTAACCTAATCCCATGTCGTGAAGCGTCTGTAAGGTCTGTTCGATACCCGCTTCTTCGGCAAAAACGGGTAGGGCTTCATCAACGGACAAGGCCAAAACATCGGCGATACTGTACCCTTGCCATTTCACGGCCAACGTTTCTTGGTTGTAGCGCTGACCGTGACACTGCGGGCAGACTTCCGTAATATCCGGCAGATACTGAACATCTAGAGAAATCTGACCGGTCCCGTTACACGTGGGACAAGCCCCAGCCTTAACGTTATACGAGAAGCGACTATTAGTATAGCCACGTTCCTGCGCTGTTGGTGTTGCTGCGAACAGCTTCCGTAAGCGATTCAAGATATCCGTATAGGTTGCTACCGTTGAGCGCACATTCTTTCCCACGGGAACCGAGTCAACCTTGATCACGTGACGAATACCCGCGCGGTCCAGTTGGGTGACGTGCTTAGGTAACGGCCGATGGGCCACTTCGGCTTCAATCGCCGGAATCAAGCTGTCGAGAATCATCGTCGTCTTGCCAGCACCACTCATCCCCGTGACCGTCGTTAGCCGATTCTTCGGAAACTTCACCGCCACGTCATCGATGTTAAACCGGTGCTGCACTTCCAGACTGAGCTGTCCCTTTTGCCAGAGTGCTTGATCACTCAGCATCGGCCGCTCACGCAGTTGCGTCGTCCCGTTCAAGAATGGTGCAATCAGTGAATGTGGACTCCGCGCCACCTCGGCGACCGTCCCCTGATCGACCACTGTGCCACCATTTTTCCCGGCACCAGGACCGATTTCAATCACGTAATCCGCCGCACCAATAATCCGGGTGTCGTGATCCACGACCACCACAGAATTGCCTTGTGCAACCAATCCTCTAAAGGCCTTGATTAGTCCAGTCACGTTAGCCGGATGTAAGCCCACTGAGGGTTCATCTAGCACGTACAGGACGCCAGTCGTTGCGCTCCGCAGGGTCCGGCCCAACTGGATTCGTTGGAGCTCACCAGTGGACAGCGTCGCACCGGGGCGACTCAGTGTCAGGTAATCTAAGCCCAAGTCGACCATCGGCTGCAGGCTACGCACGAGTTCATCGACGAGGTCCGTTCCCAGCTTATGCATTTTAGCGGGAAGCCAGTCAACAATGGTGCCGGCAAACTCACGTAGCTGTTTAACTGGCAAATCACTGACCTCCGCCAGATTCTTACCATTCAGTAATTGTTTTAGCAGCTTCGGATTCAACCGCGTACCGTGGCAAGTTGGGCAGGTGTCAAACGTGTAAAATTTATTAAGTTTCGCAATTGTTCGTTCATTCTTGGTCGTGGCTAAGCTATCCTCAACCGCCGCAAAGGCATTCTCGTAGACCGCATTGTCCATATGGAAGATCTTGCCCTTACTACTAGGAATGTTAATCGCCACGTTCTGCTTAGGACCGTGCAAGACACGCTGCTTATCGGCCGCACTCAGATCCTTGTATGGCACGTCGATAGGAATACCGATAGCGTTGGCGACGATTGGCATAAAATTACGTCCGGGCAAATGCCAGGATGCAACCGCACCCTCTTCAATCGTCTGGTCTTCATTGGCAATCAACAGCGATGAATCCAATTGCCGCACCTCGCCTAAACCGCCGCAGGTCGGGCAAGCACCGTCGGAGTTAAACGCGAAGTCTTCAGCTCCGGGCGCACGAAAAGTCACACCACAGGTTGGGCAGGTCACGTAGCCATCATTTTCGGCCACTGCTAGCGTTGGTGGCACCTGATGCCCATTCGGACAGACGGGTGACCCCAGCCGTGAAAAGACTAGCCGCAAGATATTGAGGCTTTCCGACATTGTCCCCACGGTCGAGCGCACACCAGGAACCTGTGGCCGCTGACGGAGTGCCAACGCGGAAGGCAGATACTCAACGGATTCAACCGCTGCCTTGCCCATCTGATTGATGCGCCGCCGCGTAAACGTTGAAAGCGCATTGAGGTAGCGCCGGGCCCCCTCGGCATAGAGCACCCCCATGGCCAAGGACGACTTGCCGGAACCACTGCGGCCAGTAATTGCCACAAACTTATTCAACGGAATATCAACATCCAAATTCTTGAGATTATTGACCTTTGCACCACGAACTTTGATCTTAGTCGGTAACTGATTCGTCATAAAAACGAGGGACCCCTTTCGAAATTAGTCAATGTTTTCATTCTACCCTACTTACTCTGGAAATTCAGGGTTACGGCTTAACTATCGTTTTAACCTCGAAGTAGTCGTCAGTTCGGGTAACTGCCCGCGATAATCGTCGTGCCAGCGAACTGTTTCGCACATTGGCGAGCGTCTCGTGTATAATACAGTGATAGGGCTTTCAAAATCTACTTATGGAGGCAATCCCGTGAAAAAAAGAAGCGGTATTTCAATTAGCGTTATCGTCTTTCTAATTCTGGATGTCGTTCTTGGCATCATCTTCTATACACTAGGATACGCCATCACGTGGTCAACGGTGATCGCACTGGTCTTGGCTATCATCTACTGGTTATTTCCACAGATTGGGCGCTCAGTTGGGCTTAACCGGCCGCAAGTTACGCAAGCCCAACAGCCGGTCGGGACGCCTTATACCGATTACTACCAGATTACCTGCGTTCTCGATCAGGAGACTTGTCCGGACTGTGGCGCTCAGGATGGCCGCGTCTATCGGACGGACGAAGCCAGACCAGGCATCAACTACCCGCCCTTTCACAAAGGCTGTCGTTGCATCGCCACGCCCTGTACGGGTGATCTCCCCACGACTACGAATCGACAGTACCTTGATCCAAAGACCGGCGAATTAGGAATGGGCCCCTACCTGACGTACAGCAACTGGCGGAAGGCCATGATCAAGGAATATGGCAAGGACGTTTTTCAAAAATGATTTTCCAAGCAGAAATCGAACCTAACCGGCCAATTCGCGGCAAATCCGCAAAAATAAAATCTTCAAAAGCAATTGTCCCCCTCCCAGCAAATCGGTATACTGGAAATGTTAGGAGGCGCTAAACATGGTCCGATGGATTCCATTTATTGGTGTCAGCCTACTGTGGGCCATACTGAGCCTCAGGGACTGGCATCAGCGACGTTACCGCCGAATCTGGTGGTGGCTGGGTTGCTGGGGACTAAACGCCCTGACGTGGACGCCAGTCGCTATTACGCTGGGGAGTAGTGTTGGCCAAATTCAAACTTTTTGGATTGCTGGCGGCACTTGGGTCATTTGGCCCCTGCAACCGGCCAGTGTCGACCTGTCATTTTGGCTGAACATTGTCATGACCATTCCGCAAGGCGTTATCTGGCAATACAACCATAGTCAGCATCGGTGGCGCCAATGGCTACTCGCCGGTCTTGCCACTGGTTTGACGCTTGAGAGTGGTCAGGCCATCTTTAACTGGCTGGTCGGTCTGGGCCGTTGGGTCGACATCAATGACGTTCTGACTAACTGCACAGGCGTCATCATTGGCGCGGCCTGCATGCTGCTCCTGCAACGCCATTACCAGGTTTTAAAATGAGGAGGAATTACAGATGTTCATGACAACTGGGGGCTTAAACCGGTCCCACCAGATCCAAGGCATCCTGACCGCGACGACACACACCATGTTGCGGTCGGAAAAGCCGGATCAATTCGAACTCTTCGATGGCCTATTCGATGAGGCCAAGCAAGCGTTGATGAAGAAAGCACAAGAAATGGGCGCAGACGGTCTGATTGAAGTTCGCTTCAATACCGAGATCGCCCAGATGAATGTTGCCCCAAAATTTCTAGTGGTTCACGGCTACGGGACGGCCGTTAAATTCCCTAAATAAAAAAAATTTAAATTAAGGGTTCACATTTATACACGGATAGTGTAATATATTACTTGTTGTTGAGTTGCCCCGATGGCGGAACTGGCAGACGCGCAGCGTTCAGGTCGCTGTTTGAGAGATCAAGTACAGGTTCGAATCCTGCTCGGGGCATCACGAATAACCTGATATAGGAGCTTTGTTAGATTAACGTCTAGCAAGGCTCCTATTTTTTATCCCCAGTATTCAATTCAGTATCAACGTTGATGCTTCCCCACCGCGCACCAAGCCACATTCCTTTCACTAGACTTTCATTATCATATCTATAAAATTTAACTTTTTATTTTTAAATCTTCTGGTATACTTAGACGGTCTTATCAACCAGGTAATCAATTGACCACTTTAACCATATTTTCACAAGGTTTCCTGCCGAGTTAGCATTACGGCCTGATCACCAATAGTGGTTTAGTTTTTAAGTTATCGTAAGTTACTGGGCACAACCACACATACCCTTTACGAACTAACTACTCCCCTAAATTTTAAATGTGTAATAAAACTAATTTCGTCAACAATCGTTGTATTTACCTATAGATATGCTATATAATTATTGTGATGTTACATTTTTGCTGAATTGTCTCGCCTTTTGGTTATTCACGCGACCAGATAGGCCCATGGCGGGCAAGCTGAGGTATTTTACTTGCCAGCGGCAATTTAATTGTATACAATACACTGGAAAGTAAACGAAAGGAGGCCAATACGATGACAGACGTTAACCCCGTATTGTTGGATGAACAGTTATGTTTTTCAATCTATTCGGCCAGCAAGAAATTTAATCATTTTTACCAGAGTGCTTTAGCACCCTTTGGCTTAACCTATCCCCAATACATTGCAATGCTTGTTCTGTGGGAAAAGGCGCCTCTGACGGTTCACCAGCTTGGTGAACGCTTGGAATTAGACAGTGGTACGTTGACACCGCTGCTGAAGCGACTTGAAAAGCAAGGTTGGGTCACCCGGGTTCGGAGCCAAACCGACGAACGCCAAGTCCTGATTCACTTGACTGAAATGGCCACGACTAAGCGTGACGAAGTCTACTCACGAATTGGTCAATGTCAAACGCTACTTGGGATGTCGTCAGAAGAAATTGATTCAATGATGACTGAACTGGTGACCGTCAAGCAACAGCTCGATACGGTCAGCAACGAGCGGCTCATTACAAAAGAAGTCGACACCGTCGAATAAAGAAGACCAACGCCCCCATTTGTGAGTGCGTTGGCCTTTTTGTTGTTTCTATTGGTTAAAAGCTGTTGCTTCCGGTGGGCGACTGCCCCCTCTGGAGCAAGCAATCACCGATTCTGATTCACCCAATTATCTTAGCGCAGCGTCGCAATCATCACGGCGACGGCAATCAAATTATTAAAGCCGTGCAAAATGATCGTTGTCTGGAGCTTATCCGTCTTCCGGTAAATGTAGGCGAACGTGCCCCCCATCAGCGCGTAGATCAGCCAACTGATGATATTGTCACTCTGGTGGACCAGCGAGAAGATGACACCACTGGTGATAACCGGTAGCCAAAACATCTTGGCTGGGAAGCATCCCCCGACCAGAATCCCCCGGAAGGTCAGTTCCTCCAGAAAGGGTGAGGCCAACACAGCCGTTAGACTGAGCATCACCAGCGTCAAGGAGCTGTGACCCATGATATCCGCGATCAGGGCGTTGTTCTTCGTACTGGTTTCACCAAAGAAGACGTTATTGACCACGTTTAAAACAATCTCTGCAGCAATAATGAACGCGTAGCCCTTGACCATCAACTGCCAGTCCTGACGCGTCAATCGCTGCCAGTGCACCGGATGCACACGCTGGAAGATCCAAGCACCCAGCGCGATTGCCACGGTAAACCCGACCAGATAGCCAGCTGCCCACAATCCGCGATGGAGTGTCGTGCCGTGCGCCATAAAATTCAGTGGAATCTGAACCACCGACGTCACGACAATCATAATCAGGACCCATCCAAAATTCCAATAGCTAACTGGTTGCTGCTTAATTTGCACGTTATCATTCCCTCTATCACTTTGTTTTTTTGCCGAACAAACCCGTAACCCATCTAGGTTACCGCCGTTTCTCGGGTCACCCTTAAAACCGCAAAAGTTTTGCCAAATATTTATTTTTTAATGGCATTTTTTCTTGTTCTGCGTTACTATAGGGTTGCGGGTAAGTTTGGACTAACCTTCAACTTACGCGTGAGGCTTCTGTCCTCATTCAACAGACAGATTTCATTTTACTCCCCCAAAGTAGATGAAATTTTTACAACATAATCCCCCAATTATGTTGTAACCTTACTCTTTGGCCATTGCGACTTATCGTAATGGCTTTTTTTGTGTCTATTTTTAAGCGTTTCGTCTTCCGGAAAATTCCCTATTCATCGTCATCTTCAAAAGGTCGATGCGGCCACAGCGTCCAATATAAGAAGAAATTGACGACCGTTGCCAGCAACAAGCCACCAAAACCGACCGCAACCTTTATCCAACCAACGAGGGCCCACGCCAGCAAGCCCCAGAGGGTGCCGCCAATAATGAGGCCAGTTGCCAGGACAATTAGGATCATCGTTAACACTTTCAACAGCGTTAGCTCCCTTCACAATTCAATATCAAAAGCTTACCACGTTTCTGCCAATTTATCGAAGCCTATTTTACCGATGCTCGGTCACTCAATTGGTCGAACCAATAGGTAAAAGTTCGAATCGTGCAATCGCTTGCAACAGCGCCGCTTTAGCGTTTTACTTCACGTAAATTTTAACAAAATTAAGGGGAATTAATTGCTTATTGTCAGTGGGTAACCTAAGATAAATAGTGAATAATACGCTAAGTTTTAGCAGAAAGGACGACGATCAAGCTTGAAAATAATTACATTACACGTTTTAGACAATTCCTTGCAGGTGAGTTACGCACCGGCCGGCCAACCCGCTGCCCAGCGTCAATTTACAATTGCCTACAACTCGGATCAAGCTATCGGTGAAAATTTGGAAAACCTCCGACTAAAGTTAGCGGGGCTCGATGTGGACGCTGCCGTCATCGACAATGCATTGAGCTACCCCTTCTCTGACACCGTCGTCGGTATCAATCACCAACGAATCGACATCGGTCTTGCCATTACCAACATGCTTAACATCCCCGTCGTCAGCAGTCAGGCCATTGCTGACCAAGGGCTAAATGCGGCTCTCACTGCCAAGCGCAACTATCTGAGCTGGCACCTCGACTACTATGGCCAGTACCAAGGTAAGCGCAACTATGGCCAAGAAGCCATGCTCACCGTGGGCAACGGTTTCTTCGGTCTACGAGGGGCCTATACCGAGGCCCATGCCGATCACGACAACTATCCTGGCATGTACGCCGCGGGTCTCTACGACCAACTGTCGACTAACATCAACGGTCGCCAGGTGACGAATGAGGATTTGGTCAACCTGCCCAATGCACAGGCCCTGACCTTTGGCGTTGACCATCAGAATCCATTTCAGATCAAAGCCAGCGACATTCAAGACATCTACCGCAGTCTTGACCTCCATACTGGGGCTTTAACCACGACCATGCTGGTTCAACTTCCCACTGGCCATAGTCTACAGATCAGAACAACGAAACTCGCCAATATGAAGGACTGGCATCGTCTCGGCATTCGCTACAGTGTGACCCCCCTCAACTTTGCGGGCACCCTGCAGATCTATTCAGAAATTGATGGTAGCGTTATCAACAGTAACGTCGACCGCTATGCCGCCTTCGATCAGCACCACATCAAGGTAACCGGCACCGGTCAACAGCCCGATACCATCTACCTGGAAGGCCACACACGCTCCTCCAAGGTTAACTTCATCTTTGGTTCCCAGCTGGTTGGTCCCGGCAAGGCCCTCGATGCGCCAGTCGATACCCGACCAAATGCCGAACAACACATTCAACAGATGCGCTCGGTCGCCGTCCAACCTAATCAAACCTACACCTTTGAAAAAAACGTGGTCCTGTTCACCAGCCGTGAAACCAAGACAGACCTTATGACGACCGCCACAGCTGACCTTCAACAAGCCAGCTTTGACAACACCCTGGCCAGCTCAACGGCCTACTGGCAGCAGCGGTGGGCCGGCGCCGACATCCAGATCACCGGAGACATTACCGCGCAGAAGTTAACCCGGGTCAATCTCTATCACCTGTTCTCCTCGGCACAGGCCATCGCCTCTGGCAAGATCGATGCTTCCGTCAACGCCCGAGGACTCGACGGTGAAGCCTACCGCGGCCACGTCTTCTGGGATGAAATGTTTGATCTTCCCGTTTACGCACTACACGATCCGCAACTCGCCAAGCAACTTCTGATGTACCGTTACCGGCGGCTGTCCGCAGCTAAGCAGAACGCCAAGGACGCGGGTTTCGCCGGGGCCATGTATCCGTGGCAATCTGGTGAGGTTGGCGACGAGCAATCGCAAGTCGTTCACTTGAATCCGCTGACCAACACCTGGGATCCGGACTACTCCTCACTGCAACGTCACGTCTCATTGGCCGTGGCCTACAACGTGATCATGTACACGCACATCACCGGCGACACCGACTTCATGACCGACTACGGTTTGGAAATGTTGGAGGAAATCTCGCAGTTCTGGCTCAGCAAGGCCAAATTGGACACCAAGACCGGTCGCTATACGATCGACCAGGTCATGGGTCCCGATGAATTTCACGAAAATTATCCCAATGCCGACTCAACCGGACTGGCCAACAACGCTTATACCAACCTGATGGTCACCTGGCTGTTCAATCAGCTGACTGATTTACGGCAATCCTTACCACAGGCACAGGTTGCCGCCACCGACCAGAAGACCGGCTTTAACCAAGACGTGATCAAAGAAGTCGCCGATGTGAGCCACCATCTCAAGCTCGATATCAACCCAGATGGCATCATCGGGCAGTTCGAGGGTTACTTTAAGCTCCCACGCTTAGACTTTAGCAAATATCAGAAGAAGTACGGTGACATCTCGCGGATGGACCGCATCTTGAAGGCCGAGGGTAAGACGCCCGACGCTTATCAGGTGGCTAAACAGGCCGACGCGCTAATGGCCTTCTACAGTCTGGATGCTACGGCCGTCATGGGTCTGCTCAAGCAACTGGGCTATGACTTACCACAGCAAGCCTTGATGAAGAACCTCCAGTTCTACCTCGACCGCACGACCCATGGTTCCACCCTCTCACGCATCGTCTACGCTGTTTTGACGGCGATGGCGGGGAACATGGACCAGTCGTGGAAACTCTTCTCACAGGCCCTGTTATCCGACTATTACGACATTCAGGGCGGCACCACCGCTGAAGGCATCCACCTCGGCGTCATGGGTGCCGTTACCCTGATGTCCACACGGCACTACGCCGGCGTTGATGTCCTGGCACCGCAACTCACAGTGAACCCCCACTTGCCAGAAAACTGGCGAGCCATTCGGTTCCACCAGCTGGTCCGAGGCATCCGTTACACCTTTGAGATCGACCACCGTCAAGTCACGGTAACCGCCGATCACGCCGCCACACTAACTATTGGTCAACATGAAGTTTCACTAAAACCGCAACAACCCGCAACCATTTCATATTAAGGAGTGTTTCGCAATGACAAAATTTGCTGATATTAAAGGATTCGTTTTCGACTTAGACGGGGTCATCACCGATACTTCCGTCCTACACGGTACTGCCTGGCATCAATTGGCCGACTACCTCGGCGTGGCCTGGAGCGACGAACTCGCCAACGGTCTCAAGGGCATTAGCCGAATGGACTCCCTGGAAATGATTCTCAAGGCTGGGGGCAAGGAAAACGACTACACCCAAGCCCAAAAGGAAGAATTAGCAACCAAGAAGAATACAAACTACGTGGCCGAAGTCGACAAGATGACCCCCGCCAACATTCTCCCTGGCATGAAGGCCTTCCTGGACGATCTGCGGGCTAAGGGTTACCAATTATCCCTGGCCTCTGCTTCTAAGAACGCCCCGCGTGTCTTGGACAAGTTACAACTGGCCGACTACTTCCCTAAGGTTGTCGACCCAGCAAGCCTGACGCATGGCAAACCGGACCCTGAGATCTACACCAAGGGGGCACAGTTGTTAAACTTGCCACCTGAACAATGTATTGGGGTCGAAGATGCCGCTGCCGGCGTCCAAGCCATCAACGCTGCCGGTGAAGTCTCACTGGGAATCGGCGATGCCACCGAACTGGGTGCCGCCGACATGGTCTTTGCCGACACGGCCGACGTAACGTTGGCGAACATCGCAAAGAAGTTAGGCTAATCACAACGCGCAATCTGAAATAAACAATCTGCTATCAGTAGGGCCTGGGCCAACTCCCTGGGCCCTTTTATTAAGCTGTTTTATAGGTATAGAAACGTGTGTCAAAAGACAGCTGCCTTCGCCCTCTTGGCTTTGCCCCTACTTAGTACTAATGTAAAAAATGGCCAATCAGTCGCATCTTTATTGGCAACTTTAGAAAAATTTACGTTCTCACAAATTAAACAATAAAAGGGCAACACCCGCCATCCCCCACTGCAATAGTGAGCAGATTGGCTACGTGTCGCCCGTCTTTTTGACCCTATTCTTCCTAATCAAAATACGCTATACTAACGAGACTGGTTACCTGATTTACTGGATCAAACCGAAGTGACGCAGACCCTTGACGATGCCGTCATCCATATTGCTAGCCGTGACGTACGCGGCCTTATTCTTGGCCTGGAAAACCCCGTTACCCATGGCAATTGGGATATCGACCTCATCAAACATCTGTAGGTCGTTCAAGCCATCCCCAAAGGCGTAAGTCTTAACCTTCTCGAGGCCGGCTTCCTTCAAGAACGTGCGAATTCCCGTCTGTTTGGTGACCCCCGTCTGCATGGTGTCCAAGGCGCGCGGATTGTTGCGGACGAAGGACAGTGTCCCCGCGAACTTCTCGCGGTAGATTTTTTCCTTGTCGCGGTTGAAGACGTTCAAAAAGTTAATGTCTTGTGACTGATACCAAGTAGGATCGACCCGCGCGTCTAACCGCAATAATTTAAAGTTATCGGTTGTGTCCTGGTTTGCCTGACTCAAGCGAAAGCCCTGGTTGTTAAAGTAACCCAGCGGATCACCTTGCTCTTTGGCAAAGGCCGTAATGGCCGTTAACGTCTTCTGATCGATCACGGCCGCAGTTAATTTTTTACCCTGATATTGGACGTAACTGCCGTTCGCACTGACCACAGCATCGATTCCCGTGGCATCCAGGACATATTGAATCTCAAAAATGTTTCTTCCAGTCGCAATAACTGGTAGAATATGATGTTGTTGCATTTCTTGAATGGCTGCGACACTTGTCGGTAAAACATTCTTGTCGTCGTCAAATAACGTTCCATCCAAGTCAAAAAAGACGATTGCTTGATACATTTAATCAACCTCCTAATCCACTAATACCAACGGTTTCATTATACAACAATGACCAAAGTACTGGAAATGGCGGAAATTTTTCTTCCCGGCAGATGTAGTAGTCAGTCATTTTATGGTACACTATATCTTGTATTTCTAATTAAAGAGGGGCTATCATGGTGATAATTACAGCTGGAATGATCGGGGTCGGTAAAACGACTCTAACTGGAAAAATCGCATCACATTTAAATACGCAAGCATTCTTCGAACCGGTCGGTGATAACCCGGTGTTACCACTCTACTACCGGGACCCAAAGCAATATGGTTTCTTGCTACAGATCTACTTCTTGAACAAACGGTTTAGTATGATCAAACGAGCCCTCGCGGACGACAACAATGTCCTCGACCGTTCGATCTACGAAGACGCCCTGTTCACGCGAGAAAACAACGCTGAAGGAAACATTACGGATACCGAACTCGAGGTTTACTTACAACTCCTCGACAACATGATGACTGAACTGAACGAACTCCCAAAGAAGGCACCAGACTTGTTAGTCTACGCTGACGCCGACTTCGACACCATTCTTCACCGGATCAAGAAGCGTGGCCGGGACTACGAACAATTCGACAACAATCCTGAATTGGAATCCTACTACAAAAAGATGTGGACGGCTTACCAAGGTTGGTTCGCCGACTACGACATCAGTCCTAAGATCAAGATTGACTTACAAAAGTACGACTTGGACAAACCAGGTAATACGGAACTCGTCTTGGCTCAAATTGATGACGCCTTAAAAGACATTCGGACCGACGCAACGGTCTAAATTGACAAAAAACTCCCGCAAGCCAGAAATGGTTTGGGGGAGTTTTTTAATTTAATGGTCCGCCGTTTCGGATGGCAGCAGGATAATCTGGCTGTCACCATCGTCGTAGGCCAGAACAGTATCTGGGAGTTCGGGAGCATAAGCGAAATCCGTATCGAACCCCGCACTCAGGGCTCCTGGATGATCATTTTCATCTAATTGGACGTATTCAAACGTAGTCGTCCCTTGGTTGTTATGCAGCTTAAACGTCAGTAGATTCTCCAACGGGAATACCCCTTGGAGGTCTTGGTCGATGATCTCCCAAACGGCGTCGATCATGTCGCCGGGCAAGGCCGCAACGGTACCGTAACTGGCGTAACGTGAATGATTATTTTCAAACATTTTCTTCGCCTCCACTCTCAGTCATTTAGAACTATTATACCGTATCTCCCCTTAAAACGGGAATAATTACGCTTGATGGTCACTTAAGCTCTGCGTGCCTCGGCGGTCGAGCAAGTTGACCAAGAATGAAACCACAATCAGGCAGGCCCCGGTAATGAAAATCAGGTGTAACCCTTGATACAGAATACCATGTAGCGTAGGTAACAGGTGCGCTGGGAGATTCTTGGCCGTTTGTGGGTTAATTAACTTATTCATCATCGCCATGCTGGTCCCGGGATGACTGGCAACGCCATGCGCCATCACCACGTTCATGACGATCCCTAAAACGGACACCATCACGGTCTGTCCCAACGTTCGTGCCAAGGTATTAAAGGAGGTCGCCACCCCAATCTCTGCCACGGGTACCTTACTCTGCACCGTCACGGTCGTGGTGGTAATCGTAATCCCAAAACCAGTCCCACAGATCGCGGCAATGACAAAGAAGCTCCAGAATGGCGTGGTAGCGGGAATAATCGCCATGATAACCGCCCCAATCAGCACCAGCGTCAGACTAATATTAACAATCTGATATGGTGAGCGTTTCATTAATAATTTACCAGCAATAAAGGAACCAACGATCCACATCAGCGAGCTCGGTGTAATAGCAAATCCCGCTTCGGAGGCCTTCAATCCCAGTAACCCCTGCGTCCAGGTTGGGAGATACACTTCGAATCCCATGATAAAGCCACTTAAGAGTGCCGCAATCAGGTTTTGGACCACAAAGGTTCGGTTGCTAAACAATTCCATGGGAATCAGTGGGTCATCCGTGCGCTTCTCGCGGCGAATAAATGCCCAAAAGGCGACAATGGCAGCAATCAGGCCGCCAATCACCCACACGATATTAAGGTCCCCTTCACCAAGTAGCTGAAACGTCAGCATGACTGCCAAGAGACCCACGGACAGCCAGATACAACCGGCCCAATCCATGGTAAACGCCTTACGTTCTGTGTTCTCATTGAGAAAGAACCAGATCAATCCCATGGTCACGATCCCAATTGGAATGTTAATGAAGAAGATCCAGTGCCAGCTCAGTTGATCGACAATGAATCCCCCCAATAGTGGTGCGACAACTGCCGCAATTCCCCAGGCAGACCCATTGAGGCCCATCACGCGGGCACGCTGCTCAACGGGGTAAATATCGGCGAGAATCGTGAACGACACGGGCATGATGGCCCCCGCTCCGATTCCCTGCAGGGCACGCCAAGCAATCAACGTCTCCATGCTGTGGGACATCCCCGATAACGTGGATCCCAGGACAAAGATGAACAGCCCCACGAGAAAGACCAGTTTCCGGCCAACGGTATCGGCCAATTTACCATAGATGGGTGTGGCAATGGCACTGGTCAGTAAGAAGATGGAGAAGACCCAGTTCATCAGGGCCACCCCTTTTAAGTCACCAACGATGGTCGGCATGGCGGTCGACACGATTGTTCCTTCAACGGCAGACATGAAGGTTGCCACAAAGACGGCAATGGTGACGACCTTAACATTTGTTTGTTTCATAATTTTCCTCCTACCGTTGGGCCCCACCACACAACGAAACTGAGTAGCCAACAGCGCTACTTCCCAAATTCTGTTTGACACAGTAATATCTTATATTATCACGGATTGCTGGTGAAAGGACACCTTTCTGGTGAAAATAAATCTGGTGGTCCAGCCAATGTCTTTTTTTGCTTGCGCGTTAAGGCTACGACAAGTCGCGTTTTTTTTCAGCGCTGACGGTCAGGATCTTCAACCTTCTAGTTTTTTTCTAACCTAACTAAGCCAAAGTGCTGACTTTACGGCAATGTCAAAGACTTTTGACAGACAAGCTCTGCATAATGTGGCATGCTAGACGTAAACGGAGGCGGATTTCCATGGATCAGCTAAAATTACAGACATCGCTCATAGTTCATCGGAAACAACAGCATTTAACCCAAGCCGATTTGGCTAAACGTTTATTAAGAACCGATAATCCCCTGGCAACGTGAAACGCCACCTTCACCCACACAACTCGAACGCAAAAATCCCATCAGCCGGCGGAGTGCCAAACTGATGGGATTTCATTTTAGAAATTAATCGTGGTACTTATTTGCAAGCAGCCTTTAAAGCATCGACCTTGTCCGTGTGTTCCCAAGGCAAATCGATGTCGGTCCGACCAAAGTGGCCGTATGCGGCAGTTTGCTTGTAGATTGGCCGCTTTAAGTCGAGCATCTTGATGATGCCGGCTGGACGTAAGTCAAAGAGTTGACGAACGGCAGCAGCTAATTTGCTTTCCGTAACGACCCCGGTGCCGAACGTGTTGATGGAAACGGAAACGGGTTCCGCCACACCAATGGCATAGGCAATCTGGACTTCACATTCCGTTGCCAACTTGGCAGCCACAATGTTCTTGGCAATGTACCGCGCAGCATAACTTGCTGAACGGTCCACCTTCGTGGCGTCCTTCCCGGAGAAGGCCCCACCACCATGGTGAGCAGCCCCACCATACGTGTCGACGATGATCTTCCGACCGGTCAGACCGGCATCCCCTTGAGGACCCCCGATAACGAAACGACCAGTTGGGTTGATGAAGTACTTCGTCTTGTCGTCTAACAAGTGGGCGGGAATAACTTCCTTAACCACTTGATCGATCACGTCTTGACGAATTCGGTCCAACGTAACGTCTGGATCGTGTTGCGTACTCAAGACAACGGTGTCGACCCGTAATGGCTTACCCTCATCGTCATATTCAACGGTGACTTCTGCCTTCGCATCTGGCCGTAAGTAATCAATGGTGCCCATTTTCCGCAGGCTGGCGATCCGACGCATCAAAGCGTGGCTCAGCGTGATTGGGAGGGGCATCAGTTCTGGCGTTTCGTCGATGGCGTAACCAAACATTAACCCTTGGTCACCGGCACCGATCTTGTCCAGTGGATCTTCATCACCTTCACGCGTTTCATAAGAGTCATCGACCCCTTGCGCAATGTCGGGTGATTGTTCGTCGATAGCGACGAGGACGGCACAGTTGTCACCGTCAAAACCGTATTGACCGTCCGTGTACCCAATTTCCTTAATGGTTTGACGAACGACCTTTTGGATGTCCACGTATGCCTTGGTAGAGATTTCACCGAAGACCAGCACCAGGCCAGTCGTAACGGACGTCTCGCAGGCAACCCGTGAATCCGGATCCTGAGCCAGTAGAGCATCTAAGATGGCATCACTGATCTGATCAGCAATTTTATCTGGATGGCCTTCTGAAACGGATTCCGACGTAAATAAATGTCTTTCTTGCAATGGATATTCCCCCTAGATAGTGTTGACGACGAGTTGACCGATAATCTCGCGCCAGTCGGTTACAAGGCAGCTTCACTGAATGCGTGAATCCTATCGGGAATTGACTCATAACTTAAGCATTCTAACATATATTAATGAGGGATAAAAGAAACCTTGCCGTTTTTTTGCAAAGAATGATTGACCAGGGTCAAAACAATATCTATTATAAAGGATAAGACTAAATCAGTTGAAATGGAGCGATTCCATGACCACAATCATGGCCTTCTTAAAAAATAAGACGGTACAACAATTATTCATTTTCACCTTTTTTCAAAATTTACTTTGGTGGGTCGCCGGGTCGACCGCCGCAACGGGAACGCCCCTGGCTACGAATATTAAGGTCTACCTTGGTGGATACGGTATGCTCGTCGCTGCTGGCTACTTTCTGATTCTTAAACGTCACTTTCAGTCCCGCATCGGTCCAATTTTCGTGGTTGCGGCAGCCACGTTGGGATTGCTGGCGGCCCCGCACGATCATATGCTACAACTGTTTGCGATTTTACTGTGCGTCTTCCTGGTCCTAGCATGCGTTCCCCAATTGGGACTGCAATCCGCCTATGGCCTCGTAGTCTTCAGTTTCTTGGCCGGTTGTGGCGTCCCGGTGATCCTATTCTTTCTTCGCAATCACTACCTGGCAATGCAATTTCTAATGCCCATGGTGCCGTTAGTCGCTAGCTACCTGGTCTTCTTCGAACCTTACTATTTAACTAAGGAACGCGACTGGCGCTGGACACTCGTCACCCCCGCTATCTTGATACTGACACTGCTTACCCTCGGCTTCTCGTGTCAGATTGTCATTGCCGGCCTGTTAGCGGTCGCTTATTGGTGGCTCCAGCCCAAGATCAACGATAACTACCGGCTGGTCACGACCAGTGTCGTCCAACTCATCCTGGGCCTACTGATTTTCGATTAAATCATCAGAAAAGTAATATTTAGTTGCGTAAATTTAAAGTTTCGCTAAGCTCACAGGTATTTGGTCCCCCTCCCCGAGTTCTCGTGTTAAAATGGGGCATCATTGAAATTGGAGGAACCCCTATGCCTGAAATCAAAGTGATCGGTGACATCCTAAGTGGTAAGTTTCAGCCAACGTTAACGGGTAATACCATTGTGGACGCTGCCTTGATTGATCGCTTTTGTCAGAGCTTAATCACCGCACTAGCCCTATCACCACAATCCGTTCACGCTGAACACCACTGGGATCTAGTTGTTAATCCCGCAATCATCTACGTTGTGGATGAGCATATTTTAGACGCTAGCGACCATCAGCGCAGCATGGCCAACATTATCCCTGTCAGTCACAGAGCGCTGTTACGCGGCGAAGTTGGCACAACTAAGCGTAAATTAGCGACCATCCTAGCTGCCCAGTCGTCAGCTAACTAATGAATCCAACCAGCAACGTGCTTGCGGTTGGATTTTTTCTTTGCCTTCGTATGTATCTGCCACCGTTCGCAGCAGATGGTTAGTCACTTGATTTAGGTAAAATCCTTGATGTGAAGAATGGCGTCTTTGAGCCACACTGAACGGCTCTCTAACCGCTGCTGCAGGAGCATCAACCCATCGACCATGTCACAGGGCTGACCTTCAACGTAAAACTGCATTTTAACCTGGTAGAGGTGATGATTTTGGATGTCATACGTGCGCCGCATCTTATAGTCCAGTTGTACGTAGGTGAGCGTTTCGACCGCGGTTCCCGTCTTGATGTCGCAGGTGTCCGCGCGTGACAGCTCATGCTGTGGAAAACAATATTTCTGATGGGAATCACGATCCCAGAACTCCAGTTGATAGGTTGCCGCAACGGACTTCTGTAAGAAACGACCGATCCGCGTGAAGAAGTTCCGGCGAAAGTGCGTCAGGTCACTCACGTTCTGATAAAATAACCGCTGATCATGGTAGTTCGCAAGGGGGGCGTGTAGCGACTGCTCTAACACAATCACAGCCTCCCGGTGAGCCCTTTCGGTAGCTAAGAAAGTATCAATCTGGTCGCGCTGTTTCTGTGATAATGGCTGATTCAGCGTCTCGTTCGTTAGTGCTTCCAGGGGACGTCGTGATTCTCTGCCTTCTATCGTCATGCTTTCTCCTTAGGTGGTACCTCTTATTAGGTCTCCACAAGTCACAGCTTAACATGTGGTTATCCCAATTAACAGCTAATAACATTGCCAGTCTGGCTAATACTGGCGCTAGGATACCGGTTATATGCAAGATTTTAAGCCGCAAAAGGTGAGGAGTGGGTCGTGCCACTGGATATACAGCCAGATATCGCCTATTCATGCAGTTTAGATCCCGACGAATCAAGTCAAAATCCGTTGCCAAGGCTTCGAGATTTGACCAGCCCCTTTCTCGCACGATTTTCTCTGAATTATCAAAGTTGTATTCCCCCCCCAACACCGGTATATTAGGGGTAACCTATCTGAGGAGGATGTACACTATGGCAGAAATTCTAGTAACAACGACTGAAAAGATTCCCGGACAAGATTACGAGGTTCTAGGTGAGGTCTTTGGCCTGACCACCCAGTCCAAAAACATCATGCGTAACATCGGTGCGTCTTTGAAAAACGTGGTCGGTGGTGAAATCAAGGATTACACCACCATGCTGAATGAATCACGCCACATCGCCATCGAGCGACTACGACAGAACGCGATCGACATGGGCGCAGATGCTGTCGTGATGATGCGTTTTGATTCCGGTTCCATTGGCACAGACATGCAATCCGTTGCCGCTTACGGAACCGCCGTCAAATATCGCTAATTACCCCACAATAGGGAAAGTGTTACCACCAAATGTTCGTTACACTCTGATTATAAATATCGTTTTAAACAGACTGAACAAAGTGACTCTAAAAAAAGAGTTCTACTTTATCCAGTCTTTTTTTGTGCGCTTGGACAACCAAAGATAGTCAGTTAGCACCGATATTTCAAGTGGCCACAATGCCCGATGTGTAACGCTTTTCGCGGTGTTACGGGCTTTTTTTGGTCGTTTATATCCACTTCCACAATATTGTCCCGTGGAAACTATCCACACTCGTCATTGTGGCATAACAACTGATCCACGACCCGCTTTATACTAACGATAGTCAATAAGATATTACACAACCGAATTACAAATAGTTCGGAATTAAGAAAGTAGGTCATTAAAATGTTAAAGAAAGTTGTTAAATGGACAGTCTTAGTAATCGCCACCATCGTCTTGACCCTCGCAAGCTTCAGTACCACGATCCTCGCATCCGCAAGCAAGCCAACGCCTTCATGGGGTAGTTGGAATGACACCACCATTACTTACAAGACCAACACTTCCTCCTCTTACTACAAGAGCGTTTGGAAGAACGCCGTTAAGCGTTGGAACAAGGTTGGCGTTGTTCAATTAAAGGCTGCCAAGAGCGGCGAAAAAACTGACATTACCTTAACCTCTTCCAAGTCATTAAGCACTAAGAGCGGTAAGTTGGCGGGTTACACGAACTACTCTTACTTAAAGAAGAGCGACAACAACCAAATCGTTTCCGCTAAGTCCACGTTGAACCGGAGCCTCTTAACTAAGTACGGTTACACCAAGAGCCAACGGACCAACGTTGCCACCCACGAAATTGGCCATGCCTTAGGCTTGAGCCACTCCGGTGACAAGTCCAGCGTAATGTACGCTTCCGATCGTTACGCTTCTATCGACCATCAAGATAAGGTCGGCTTACAAGACGCCTACGAAGGCTAATCTATTTAACAAAACAACTTTCTTATATGACTGATAAAATCCTAGCCTGTCCAGCTAGGATTTTTTAATACCTGCAGGACGCCAACTCCCCTGTAAGGTTTCGGGTATCCCCGCAATCACTACGATCAAACGCCCGCTTAAAAATCCCCGATACACCAATAAAAACCGCTAGTACAGAATGGAAATCCTTCCACTGTACTAGCGGTTTATTATCATCTACTTCATATGAATAGCAAACTGCGGATGACGATGACTTATCTTAGAAATATGAACCGACTTTCCCGCTTCCTCAATCAGCTTGCCGTGTCCAATCGCCATGGCCACGTGGTAGGTGTACTTTTGCCCAGCAATCTGCCAGAAGAGCAAGTCCCCCTTCTTTGCCTTGCTGACAGCCACGTGTTTGCCGAGTTTCTGCTGTACACCAGTCATTCCCCCGATGTCACGATGCTCGACATCTAAGTAGACTTGATCAACGAACGAGGCACAGTCCAGCCCACCAAAGGCATCACGACCAGCATAGCGATAAGGGACGCTCAGATAGCGTTTAGCGTCCGCTACCAGCCGATTTACCCGAGTACCATGCTTGGGGACAGCACGCTTGAAGACTCGGTTATTCCGCGCCTGAGTGGCCTTACCATTGAGTGTGATCCGACCACTCCTCAAGTGCACCGTGAGCAAATTTTTCTGGTATTTAAATAGGACGTTCCCTGCCTTAGAGAAGTGCACGTTGACCTTTCGTGATCCAGCCTTGATGTTGCTGCCGTGTCCCTTGCTCAGCTGATGATAGCTCACCAAATAATTACCGTAAACCGTCTTGTCGTTATAGGCGTAGACCTTGCCGTTTTTCAACTGGCGAACATTGATCCAGTGCTTCGCATAACCATTGAATTTACTGGTCTGTGGCTTGCTGTAAAACATAAGACTGGCATTACGAACTGCTCCATGCTTCGTCTGGGTGATGTAGACCGACTTATAGGTGCTGACTTTCCGATCAAAGGAAGACGTCGCGTCCACCTTCTCATGCGTAGAGAAGTACCCTTCTCTGGCGAACATGGTGTTGTAACTCGCCTGAGCAGGCTCTTGCTCCAATAAAATACCGCCACCAGTAGCAATCAACCCAATTAACGCGTAACGAATCAGTTTATTTGCTTTCACTATCCTGAGACTTCCTATCTATATATGTATGATAATCTTAGTTTAGGCCTAACCGTAGGCCGTTACAAGAGGCACAGGCGGGACACAGAATATAGACGAAGCTGTTAGTTAAAATCAGTCATAAAAAAAACGACAAGCCTGAATGAACAGGACTTGTCGTTACTTTTATGAAAACCGAACATGTTCTTAGTGATACCGGAGGTGGGGTTCGAACCCACACGACCTCAACGGTCACTGGATTTTGAGTCCAGCGCGTCTGCCAGTTCCGCCACTCCGGCAAAAAAATATTGATTGGATACACCCAGTCAAAGGTGGTAATCGGATTTGAACCGACGATGAAGGTTTTGCAGACCTCTGCCTTACCACTTGGCTATACCACCATAATCGCCTATCCAATCTGATTGGATCAGCTGAAAATAATTCAAGATGACCAATCTAAGGGCGGTATGTGGGAATCGAACCCACGCGTGCCGGAACCACAATCCGGTGTGTTAACCACTTCACCAATACCGCCATCACATTACAAACAGGGATAGTAGGAGTTGAACCCACATCGACGGTTTTGGAGACCGTTGTTCTACCATTGAACTATATCCCTATAATGATGGTGGGGAGTGGATTCGAACCACCGAACCCGAAGGAGCGGATTTACAGTCCGCCGCGTTTAGCCAGACTTCGCTACCCCACCATAAATGGCGCGGGACGGAATCGAACCGCCGACACATGGAGCTTCAATCCATTGCTCTACCAACTGAGCTACCGAGCCATACCATCATGTAATATGTTTGTTGTGTATTAAATTGTTAATAACATAACAACGGTCTGTACGAGACTC
>NZ_AZCZ01000014.1 GCF_001434055.1 Levilactobacillus parabrevis ATCC 53295 | reverse complement strand
AACCCTGTGAGGGTTCTTTTTTTATTGCCATTATTTCCAATATCAACGATAATGGTAGTATGCCGCTTTAGCTCAGTAGGTAGAGCGTTTCCATGGTAAGGAAGAGGTCGTTGGTTCAAATCCAATAAGCGGCTTACCACAATGTGAGGTCCCCGTAGCATACAATCTGCTACGGGGACCTTTTGGTTTCAAAGGAAAGTGGAGGAGACCTTGTCTTCTGCCGCTAGCCCGCTGTATACTGGTTTTGTGTCAGGTGTGAGATCCTGATGGATGCGAATTTTAAGCAAATCGTTCATAACATCGTCACCAGTTAATCGATTGTTGTGGTAGGCTATTGCTACGGTAATTGAAACTGATAGTGACCACATAGAAAGAAGTTTAGTAAATGATCAAGAAAGTTTTGGTAACACTCTTAACGGGAGTTGCCATTGGAAGCTTTGGATTAGTAACGGCTCAGGCGGCCACCCAGCACGTTGTCTCCCAAAAGAATGTAACGACCTTTGGCAAAGTTACTGGAAATACCAGAGGGAAAACCTATGCCTTTAAGACGACGGATGGACAGTTGACGATGACCGCCAACCACAAGCTAGCAAGTTTTCCCAAAACGGCATGGGCCATTAGTAAATCTGCGCTGATTCAGAAGGCTAACGGTAAGCAGTATCGGTATTACTACGTCACTTCTATCAGTAAGGGCAAGAAATCTTATTCTGGTTGGGTGTGGCATAAATATTTGAAGACGCCCAGCGCAGTTAACCTGAACGCACCCTATATCAGTCAGAATGCCGTTAAAGCCTGGATGGGCTGTGAATCGGCTAGTTTACTGGAAGGCTTACACTACAAGGGCGCGCTGAAGTCCACTGGGCTGGTAGCGTTCATGAAGCGCCTTCCGCGGAGTAAGAATAATAATCCGAACAATGGATTTGCTGGGAGTCCTTACAAGGTCACTTCTGGCGTCTTTCAGTCGATATTCCCCAAGCCATTGGCGAAGTGGGGCAACCAGTACGAACCCGTTAAGAACATGAGTGGCGCTAGTCTGAGTAAGTTACGATCACAATTACGGTTACATAATCCAGTCGTGGTCTACGTGACACTTCACTTTGCGAAGGCACAGTACGGGCACTACTTCTGGGGGACTGGCATCAATAATAGTCATGTCATGTTACTGGATGGTTATAAGAAGGGCTACTATCACGTTGCGGACCCGAACCAAGGAAAATATTGGGTATCGGCAAGTAAGTTGGCTCGTAGTTATAATTACAAACATTTCGCAGTTGCCGTTCAATAGGGGGAAATAGCATGAAAAAAGGAATTAAATTATTAAGTATTGTCGCGTTTGTGGGGCTGCTGTTAGTAGGAGTCCAGTCTGCTAGTGCCAGTACCACCACGTATTCGGTGAAGTCTGGGCGTCAGTACAATTCACGTGTGATTAAGTCAAAAGGGTGGCGTTTGTGGAACAAGCCTTATGTAAAAGGGGCTAAGAGTGTTCGTAAGGCGGGTAATTTGGCTGGGAAACTCATGCAAGTCAATCAAGTCGCTAAGAAGGGCCAGACGGCGTACTTTCAATTAAGCCGGCGTGGATATAACTATGGTTGGATCAATGCGACTGCTGTCAAACTTCCGACTTCTTATGTGTTACCTTACACATATACGAGTCAACTGTCCCCCACGTATGCGCCGAACGCTTGTGAAGCTGCTAGTCTGAAGATGGCGCTCTCCGTTAAAGGGATTGCGACCAAGACCAGTCTCAAGACCATCATTAATCGGATGCCCAAGGCTAAGACGCCAAACAAGGGCTTCGTCGGCAATCCTTACACGGAGAGTCGGCCAGGTGAGACGCGGACCATCTATCCAGCTCCGCTCACCAAATATGCCAAGACATATGATCAGTTGGCCACAAATATCACAGGCGCTTCTAAGGTCCAACTCATTCGTGAAGTGAAGCGGGGCAATGCCGTCGTCTTCGCTGGGGCTTGGCGGATGCAGCAGCAACGGCCGTACCACGTTCTGACACTAGTCGGGTACAAGCACGGTAAGTTTCTTGTTGCTGACCCATACATGAAGAAAGGCTGGCCCAACAAGGTTTACTGGACATCGACCAGAAACTTCATGACGGTTTACCACTCTCGGCATTCACGTGCAATTACTATCCGTTAAGCAATTCGCGGGAGCGTTTGTCAGCCGGAATCATTTCGATATAAATGTTTTTATTTTATAAACGCTGTTAAATCAACGTTTTTCGTGAAAGGAATCACTGTCAGTTGGCAGGGGTTCCTTTTTTGATTGCCAAAAACGGTTTTTGTTTCTTTCTGACGGTTAACTTGATAGTATATTGATTATCGGCAGAGAGAACAGAAGGCAAAGAAAATCTGGAGGAGAAAAGATGACGCAAAACGTAAGAACGAGCCTCTGGCTCACCGCGGCCGCCGCACTGGTAGGGACAGGGATGTTTGCAGATCAACCAGTTACGGCAAAGGCCAACACATTACGGACGGAACAAGCGCCAGCTAAAGCGGTAGACAATGTGACGAAGAATACAAGTGAAACAGCAACCGTCACTACCCCGACCACGGCCAATACGATGACACAAACTAGTGAAAATAATAACAGCTCAAACGAGGCCAGTTCAGCTACAACCATTAGTGAAAATGATAACAGTCAAGACGTGACAACTGCAGTAAGTGAATCTACTACGAATACGGAAAGCGTTTCGGATGGTGCCACAACCAACGATGGCGCTAATGGTTACGAGACTCCAACGACGGATACTGATACGTCTGGAAGTTACGGCGATGGAAATGTGGAAACCCCTACCGGTAATGAGGGTGGGGATACTGATCAGACGGGTGTCACGGACGGCGCTGACGCAACGGATACTGATACTGGCTTGGGAGCGCCAGATACAGGAGATACCGATGGGAACGCCGGTGACTTAGATACGGATGGCACAGGTGACACCAGTTCGGATGGATCGTCAGACTCTTCTGATAATGAAAGCTCAGAAGGTAACAGTGGCAATACCAACGACTCGGATACGACTGAGACGGATACTAATGATTCTGATACGACCACTGGTAATGCCAGCGATTCTGATTCGGAAGGCTCAGAAGAAAACGCGGGCGATTCGAATACAGACACGTCGGATACTGAAACTGGCAACACGGACTCTGATGGTGATACTGATTCGGAAGATAATGAGGGTGGCGATACGACCACTGATGAATCAGACGGTGATGCAAATGGAACTGATGAGAATACCGACGACACGGACGAGAATGACTCGGACGGAAATACTGGCGACTCAGATTCAGAGGGTTCAGAAGAGAGTACTGGCGACTCTAATTCTGAAGGCTCAGAAGGCAATACAGGAGATTCCGATTCCGAAGGCTCCGATAGTAATACCGGTGACTCAGACACTGAAGGTTCAGAAGGCAATACTAGCGACTCTGACTCCGAAGGCTCCGATAGTAATACCGGTGACTCGGATTCCGAAGGCTCAGAAGGTAACACCGGCGATTCAGATTCCGGGGATTCAGACGGCAATACTGGTGACTCCGATTCGGAGAACTTAGACGGTAACACTGGCGATTCCGACTCTGAAGGTTCCGACGGCAACACCGATGACTCTGACTCCGAGGGTTCAGAAGGAAATACTGGTGACTCCGACTCAGAAGATTCAGACGGAAATACTAGCGATTCTGACTCCGAGGGTTCGGACGGTAACACCGGTGACTCCGATTCCGAAGGTTCCGATGGCAATACTAGTGACTCCGATTCTGAAGGTTCCGATGGCAATACTGGTGACTCAGATTCAGAGGGTTCAGATGGCAATACCGGCGACTCAGATTCAGAGGGTTCAGAAGAGAGTACTGGCGACTCTAATTCTGAAGGCTCAGAAGGCAATACAGGAGATTCCGATTCCGAAGGCTCCGATAGTAATACCGGTGACTCAGACACTGAAGGTTCAGAAGGCAATACTAGCGACTCTGACTCCGAAGGCTCCGATAGTAATACCGGTGACTCGGATTCCGAAGGCTCAGAAGGTAACACCGGCGATTCAGATTCCGGGGATTCAGACGGCAATACTGGTGACTCCGATTCGGAGAACTTAGACGGTAACACTGGCGATTCCGACTCTGAAGGTTCCGACGGCAACACCGATGACTCTGACTCCGAGGGTTCAGAAGGAAATACTGGTGACTCCGACTCAGAAGATTCAGACGGAAATACTAGCGATTCTGACTCCGAGGGTTCGGACGGTAACACCGGTGACTCCGATTCCGAAGGTTCCGATGGCAATACTAGTGACTCCGATTCTGAAGGTTCCGATGGCAATACTGGTGACTCAGATTCAGAGGGTTCAGATGGCAATACCGGCGACTCAGATTCAGAGGGTTCAGATGGCAATACCGGCAACTCCGATTCTGAAGGCTCCGACGGCAACACCAGTGACTCCGATTCTGAAGGTTCAGAAGGAAATACTGGTGACTCCGAAGATTCAGACGGAAATACTAGCGATTCTGATTCCGAGGGTTCCGACGGTAACACCGGTGACTCCGATTCCGAAGGTTCAGATGGCAATACTAGCGACTCCGATTCTGAAGGTTCCGACGGCAATACTGGTGACTCAGATTCCGAGGGTTCAGATGGCAATACCGGCGACTCAGATTCCGAGGGTTCCGACGGCAATACCAGTGACTCCGATTCTGAAGGCTCCGATAGTAACACCGGCGATTCTGACTCGGAAGGCTCAGATGGTAATACTGGCGACTCAGACTCCGAAGGTTCAGACGGTAACGATGGTGACCTAAATGATTCCGGTTCAGAAGGATCGGACGGCAACACGAGTGATTCAGACTCAGAGGGCTCAGACGGTAACACGAGTGATTCAGACTCCGAGGGTTCGGACGGTAACACCGGTGACTCAGACTCCGAGGGTTCAGAAGGCAACACTAGCGACTCCGATTCTGAAGGTTCCGACGGCAATACTGGTGACTCAGATTCGGAAGGCTCCGACGGTAATACTAGTGACTCAGACTCCGAGGATTCAGATGGCAATACTGGTGACTCCGATTCGGAGGGCTCAAACGGCAACACCAGTGATTCCGATTCCGAAGGTTCCGACGGCAATACCAGCGACTCAGACTCGGAAGGTTCCGACGGCAACGATGGTGACCTAAATGATTCCGGTTCAGAAGGATCGGACGGTAACACGAGCGATTCAGACTCCGAGGGCTCCGACGGTAACACCGGCGATTCAGACTCCGAGGGCTCGGATGGTAACACCGGCGATTCAGACTCCGAGGGTTCAGAAGGCAATACCAGTGACTCGGATTTGGAAGGTTCAGACGGTAACACGGGTGACTCCGACTCAGAAGGATCGGACGGCAACACGAGCGATTCCGATTCCGAAGGTTCCGACGGCAACGCGGGCGACTCCGACTCAGAAGGATCGGACGGTAACATGAGTGACTCAGGCTCTGAAGGTTCAGATGGCAACACTGGTAACTCCGACTCAGAAGGTTCTGACAATAACGCTGGTGCAGGGGATGTCAATGGCAACGAGAATGATCCTGGCAGTGATAGTGAAGCCGGGTCCGATAGCGACACTGATGCAGCTAGTGATGCTGACAGCGATGCTCAGACAGACCAAACGACCAGTGATTCAGGCGATGCGGACACGAATCTCACGGATAACTCGACCGGAACAACCAATGAAAATGGTTCTGGCAACCCGACGACCGACTTCACGGATGCTGGCGCTGCGGATGGGATTGCAGCGAGCCACACCACTGATATCGATAACGACACTTTTGCTGGGGGCAGTTACGACGGATTTGAAGATCCGCTGCTACGTACGAGCCAGGACGTGGCCACTGAAGACACCAGCAATGGTGACCTCCCGCAGACCAACGAAGGCCAGTCCAAACTAGCTTGGTTGGGCGCACTGATGGGAACCTTCATTCTCGGTGCATGGCGTCTATTCCGGAAGCGTAAGGATTAAAGCGTAACAAATTAAAAAAATGACTAGGGCAACAACCAGAAAATCTGATTGACTGTTGTGACGCAATGATGAAGCAGTCAAGTCAGCAAGATAAATCATCACAAGTGACTACAGTGATGAATCTAAAGGAACCGCGGTAAACCAACCGTGGTTCCCTTTTTGCTTGTGGGCCACAGTTCGTTGTAGAATAGGCGATCCAGTGCAGATTTAACCGGTAAACGTTCCAAATCTGACGTGCTAAATCAGAAACTATTTCTTTTTTCAGGAAGACCTGGTATGCTGGTAATCGTTGACATTAGTGACATGTTATTGTCCGGCCATGGAGTAGGGTCGTTACAATACTGGCAAGGGGGAGGCGTGTCTGTGATGGTTCAAGTGAGCACTCATGGAATATCACGTTTAGCCGGTATAAGCGAATAGGCGGTTGGCTACTGGGGAGTGGCCAACCGCATTTATAAAGAGGGAACCACGGCACAATGACCGTGGTTCCCTTTCTTGTCAGCTTACGGACGTGGTATTGAATTAAAAAATATGGTCAAAAAAAGGTCGAATCGCTCGGATGCGTTCGACCTCAAGTATTGTACGTGAAACGTGCTAGTCTTGATGAGCGTCCACTAATTGTAAATGATCCCAAGCCCGATCCAACTCTGCTGTATAGGGATCGAAGCCAATTTGGTGAAGGTGGGCGTGAGCCGCTGGTTGGTCAAAGAACGCCACCCGTTGTAGCTCATCGTGTTGGACGATGAAGTCAGTCGCGGCGTGGTCTGTCTGAAACGCAAACCATGCACTGATCCAGTGAGAATGGGGCGCTAATAGGTAGTTATCGGCCGCTTTCACGGGGATGTCCCATCCGATTTCTTCCGCTATTTCGCGGTGCATCGCCGTGGCAATCGTTTCGCCAGCCTGCACGGACCCGCCAACCGAGGAATCCCAGTAGCTGGGAAAGTACAGCTTATTGGGAGACCGTTGTTGCAGAAGGACTTGGCCGCCCGCATTGAAGATAAAAGCATTAACGACCAGATGGTATTCGCCAGGTGCCAACGTCTCTTCGCGTCGGCGAGTGCCAATGCATTGAAGCTGTCGGTTGTAGATTTGCCATTCTTCCAGTAATCGATCTGCGGCCATACGGGTTCCCTCCTCATGCTTATTACATTTAGCGTACCACTTTTAGAGTAAATAAATAACCGGGTAATTGATATTGCTCACAACGCTTCTGTCGGAGGACCTAGGCTTCATCGTACCGTGTAATCTCGAACTGGTGGTTCTCATACTTGGCCATGTAAACATCACGAATGTTTTGGACGCCGTGCTGCTGCAGTTGGGCCAGTAACCAAGTCTCGTCGTGATTCATCAGTTCCAACACGTCCTGATCAATCTGACCGTCAACAATAATTGGGTAGCGAATCGAGCCGTCACCTTGGCGTAGGACGGTCAGACTACCGTTTTGTTCCACGATGGCCCGTTTAACCTCGTCGATTTGATAGACGCCGGCCGTCCGTAATTTAAAATCAATTTCTTTGGCGGAGAGGTTGGCCTTCAGGCAGTTGTGCACCAATAGTTTACCGTCACGAATCACCGTGATGGGACCGCCGTCAATAAATTTACCGATCACCCTGATATGAATTTTCAAATAACGCGTGACCAGAATGAGCAACGACCAGATCAATAGTACCAGTACGAATTGCAGGAGAGTAACGGCGGAGTTATAGATGACCCCACCAACGATCCCCCCTAAGACGTAGTTCTGGACCTGATCAATTGCCGAGGTGGGGGCTAGATTACCCTTACCGGAAAAGTTGATCAATACCGTCATAAATAGGAAACCAACAACTAATTTAATAAATACATCCGAATATACAAACATGGCCTACTCCTTTACCAGTGTGATCTCAGGATTCTCCAACGTAATCTTTTCCAGCACAAACGCCGAACCATCCGAGTTGTAGTCCAGACGGTAGTAACCCTTGGGTGATTTCACCAGTAGGTCGCTGCCGGTCGTGGTGGCGTTGATACTGAGCTTACCCGGCTTGACTTTGAGCTGCTTGGCCACCTGCTGGACGGTCGCGGTGATCTGGCCGGTTTGTTTGGTTGCTGACTGGAGCGAGACCAGACTATTGATTTGCAGGCCAAGGACTAGTAATAATAACGTTGCGGTGATAATACTAAGATCTTTATATTTGACGTTCCACTGGTTGCGTAGGTAATGCACGAATAGGCCAATAAACACGATCAACAGGGCAATTAGCAGGCCAATCCGCGCGTATTGCCACGTACTGTGGTGGGTCGTGAGATAGCTATACGTATAGAATGTCATTGTGTTCCCCCTCTAACCATTACTAGAGATTATTTTAGCACAGGCGCAAGGTTAACGGTGGTCGCTAATGTTGCGGCGTCGATACTGTTGCGCCCGACCCTCCCAGGCGTGTAATAGGGCGTGAATCCCCAGGTGGAAGCGGGGCGTCGGCATCTGGCGGAGCGCGTTTCCCAAGGATTGTGCCCGAGCGGTCTCGCCGAAATAACTTTCCCAGAGCCACAGCGATAATTGCTGATTGAGGATGCCATCACTGGTCAAGTGTTCCGTGTGGCCGGCCAATAATTGTAGTTTGAAGGCTTTGGCTGCAGGGTAGGCCTTCTCGCTCAGCAATTGTTGCAACGCGACTAGGTCGAAAGATGCCCGTGAATCCATGACGCGAAAAGGATCGGCCGCCGCTGAGACGTAGCGGTCACAGGTCAAGTGATACTTGCGAATTGTCGCGGCGAGTGGTGTTTGTTTCAGACTCGTCAAGACAATCAGAATGGAACCAAAGTCAATCTCCTGGAGCGTCCAGGTCTTGGTCAGTGCAATCTGTTGCCACAACGTTTCCATCGCCGGGGTGATCGCCATGGTGCGGTGGTCAAAGGCCATTATCAATGTATTGGCGACGACCGCGATTCGCTGTTCTGCCGGGTTTTCGCTGTGAGCGTATTTTGCTGCAAGATGGCTAATCTGGGGGAAGTTTTGCTGGTCGTAGGCCAACATGACCTGGCTGCGGGCCAGCTCGGTCGCGGTCGGTTGATAGTCGTTTTGAATGAAACGAAATTCATTGGCACTAACGCCCAACCGGTCCAGAATTGCAAAGAGCTTTTCAGCGGCAATGTCGTGTTGGCCGCTCTCTAGGCGACTCGCAAAGGAGCGGGAAACGATGGCTCCATAGACTTCCTTTTGAGTAAAGCCCTTGGCTTGGCGAATCTGTTTTAAGGTTGAGCCGATGGTGGACATGGGAGGCACTCCTTTCAGCAACGTGGCATATTTGCTACATATTATAGGATTAATTGGCGGGAATTGCGACTACAATAATGAGCAACAATGCAAACGGAAGGGATGATTGCAGATGGCTGACTCCGTTCAAATCAGCAACCGACAGTCGACGATTCAAATCGTCAAGGCGGCAAGTAGCGATATTATTAGTACGCTGGGTGGGGATACCTTTAGTTTTGCGATGGGATTGATGTTACTTCACCGGACGCATTCAGCCATTAGCTTTGGCCTCGGGTCCATCATCTACCCGCTGATTGGCCTTCTGCTGGTCATGCCGGTGGGAAATCTCGTGGATCGCCGGCGCCACAAACCCCTGATCCTACTGAGTAAAGCAACGGTCATCGTAGCCTTGGTGCTGTACGCCGTATTGACGGCCAATATCAACGATCCCATGCTACTCGCAATTCTGCTGCTGATCGTCATCGCCTGCTGTGACAAGGTGACCAACACAACGTTTACCGCGGCGGTCCATGAGCTGGTCAATGACAAACACGTTAAGACACTCGCAACCATCGAGCAGGCGGCTACGGCTGGCGGCGAGTGGGAACAATTTAAGATTGGCCTGGTCTACATCAAGAATCGGCTCACACTCCGATCGGTTGTTGTGCTAGGGGTCGGGCTGAACTTTCTACTGAGCTCGATAGATGTCGGCTTACCCTACGCCATCGTGCAGGAGCGGCATCTGGGAAATGCTAACTTAAGTCTGGTCATGAGTGGCTTTGCCGGGGGCGTTCTGGTGGGGAACCTCATTCTCTCCGTATTACCATCGTTTAAGAAAGTACTCCTCGCGGTTCTCCGGCTATGCGTGCTGACTGGGGTGGGTATTACCCTGTTGGGCATTATCTTTCTTAGTGCGTTCACTGGTCGTAATCTGGTGGTTGGGCTGATTGTCTGGTCGGTCGCCGTTGGCCTGATCCTCGCCTTTATCAATACGCCGATGTCGGTCTACATGCAGATGACGGTGCCTACCAAGTTGCTTGGTCGGGTGGGGTCAACGTTTAGCACGCTGATGACGCTGGCCTTGCCCGCGGGCACCATCGTCTATGGAGCCTTCTTCCAGAACTTTCCAGCCGGACCGGTTTACCTGATTACGGGGCTGCTGGTCATCTGCTATACGGGCTACCAGCTCATCAGGACACTACGTCGTGAAAAGGTAAATGGGCAAATTGGTCAGGAATAAACCATTTCCGTGCTAGAATTAACCATATAGTTGGGTAAAGTCAGAGTACCTTGAGCTGATCTGCGTTTGCCCGATGGATAGTGGCCGATTGATAGAATTGCCTTGGCTGGTGTGATACTAGCCAGTTCCTATCAGGTTTTCCAAGAAGGGAAGGTTCATACAGATGCAAGAGTTCGATATCGTTGTGATTGGTGGCGGCCCCGGTGGATTAGCCGCAGTGTATGGGTTACACGCACGGGGAATGAGCGTTGCTGTCGTTGAGAAGGATCTCTGGGGAGGGACGTGTCCTAACCGGGGATGTGATCCCAAGAAAATTTTGATGGCCGCGGTTGAGGCTCAGGGCCGTGCAGAAGCTCTGCAAGGCCACGGACTAGCCAGTGTGCCGCAGATTGATTGGCCGGCCCTGATGGCGGCTAAACGTGCTTATACGACTAAGATTCCAGCGGGGACCCACGGCGGCCTAGAAGCGGCCAAGATTGCGACGTTCCATGGCGCAGCCAGCTTTAATGCTGACGGCACGTTGACAGTCGGTGACGACCAGCTCAACGCGGCTAACTGGATCGTAGCGACCGGTCAGGAGCCACGAATTCCCGCCATTGACGGGGCCGAGTGGTTGAATACTAGTAATGAATTCTTAGACTTAGATAACTTGCCAGCTGATATTATTTTGATGGGTGCGGGTTACGTGGGTGTCGAGCTCGCGTCGATTGCGAACGCTGCTGGTAGTCGTGTTCACCTGGTCCATCACAGCGACCGGCCACTGCGCGCCTTTGACGGTGACTTAGTTAACGATCTGTTGGATCGGCTCAAGGCGGAGGGCGTTGACGTGCAACTGAACACGACGATCACGACCGTTGCCCCTGCCGACGACCAGTTCAAGGTCACCACGGCTGTGGGAGATAGCTGGACGACGGGGATGGTCTTCGCCACCGCTGGCCGTAAGCCAGTCGTGGACGACCTGCACCTGGACCGCGTCAACGTGGCCACAACGGCCCATGGTATCACGGTCAATGGCAATCTACAGACCACCAATCCACATATCTTTGCGTTGGGTGACGTGGTCGACCGGCCACAGCCCAAGCTGACGCCGGTTGCTGGCTTTGAAGGCCGCTACTTAACGCAGACGCTGACAACCTGTGATTCACCGGACATCGTGTATCCGACGATTCCTTCAGTGGTCTATGGCAAAGCGCAATTGGCCCAATTGGGGGTGACGACCACTGAGGCGGCACAGGCACCAGATAAGTACCAGGTCAATGATCTTGATTTGACTCACTGGTACAGTTACCAGCGGATTCAGGACCCTCACGCGAGAATCAAAGTGGTCGTGGATCGGATGAGCCAACACATTGTGGGGGCGGCGGTTCTGAGCAGTGAGGCTGAGCAGGTTATCAACTACCTGGACTTCGTGATCGAGAATCATATGGGTAGCGCGGAGATTGGCCAGACGATTACGGCTTATCCAACGCTGGCTTCGGATTTAACTTACTTCAATTAACGAATTTGGCAGCGCTGCTTCAATTAATTACGGATACCGGCCCACATGAGTTATGGATGGCTACTGTTGTTAGTCGGGAGCTACGTCATTGTGGCCGCCGTCTTTTACTTCTGGAGTTCATACGCTAAGGTTAAATGGCAGAATACGATCAGTGCCAGTGTGCGATTGAGTCTGCTACGGACGTATTAACGAGCTCTAAGTTGGCGGGGGATAAAACGGAGAGTCGGGATGATTGGACAACACCTGATGACACTGGATGAGGGCTGAGCAACGATTACGCATCGATACAATCCGACGCTATTTGCCTTCGCAGATGTGGTGATTGTCCTGGCAAACGGTCGTGTGACGACTAGGGGACGAGCAACTGATCCGGTAGTCATGCGGGAGTTGAATCATTTACAAGTGATGAGCGTGTAAAAAAATTGCTGTCCTTTTTGGGACGGCAATTTTTAGATTCTGAAATTTAGAGATAGCTTTAAATGCCAGTGGCCTATAGCAATCTTGCCGCATTTGCGCGACAATGAAGATGTAATCGACAGCAATTTGTTTCGGGGATGAATCGGTAGCAATTACATAGATCGGACGTAGATTTTTAAGTAAAGGGGAGATTTTACAATGAAAATGAGCACAAAGTTAGGCCTCATCATAGTTACCTTGATGATGGGTGTAGTTGGACTGGGAACGCAGGCCAGTGCCAAGTCGGCAACCGTGAGGATTGGCAAGAACCAGGTTCCTCGCGATTATCTCTACACGAGTACGTTCTACCGGTCAACTAAGGCCGTGACGGTCAAGATGACGGCCAACCATACCGATGGCACCTTTGCATCGAAGACCGTCAAGATTCCCAAGAATACGGTCGTTTCTGGCCAGAAGTATCATATCACTAGTAAGAAACAGGCACTGTCGATCAATCACGATAACGAGTTAAGCTATCACGTTTTGAAGACGGCCTTCACGCAGCACCCGAGCTACGTGCCCAGTGTCCGGGATCTCACGGTTAGTCCGGCAGCCTTCAAGAAGGTTAAGCGGCCGGTCTATTTGCCAACCTGGAGTCACGGCGATCTCTACCTTGGGAGCAAGTCGGCGATTGATAAGCTGACCAGCAAACGGAGGGTTCAAGTCACCTCGGACGGCTATCTCGAAATTCATAAGTACGTGGCAACCACTGGAACGATGACCCCGAAGCCGTTGCAATCGGCCAAGATTAATCGAACTCGGGTGAAAGGGGCCACACGCTACCTGTACTTTGGTCGTAAAATTAAGGGATTAACACTGAAGCACGTGGCCAAGCGTGGCCAGACCCAGTATCGGCTGGCTATGAAGAATTTACACCAGCCCCAACATCGGGCGGGCTTTTCGGATGATGATATGCCGGGGGTCTATTACAGCTTGTACAAGTTAGGCAGTCAGACCTACTTCACGCCAATCGCGGATGACACGGCTTACTAGGAGTTAGAGAAAATTTGGAGGAGAACAAAATAAATAAAATAGTATCGCTTGAGTATTCTAGTGGGGCCAAAGGGTTGGATGCTGGGATTTATACCTACGAAGTCGATGGGAAAAACATCCTTAAAATAGATTTTCCAGATAGTAATGGCTTTATGGCTATCCATGAGAAAGATGATAAAACGGTTTACATCAAGGCGGAGTACATGAAGTTTACGACTGAATAGGGTTTAGCCTATAGAAAATAATTAGCAGCGATGTATCGCTTGAATTGGCGATGCGTTGCTGCTTTTTGTGTGAAAATGAGGATCGCTGGAAACGCCGTCACAACAATCTTTATAGCGGATTTGGTGTTGTTTGCAACTTTACATTGCTATTCACCTCGGAGTCCCGTATAGTTAGGAAAATTCCTGGTAGCGAGTTGAAAAGCTGTCAGCAAAAAGCGGCCTTCCCATAACGCTGTCGGGAAAGGTCGTTGGATAAAAATAGCTTATAGAACCATGGTCAAAAGGAAAATACTTAAGCCTGCCTGGAGTACAAAGATTGAGATAGCCTCCATCTCGCGGTAGAGTTGTGCGAAGATGATGCCACTCAGTGTAAGTAACGCTGAGAGGACGAAGATGACGGCAACGGCTGTCCAAATGGTGAACAGAATGTGGTCAGGCACCCGTACGATGGCACAAACTCCGGCTGCTAAAAAAACATAAAAATCCAAGAAGGCAACTTTGAATAGAATGTTCAAGGTTGGATGTAATAATTTACTCATTTTTCCCGACTTCTTTCCGACTAGAATAGTGAAAAAAACTAATGGAACCTAAACTCCGATAATTAGATTATCATTAGAAAATGTATCTATAGATTTAGTTATATCCTTTTTTTAGAGCTAGTCAATAGCAGTATTGCGACGACTGGACTCGAAAATCAGTAATGTCTTTACGTCATACCGAATCCGATAGTCAGAAGCGTTATCAGTGAAATAATGTAATAGGTGAGTACGAATTTCTTAGCAACTGACTGTGATCGTAGTTTCTTGTAGAGTTTTGTAGCTAGACCGAATACGATAACGATGCTGATACTCCAAAGTAATGCAAACAAAAAGCGGGGTGCGTCGGAGAGTGCGAGCCAATCAGCGATGAGTTTACTGGTGACTGTTCCGGCATCTAGTAATAACGTGAGACTGATCAAGCGAAGGAATTTTGTTTTGAGTGTCATGATAAATGCTCCCCTTTCGGCGGAATGGATGATTATAGCTAGTCACAGTCCTATAATGTGATTGGCAATTATTCTTTGGTATACTGAGAAAAATTTGGAGGTGGGTAATATGATGGTAACCTTAGCACCGCTAACTGCAGCGGAGGCACCGGCTTTTTGGCAGTTAGCCTTTAGTGATCCACAGGCCGAATGGCTTAAGTGGAATGGTCCTTATTTTCACGACAAGGTGCCCAGTCGGGAAAAGTTTCTGACCGAGATTGCGCCGCAGAAATTTATCGGGAATTCTGCTCGGCAAATCATCAGAGTCGATGGTTGCATGGTCGGGATTGTTTCGTACGACTACGAGGACGGGGCACTTCGGCGGTGGCTCGACTTGGGAATCGTCTTGTATCGACCGGAAGACTGGCATCGTGGCATTGGCAAACAGGCGCTGACACTGTGGATTGATTGGCTGTGGGACCACGTTGATTTACCCCATATCGGACTCACAACGTGGTCGGGCAACGTTCGTATGTGTCGGCTAGCCGAAAGTCTGGGTCTGCAACAGGAGGCTCGTGTGCGGCAGGTGCGTTATTGGCAGGATCAGTACTGGGATTCGGTGAAGTATGGTTGTCTGCGTGACGAATGGCGACAGCAAAACGACAATTAAGTTAAGGCTTGTGGCGACGACGGCTTTCAGTGATTAGAGTGGAAATGCCGATGAAAATGGCCAACACCATGGTAACCAAGAAAGTCTTTAGATTTTCAACGGATTTGACGAATGATGTCCCGGAAAGTTGATCGTTAAAGACCATGAGAATCCAGAAGAGGGCGGCATTCTGGAAGGCTTGTTGGCAGGCAAAACGAATCTGGGCCGCCTGTGTTGTCGGTGCTTCGGGTTGCGCCTTCAGACCTAGCAGCGTCAGCGACTCCTTGAAGTACAGCCCCCCAATGATGAACGTAACGAGGACATCGCTAATAATGACGAACTGGAATAGCTGGGTGCGGGAGATCCAAGAGGATAATCCGGTGAAGACCAGACTAGAAATTAAGATGTAAAAATACAGATAGGTAAAGGCGTTAGCACCGACCTGATTGGCCTCTTGGGACTGGTTTGGTGCGAGGCTCCCCTGTATGTGGAACAGGTGCTTGACCCAACGAATATAGTGGCTGTCTTTCATGATGATTCCCTCCTGACCAGTGCCGGTTCACAGTGTGGTATTTTGATAAACTGATGGTAGGACCGGCGCGGGACGTGGTCAATTTAGAGGCACAATAGGAAAGGTTAGGTAACCAACACCAAAGAAAATGACCACCGACTAAATTAGTCAGTGATCATTATGAGATTTATTTACTGATCCCCTTAACAATCGCAGGGTCGTAGACGAGTTTCTGAACGTGAGTAGCAATCTTAGCCATTCGAGGGAAACCACTAAAGCCGGCCTGTTCGTGGCCGTGGGTCATGATGACCAGAATGTAGCGTTCGCCGTTGGGCAGGGTGACGATGGCGGCATCGTTATTGGTGTCGGCCAGGAAGCCTACCTTGTCGGCAACGACCGTCCCCTTTTTCGCAGCCGCGGCTCCGGCGGGAATCCCCGTACGGTAGACCTGTTGTTTCATCAACGACAGGAGCTTCTGTTGATCCTTAGCGTGACTGAACGGTCCACTCTGCGTGGCAAGGTCCTTCAGTACGAGGGTTAGGCTATAAGCGGTCGTGGTGGCAACTTGACCACTGACGAAGGTTGGCGAGTAGTAGTGCCGGCTGGCGAGATAATCGTCTAGTGCGACGGGACCGTAAGTATCAATCACGTCTTCAGAGAAGTCATTGGCACTGTTGACGATCATCCGCTGAAAGCCATCTTCTTCGGCTGGCGTCCAGGTGTATAGTCCGGCCGCATGTTGATGAAAGAGGTAGGCCGCAATGTACAACTTGTAAGTGCTAGCCGAGATTTCCGGCGTGTGGGCGTTGGCTGAAGTTGCGAGGGCCCCAGACTTGTAGAACTTGGTGGCCGTTGCCGACTTCGCTGCGGCGCTACCAGCGGCCGGTCCTAAATTGTAGAAGCTCACGCTGGCGGTGCCATCGGCCGTCACGGATTTTAAGTAGTGATGGAGTTGGTGCTTCACGTGACGTTGTTTCTGGGCAATCTGATGCGCATTGGCTGGCTGATTAGCCGCCGCTGCGGGTTGATTTGTGCGGTTGCGGTGGGCCTGCACCGTAATCAGACTGGCAAAGACAATCAAGAAGATGCCGAGGCCAGCTAAGATTCTGCGGTTGCGGAGGTAGGGCAGCAACCAGCTAATATGTATTTTGTGGCGGGGTGGCCGGAAAGCGTGTTTCATAACGAGCATCTCACTTCGATTCTGGATTTTTACAGATTTATCACAGACGTTGGTTAGGTCAAACAGTTTATCTGAGCAAATCAATTGTAATTGAAAGCGTAATCAAAGTTTACCACTAATTGTTAGGTGAAAGTACCAAAATCGGTTGAATTAATTAACGGTGACGACAACCTGATGGGGTAATTGAATTTTTCAATCCGTCATTAATGATCTTGTGCCAGAATTTGACGGCAGTTTGCTCTTTTGTGGGCTGAAAAAGTGGCGTATGATAGAAACTAATTAATTTTTAAGAAGGAGGGACGGGGATGGCTTTTCTCGGAACACTGTGTTTGATTCTGGTATTAACCACGTTGGCGGGAAACTTTGCCAACCGTTTGGGTGTGCCCGCCGTGATTGGTGAGCTGGTCATTGGAATCTTGATCGGACCGGCCATGCTCGATTGGGTGCAGCTTAATAGCCTGGTGAACTTGTTTGCCGATATTGGGGTGGTTATTCTGATGTTTCTGGGTGGCTTGGAAAGTAATTTGGAGCTGCTGATGAAGTATCTACGACCGGCCATTGTGGTGGCGACGCTGGGCGTTGTCTTCCCAATCACGGTAATGGGTTTGGCTTCCTGGTGGTGGGGCTTCAATGCGCTGGAAGCCCTCTTCATCGGGGTAATCTTCTCCGCCACTTCAGTCTCGATTTCTGTGGCTGTGCTGAAAGAGTACCACGCGTTGTCTACGCGTGAGGGCGCGACCATCCTGGGGGCGGCTGTGGCCGACGATATCATGGGGGTGGTTCTACTGTCCCTGATGATCAGTCTACTGGCTAGTCAAGGCATCAAGGCAGCGGGTAGTCAGCCCAACCTGGCCGTAGTTCTGATTGAGCAGATTGCCTTCTTTGGTGGGACGTACATATTGGTTAAATGGGTCGCACCGTACCTGATGCACCTGAGTGAACGATTAGTTATGGCTTCCAGTGTGACCATTATGTCGATGGTCATCTGTTTGGGAATGGCTTGGTTGGCCGATATCGTTGGGTTGAGTGGGGCCATTGGGGCCTTCTTTGCCGGCATCGCCGTGGCACACACGCCGTACCGGGCCGTCTTGGCCGATCACGTGGAGCCACTGGGGAATGCCATCTTTATCCCGGTTTTCTTCGTCAGTGTGGGGTTGAATATGACCCTCGACCACATGGCAGAGAATATGGGGATTATCGTGGGGCTGACCGTCTTAGCCTGTCTGACCAAGCTGGTTGGTTGTGGCCTCGGTGCGCGGCTGTGCGGGTTCTCCTGGACCAGTAGTAGCGTAATTGGAACCGGGATGATTGCGCGCGGCGAGATGGGGCTGATCACCGCTCAGATTGGGCATCAAGCTGGTCTGCTGGGGGATGCCAACTACTCCGCCATGATTCTGGTGATTGTGTTGGCCACGATTATCGCGCCACTATTGTTGAAGCAGGCGTTAAAGCACATGCCCAAAACAACCGCGGCATCAGCAGTCGAATGAGTAAATCGTCCGATCGTTGATTAGTCCGCGTTGCGGGCCATTGCGGGGTTAAAACGAATTGTCTTGCTTTACCGGTAGGCAACGCGTATTGTCAAAGAGAAGTAATCCCGGTGGTTATTCGGAGGAGGAATTTACACCATGGTTAAACCTTATTTTTTAATTGGTCTTGCGGCCGTGTCGCTAGGTTTAGCGGCAACCGACCTGACCTCGGCCCAAGCGGCAACGTGGCACGCGGGGACGCCTAAAGTCTTGCGCCACACCTGGTTCCATAACGGCAAGGGTGACAATAAAGCCTACATCACGTACAGTAAGACCAAGAGCACGGGGAATCTCTTTGGTCTAGATGAAGGTAGCGAACACTATTATCGCTTACCAGGGTATGGGCTGAAGAAGCTGAAATATCGGTCATTGGGGCATCACGTCTATCAGCTATCGGGCATTCAATATTCGCCCAAGGGCGGTAAAGTTCAGTTCGATGGGCAGCGGATGACCTACAAGTTGAAGGTCCAAAAGAGTCAATTACACTTCTACAAGGGCTATCACAACTATGGCCGCCATACGACGTTTCCCACGATGAAGGCGCCAGCAATTTTTTAAAATTAAACACAAAGATCCCGTTGTTACAAATAACCTAAGCTATTTGCGACGACGGGATTTTTTTAGTTAGACACGATGCTGAATCATGGTAGTAACTCTAAGCCTTTTCTAACTCATGTTTGAGAGCATTTGTAAGTACAGCACTGAAATTGATGCCGCGTGCGCTGGCCTCGCGAGCTAAGTCTGCTGGAATAGTCGTGTTTTTCTTTACTAGGGGTTTTGAAACCATCTTACCAGCTTTGACCAAATCAACGGCGACTAATTGAACCTGGTCTCGCGGATAATCTTCTTGAATCTTTTTAAGTGGCGAAGCGACAGGGCGGGTTTCCTCGTCATAAAGCATCAGGCCCAGAACCTCCTCAGCGTTGACCATTGCCATGCCAAGGGTATCAGCTTGACTAATGGCGCTAGGAATATCCGGAAAAATTACTGTGAAGGTATTGGTTTCTGTATCTTTGATGAATACAGCTGGATAAACAACAATTTGAGTCTTAGCCATTATTTTCACCTCATTGATTTTTGAATGCTGCGGAGGCAGAATTATTTCCAGCCAGCTTGTCTTTTTATGAAGCGATAAGTAGTTGGGCTAATAGTATCTTTGAGTCGAGTATAGGGAACGGACACCTTGTGGCCTTGATTATCTTCAAACCTATGATGATCACCCTTGATTCGAGTCTCTACGAATCCTTCGTTACTAAGTCGATCAAGAACTTCTTTAGCAGTGATTTTCAAATCAGTGCCTCCTAGATATTAGCATGATACGCCTTAGTACGTATAAAAACAAGCGTATCGCTTTCAAAAACTATGGTTGTGACAAATGGTAGGCGTATCCAACTGTGGCAGCGGTAAGGATGATTACACCGATCATCAGGGACATCAGGAACCAGGCAGCTTGGAAGGCCCCAATCAGGAGACTGACTACGCCAACAACAAAGAGCAGGCGGGCGCCTAACAGGTTTGTCTTGTCCCAGATTTCCGTGGAGTTACGCGTCCAAGGTAGCCGAACACCGTAAACCCCGTTTGGCCGCATGTAGGGCATGGGGATACCCAGCAAGGAAAAGAAGATGCCCAGCCCGGCTTGTGAGGAAGACAGGTTAGCCGTATCCAAGGCGCGCGGCAGGATGAGTAGGATCAGACTATACACGGTCAAAACGACATTGAAATTTAACAAAATTTCAGTTAGTACTTTGGGAGTCACGTATTTCTTCAGTTTCACCGGGAGATAGAGCATCACGGCATAGGCGACGGTGAAAATCAACAACGTTCGTAGCGTGCGCAAGGGCTGGATGGGTCCCAGCTTGACGGCAAGTACCTGAACAATCCAGCAGAACAGCAGAATCACGGCGTTGCTAATCTTAAAGACGCCGAGTTTAGTTTGACAGTACTTTGGTAATAGCATCGCGGTCACTCCAAGTCAGAATTTTCTTTGTGTGAGGCCCACAATAGTCGGTTGGGCTGGCGGGAACAATCAAAACGACTGACCTTGTTAACTGAAGCGGCTGAACTAAGCGATTGGGTGGACGGATGGGACATCAAAAAAACGACCTTAACCGGCAACTGCTAGTCAAAGTCGTTTGAGTTCTGATTAAGTTAGACTTCCGAAAGTTATAGGCTGTTAGTTTTGAAATTCATGTTCAATCGTCAAATCAGCCTGTGGAATCTTTCCCGAGGCAATCAACGGTGACACTGCACCGATACTCAATAACGTCAGGTGATGCATGGCCCGTGACGCAATCGTGTAGAGCGTCCCCGTCATTTGTTCATCAGGGTAATTTTCCGCCGAGACGTTGTAGGCGATGACACTGTCGAATTCCAAGCCCTTAGCCAAGTAAATTGGCAGAACGACGACGCCCTTAGGTAAGGAACGGTCCGTGTCGGTCAGTCGTGTCAGGTCGAACTGGCCATGCAGTTCCTGATAGACGCGTTTGGCCTCAGTCGTACTCTTGGTGAGGATGGCGACGGTACCGTTGGTGGCAAGCTCCGTCGAGACTTCGTTAGCCAATGCCTTGAAAGCAGCGTCCTCATCGTAGCGAATGACGACCTTGGGCAAATCACCTGGCCGGTTGAAAGCCTCGATCTGGTCGCCATCCGGTAACAGCGCCTTGGCAAAGGTCGTGATGGGGTAGGTCGAGCGGTAGGAACGCCGCAACGTGATCAACCGTGACCGTTTGACGTTCAGAGCAGAATCTAACTTTTTCAGGATGGATTCTGGGGATTCTACCGCCTTGAACAACGCCTGTTCACTGTCGCCCAGCAGGGTCAGCTTGGCTCGAGGAAACGCGTGTTGCAGGTAAATCAGTTGGGCCATCGAATAATCCTGCATCTCATCGACGAACAGGTGCTGCATCCGGTGGTTCGCCCCGCCACCGATCAAGAGGTCGCGCAGGTAGAGCAGGGGGGCGGCATCGGTCAGCGCCAATCGGTGGAATTCAATGTCGTGTTGGTAGGCATCGACCACCGTCTGCCATTCGTCAGCGGACACGTTGTCTGGTAACGGACAGTGCTTCAGGAAGGCCGTGTATTGACTGTAAGCGTCTAAAAAGTAGCCATTATAAATGGCGTCGTCAACCGATCGCAGGCGTTTGCGCACAATTTGCCGGGCAATGAAGTCAATCTCGTCATCGAGTTGTTCGAATTCACCGAGATGGTTGGCACCCAACCAATTGTGATAATCTTCATCGTTGAGCTGGTCGATCTCGTCACGCACCCAGTCGGCCTTGGCCTCATCGGCAATGCGGTGTTTCAACCGTTTTTCCAGGGCATTCTTGGTCCGCAGAAAGCGGTCGGCTGGTGCGGTGGCGTCTGGGAACTGTTCGTAGATATCGCGAATTTCTTCCTTACTGAAGAACACGCGACCGTCGAAACGAATGTCGGTAAACTTCAGCTCATCGGCTGGGCAGGTATGACAGTAATCCTTGACCGCAGTCATCAATGCGGCACTCTCACGGAAGTCGCGCAGCCGGTGATTGACTGGGACTTGTTGATCAGCTTCGTAACGTTCGAACTGTGTCTGGACTTTTAATCCTTGGAAGCGTTGTGTGAGAAATTCAGCGAGGGTGACCTGGCGCATGTTGCGTTCCCCTAGGCTAGGGAGGACATCGCTGATATAGTGGCTGAACAGTCGGTTGGGCGAGAAGAGAACGATTTGGTCGGCCTCTAGGTCGCGGCGGCTGTGATACAGCAGAAAGGCGATCCGTTGTAGAATTGCGGAAGTTTTGCCGGAGCCGGCCACGCCTTGTACGACGAGCAGGTCGCTCTTAGTGTCGCGAATGATGTCGTTTTGTTCCCGTTGAATAGTGGCCACAATGTTTTGCATGGTGGCATCGTTCTGCTCACCCAGCGCATGTTGCAGCATTTCATCACCCACGGTTTCGTTGGTGTCGAACATATTTTCAATCTGGCCATCTTTGATTAGAAATTGCCGCTTCTTCAGGAGGTCGGTCTGCTGATTGCCAGCGGGTGTGTTGTAAGCGACCTGACCGAGGACCCCATTATAGTAGATACTGGAGATTGGCGCCCGCCAGTCGTAGACCAGAAAGTTCTGATCGTCATCGACAAAAGAGGCCGTACCAATGTAGAGGGATTCCGGTGTCGTTTCACCCGGATCCTGGATGTCAATCCGGCCAAAGTAAGGTGACCGTTGGAGTTCTTTAAAGGTATCGAGTTGATCTTGAATGATGTTTTGATTTTCAGTTAGCCGGGAAACCAATGCCCGTTGCTGTTGCAGTTCGGCACTGGTTTCGATTCGGTCATCGACTTCGAACCAGTTAACTGAGGTGTTTTCGCTGTAGTTTTTCAACACGTTGCGCAATTCTTTATGCGCGGCGGTATAGTCGGACGTGGTCTTATCGATCCGCTCACCGATCTGAGCAGCGACGTGGTCAACACGCTGTTGTTCCTGTGCTTCTTCGCTGGTGGTCAAAATGACCGCCTCCTTTGGATAGGCTAAATTGCTTAACAAGTTTAGTCATTTTAGGGGTCCCTGTCAATCAAAGCGATTGGGGATGCTGGGATTTCTGGATTCCCGGCAGTCCTCATGGCAGGTGGAATCCCTAGCAGCCGCAGACGACATTTTTCCTTTAATGTGTAGCAAACAAACCAGCAGTTATGATAAAAATCTTTGTATTGACAAGACGGTTTACTTTCCCAGTGAAAACCTCTAAAATAAGTACATGAAAGTCGTGATATAGAGTAGGCCAAGTCCAGAGAGAAACCGCCCGTGCTGAAACGGTTTTAGCGTCGAATTGGGTCACGTCCGAACATTCAATCGATAATCAATTATCGCGGGGTCCCGTTAACGACAAAAGTGGTGGTCATAGTGATCACAATTTAGGTGGTACCGCGCAAGTTAGCGTCCTATTGGAGTCTTTCTCCAATGGGGCGCTTTTTCAGAAAGGAAGAGTATTAATGACTAAAAAGCACGTTATATTAACTGGTGACCGACCAACAGGTAAACTTCATATTGGACATTACGTGGGGTCTCTGAAGAATCGGGTTGCCCTGCAAAACACTGGCGATTACGATACCTTCATCATGATTGCCGACATGCAGGCGCTGACTGACAACGCCCGCGATCCCGAAAAAATCCGCCACAGCCTGTTACAAGTGGCGTTGGACTACTTGGCAGTGGGAATCGATCCCGCCAAGTCCACGATTCTTGTTCAATCTCAGATTCCAGCTCTTAGCGAATTGACGATGGCTTATTTGAACTTGGTCAGCGTTGCTCGGTTGAACCGGAACCCAACGGTTAAGACGGAAATCAAACAAAAGGCGTTCGGTGAAAGTGTCCCAGCTGGTTTCTTCATCTACCCTGTGAGCCAAGCCGCTGATATCACTGCGTTCAAGGCCGACACGGTGCCCGTTGGAGAAGACCAAGAACCGATGCTGGAACAGACGCGTGAAATCGTCCGCAGTTTCAACAGCATTTACCAACAAGAGATTCTGGTTGAACCAGAAGGCTACTTCCCACCTAAGGGACAAGGCCGGATTCCTGGGCTCGATGGTAATGCCAAAATGAGTAAGTCGTTGGATAATGCCATCTACTTGGCTGACAGCGCCGATGATATTCAGAAGAAAGTAATGTCGATGTACACTGACCCTGAGCACGTGCACATTGAAGACCCTGGCCACATTGAAGGCAATACTGTCTTTACGTATCTCGATATTTTTGCCGACGATACGGACCACGTTGCTGATTTGAAAGCACAATACCAGCACGGTGGGCTCGGTGATGTTAAAATTAAGCGGTATTTGAACGAGGTCCTTCAGGCCAAGCTCCAACCGATTCGCGACCGTCGCGAACAGTACGCTGCCAACGAGGATGCCGTTTACGATATCTTGAAGCAGGGTAGTGAAAAAGCTAACCAGGTTGCCGCACAGACGTTACACGAAGTTCGGCACGCCATCGGTATCGACTACTTCGGCTAAACTGAAACGGAGGAGAGTCTATGCAAAACTTAGCCATTGTTGATCTAGGATCGAATTCGGTCCGCATGGCCGTTAACGAACTCCACGATGACGGCACCTACCGCGAGGTTAATCGCGTCAAGGTGGACAGCCGTCTGTCGGAGGGCATGGGCCCCGAGAAAATTCTCCAACCGAAGGCGATGGACCGTACGATCAGTGCGTTGAAGTCGTTTCGACCGTACTACGAACAATTGCCAAACCTTGTCGTCAGGGGAATCGCCACGGCGGCGGTTCGTCAGGCGCGTAACCGGGATGAATTTCTCAAGCGTGTCGCGGTGGCGACCGATATTGACCTCGAAGTGTTATCCGGTGACCAGGAAGCCTATTACGATTACCTGGGGGCCGTGAACCGACTGAAGGTCAAAGACTGTCTGCTTCTAGATACCGGTGGAGCCAGTTGTGAATTGGTCCACGTCAAGGATGGCCGCGATGCCAACTTGATCAGCGTGCCGTTTGGCGCCGTCAACCTGTCCGAGCAATTTCGGCTGGATGACCGGGTGCGAGCGGTGGATCTGTTCTCCGCGCAAGTCTTCTTGCGTGAACGACTCCGCGATATTTGGTGGCTGAACGATGCCAAGCATTTACCGTTGGTCTTGTTGGGCGGCGCTAACCGGACGCTGGCCCGCATGAATCGGCAGCAACAAAAGATTCTACACGTGGAGAACATCCACGGGTACCGTTTGACCACTGAGCAAGTCATGAAGACCTTCGAACGCCTGTTACGGGTGCCGTTGGCCGAACGAAAACGTATCTCCGGCCTAGAACTAGACCGCGCCGATATTATTATCGGTGGGATGTTGCCATTGGTAACACTTTTACAGATGTTGGACTCCGATCGGGTTGTTTTCTCCGAGAGTGGGGTCCGCGAAGGCATTATTTCCGAATATCTCAGTCAACGCTAGGAGGAATGTCTTATGGCACAAACACCATTCTACCGGCTACCCTATGGGGCCCGGCGCGACTTGTTGGCTCAGCAGAGTCATTTAACGGTTCAGCAATTGGCGAAGATTGCCGCTAGACAGCGGTCAGCCGATGCTGATTTGATTGAAAATTACCTCACGACTTACGGTCTCCCTGAAGGAGTCGCCGTTAATCTACGGGTCAACGGTCAGACTATTGCCGTGCCGATGGTGACGGAGGAACCCTCTGTTATCGCCGCTGCCAGCAACGGAGGTCGACTGTTGACCAGCGAACGGGGGATCACCACCAAAGTTGAACGCCGCGAAGTCATGGGGCAGATCGTCCTGAGTCATGTTGCCGATCGTACCGGGGTCAAAGCCTGGTTGATCGCCCATCAAGACGAGCTCTTGAAGGTGGCCAACGAGGTTCATCCCTCGCTGATCGGTCATGGGGGCGGGGCCCGTTCGTTACGGATTCGTTGTATCCCACCGTACTGGATGTCGCTGGACTTGTTCATCGATGTCGGTGAAGCGATGGGCGCCAATCTGGTCAACACAATCTGTGAGGCCGTTGCGAATTACTTAAAGGAACATTTAACCGTCAACGTTTTGATGAGTATCTTAAGTAACTATGCGACTCACAGTCTAGTGACCGCCGAAGTGGCGGTACCGGTTGACCAATTGGCGACAAAAACCATTGATGGTACGACCGTTGCCCAACGGATCTGTGATGCCAGTGACTTTGCTGAGCACGATCCGTATCGGGCGGTGACCCACAACAAGGGTATCATGAACGGTATTGATGCCGTCGTCTTGGCGATGGGCAATGACTGGCGAGCCGTGGAGAGTGGTGCGCATGCCTATGCGAGTCGTCATGGAAGCTATCAGAGCCTCAGCCGTTGGTGGCTGGAGGACACAACGTTACACGGTGAACTGACCTTGCCACTAGCACTGGGTTACGTTGGTGGTGCCACGCGGGTCTTTCCGTTAGTGGTCATCAACCAGCAAATTGCGCAGATCACCTCGGCCCGTGAACTGATGGGTGTGACGGCAGCGGTGGGGTTGGCCCAAAATTTGGCAGCCCTGCGTGCGTTGGTGACTGATGGGATTCAGCACGGTCACATGCAATTACAATTAAAATCACTCGCGCTGTCGGTTGGCGCAACGCCGGGAGAAGTTCCGGCGGTGGTCGGCCGACTTCGCGGTAGCACACAACCGACGACGGCACAGGCTAAAGCGGCTCTGCTTGCTGTACGCCAAGCAAATTTAGAGAAATAGGTGACAACTTAAATTATGAAAGCAAAAGATGTTCAACTTAACGAGGCGGTCCAGGGATTATTGAATCAGGTCAACGCCATTTATCCTGGTAAAGTCGAAGTCCAATTCATTGGTGAACTCCAAGCTGGCTACGTGCGACACGACCAAGCCCAACAGATGCAAATGGGTAAGGACATTGCCATCCAAGTGGCTGACTTGACGGCGCCTAACTACACGGCTTCGCACGAATTACTCCATTTGTTAATGATTCTCTCTGGGTTCCCCCAAGTCTTCTTCTCATTAACGACGGGGCAGCCTAAGCTTGATGAACAGCTGATGATCATGGGAACCGAACTCTACGATATCGTGAGCCACTTTGTCGTGGTTAGCGAACAGCAGAAGCACGGCCTGATTACACCGGAGATCAAGGACCTCTACCTGGCCGGTGTGAAGGCCACCATCAAGCCAGAACCAACACCCGTCGACGATGAAATGACGTTACGGACGCTGACATTGCTGGATGCATTGGTCTTCTTCGGCCCCGATGATGCCAAGGTCATGACGGACTTCGAAAAGGATTACCCCATCAGTTTGGCTGCGGCTAAGAAGCTGTATGCAGTCATTACGGCCAAGCCAGTCGATTCACCATTCACGCTGCGCCGGAACGTGGTCAAGTTGTTCAAGGCCTTCGATGCCCAATTGGAAGCTTGGCATTTACCAGCGCTGCACAACACCGAATTCACCACGTTAACCAGTGTCATGTCCAAACGGCAACTCGGCTTGAAGGTCAAGCAAATCTTTGAATTGTATCACTCCGATATGCACGAAAAGAAGACGCAACGGCGGGCATACGTGGGCTTCAACCGGGCTGACGAGCAGAATGCTTTTGTGTTGCCATCACCAGCGCCTAAGGATGACACGCCAGATTACTTCACGAAGCTCTATGACATGACGGTTGAAGAACTCTTCAACAAACTCGAAATGCCATTTATCTTGCGGTAGACTGAGCGTAGATGTTTGTTTGTAACCCTAGCAGCCGCAGGCGAAGACAACAACGACAAGTTTAGAGAATCAAGACAAGGAAAGGATGATGGGGATGGAAGCGCGCTTACAAGCGACCTTTGATCAAGCTCAGCACATTGTATTCTTAACCGGGGCGGGTGTGTCTACGCCGTCTGGGATTCCGGATTACCGGTCCAAGAATGGTTTGTACACCGGCCATCGGAACGCCGAATACTATCTGAGTCACAGCTGTTTGGTACAGGAACCAGAAGTCTTTTACGATTATGTGAAGCAGAACCTGTACTATCCAGATGCCAAACCCAACGTCATTCACGAGAAACAAGCGGCCTTGACTCGGCAAAACCGGGCCACGGTCATTACCCAAAATATCGATAACTTGTACAACGTCGCGGATACCCAGCACCTGGTCGAATTTCACGGGAACCTCTATAACGTGTACTGCCAGATCTGTGGTGCCAAGGCCGACTGGCACGACTACCTAAAGTCGCCGTACCATGATGCCGATGGTGGCTGGTTACGGCCCGACGTTGTGCTGTACGATGAGGGCTTGAACACCACCAACGTGCAACGCGCGGTGGCGGCGATGAGTCAAGCTGATCTGGTCGTTATCGTGGGGACCTCCATGCGGGTCTATCCGTTTGCTGGCCTCCTCGATTACCGCAATCAACAGGCACAGGTCGTGGTCGTTAACCAAGAAAAATTAAACCTGGGCTTTACCTATGATATGGTTCAAGCCGACGCAACCGAGTTCTTCGACGCGTTGCGAGTCTGAGGGTGAAACGATGAGTCATCAAGAAGTCATTGCACAATTAAGAAAGTTAGTGCGGCGGTTGCGGTGGTTGAACGTGCTTCAACTGTTGCCAGACACGCTGCTGGTCTACAGTATCATTCAGTTGGCGTTTAGCGGCCAATTGGTGACGCTCTTTAATGCGACCTTTAATCGGCGCGAGGCCATCTTGGTGACGGTCATGTTTGCCTTAATTGATATCTGTGTGACGGCAATTCGGTATAACGACCGAGTTGCTGGTAAACGTTTGATCAGCCAACTGACGGGGCAATTGACCACGCCAGAAGTGGATTTGATCAAACGGTTTGAACGTTTAAAGTAAGAGGTGACAGGATGATTACGATTGGATTGACGACCTGGAAGGAACATCCCGCCTTGATTGGTGGGGAGGACCGCCCGGTAACGTTGAGTGAGTATGCAGGGCATTTTCCAGTCGTCGAATTGGATACGCCCTTCTACGGGATTCCCCGACAGAGCACGGTGGCGAATTGGCAGGCGGCGGTACCCGATGGCTTTCAGTACATCTTGAAAGCTAATCAAGTGATGACGCAGCATGACCAACGTAGCGCGCCTGCCACTGATGCGGAGCGAGCAACCGCCTTTATTCAATTTCGTGAGGCCATTCAACCCCTGGTCGACCATGACCAGCTGCGAACGGTTCTCTTCCAGTTTCCACCGTACTTTAACCGGACAACTGCGAATATCCAGTACTTACGTGACGTACGCGTTCAAATGGGGGACCTACCGGTGGCGGTGGAATTTCGTAGCCCCAGTTGGTTTGAAGAGCCGGGAATGACGGCTGATGTGACGGCATACCTACAATCGCTACGGATGACCAACGTCACGACCGATGAGCCCCATAACTTGAACAACGGAATCCCACTGGTTGAAACGGTGACAACCCCTGATCTAGCTGTTGTGCGCTTGCACGGGCGAAATGAACAGGGGTGGTTCAATCAGGGAGCGAGTTGGCGTAAGACACGCACGCTGTACAAATACAGTGAAGAAGAGCTGCAGGCGTTAGCGGACTTGGTTCGCCGGTTGGCGACGCAAGCCAAGGATGTTTGCGTGATCTTTAACAACAACTCCGGTAAGGATGCGGCACCGAATGCCCTGCGCTTGCAAGCTATTCTGGGCCTGCACTGGGACAATCTGGCGCCACAACAGTTGGATCTGTTCTGACTGAATTGTTGGCGTTGGGTGACTCCGGTCGTGGTGGTGACCCAAACGGTAAGTGTTCAAACGACTAAATCGAAAATTTGTAGCCTTAAAATCCCCGGGAACCGCTATGGCTCAACCGGGGTTTATGCTATACTGGATTAGAATTTAAACTGAAATTTAACCTAAAAATAAGGGAACAATTTAGAGCGAGGGAAGGCTTTTATTTTATGGCAGACAAACCAAGTTTTTACATTACCACGCCGATCTACTACCCATCTGGGCGGTTACACATCGGGAACTCTTATACGACGATTGCTTGTGACACGGTGGCTCGTTACAAACGGAGCAACGGTTACGACGTCTTTTTCTTAACGGGGACCGATGAACATGGTCTGAAGATTGAGGACAAGGCGAAGTCCCAAGGCCAATCACCACAAGAATACGTAGATGGCATGGCTGACGGTATCAAGCAACTCTGGAAGACGTTGGAAATTTCCAACGACAAATTCATCCGAACGACCGACAAGGAACACGTGGCGGCTGTGCAGGAAGTCTTCGAACGCCTGTTAAAGCAGGGCGATATCTACCTGGGCGAATACGAAGGTTGGTACTCAGAGGATGACGAAGAATACTTCACCGAAACCCAATTGGCCGAAGTCTACCATGACGACAACGGTAAGGTAATTGGTGGGAAGGCACCTTCTGGTCACGAAGTCTCTCTGGTCAAGGAACAGTCTTACTTCTTCAAAATGAGTAAGTACGCTGACTGGTTGCTGGACTTCTACCACAGTCACCCACACTTCATTCAACCAGAATCTCGGATGACTGAAATGATCAACAACTTCATCAAGCCTGGTCTGGAAGACCTTGCCGTTTCCCGGACGACCTTCACTTGGGGTGTGCCCGTTAAGAGTGACCCGAAGCACGTGGTTTACGTGTGGATCGATGCGTTGCTCAACTATATCACGGCATTGGGTTATACCAGTGACGATGAAAGTCTGTTCAAGAAGTTCTGGCCCGCCAACGTTCAAATGGTCGGGAAAGAAATCGTACGTTTCCACTCCATTTACTGGCCAATCGTGTTGCACGCACTGGGTATCGAAGCCCCAGACGAGTTGTTTGCGCACGGCTGGTTACTGATGAGAGACGGCAAGATGTCCAAGTCTAAGGGGAACGTGATTTACCCCGAGACACTGGTTGATCGTTACGGCCTCGATGCTTTGCGTTACTACTTAATGCGGGCAATGCCTTACGGAAACGATGGGACCTTTACGCCCGAAGACTTTGTCGACCGGTTGAATTACGATTTGGCAAACGACCTGGGGAACCTGTTGAACCGGACCGTTGCCATGATCAACAAGTATGAAGCTGGCAAGTTGCCTGAATTCAAGGCCGGCGTGACTGAATTTGACGCGGACCTCGAAGCTACTTCTGAATCCGTCATTGCTAACTACCATGACTTGATGGACAAGATGCACTTTGCCGATGCCCTTTCTGAAATCTGGAAGTTAGTTTCCCGGACAAACAAGTACATTGATGAGACAGAACCTTGGCAGTTGGCTAAGGACGACAGCAAGGCAACCGAATTGGCCGCTGTTATGGCCCATCTGGCGGCCAGTTTGCGAGTAATCGCGACGCTGATCAGTCCAGTCATGACGCACGCGCCCAAGGAAATCTTTGCCCAACTTGGCTTAGATCCAGCTACCATCGACATGGTTGACCTGAAGCTGGCTGATTTACCAGCTGGCAAACAAGTCGTTGCCAAGGGGACACCAATCTTCCCACGGATCGACGTGAAGGAAGAAGTCGACTTCATTCAAGGTCAGATGACCAAGTCTGAAAAGACGAAGGGCCGGGCCGCAATGGCTGCCAAGGCACAGGCTCAGCAGGAAGCTGCCAAGTCTGAGACCGAAAGTGACTCTGAGTTAACACTAAACAAGCCGGAAATTCGGTTTGATAAATTTGAAAAGATTGAACTGCGGGTCGCCGAAGTCAAAGCGGTCGACCACGTAGAAGGTGCCGACAAACTCCTGAAGTTCCAATTGGATGCCGGCGACCAAGGCAACCGTCAGATTCTGTCTGGGATTGCTCAATGGTATCCAGAACCACAATCGCTCGTGGGTAAAAAGGTGGTCATTGTGGCCAACTTGAAGCCACGGAAGATGCGTGGTCAGGTCAGCCAAGGGATGTTACTGTCCGCAGAACATGATGGTAAGGTCCAGTTAATCACCGTACCAAATGAATTGGTCAACGGTTCATCAGTCGAATAATGTTCGCATAAGCGTGGGCGGCGGGTCGATGAGACGCCAAACCCGCGTTTTTATGTCAAAAGAGTGTGGAAGAGGGCGGTTAGCTGGCGAGTATTAACGTCGTTGCGTGAAAAATCCTGAACTTGGATTTTTGACGCGGCGGGGTTAAGCGCAACCAGCTGCCCTCTGGAACACGTTTCGGCAAGGTGGTTAAAAGGTCGTCGCCTGCGCAACCAGAGATTCCGCCGGCTAAGCTAGCTTTTAACTGCGAGTCTCAATTGGCTGATAAGTTCCTGATGATAGCTGTGTGTGGATAGAGGGAAGAGTTATCCACTTACGAACTTATCCACCGGTGTAAAAGATATTGGCAGAATTATGAATGCCGGTAAAATGTGGACAACTTCCGCCACCTATAAACAGATAGGTGTACAAGTCGGTTGATAATTCAGCGAATTGTGGATGAAATTGTTCATAAGGTCTGCGATAATGGCGGTAGGCAGTGAAATGAGTGAATAAGTGCTGATTTTGCTGTTGATAACCGCTAACTTCAAATAGTTATCCACTTGTGAATAACTATTTTGGATAGCGATATCGCGTTTAGTCCGCAATGGTGGTATCTTTACTATCTGGTGATGGTTGTTTCTACGTTGTCAGCGAGGCTACTATAGGCTGATTTTGAGACTCTTAGTTGGGAGTCAGGTCAGTCATGATAGCGGGTTAACAACTCGTTTAGCCGGAGGAGGCCAGGATGGAGCCGGCCGTGACGATGGCGTTAGGACGGGGGATCTTGCCCGTTCTTACGCCATGGGACGAGCTTGGAAACTCGCGGGTTTGTGCGAGGTTTCAAGTCGAGGTTCAAGACCGAACTTTGGCTTGGACCGGTCCCCACAGCAGGCGGAATCCTGGCAGCCGCAGGCGGTAATCGTTACCAAAGTATCAAAGGAAAGTGTTTCACGGAAATAGGAGGATCATGATGAAAATCTTTGATTCACATACCCATTTAAATAGCGAAGAATTTATTAAAGAAGTGCCCCGCTACCTCAAGCAGGCGGCGGATCTAGGTGTCGTCAAGATGGTCAACATTGGCTCCAACACGCAGCTGAACGCCGACGCCATTAAGCTGGCGCATCAGTATCCACAGCTGTATGCGGCTGTGGGCTGGCACCCTGAGGATTCTAAGAATTACGATGCGGCGGCTGAAAAGGTTATGGAAGAACAATTAGCCGATGACCGGGTCGTTGCGCTCGGCGAGATTGGCTTGGACTACCACTGGGACAGTTCACCACAAGACGTGCAACGCAAGGTGTTTGCTCGGCAGGTCGCGATTGCCAAAGAGGTTGGCAAGCCCGTTGCCATTCACAACCGGGACGCCTTTGAAGATACCTACCGGATTCTCAAGGAAGGCGGCATCAGTGAAATTGGTGGTGTCATGCACAGCTTTAACGGTGATCCCGAATGGCTCAAGAAGTTCTTGGACCTGGGGATGCACATTTCATATTCTGGGGTGGCTAGCTTCAAGAACGCCCACGAAGTCCATGACTCCGTGCGGGCCACGCCACTCGATGTGATGATGGTTGAGACCGATGCACCCTATCTGTCACCGGAACCCCACCGTGGGGAACAGAACGAACCGGCCTTTACTCGGTATACGGTTGAAGCCATTGCCAAGGAACGTGACACGACGCCGGAAGAAATCGCAGCCGCCACTTACCACAACGCAGAGGAGTTTTATCAAATCAATGAAGAAGATTAAAGAAGTCCTCGTGGTGGAGGGCAAAGATGATACCAAATCAATCAATCGAGCGGTCAACGCCGACACCATCGAGACACGGGGTTCCGCTATCGATGACGATACGCTAGCCCTCATTGAAAAGTTAGCCGATCAGCGCGGCGTGATCATTTTCACCGACCCTGATTTCTCCGGCGAAAAGATTCGTAAGATTGTGGCTGAGGCCGTGCCGAATGCCAAGCACGCCTTTTTACCTAAAGCAGAGGGCCGTCCGGACAAGGCCGGTGGCTCACTTGGCGTGGAACATGCGAGTCCGGAAGCCATTCGGGCCGCCCTCGACCACGTGTATACCGAAACGACTGCAGCCCCCACGTTGATCACCCACGAAGATTTAATGGCGGCGGGCTTGATTGGCGGGGCCGGCGCTAAAGCCCGCCGTGAACAACTCGGTGAGCTTCTCCAGATTGGTTACGTGAATGGTAAGCAGTTGGAGAAGCGCTTGCGGATGTTTAGCATTCAACCCGCAGACTTCGCCGCTGCAGTGCAACAGATTCGTCAAAAGGAGGATTTCCATGAATAATAGCGTACCCGAAATTGGCTCACCAGCTCGTACCAAGGCCATCTTGTCCCGTTACCGTTTAGTGGCTAAGAAGAGCCTGGGACAAAACTTTCTTTCGGACTTAAATATCCTGCGCAACATCGTTAACGCTGCGGACGTGACTGACAACGACAACGTCATTGAAATCGGTCCTGGGATCGGAGCCCTGACGGAACAGATCGCTAAGCGGGCACGAAAGGTCGTGGCCTTTGAAATCGATGAAAACCTGTTGCCAGTCCTCGACGAAACGTTGATGGATTACGATAACGTCAAGGTGATCAATCAAGATATCTTGAAGGCAAATTTGCCGGCCGTCATTAAGGATGAATTCGAACCGGGCCACCCCGTGAAAATCGTGGCGAACCTACCGTACTACATCACGACACCAATTTTGATGGGCGTGTTGCAGAGCGGGGTCAGCTTCGATGAAATCGTGGTGATGATGCAGAGTGAAGTGGCTGATCGTTTGGTCGCTGAACCGGGTACCAAGGCCTACGGGTCGCTCTCCGTGGTCATGCAATATCGCGCCCACGTGGCCGTTGCTTTTGATGTGCCACGGACAGCTTTTATTCCACAACCGAACGTTGACTCCGCCATCATTCGCTTGACGCCGCGTGGGCCATTGCCAGTCAAACCGTACGAAGATCAAGCCTTGTACAAGTTCGTTAAGGGTTGCTTCGTGCATCGCCGCAAGACGTTGTGGAACAATCTTCAAGGGATTTTTGGAAAGCAGCCAGAAGTTCGTGAACGGATTGAAGCGGTCCTGACAGATGTTGGTATTTCGCAACAGTTACGGCCAGAACGGCTAACCTTGATAAATTTCATCGAATTAACCAACGCTTTTCACAATGAAGGACTTATGTAACCCTTTTCAATTGCGGATTCTTGCGGATTGTAGGCTAGTGTGGTATAATTTGCGTTTTTTGTGAAACCATGGTATCATGTTTCACAGAGGTGAAGTGCATGCCAACAAGTTTAGCGAACATTAAGAACAAACTGGACGAGCGCATTGGCGAAAAGTTAATGGTGATCGCGCAGGCCGGGCGTAAGAAGACAACAGAACGGCATGGAATTCTTCGGGAAACCTATCCAGCTGTATTCGTTGTGGATTTAGACCAGGACGAAAATTCGTTTGAACGGGTTTCATATAGCTATACCGATATTTTAACCAAAAACATCGAAGTTGACTTTGATGAATAAATAATTTGGCCAGTAAGGCCTTTTTATTTTGGCAAAAATTTAGAATTAAGGGTTCACGGGCACCAGCTAATCAGGAATTAGCGTGGGGCTTGGAGAACCCTTTTTATTTTCGCCACAACCATAGTATAATAGGCTTAATCAGATTCAGGAGAACGGTAGGCAGTGGCCTATCTGGAATTAAGGTGAGCTCATGCAACTGATTGAAAAGGCGCCTGCCAAGATAAACCTCGGGCTTGACACCCCGTACCATCACCAGGATGGCGCGGAGGAGTGGAACATGGTCATGACGTCCGTGGACTTGGCGGACTATGTTGAAATTCAAACGTTAACCAAACACAAACGCATCCGGGTTGCCTCGGATAGTGGCTTTTTGCCAAATGATCAGCGAAACTTGGCCTATCAGGCCGCCCATTTACTCCAAACGAAATTCAATGTGGGTGAGGGAGTCAACATTCGGATTAAAAAGAATATTCCCGTGGCTGCGGGATTAGGGGGTGGCTCATCCGATGCCGCCGCCGTGTTACGGGGCCTGAATCAACTGTGGAACCTGGGATTGAGTTGGCAGGAGCTGGCCGAGCTTGGTTTGCGGATTGATTCGGACGTGCCGTACTGTGTTTACGGTCGGACGGCCCATGTGCGCGGTCGTGGCGAGCGGATTACGCCGCTGTCGAAGTTGCCGGCTGCGTGGGTGGTCTTGGCCAAGCCTAAGGTGAGCGTCTCCACGCCCAGTATTCTTCAGCAGATTCGCTACGATGACTTGGAACATCCGGATATTGATAGCCTGTTGAAGGCGGTGCGCAATCAGGATATTGCGGAGATGTGTGCGGTCATGGGAAACGTACTAGAGCCGCTGACGGCCCACCGTTACCCGGAGATTACCCAGTTGAAACAACAGCTGATGAAGTTCGGAGCCGATGCTGCTCAGATGAGTGGGACTGGACCGACCGTCTTTGGTTTATGCAGTAAGCAGTCGCGGGCCCAACGTGTGTTTAACGGCATGAAGGGGTTCTGCCGCGAGGTGTATTTGGTACGGCCATTACCGTAAGTTGAGGAGGAATCATTGATGCAGACGGCCACACAGATTTTTCAAGCCATTCAGGACGATCCACAGAATCAAGCCTTTACCGAACAGGGGATTCAGCCACTTTACCACACTGAATCCGGGGCGGAGATTCTACTGGTCAGTCAGGCGCCGAGTCGGCGGGCCCAAGCCTCGATGACCTTCTGGGATGATGCCAGTGGGAATCGCTTGCGGGACTGGATGGGCGTAACCAAGGATCAGTTCTATCATTCGGGAAAGATCGCCGTGTTGCCGTTGGATTTTTACTATCCAGGCAAGCACGCTCACGGCGGCGATTTGCCGCCGCGTAAGGGATTTGCGGACAAATGGCACGCGCCTCTGTTGGAGCTGATGCCCAACATTAAGCTGACTCTGTTGATTGGTCAGTACGCGCAGAAATACTATCTGCCGCAGCGTGAGCGGACGTTGACGGCTACGGTAGACCATTATCAGGACTACTTACCGGATTACTTTCCGCTGGTACACCCGTCGCCCTTAAACTATGGGTGGCTGCATCAGCACCCGTGGTTTTTAGATAATGTTGTGCCTGATCTGCAGGCTCGCGTAAAACAAATTATTCATTAAATTAGCTTGGAATTTAAGAGGCGTCATGCCAATGAAAACGTTGATGTGGCGCCTTTTTGCATATAACAAAATTTATAAGGCGTTTGGCTGGTGTTGCCCAGTAAAAACGGTCATGATAGCTAGGTGAGGTGAAGGCATTGGAGAGAGAAAATATCCCCGTAGATCCACGGCTAGTTGCTGAAGTCGGGGCAGTCCTGAAAGGACAATTAACGCAGTTGGAATTGATTCAGCTGTTATACAGTGACCATAAGGGGAACAAGTCGAAGTAGGTCGGCCGTTTTTGCAGTGTCGCCAAGTGGTATTGGGAAAGTATCCCCTGAAATTGGAACTAATTTTAAGTAAAGAGTGGAAAACGCTCTCATTTTTAGCTAGAGTAGAGGTAATAAACCTAAAATGAACGTTGTAGTCGTCTGATTTAGTGTGGTGGGGGTCAAACCTATTTTTTAGTGACCGCTGAATCCGATACAGCGTCGAAAATAACTAGAAATGGGGTAGTCAATATGAAAACTTGGCAAAAAATTCTGGGCGGTACCGCGGCTGTGGCTGCCGTTGGGGCTGTCAGTGTTTTGGGTGGCGCCGCAGTGGTCTATCAGGCCGCCACGAAATCCTTCAGTCATAATCGACTCAAAACTAAAAAACGCGCCATTGCTGAAAATACGGCGGACGATAATGCTTGGTATCTGCGACACGATCCGGCTGAATGGACGCAGACCAGCTTAGATGGGCTGATTCTGCGGGCAAGTTTGGTGGAGGCCGAGAAGCCCACGAAGCGCGTGGCCATTTTGGCCCACGGCCTAGGTCACGCTCGCGAACAAATGATTCCGTATGCCCGAGTCTTCCATAATTGGGGGTACGCCACGCTGATGCCCGATGCTCGGGCTCACGGCGATAGCGAGGGCCACACGATTGGTTACGGCTGGCCCGATCGTTTGGATTATACCGGCTGGATCAATCAGGTGATCGCCAAGTATGGGGATGACTGTGAGATCGTTTTGATAGGTATCTCGATGGGGGCCGCCACGGTGATGGCGACTGCCGGCGAAGATCTGCCACACAACGTTAAGGCCATAATTGCCGATTCCGGGTACGCCTCCGTCTTGGCGGAAGCCCGCTTCCGGATTCGCCACCGATACCACTTGCCAACGTATCCAATTGTCCCGATTGCTAATCAATATTCCCGGTTGGCTGAGGGGTACCGCTTATCCGACGGGAACATTGCTGAGCAGCTCCGGCATACGCATTTGCCGTTGCTATTGATCCAGGGAGCCAACGATCAAACGGTTCCCGTGGAGAACTTGGATGTTCTTTATCGAGCCGCAGCGGGGCCTAAGGAAAAGTATCGTGACCCTAGTGCCGCTCACATAGCGACGCGGAAAACGGATCCGGTCAAGTATGACCAAATGGTGGCAGATTTTCTGAAAAAATATGTTGATTAAAGAAGCCTTAAGCGTGGTTGACAAGTTTTCATTATCTGGTAAGATATTAAACGGTAATCATTACTGTTTACATATTTAGCGGAGAGATGGGATGAGTCGATTGCAGCTTGGAAAACGAAAATTTTGGCGGCGGGGTCTGCTGACCTTGCTGGCCGTCTTAATGGTGGGAGTTACCCTGAGTGCATGCTCGGCGGCGCCCACCACTAAGCGTGCCGACAATCAGATTCATGTGGTGGCGACGCTGGGGTTCTATGGCGAAGCGGCCAAGACCATTCTGGGTGATCGCGGTCAGGTGACCACGGTTATCAATAGTCCTAGCATTGATGCCGAAAGTTATGAGCCAGACGTGAAGACGGCTAAGAAGGTCGCTAAGGCCGATGTCGTCATTGCCAATGGATTGGGCTATGATAGCTGGATGGACCGGGTTGTAGCGGCTAACGATGATGCTCAGACGAAGAAACTCACGATTGGCACCCTCATGGGTAAGAAAACGGGGGATAATCCCCACTTGTGGACGGACCCTACGACCATGGTCAAGGTAACCCGTCACTTGGTGGCGCAATTTAGTAAGCTTGATCCGAGCCATGCGGCGGCATTCAAACGTCGCGGCATCGCCTATGAGAAACAACTAGCGGTCTTGCCGCGCCTCGCTAAGCAATTGGCCAAACACAGCAATTACCAACAGGTTGCGGTAAGTGAGCCCGTCTTTGACTTGGCGTTAAGTGCAATGGGCTATCGAATCAGCGATGGACATTTTGCCCAGTCAATTGAAGAGGACAGCGACCCAACCCCGGCTGATATTACCAAGCTCCAAAATCAAATCAAACAGCGTAAGATCGCATTTTTCGTGGAAAACACACAGAACACCAGTAAAAATGTGACGGCAATGGTCAATCTGGCCAAGGAATACAATATCCCCATCGTCAAGGTAACCGAGACGATGCCGGTCAATCAAAGCTACCGGACCTGGATGCTGAAGCAGTATCAACAGGTTCAACGAATTCAAGCGAAGGAGGGGCAGTCCTAATGGAAAGTGCACCCATTTTAAAATTAGAACATCTCGGCGTGACCTTTCCCAATCACCCGGTATTTAACGACCTTAATCTGACAATCAACCAGGGCGAAATCTGGAGTATCATCGGAAAAAACGGGGTCGGGAAAACGACGTTGATGCGGACCATCCTCCATCAATTGCGCCCAACTCACGGAAAGATTTCGTATTTGCCTAGCCAGGGCGAAGTGACGATCGGTTACGTGCCGCAATTCAGAAATATCGATGCCGATTATCCGCTGACCATCAAGGACTTCGTTGGACTGAATCTGACGGGTTGGAAACTGCCATGGCTTTCGGCCAAGGAACGCGCTAAGGTTCAAAAGATTCTGGACCAGACCGGTCTGAAGCAGTTGGCCAAGCGGCCCATCGGTCAGGCTTCGGGTGGTGAAAAGCAGAAGGCGTACCTTGCGCAGGCTTTGGTAGAAGCCCCCAACTTGTTGATTTTAGATGAATCGACGGCTAGTTTGGACCCCGTGACCAAGACGGAGCTTCTGGATTTGGTGACGGAGTTGAATCAACGCTTGAAGTTGACGGTGCTCTTCGTGACTCACGATATTCCGATGGCGCAGAAGTATACGCAACACTACTTGATGATGACCCCCGGCAAGGTAGAACAGGGGCCCATCGCGAATTTGACGACCGAAAAGGTGTGGGAGGGCGAAAATGTTTAGTTATGAATTTATGCGAAACGCCTTCGCGGCCGGCACCATTATTGCCATCATCTGTGGCATCATGGGTGTCTTCGTGATTGCCCGCAACATGTCTTTTTTGACGCATACGCTCTCTGAAATTGGTTTCTCCGGGGCAGCCTTCGGGGTCTTTGCCGGTTGGGCACCGTTAAACGGGATGTTACTGTTTACGGTGGTCAGCTCGGTCATTGTGGGGCAACTCTCGGCGCGTTCCGAACGACGAGAAGCGGCGACGAGTGCTATTTCGGCGCTGTTCATTGGGCTGGGGATTCTGTTCCTCTCGCTGGCTAATAAGAATGCCAGTTACGCGACGAGTATTTTATTCGGGAGTGTTATCGGTATCAGTGCTGGTGATGTCCAGCAGATGCTATGGCTGTCCCTGCTCGTACTGGTTGTGGTCTTCGTGATCTACCGGTTCCTGAAATTCGATTCATTTGACCATACAGGGGCCCGGGTCAAGGGGCTTTGGACCAATGCACTGTCGATTACCTTCTTGGTCTTGCTGGCGTTGAGTGTCAGCGTGGCGGCCCAAATCGTGGGGTCACTGTTGATCTTCATCCTGCTGACGCTACCAGCGGCAACGGCCAAGTACTTCGCCCACACGGTGGGGGGGATGATGGTGCTCGCCATCACGTTGGCCTTAGTCGGCGTCTGGAGCGGGCTGGTGCTGAGCTACGTGACGAACTTCCCCGTGTCATTCTTCATCGCGGCTATCGAAGCCGTCTTCTACTTCATTGCGCTGGGTTGGCAACGACTACAGACGGCGGAATGAGCTAGCATACAGGTTGAAAACGGTCGTCTGCGGCTAAGCTTGTTTTCAAATATGATGTTGGCTCGACTGCGGTGTATTATCCTGGCACGATTTGCGGTTTGAGGTATTTTGAATTATAAGCAATAGTTAAATAAAAAGTGGTCTGAAGCTGTGGTGACTCAACGTTTTGCGTTGAGTCGTCACGTTTTTTTTGCATATCGTGATGGCAATCAGTTGAAAGTGACGTGGGAAACCTATAGGCTGATAACTGGAAGTGAGGGGATTGCCCCGAAGTGAGGTTGATTAAGCGTAAATGGTTCAGACCTTTCTTGGCTTTCATGGTCAGATAATGGTGGATTATGCTTTCATTTTGATAAAAGTCCCAAAAAATTATTAATTCTAACCGAAATGTAACGAAAAACCCGAACATTTATGCTAAAATTGGGCTTACAATTAACTCTAAAGAAATAGATGAGGTGAAGAGGTTGAAAGTCAGAAGAAGTGACCGTTTGGTCGATATGACTCGGTATTTGTTAGAACGCCCGCACCAATTGGTGTCTTTGACATTTTTTGCAGCGCGGTATGAATCGGCCAAGTCTTCCATCAGTGAAGATCTGACTATTTTGAAGCGGACGCTCCAAGCTCGTGGTACCGGTCTGCTGGAGACCGTCCCCGGCGCCGCTGGTGGTGCCCGTTTTATTCCTTACATTTTACGAGAAGAAGCCGAACAATTTGTTGATGAAATGATTACTGAATTGTCCGAAGCCGACCGGTATCTACCCGGTGGCTACGTCTATATGTCAGATATCTTGGGCCGGCCCGCAGCCTTGCGACAAATTGGTCGGATCTTGGCAACCCAGTACCTGAACCAGTCCGTTGACGTTGTCGTGACGGTAGCTACCAAAGGGATCCCGCTGGCGCAGAGTGTTGCCAGTTACCTGAATGTGCCGTTTGTGATTGTGCGGCATGACTCTCAGATTACTGAAGGTTCAACGGTGAGTGTGAACTACGTTTCCGGTTCGACCAAGCGGATCGAACGGATGGCGTTGTCCAAGCGGAGTGTGAAGCCAAATTCACGCGTGTTAATCGTTGATGATTACATGAAGGGTGGCGGGACCGTTGGGGGCCTGCGCTCTCTGGTCGATGAGTTTGACTCACAACTCGCCGGCGTGGCAGTCTTTGCCGAAGGTGATTTTGACGGTCAACGGACCGTTAGCAAGTACACCTCGTTACTGAAAATCCAGACCGCGGATGAACAGATCCGTGTGGCGCCAGGGAATTACCTGACTCAGATTTTTGGCGATGAAAATAATTCATTAAATTAGGAGATATCGGAATGAGCACGAGAAATACGATTATCCTCGCAGCCGGTAAGGGTACGCGGATGAAGTCAAAGCTGTATAAGGTTCTACACAAGGTTTGTGGCAAGGCCATGGTCGACCACGTGCTGACCCAAGTTGAAAAGACCAACATGGATAAGGTTGTCACGATTGTCGGCTACGGTGCCGATGACGTGCAAGCCACGCTGGGCGACCGGACGCAATACGCCCTGCAAGCCAAGCAACTTGGGACTGGGGATGCTGTGTTACAAGCTGAACCCATTTTGAAGGATGAAGAAGGGACAACGCTGATTGTGAGTGGCGATACGCCACTGTTCCAAGCACAGACGTTTGAAGACCTCTTCGCCTACCACGAAGCCAAGCATGCGGCCGCTACGATCTTAACGTCCGTTGCCCCAGATCCTACCGGTTACGGTCGAATCGTGCGGAACAATATCGGTATCGTGGAAAAAATCGTGGAACAAAAGGATGCCAACTCCGAAGAACAAGAAATTCACGAAATTAACACAGGGGTTTACGTGTTCGACAACAAGAAGCTTTTCGCTGCCTTACACAAGACCTCTAACGACAACGCCCAGGGTGAATATTACCTGACCGATGTCGTTGAAATCCTGAAGCATGACGGAGACATCGTGGCAGCGTACAAGATGGCTGACTTTGATGAATCCATGGGTGTTAACGACCGGGTCGCACTGGCCAACGCCACTAAGATCATGCGTGACCGGATCAACAAACAACACATGCGTGACGGCGTAACCTTGATCGATCCCGCCACGACGTACATTGACGCCGGTGTGAAGATCGGGGCCGATACCATTATCGAACCTAGCGTTCAACTAAAGGGCAATACCGTGATTGGCGATGACTGCTACATTGGGTCTCACTCCGAACTACGGAACGCTACGTTGGCCGACCACGTGACCGTGACATCTTCCTTACTTGAAGATTCCGACATGGCCAGTGGCTCTAACATTGGACCTAACAGCCACTTGCGGCCAGAATCTCACATTGGACCTAAAGTTCACCTCGGTAACTTTGTCGAAGTGAAAAAGGCTACGATTGGTGAGGGGACTAAGGTGGGTCATTTGACCTACGTTGGGAATGCAAAATTAGGCAAGCACATCAACGTTGGTTGTGGTGTGGTCTTCGTTAATTACGATGGCAAGAATAAGCATGAGACCGTTGTGGGTGACGATGCCTTCATTGGTTCTAACTCGAACTTAGTGGCACCGTTAGATGTGGCTGATCACAGCTTTATCGCAGCGGGCTCGACCATTACCGATGCCGTCAATCAATATGACATGGCGATTGCTCGGGAACGGCAGACTAACAAGCCAAATTATTACCAGAAACTGCCTTATCGCGGTGAAGATTAAGCTGAAGGTCTTGTGTTTCGAGACCCGATAGCATAAAATTATTGTAGTGAATTCTGGCAGATAACTTGCTATTGGAGGAAATTATGGCTACGCAATATTTTGACCCTAAATTAAAGATCTTTGCGTTGAACTCCAACAAACCGTTAGCCCGTAAGATTGCTAACGAAGTTGGTGTTGAATTGGGGAAAACTTCGGTGGACCGGTTCAGCGACGGTGAAATTCGCATTAACATCGAACAGAGTGTGCGGGGCTGCCACGTCTACGTAATTCAGTCGACGTCGGCTCCCGTCAACGACAATTTGATGGAACTGTTGATCATGATCGATGCTTTGCGGCGCGCGAGTGCGGCTACCATCAACGTGGTCATTCCGTACTACGGCTATGCTCGTCAAGACCGGAAAGCCCGGTCACGGGAACCAATCACGGCGAAATTAGTGGCAAACATGTTACAAACGGCAGGCGTTACGCGGGTCTTGGCTTTAGACCTGCATGCTGCCCAAATTCAAGGCTTCTTCGACGTGCCAGTTGATCATTTGATGGGCGCGCCACTGTTGGCCGATTACTTCTTAACTAACCACTTGGATGAAGACGCTGTTGTCGTTTCACCCGACCATGGTGGGGTAACTCGGGCCCGGGCATTGGCTGAATTCCTGAAGGCACCGATTGCCATTATTGACAAGCGGCGGCCACGGGCCAATGTTGCGGAAATCATGAATATTATCGGGGATGTCAAGGGTAAGCGTTGTATCATGATCGATGATATGATCGATACCGCGGGGACCATTACGTTGGGGTCACAGGCCTTGATGGATGCTGGCGCCAAGGAAGTCTACGCTAGCTGTACGCACCCGGTATTATCCGGTCCCGCAATCGAACGAATCAAGAACTCACCAATTAAGAAGTTAGTGGTGACGGATTCGATTCAATTGACTGCCGACAAGCAGATTGAAAAGATTCAACAAATTTCCGTCGGTCCCCTGATTGGTCAAGCCATCAAGCGGATCAACGAAAACCGGCCGGTCAGCCCATTGTTCAAGAACCGTTTCCGGAGTCACGAACAATAAAACAGACAAAAAACTTGAGCGGCGCTGGGCGTTGGCTCAAGTTTTTTTCTTATCATTTTTGAAATAAGACCCGTTAGTTACTGGGCTAACGCTGAAGGGAGTTTATGAAATGAAAAGTTGGCAGAGATGGACCACGGGCTGGGTTGCCGGTGGTCTGCTAGTTGCCCTGGCCATGCGCATCTTGGGGCAACCCTTGATGGTGATTGGTAACCTGTTATTTATGGTGGGACTAGCCTTAGTGCTCTTTGGCCTGATCTGTGTGCTGGCCAAGGGACACATGTTCACTGGCTGGCGGCACAAGCGTAAGAAGGGGCAGGAGCCGCTACCCGGAGAAAAAGTCGACGTGCGACACGTGGCGAGCGTGAAAAATTCACCGATTGTGGTGAATGGTGGTGCGCGCTTCGGGCTGTTAGCCGGCGCTATTTATATCGTTGTTGGCGTTATTTTGACCTTGTTTTAGGGCCCGAATAGTGCAGTGATGGTGCTGAAAATTAAATCGATTTAGTGATGGGGATGTTGGCCAAGTGGCGAGCGTCCCTTTTTTGGTTACGCTACTGATTATTGGCGACTGAAGGCGTTGGAAAAAAGTACGCAAAAAAATTGACCGACTAAGTTAGTGTCGGTCAATCCTAAAATCAAATTAGAGTATTACTTCAAAGCGTACTTCCGGATGGCTGCTGCCACACCATCTTCAGCGTTAGTCAGTGTTACGGCTTGAGCAGCGTCCTTGACCTCGTCGATGGCATTGCCCATAGCAACACCGAGACCGGCGTACTGAATCATGGTCAGGTCGTTTCCTTGGTCACCCAGAGCCATGACCTCATCAGCTGTGAAGCCCAGCTTAGTAGCCAGTTCACCCAGCGTATTCCCCTTGCTGGCCTTCTTGTTCATGACTTCGATAAAGAATGGCGTACTTTGAACCACGTAGTAGCGGTCGCGAACATCTTGAGGGATTTCCTTGTTAACTCGGTTGATGATATCGGGGTCGTCCACAAACATGGCTTTAGAAATGGTTAAGTCGCGATCCATTTCGCCGACTTCGCGGTACCGAATCAGCATGCGTACCAGGTAACTTTCGAAGATTGTGTAGCCACTGAGGTCCTTGTTTGCCGTGTAGATGAAGTCTGGCGTTTCAATCTGGAAGTGAACCTGCATCTTGCGGGCCAGGGCCTCGAGGTCGATGTAATCATCGAAACTCAGGGAGTGGTTGGTCATCATCTTGCCGGAGACCGTCTGGGACACCGAGCCGTTGTAGGTGATGGCGTATTGGTCGTCGCCGCTGAGGCCGAGGGCGTCCAGGTAAGGTTGCACCCCAGTCAGGGGGCGACCGGTACACAGAACGACTTTGATGCCCTGAGCCTTGGCAGCTTGGACGGCTTCAATCGTGGCCGGGGCCAATTCGTTCTTTTCGTTCAGTAAGGTTCCGTCAATATCAATCGCAATCATTTTAATTGTCATGTTGTTCGCAATTCTCCTTTTATGCTAAGTCTGGATTCAACGCGTATTTATAAATGGCCGCCGCCACGCCATCGTCGGCATTGGTCAGGGTGGTCACGTCGGCAGCCGCTTTGACACGGTCGTTAGCGTTTCCCATGGCCACCCCTAGTCCGGCGGTGGAAATCATTGGTAAATCATTGTCTTGGTCGCCAAGCGCCATAACTGCTGCTATTGGCAAGTTGAGGTAGGTGGCTAGTTTCTTTAGGGCATTGCCCTTGTTGGTCTGCGGGGCCATGACCTCGATGAAGTGTGGATCGGTGCGAACCACGTAGAAGCGCTGATAGAACGTAGCGGGTAATCGAAGCGCATCAATTTTGGCCACCTCGTCGATATAGACGGCGGTTGGCATCAACAACTGGGGGTCCATCGCTGTGGCCTCTCGGAAACGCAACGGTAAGTGGACCAACTGACTTTCCTTGACCGTATAGCGGCTAATGTCGCGGTCGGCCGTGTACAGGTGCTTGGGTGTGACCACGTGGAAATGAACGCGAGACTTGCGGGCGAACGCTTCGAGGTCTACGTAATCGGCATAACTCAAGGCATTGCTCGCAAGCACTGTTCCCGTTGTGGTCTGCACCAGGCCGCCATTGTAGGTAATGACGTATTGGTCGTCACCGTGGAGGCCGAGGGCGTTGAGGTAGGGTTGCACGCCGGTCAAGGGCCGCCCGGTGCACAAGACGACCTTGATTCCGGTCGCAACTGCTGCCTGGATGGCAGCGATCGTGGCTACAGTCAGCGTATTCTGTGGATCGAGAAGTGTGCCGTCGATGTCCACGGCAATCAGCTTAGGTGTCACCTTAGTCAGAACCTTTCCGATCGATGAGTTGGTCGTTTTGGATGTAGCCACCGAACTCGTCAAAGACTGGCTGGAAAATTTCAGGAGCATCGTTGCCTGGATTCAACATCTCTTTCGGGAAGAAGAACCGTTGATCTCCGGTAAATTTCCCGCGGATGGCGTTGACCAAGTCAGAGACCGTTGAAAGTTCACGGAGACTGCCGTCTGGTTCCTGAAGTTCAATCTGTGTCAAAGGATGCGTGACTTTGGGATCGTAAGCATCGTCGTAAGGCAGGTCATAGCTATTGTCGGTGGCCGTGTAGTACTCGGTGTTGAAGCCGACCGAGCGAATCAGATCACGCAGATGTGGCAACTGTTGCTGAGTATGCGCGTCAAAAATGGCACTCTTTAGTGGCTTTCGATCCAAGAAGCGGTGCGCCAGATCGGCCAAGATTTCATCCGGTGATTGTCGCCAGTGAATGAAGTAGGTCGTCAACACGCCATCGTCTAGGTTGAGGTAATCTTCCAGGTCGAATTGGTGGTTGAAGAAGGGCAACAGGAGGTGGGGGATGAAACTTTCGTCGCTCTTACCTGCCTGATATAATTCATTGGCGCGGCCGAGTAGGTGATCCAGCACGACTTCCATCGATCGAGAAACCGGGTGGAAATAGACTTGCTGGTACATCTGGAAGCGACTCACAATGTAGTCTTCGACGGCGTGCATGCCGTTCATAGCGAAGGCGATGCCGTCCTTGTATGGCCGCATTACCCGCAGAATCCGCGTCAGGTCAAAGGTTCCGTATTCAGTCCCAGTGAAGTAGGCGTCCCGCAAGAGGTAGTCCATTCGATCGGCGTCGATTTGGCTGGAGATCATCTGGACCACTTGCGGATTTGGATAGGTCTTTTGAATAACGCTGGCTACTTCTTGCGGGAAGGTTGGACTGACCCGCCGTAAAATTTGGTTGACTTCGGTTTTGGGCGAAGTCAGAATTTCAGCGGTAATTGCCTCATGATCCGTGTGGAAAATATGCTCAAACGTGTGTGAGTATGGGCCGTGACCGATGTCGTGAAGTAAAGCCGCACACAGCGCGGTCAGCCGTTCGTTGTCATCCCAACCGCCATCACCTGGCGTTTTCGTAGGGTAGTTGCGTTGGAAGTTATCGCAGATTTGGCGCGTGACTTCGTAGACACCCAGTGAGTGGGTGAAACGTGAGTGTTCCGCACCATGGAAGATCAGCGAGGCTGTGCCCAGTTGTTTGATGCGGCGGAGTCGTTGAAATTCTCGGGAATTAATCAGGTCTAAAATAACTTGATGTTGCACGTAAATGTAGTTATGCACGGGGTCCCGGAAAACTTTTTCACGGGGCAGTCGTGCGGTTGCGTAGCTCACAGTGATTCCTCCTGACAATTTAAAATTATATTTTTTTAGCATCGTTATCGTTCTTACTGGGCCTAGTGTACCAGTTCAGGGGATGAAACCAGAACGAAACGACTCTGATCAAGCAAGTCTTACATAGCAGTCAAGCGCGGTTGGCGACGGGCCATCTGGGCAGTCTCGCGCGTCAGCGTTGTCGTAAATTGCGGCTCGGCCATCATTGCTGCTAACTTAGCCCGACCGACGCGGAGACCGGCTGTCGAACAAGCGGTGAGAAAACGTTCTTGCGCATCGGCCACGGTCAACGGTTGGTTGAGCAGGGCAGCTGTGGTGGTCATCACGTTAGGATCGACATCAGGAAAATGCCAGTCGTTGGAATGATCGCCCAGACCCGCACGATAGAAGCTGCGAATCAGATCGCCACGCATGGGCTGATCACCGGTGACACTGAGGTAGAGCATCGTGACCAAGGCATTGGTGCTGCGACGCTGGGCAATTCCGGCAATCTTTAGGCCGTTAACGCTCAGGTCGTAGTCGCCGGGACAGTAGGATCGCGTGATTTCATAGTGTTGTAGTGCCAGCTCGGGCCAGGTGGCATCCACGAGACTGGTCATCTGAGCGTAAGCCGCTTCAATACTGGGAATTGGCGTGGTCAGCGGAGAAAAAAGTGAAACGTTCAGGACGCCACCATCGGCGACCACGGCCAAACCACCAGAATTTCGAAGAACGTAATCATAGCCATACCGCTGAACGGCTCTAATAGCCGCTGTCAGCTCTGGAAGCCGTTTATCCTTCAGTCCCATGATTACCGTGGGCTGCATGGTCCAGAAGTGCAATATGGGCTGTTTAAGCGTCGGTACCAGGTCTAGCAGAGCATTGGTATAGCCAAAGGCCAGATTTTTCTGATCAGCCGGAATCGCCGTAGTTACGGTCTGAATACTGTCACCGGGTAAATCGAAGGGTCCCATCATGCCACCTGCTTTCGTGAAATCGTTTCAATGCTCTCATTATACTAGAAAACTTGGGCCACGTCATGGTCTGGACCAATTCTGCTTGATGGTAAGGGAGGGGAAAGTTGCGGACTGCCGCTATCAGGGATTTTCCAACCTTACAGGAAACTCGCATGAACTTGGCCGGGTTCCAATCCGAACCGGAAGCCCGCACTTTGACCAGAGGCGATCTTTGCAGCGGCAGAATCCCTGCCCGATGCAGACGAAAATTTCTGATTCAGAAGTTAGTTAAAAGAGCATAATAAGTAGGCTTTCCGTGGGAAATGAACTATAATTAACCCAGACAATTCGCGGAAAGGAAGTGTGCAGATGGATCAACTATCGGCGGGGGTGCCCGTGATGATTCACTTGGAGACCCATATCAAGCAAAATGATGACGTTTCCGACTACCAGTTAGACGTTGATGGTCAGCTGGTCCAGATGGGAGCCAACCTGTACTTGCGGTATCTGGAACCCGATAATGAGACCGGGGAGCAGACACCAGTGACGATGAAATTTACGCCGGAGGGTGAAGTTCACCTGACGCGAAACGCCGAGGCGGAATTGCGCCTGCATTTCATCAGTGGCAAGCGCGTGACAGCCCGGTACAACACACCTTATGGCATCATGCCAATCGAAACGGTCACGCCGTATCTGGAGACCAGCTTCAAGGAAAAGCCATTTAGTGGAAATGTGAAGATCGACTATCTCCTCTATGCCGGGGAAGAATTAGTCGGGAACTACAAGATTAGATTGCAATTTACGGCATAAGCGAGTATCATATTTCGTAGACTGTGGAAAGGACGTGCACCAGTTTGGAATTAAAAGTCTTTGAGGGCCAGAATAAAAAGGAATTATCAATGATCGAAGTTGCTCACGCCATTTTGTCACAACATGGCGATGTGATGGCTTTTGCCGACTTGGCAAACGCCGTCCAAGCATATTTGGGTGACAGCGACGCGGAAGTTCGTGACCGGCTGTCCCAATTCTATACGGATTTAAATGTCGATGGTAGTTTCATTTCTCTGGGTGATAACCTTTGGGGACTGCGAACTTGGTATCCGTTTGAATCCATCGATGAAGCAACGGTTCACGCCGAGGAAGATGAAGATCAACCTAAGCGTAAGAAGCGTAAGAAGGTTAACGCCTTCTTGGCTGACACGACCGATGACGATGATGTGATCGATTACGATGACGACGATCCAGAAGACGACGATACCACCACCTACGCCACTGATGACGACGATGATGATAGCGCCACTGGGTCTGGGCCAGATCTGGGTAAGTTACAGACCGGCTTGGGCATCGATGACGATGACGAAGAAGACGATACAGAAGACATCCCTGATGGTATCGAAGATCAGCTTTCTCAAATGGAAGCGCCAGATGATGACGATACTGACAATCTCGACTTTTCCGCCGATGACGACGAAGCCGACGATGACGATGATGATGACGAAGAACAGAAATAAGTTTTTTCTGTTCGCTTGACCTCCAGTCTAAAAACAGGTACTATATTTTTTGGGCTCCCTGCTACTTGTAGCAAGGACAACTGGACGGTGAAGTAGCTCCCTATTCCGAATGAATAGGGAGCTTTTTTATAGTTTGAAACCCTAAATAATCTTACAAGGAGTTTGCACATGACCAAATATATTTTTGTGACTGGCGGCGTGGTTTCATCACTAGGTAAGGGGATCGTTGCTGCTTCCCTAGGACGGCTGTTGAAGAACCGTGGGTTAAACGTAACCATTCAGAAATTCGATCCGTACATTAACGTGGATCCCGGCACGATGAACCCTTATCAACATGGGGAAGTCTTCGTGACCGACGATGGGACCGAAACGGATTTGGACTTAGGTCATTACGAACGTTTCATCGATAACAATCTGAACAAGTACTCAAACGTGACGACTGGTAAGATTTATTCAGAAGTTTTGGAAAAGGAACGGCGTGGTGATTATCTGGGAGCAACTGTGCAAGTGATCCCGCACATCACCGGCATGATCAAGGAAAAAATCATGCGCGCCGGCAAGACGTTGGGCGCTGATTTCGTTATCACTGAAATCGGTGGGACCGTTGGGGATATCGAATCCCAACCCTTCCTGGAAGCCATTCGGCAAATGAAGTCCGAAGTGGGCGACGAAAATGTCGTTTACATCCACACAACGTTGGTTCCGACCCTGCACGCGGCTCACGAAATGAAGACGAAGCCTACGCAACATTCCGTGCGGGAACTCCGGAGTATTGGGATTCAACCCAACATTTTGGTTGTCCGGACTGAAAACCATATTACCGATGACATGCGGCAAAAGATTGCGTTGTTCTGTGACGTGCAACCATCCGCGGTTATTGAATCTATGGACGTGCCAACCATCTATTCCATTCCATTACGCTTACAGGAACAGGGCTTAGATCAAATCGTCTTGGATCACTTCAAGGTCGACGCACCGAAGTCTGACATGACGAAGTGGGCCCAGATGGTCGATCACATGCAAAACTTAAAGCGGACTATCAAGATTGCCCTGGTCGGCAAGTACGTGGGCTTACACGATGCCTATATCTCCGTGGCCGAAGCCTTACAACACGCCGGTTATCCGGTCGATGCTCAGATTGATTTGGACATGATTGATGCCGAAAAGATTACTGATGACAATGTTTCCGATATCTTAGGCGCTGCCGATGGGATCATCGTTCCCGGTGGGTTTGGTGACCGGGGGATTGAAGGCATGATTACGGCCATCAAGTACGCCCGTGAACAGGACGTGCCATTCCTGGGAATCTGCCTGGGGATGCAAGTTGCCAGCATTGAATTTGCGCGCGACGTTCTCGGCTACAAGGATGCCAACTCCACTGAAATGGACTCCGAGACTAGCCACAAGATCATTGACCTGATGGCCGATCAGACTGACGTCCACGAAATGGGAGGGACCCAACGGTTGGGGCTATACCCTTGCAAGCTGTTGCCAGGGAGCAAGGCCGCTGCGGCTTACGACAACCAAGCAATGGTCCAAGAACGTCACCGTCACCGTTACGAATTCAACAACCAATACCGTGCCGAAATGGCAGCCAAGGGTTTGGTCTTCTCCGGGACGTCTCCTGACGATCACCTGGTCGAAGTTATTGAACTGCCAGAAAAGAAGTTCTTCGTGGCTTCCCAATACCATCCAGAATTTCTCTCCCGGCCTAACCGTCCTGAAGGCTTGTTCCGCGACTTTATCGCCGCTGCTAGCAAAGAAGTTAAGGACTAGGCTATAAATCAAGTTAATGTCACTAAATAAAACGCCACATCGTCCATATTTCTGGAAGATGTGGCGTTTTTTACGTGCGAGTATTTTTACGAAAATAGGTCACTATGAGTGCCGATAGCTAGCAATGTCGTCACATCGGTACTGTCATAAAAAACTAGTAAATGATTTCCATTGTGACCATCGAAATGTAGCTCGAGGACTTGAATCGTGACGTGTTCACTTGTAGGCAGTCGACGTTTGATTTGCTTTTCTAATGCTTTTGGAAAATGTAGAGGATGAACGTAGAAATAATCAGGGATCTCGCTCCCAGTCAGTAGGCAGTCGGTGACATAATCCCAAGGAGATCTTTCATCACTATCGAAGGGAACATGTCCCTCAAAAATAGGGCGCCAACGAGGACTTTTCCTGACGCGTCTCAATTGATGCTTGAACTGTGAAGTTTCATTAAGGATGTGGCTCATTCACGCAATGACCGTTCAAACGCCTCTTTGGAGGTGCCACCGGATAATGATTTGTTATTGGTCATAGCATCAGTCATTTCCATAATTGAATCAACAACTTCCTGTTTAGGCTGTGCAAAGTGTTCAGGAAGACCGTTGTTGGCGACTGAAGTTAAAACGATCCGCAAATACTCTGAAATTGTGAGTCCGTTTTTTTCAAGTTCAATCTGTGCACGAACTTTAACGTCATGCTGAACTCTAGCGTTGATACGATCTGTTTCTTTAGTTTGCATGGAACCACCTCCAAAACATAGTGTACACCATGCGTCGTACACGTCAACTGATCTTACTCGCCGATTAGTCCACTTCAATAATATTCGTCACTGCCGTCTCAATCGCTGGAATCAGTGGACTATTGGCGTCGATGCCGGTTTGGTCAAAGCGGTCCTGCCACCAGCTACGGCGGATCGTTTGTACCTGGTCGACCACGTCTTCGCCGGCAGAGGTCAGCGTCAACAATTGCGTCTTGCCCGTGCCAGCGGTCTTGGTCAGGTAGCCGAGGCCGAGAATCTTGTTGACCTCACGGGTGGTTAGCCCCTTGTCGATGACCAGTGTCTTAGCAACCTGATTTTGATTAATGTCGGGGTGTTCGTGAACCGTCAATAAAACGCAAGCAGCCGTGGGGTTGAGCCCCAATTTGGCAAACGCCTCACGCGTGTCCTTGTAGTATTTGCGGTGCAGAATCGAAATGTCCTGTGCCAAATAACCGAGATCTTTCATGGATAACTCCTTCCCCGAAATCTTCTGTGTTGACAAAACAACTTAATGCCATTATGATGAATCTAAGTTGACTTGTCAACACAATCAAATGACTGAATAAACTTTAAAAAAGGCGGGGTAACGGTGAAAGATACGAAGACTGGTGCACAAGCACTGATTCAAAGCATGATTAATCAAGGCATTAAGTATGTTTTTGGTATTCCAGGAGCCAAGGTCGACCAACTATTTGAGGGTATTGAATACAGCAAGGATCCACGCGCGCCCAAATTAATTATTACGCGGCACGAGCAGAATGCAGCGTTGATTGCTTCTGGGATCGGCCGGCTGACTGGCAAGCCCGGCGTAGTTGCGACGACTTCCGGTCCCGGGGTATCGAACCTGACGACCAGTCTCATCACGGCCACGGCCGAAGGGGACCCCGTCATCGCCCTCGGTGGACAAGTTCCGCAAGACGATATTGGTCGGCTGACCCACCAGAGTATTCCTAGCAAGGAACTGATGAGCTCGGCCACTAAGTCTAGCGTAGAAGTTCAGAACGCCAATAGTCTTTCTGAAGCGTTTGCAAACGCTTACCAGACGGCAGTTGCACCCAAGGCGGGCGCTACTTTTATTTCTCTGCCACAAAACGTCCTGAACGGCGCCGTTGATCGACCAGAAATCAAGGCCGTGCCAACGGTCGATCAAGGGGTGGCGGACGCTGCGACCATTGATGCCATCGTCGAAAAGATTCAGCATGCTAAGTTGCCCGTCATCCTAGCCGGGATGCGAGCCTCAGCCAGCGACGTGACGGCGGCTATTCGCGAGCTCTTACAGCATGTTGCTGTTCCCGTTGTGGAAACGTTCCAAGGTGCCGGGGTGGTCTCACGTGACTTGGTCACCAACTACTTTGGTCGGGTCGGCCTTTTCCGGAACCAAGTCGGCGATAACTTGCTAAAACAAAGCGACTTGGTCATCACGGTTGGTTACGATCCCGTGGAATATGAAGCGCGTATTTGGAATGCCGATCGGACAGGCGATGTAATCAGTTTGGACAGCGTAGTTCCTGAAATTACCACGGACTACCAACCCGAAATGGTTGTTCACGCCGACATTGCCAAGACGCTACGGGCCATCGTCCAGAAGTTACCTGCTGATTGGGCTCTGTCCGAAGAGGTTCAGGCGCAACTCGACCAGTCTGGCAAGACGTTAGCCGCTCAGGCCGAAGCACCCGCTGCCGATGACCAACACGGAATTCACCCACTGGCCATCATCCAAGCGCTTCAGAATAAGGTAAACGATGAAACGACGGTCACCGTTGACGTCGGCAGTTTCTACATCTGGATGGCCCGCTACTTCCGGAGCTACCAACCACGGCACCTCCTGTTCAGTAACGGGATGCAGACGCTGGGGGTTGCCTTTCCGTGGGCGATTGCCGCTGCGTTGGAACGTCCCGGCCAACCAATCGTTTCGGTTGCCGGTGACGGGGGCTTCCTGTTCTCCAGTCAAGAGTTGGAGACGGCGGTCCGCTTGAAGTTACCGATCGTCCAATTGATTTGGGACGACGGCGCCTACGACATGGTGAAATTCCAAGAAGTTGCCAAATACGGTCACGAAGCCGGGGTCAGCTTTGGCCCCGTCGACTACGTCAAGTATGCCGAAAGCTTTGGTGCCACTGGCTTACGCGTCGATCATGCCAAGGACTTGGCCGCGACCTTAGATCAGGCTTTCCAGACTGAGGGACCCGTGGTCGTTCAGATTCCGGTTGACTATCGGGACAATTTAAAACTAAAATCATTATTGTTGAAAGATGTTTTAAGCTAAAGGGAGTAATGATATGAACGAAGCAACACTCTATCAACACGGGACCTTGGCTTTATTGGTTCCGGGCTTATTGACGGGAACGCTGACGATGAAGGAATTACTGGCTCACGGTGACACCGGGATCGGTACCGGGGAAGGCTTAGACGGCGAGCTGATTATTCTCGACGGCAAGCCTTACCAGGTCAACAGTCGTGGCGAGGTCAACGTGGTGCCGGAGAGTTTCACGTTGCCATTTGCCAACAGCCACTTCGCCGCTTATCAGCCACTGATGACGGTGGAGAATGCCACCAAGGAAGAGCTACACGATCAGGTGCTGGGCTTGACGCACAACGCCAACACCTTCTTCTCCATCCTGGTCACCGGGACCTTTACAGACGTGAAGACCCGGGCCGTGGCGAAATCCGAACGGCCATTCAAGTCACTAGCAGAAACGGCTAAGCAACAGAGCATCTTCACCCGCGACAAGGTGGAGGGGACTCTGCTTGGTTACTACTCACCACAAGTGTTTGACGGCGTTGCAGTAGGTGGTTACCATGACCACTTTCTGTCAGCGGCCCACGACTTTGGCGGGCACCTGCTGGACTTCGGCACGGTGACGGGGGATGTCCAGGTGCAAACGTTCTCAACATTGGAACAGCATCTGCCGGTAGATGACCAAGCATACTGCGAACACGATTTCGCCAAAGATGACATCCAAGGCGCCATCCACGAAGCAGAAGGCTAACTGGGTCTTACCAGCACGCCTTACCGGGTGGCAGAAATCGGCCGTGACGCTGTGGGCGGGCGTCTGGAGCCGTAGTGCGGTCTCCAGACTTGGCCATGAACCTCTGAGAAACGAGTTTCACAGCCACCAATTCTCTAAGTGGCTGTGCCACTTAGAGAATTCCCACGGCTGGGCCGATTTCTGCCACCCTCACGGCTTACATGGTAGCTCACCGGGCAACGGTGGTGGAAACCGGCATGAAGTCGGGCGGAATTAAAAGTTTTGAGTTGATATAATTGAAAAAAGGTCCCGCAAATCGAAATTGATTTGTGGGACCTTTCTGTTAGATTAAATTTGAAAAAAGTGAGGACCCGTCGTCATTGCTGTAACGAATGTTCATTGGTTAAAAGCTAGTCTAGCCGGAGGAGGTCAGGATGTAGTCAGCCGTGGCAGCGCTGTTAGACCGGGCGTTTGTTTTTTCCCGGTCTTACAGCGCAGGGCGTGTTTGGAAACTCGCATGACTTTTGCGAGGTTTCAAACCGAGACGGAAGCCAGCTTCTTGGCTGGAGTCGGTCCTCACAGCAGACGGAATCCTGACAGCCGCAGGCGATAGTTCTTAACCTATTCCGAACGCAATGCCGTTGCCGCGTCCTTCTTGGCCGCCATCCGTGCTGGGATGTGGCCACCCAACATGGTTAGAACGGTACTGATGATAATCAGCACGATTCCGTGGACGGGGTTCAGGTGCGCGACGTTGCTGAGGTCGGTAATGCTCTTTAAGACGATGTTGATGGGGAAGGTCAGGAGCCAAGCGATGATGACTCCGAGAACCCCGGAACCCACACCGAGGATGAACGTTTCAGCATCAAATACCCGGGTGATATCTTTCTTCCGGGCCCCTAAGGCCTTGAGAATCCCGATTTCCTTGGTCCGTTCGAGGACGGAGGTGTACGTGATGATGGCGATCATGATCATGCTGGTAACCAATGAGATCCCGGCGAAAGCAACGAGGACGTAAGTGATGGCATCCATCAAGCCCCCGGTCAGGTCGGAGACAGTCCCGGCCATATCGGTGTAGATCACCTTGTCGGATTTGCTCTTACCCTTGTTGTACTTGTCCAGGTAATGGAGGACCTTATCCTTGTTCTTAAAGGTGTTCGGGTAGATCAGGATACTTGCTGGGGTGGTCGAGCCACCAAGGTAGCTGACCAAGTTAGTCTTGGTATCCTTGTTAACGGTCTGACCCGTCATAACGTTGCTGTCGGCCTTCTTTTGGGCCTTTACAATATCAGAGTTCTTGTTGGCTTTGATAATGTTTTGCGTCAGTTTGTCGCTGTAGGCAATCCCGGAAGACAGAACGTTCTCAGAGGATTTTGACTTGACCCGCAGAATACCGGCAATCTTGATGGTCGTGTTGTCTTTGTTATTGTAAAGGGAATTCGTTGCCTTATTTGGAACGTAGTTACCAGTAGGCAGGCTTTGGTAGTAGTTATTGTTGTTGACAACTTTGATCTTCGTGCCGACAATCTTATCGTAGTTCAACTTTTGATTGTCCTTAACGTCAAAGTTTAGATTCTTCAGGGCATTGATGTTTGTCGAGTTGTCGCGGTCAACGAGTAAGATCACATCGTTGGCACTCTTGGGATAACTCCCGGCGATGACCTTGTAGTGCTTCTTCAGGAAGTTCGTGCCGCCATCGTTAGCGCTCGGGTAGACGGAACCCCCGACACCAGTCGAAGCGGACATGGCAGATTGCATGGCACTTGGACTGTTCGAATTGCTACTGTCGGCGTTGGAGAAGGAGACCGTCTTGGTCTTGCCGTCCGTTTGCCGCAGGAGGTTCATCCCGGTCGCGTAGGTGTAGGTGATGTTCTTACTTAAGTTACCGTTAATGTTTTTAACGTATTTTAAGTAACTCTTGGTAATCTTGTTTTGGTGAACGGATTTGTCGGCGTCACTGATCTTAGCGACGACCTTGTTGGACTTGGTCGTCTTCTTATTGTTCTGGGGACCAGTGGTCGAGCTGTCCTGGGCCGTTTGCGAAATGGTGATGGGGAATTGCGCCAGCGTGTTGGACTGGGTCTTGTTGATCTGGGTCTGAAAACCATTGGAGAGGGCCAGCACGATAGCGATTCCGATGATCCCGATACTGGAGGCAAATGCCGTCAGCGCGGTTCGCCCCTTCTTGGTCCGAATATTGTTAAATGACAGCTTCAATGCGGTCCAGAAGGTCATCTTGGTCTTCTTTAACTTGAATTGTTCGGCATCGGCGTGATCGTCGTAGGGGTCGGAGTCGTGTTGAATCTTCCCATCGGCGAACTCGATGATCCGGTCGGCGTATTCGTGGGCCAGGTCAGGGTTATGGGTAACCATGATCACCAGTCGCTCAGCGGAGAGTTCCTTGATCAGCTTCATAATTTCTTCGCTGGTTTCGGTATCCAGGGCACCAGTGGGTTCGTCACACAACAGAATCTCTGGTTCGTTGGCGATGGCCCGCGCGATAGCGACCCGTTGGAGTTGCCCACCAGATAATTGGTTTGGCTTCTTATTGATATGGTCGGTCAAGCCGACGCGGTCGAGGGCCTTGAGGGCCTTTTCCTTCTTTTCAGCGTTGGAGACACCACTCAGGGTCATCCCCATTTCCACGTTGTCGAGGATGCTCAGGTGGCCGATGATGTTATAGCTCTGGAAGATGAAACCCACAGAATTATTCCGGTAGGCGTCCCAGTCGGCGGCGGAGAAGTCCTTGGTCGATTTACCTTCGATAGCCAAGTCCCCGGAGTCGTAAATGTCCAGGCCACCGATACCGTTCAGCATGGTCGTCTTCCCAGAGCCACTTGGGCCAAGGATCGCAACGAACTCTTGGGAGCGGAAAGCAACGGAAACATCGTCGAGGGCCTTCGTGACAGAGTCCCCCACGTAGTAATATTTCTTGATGTGTTTGAGTTCCAGCATTTAAAATAATCCTTCCATTTTTTGAATTCGACTGTTGTTTGCGGTGTATTTCTGATAAAATATACATTAATGCAACACCGTGTCTAACATGATAGAAATAAAACCGTTAATTGGCAAGCGCCAATGTCAACAGAACTGTTGTCTTTGCAACTGTTTTGGCCAAGGTGTTGCGCTAATGACAGGCCGCCGGCGTCCAACGATGCCTAGGCTAAAGGTCCGTCACTTACCTAACTTAGATGAGTTGCGTGACTGAGCGGTTTTAACGTTAGACAATGAGCATAGACTAAAAACAACCCGTTGACCGGCCTTAACTTTACCATGAAGTGGGGGTTGGCGGCACGTAATGTCTCTTATAATTAATCTATTAAGCAACTGCGATGACGATATGATTTGTGTCGGAGCAGCGGAGAACTGTCGGTGTGCCGGCAAGTGGGAGTGAGAGTTATGGTTGGTGTGAAAAATAATCGGCGGGCCCAGTATACCCAGCGTGTGATTCAGGATACTGTGTTGTCTTTACTTGAGAGTAAACCGATTAACGCCATTTCGGTCACGGAGGTCTGTACGATGGCCGATGTGAACCGAACCACGTTTTACCGGTACTACACCGACATCTATGACTGCGTGGCGAGCATTGAACGGGCCTTTGTGGCGGCTTTGCACCCGTTGAAGGGAGCCAGCCCCAGTCAGGCCTTAGAACACCTCCTGACGGCATTCTATGAAGATAAGAAGCTAAGTAATCTGGTCTTCATTGAAGGTCGAACCGATTTATTGAAACGGATGCAGGAGTTGGTTGCCCAGACAGGGCCTAAGTCGCCGCATATTGCGGACTACCAGGGTGCTTACATTGGCGCTGGCCTACAGAACATTTTAAAAAAATGGGTGAAGGACGGCATGCCCGAATCCCCACATAAACTAACGAAAATCATTATCGACACCATACTCGCCAAGAACCTAGATGACCTCCGAGACGAGGTATTGTAGTGGGCTAATATTACATTTTAGCCAGAATACCGGGAAAGTGTTGTCTTTTTGCCCGGCATTATTTATCATGGTATCTGACTGTATGGAATTAAAAGGAAGATTATTAAGTGAGGATAGCTTCATAATGAAAAAAATGATAATTCACGGCGGCCGTCGCCTTTCTGGAGAAGTGACGATCGGTGGCGCCAAAAACAGCACAGTGGCTTTAATTCCGGCAGCGATTCTCGCTGATACCCCGGTCCGTTTTGATATGGTACCGGATATCCTTGACGTGCACAATTTAATGTTAATTCTGAAATCAATGAACGTGCGCTCAACATTCGAAGACGGGGTCTTGACCATTGACCCAACTGAGATTGTGGAGGCACCGCTACCTAGCAAGGCTATCAAGAGCTTGCGGGCATCGTACTATTTTATGGGGTCCTTGTTGGGGCGGTTCCAACGGGCCACGCTAAGTTTCCCGGGTGGCGATAACATTGGTCCACGGCCAATCGACCAGCATATCAAGGCATTCGAAGCCTTGGGCGCTTCGGTGGAGGAACATGACGGCACGGTACGCATCACGACCGGTCCCGAAGGCTTGCATGGTGCCCGGATCTTCTTGGACATGGTCTCAGTCGGGGCTACGATCAATTCGATCCTTGCGGCGGTCAAAGCAGTGGGGACCACGGTGATTGAAAATGCCGCTAAGGAGCCCGAAATTATCGATGTTGCGACGTTCCTGAACAACATGGGAGCGCACATTCGAGGGGCCGGTACCGATGTGATTCGTATCGAAGGGGTACCAACGCTGCGGGCGATGAACACCCACACGATTATTCCGGACCGGATCGAAGCCGGGACCTACCTGTCGATGGCTGCGGCCGTTGGGGATGGCGTCGTTATTAAGAACGTGATTCCAGAACATCTCGAAGCCTTTACGGCCAAGATGATCGAAATGGGCGTGCCACTAGAGATCAACGAAGACAGCATTTACGTGCCACGTTCGGAAAACCTCAAACCGATTCGCATCAAGACGATGCCCTTTCCTGGGTTTGCGACGGACCTGCAACAGCCATTAACGCCGTTGTTGTTCCGGGCGAACGGGAGTAGCGTGGTTATCGATACCATCTATCCCAAGCGTATCATGCACATTGCGGAGCTGCGGAAGATGGGTGCTAACATTCGTTCGGAGGACGACATGATTGTGGTCGATCCGAGTGAGGGGCTGACGGGCAGTCAGGTCGAGGCCGGTGAAATCCGGGCGGGCGCTGCGCTGGTCATCACGGGACTCATGGCCGATGGCGATACTGAAATCGAAGAGGCCGATAACATTCTGCGGGGTTACGATCGCATCGTTGCTAAGCTGACGGCGCTGAACGCGGATGTTGAAATTGTGAGTAAAGAAAGTTTGGTAGAAAACGGCCAAGATTAGCCATTGCCCGTAATTGGGTTTCATGGTATAATTCAACGGTTGACGATTAAATCAATCTCTGGCTCAGTAGATGAACCAGGGCAAAGGAGCGTAATACATTATGAAGCAAGGAATTCACCCAGATTACCACGAAGTTGTGTTCCAAGACTCAAGTACTGGCTTCCAGTTCTTGTCTGGTTCAACGGCAACTTCTGACGAAACGGTTGAATGGGAAGATGGCAACACTTACCCATTGATCCGTGTCGAAATTTCTTCAGATTCACACCCATTCTACACTGGTAAGCAAAAGTTTACCCAAGCCGATGGTGCTGTGGACCGTTTCAATAAGAAATACGGTTTGGCAAACGACTAATTATAATAAATATGATTTGTCGCCGGTGGCAGTTTATGACTGCTACCGGTTTTTTTGTGTTCATTTTTAGTGTATCAGTGACCACTTCTAGAGTGACACCAGGGAAAGCAAGCACAGAGCCAATCTAACGTGATGTGAGGCTGGCTCACATAGAATATGCGATCAGTCTGATTAATAATCGACATGTTTTACCACCTGCTGTGTTAAACTGAGCAATGTATACCAATCATAATAATGAGGTGATTCTATGACTGATCTGGTCCGCCGGCTGTTGGTGGCCGGCCTCACGTTAATCCTAGCGGGTGGCGCAATTGTGCCCGTGACGACCCAGGCAGCAACGGCGAGTTCTGTGGATGCGGTAGCGGGCGATGCCAGTGTTATCCCTGAGCGTATTCAAGTTGATTTGGTACAAGTGCCATACAATCTAATCACGGATGAAAAGGGCGTGACAACTCATGTTCCTTGGTATCCAGAGAATAAGCAACTCTACACTGTTCAAGAAGTGGCAGATGATAATTTTCACGAAATTTTTGTTTCGGATGTCGGTGAAGATGATGCTTCCGATAATGTTGCGGTAGCTATGCATTTTCTCGGCGGTGGTCTTTTAAATACGCCTAATGAATCCTTAGCCGATTATCTAACGGGTGACGATTTAAAAACATATGGACTCACTGAAGGAAAGGATTTAACTGAATTTCTCGGCACGTATGTTTATGTGCTCAGCTGGGCACTAAAGACGGCCGCTCAGATCTCTCTAGATCCAGAAGGCGTAGATATTGACGCAATTGTAAAGGACTATCAGGAAAATATCCGTCAAAAGCGATTGGAAGCCTCTACGAGTGAATTAATAAAAAATTTTAGGCCAATGCTTGATTCATATTTTGGAACTAAGGAAGCAATACTAGGAAATTATAATGAAGTTTTGAATTTAAAATCAAAGATTTACTTATCGCAATACTCTGCAGAACAACTCAGTAAACTAGATCCAGAAGCCTCAGAAGTACAGGAGCGGGCATTGCTAGGGAGGTCACTCAAGAACTTTGTGACCCAGCAAGATGTGGATGGAACTATGAAGGATGTTGCGGATGGTCAATTAAGCATGGCGGGACAGCCAAGCTGTTTTGTATTTAAAAGGGTAGCTGCACCCACCACACCGTCTACAGTCTCCAGCAAGCCTGTTACTATCCGTTACGTTGACGAGCAAGGCCAGTCATTAAAGCCGGATAAAACGTTGACCGGATCCCTGGGAGCTGATTACCAGGCAGAACCGCTTGAGATTTCTGGGTACAACCTGGTTAAGACGACTGGAGAGGAAACAGGGAAGTTTACCAGTTCTGAACAGACCATTACTTATACTTATTGCAAGGTGGCAGATCCAGCCGTTAAGAGAAGTGGTCCCCTGTCAATAAAATAGACA
>NZ_AZCZ01000133.1 GCF_001434055.1 Levilactobacillus parabrevis ATCC 53295 | reverse complement strand
CTGGTTTAGAGCGCACGCCTGATAAGCGTGAGGTCGATGGTTCGAGTCCATTTATGCCCATTGACCGCAAGGTCATCATTTTGGGGAATTAGCTCAGATGGGAGAGCACCTGCTTTGCAAGCAGGGGGTCAGCGGTTCGATCCCGCTATTCTCCATTGGTACGAGAGTGCCAAGGAATTTGTTCTTTGAAAACTAGATATTAT
>NZ_AZCZ01000132.1 GCF_001434055.1 Levilactobacillus parabrevis ATCC 53295 | reverse complement strand
TATTACCGGATGATCAAGGGAAAGCTGGCCAAAGTCCAACGCAAATTGTCACGGCGGGACAGACGAGCTAAGAAGAGCCAACGACGGTTATCAGAATCAAGGAATTATCAAAAACAACGATTATTAGCGGCTAAATTGCAACTTAAAGTCGCTAACCAACGCAAAAATTTTCTGCATAATGTCTCTACGGCCTTAATCAAAAA
>NZ_AZCZ01000131.1 GCF_001434055.1 Levilactobacillus parabrevis ATCC 53295 | reverse complement strand
ACTGCCTGGAAGCTATTCCACCAGGTTCATCAGGCGGGAACTCCAAAATTTCATAAGCGTGGTTATACTCAGACTTATCAAACGTCGTGTCTTTACAGTGCCAAAGTGACAGTACCAACCATGTGTAATGGTAGCGTAAGACTAGATGATATCCACCACCTACAACTGCCCAAGCTAGGACATCTCCGTTTCAAGGGGCTGCCAC
>NZ_AZCZ01000130.1 GCF_001434055.1 Levilactobacillus parabrevis ATCC 53295 | reverse complement strand
GCCCTGGATCCACTTATGAACGGTTGAATAGCCAATGCCATATTCTCTGGCCAGTTGGGCGGCTGATTCGCCTTGTTTATATAGGTTGATGATGTTTTGTTTGAATTCTTTGTCGTAACGAGTTGGCATGTAAAAATTCCTTCCTTTTGAGAGACGATTTATTCATTATACGCTCTCTTAAAAGTTGTCTCAGGAATCAGCTTACATCCA
>NZ_AZCZ01000013.1 GCF_001434055.1 Levilactobacillus parabrevis ATCC 53295 | reverse complement strand
TTGTACACTTTTTATTCTAGGCCCACAATTTGAAAAATCATCTTCGAAGATTCAGTATCATTACACACACGTTTCGGATCAGGATTCCATTCAGATTTTACACAATCGAGTAAATCTAAAACAGCTCCGTAATTCACACGCCCCGTTTTGTCAATTCTTATCAACATTATCAATCCTTTCTATCGTAAAACTAGTTACCACATTAACAATAACACTATTCAAATTAAGCGCAAAAAAAACAACTACCGAATAAAAACGTAGCTGTCTCATTTGAATTATCGCATTTACACCGTTGCAGAATGGGACTGAAAATCTACTCCCACTCTATAGTCGAAGGCGGCTTACTCGTCACATCATACAGGATGCGGTTCACGTGATCCACTTCGTTTACGATGCGGACAGAGATTTCCTGCAGTACGTCCCATGGAATGCGCGCGAAGTCAGCGGTCATCCCGTCAATCGACGTTACGGCCCGGATACCCACGGCGTAGTCGTAGGTCCGGCCGTCACCCATGACCCCGACGCTCTTGATGTTTGGTAAGACCGTAAAGTATTGCCAAATATCACGGTCGAGGCCGGCCTTCTTGATTTCCTCACGCAGAATCAGGTCACTATCGCGGACGATTTGTAACTTATCTGGCGTGATTTCGCCAAGGACCCGAATCCCTAAACCAGGGCCTGGGAACGGTTGACGCCAAACTAAGGCGCTTGGCATCCCCAATTTTTCACCCAACTCACGGGCTTCATCCTTGAACAATGAACGTAATGGTTCGATCAGCTGGAAGTGCATGTCTTCCGGCAAACCACCCACGTTATGGTGAGACTTGATGGTCTGCGCCGTATCGGTCCCACTTTCAATCACGTCGGTATACAACGTCCCTTGTGCCAGGAAGTCGATACCGTCGAGCTTTTGGGCTTCGTCGTTAAAGACTTGAATGAACTCGTTACCGATAATCTTGCGTTTCTTTTCGGGTTCAGTGACGCCGGCCAGCTTGCCGAGGAACCGGTCCTGAGCATCAACTTTAACGATGTTCAGACCGAACTTCCCTTCCAGACTGTCCATAACTTGCTTGGCTTCACCCTTCCGCAACAGGCCGTGATCCACGAAGATACTGGTCAGTTGCGACCCAATAGCTTTGTGCAAGAGCACACCAACGACGGAGGAATCGACCCCACCGGACAGGCCTAACAAGACACGCTTGTCGCCGACCGTCTCACGGATGTGTTCGATTTGCAGATCAATGAAATCATCCATCGACCAGTTAGCTTCTGCGCCACAGACATCAAAAGCAAAGTGCTTCAGAATGTCATTACCATATTCCGTGTTACGCACTTCTGCGTGGAATTGAATCCCGTAGAAATTCCGATCAACGTCTTGCATCGCAGAAATCGGGCAGTTTTCGCTCGTTGCGACACGTTCGAATCCATCGGGCACTTGGGTCACCAAGTCACCGTGGCTCATCCACACCGTCTGTGTCTTCGGCGTATCCTTGAATAGCTTCGCGTCATCACTCAATACGGTGATATCCGCCCGGCCGTATTCACGGTTGTCAGCAGATTCAACCTTCCCACCAGTCAAGCTGTGGGCCATCAGTTGCATCCCGTAACAGATTCCCAGAATCGGAATCCCTAACTCGAAGATCTCAGGGTCAACGTTAAACGCACTGCTGTCGTACACGCTGTTTGGTCCCCCGGAGAAGATAATCCCCTTGGGGCCCCAAGCCTTGATTTCGGCTGCACTCATCGTGTGCGCCTTTAATTCAGAGTAAACGCCCATGTCACGAATCCGGCGCGTAATCAATTGATTATATTGACTTCCGAAGTCCAAGACGATAATCTTATCGAATTTGGACATATCAACGTTTGCCAAGCCATTCACCCTTTCTTCTTTTCAACATTGGTACTATCATACCGATTTCTGAAACGCGGGTCAATCTAAATCCAACAGAAATCAGGGAGAATTGTTTCACCCGTCAATCGGTTATGACGCCTAAGTAGTCACTACCACCGATTTCCCCGCAAATTTAATCGTAAATGAAAGTACGTCTGCCGGTCCAGCTTCCGGCGTTCAACCGCCACAAAACCATACTGGGCCGCCAACTTGGCAAGAGAGCTGCCCGGCCGCACGTCCATCCCCATGGCGTTAGCGCCACTGAGTTTGGCCTGATGAATCGCATCCCCCATCAGCCACTCGGCAAACCACCAACCCTGATAGGTCTTGCCCTGGTAACGACTACGAACCGTCAGCATATCCAGATACCACTCGTCCGGACGCGCCCGCGGCGTCACTACCACCTGCTGAGGTGGTGCAACCTGCAGCCGCTCAAACAACGCCGTCCACTGATTATCCAGCGTGCTCTCGACCGCCGCCGGGTAGCCATAGGCCACACCGACCGCGACCCCCTGGTTCTGATACACTCGGGCCTGCGGGTAACCGTAGCGAAACATCGGCTGATGATAGCCGACAAATAAGAGCTGGGAAAGTTGCTCCTTGCTCAGACGTCGTAGCCGCCGCAGTTGCCGCCGCTCCAACTCGTGAAGCACCAGCATCGCCACTGCATCGGCGTCCACGATAGTTGCGTCTCGTAGCATCGCATGCCCTCCTAGTATTTCCGTAGCAACAACCGGTCCACTCGGTGATGGAACGTCTTGTGAATAATCATATCCGCCCGATTACGCGTGGGTAAAATGTATTCCTCCAGATTCTTCAGGTCAATGTCATGCCACACCTGTTTGGCCTTAGCGATAGCCTGGTCATGTCCGCCAATCGCATACGGATAATAGTAGTTGGTCGGGTCCTGAAAGGCCGTGTTCAGCAACAAATCAAACCGTTCCAGGAACCAGTCCTCAATCAGCCCCGGATCAGCATCCACGTACAGGGAGAAGTCGGTAAAATCGCTCACATAAATCTGTTCATTGGTCGGTAATTGCAGGGTATTAATCCCCTCCACGATCAACACATCTGGATGAACGATATACTCGGCCTGCCCGGGCACGATATCATAAATTTTATGCGAGTAGACTGGCGCCTTGATCAGCGACTGACCGGCCTTCACGCTGTTTAAGAAGCGAATTAGCCCAGCCATGTCATAACTTTCCGGGAACCCCTTACGCGCCATGAGATTGCGTTTCTTCAGCTCTTCATTACTGTAAAGGAACCCGTCGGTCGTAATCAGCTGAATGCGCTGTCCTTGAAAGTAGTGATTCAACAAAACTTCCAGCAACCGGGCCGTGGTACTCTTGCCGACTGCCACACTCCCGGCAATGCCGATGATAAAGGGCACCCGGTGCGCCGGTCGTTGGAGAAAGCGGGCCTTGTCCTGCTGCAGTTGCTGGTAATGGTCGAACTCTAACCGCAACAAGTGTACCAACGGAATATAAATATCCTGAACGTCTTGCAGAGAAATCCGGTCATTAAAGGCCTTAACTTGCCGCAAGCTTTCCTGAGTCAGCGGCAACGTCGCATCGTCGGAAAACGCCCGCCACTGAGCACGGGTAAACGCATTGTAATTGATGGGATCTGACATGGGGACACCTCAACTTTTTCAGAAATAATTAGCCCCATTATACCGCAGATAGCGGCGGATTCCTCGTGGTTCGCTGAGAAAGTTTAACGCCAATTTCACCGACCAACTTCACCGCTCAACAACCACTCCCAGCCATAGAAAATGACGAAAGAAAAAGGCCAAACCCATCACTGAGCTTGACCTCGATTGTGATCAAATTGCTAAATCAAAACTGTCCATGCGACCAACCGATCGCTATGAAATGGTCGACCACTATGTGAGCCGTGCGGGTGGTGAAAAGCGCACTTAGCCGTAGCCTGTCAGGGATGGAGCCAGCCGTGACAGCGACGTTAGACCGGGTGCTTGTTTCTTCCCGGCCTTACATCGCAGGACGTACTTGAAGACTCGCGGTTCTGGCGAGGCTTCAAGTCGAGGCGAGAGACCGCTTCACAGGCTCTCACCGGTCCCACAGCAGGTGGAATTCCTGACAGGCGGAGGCGACTGTTTTTCACACCCGGTAAGGCGTAATACACATGCAGTTAGACCATTTCATACTCATCGGTTGGGACGTCGCTCAGGAGTGGGGAAACCTCGCCCACCGCCACCAGGCTCAGCCGATGCATCGCCCGCGAGCAAATGGTGTAGAGCAGCTGACGCTCATCATCCGCCCCAAAGCGGCTGACCGACGCTTGCCATACAATGACAGCATCGAATTCCAGCCCCTTGGCCAGGAACGATGGCACCACAATCAAGCCCGGTGCCAGTCGTTGATTTTCCGACTGGATCAGGGTGACCGCTACGCCTTGGTCCCGCAACTTTTCAGTCAGGTCCCGGCAATCTGCCAGGTCCTTACCAATAATCGCAGTCGTTTCGTCCTCAGCGTCGTTTTGCTTTACCAGGTCAATGACCCGTTGTAACCCGTCCGCTTCATCCGCAGCGACCGTGACCGTTGGTAATTCACCTTCACGATCAAAGGCCGTGACTGCTTCACCATTCTTCAAGATATGCTTGGTGAAGTCTGTCACCTGCTGCGTCGACCGGTACGACTGCGTTAACTGGACGACCTTAGTCTTATCCGGGTCAAACATCGTACTGAGTTCTTGCAGCAACGTGCGGCTATTTTCCTTGGTAAAGATGGCCTGATTCAGGTCCCCCAGCATAGTGAAACGGGCGCGAGGAAAACTGAACTTCAGGAATGCCAGTTGAAAGGCATTGTAGTCTTGAATTTCATCCAGGAAGACGTAACGCATGTCGCGCTCGCCGGACTTCCCGGTCATCTTATCGTAGAGATACAGGTACGGCGTGGTATCAACCAACTGCATACTGTGATCGCGCAACTTGGCCACAGACTCTTCCACACTAGCCTGCCAATCCGCCATGCTGATGTGATAGTCACTCAGCTCAATGCGGTTCGGCACGTCCCGTAGCATGTGCACGTACTGGTTATTGATACTCAGGAATCGGGCCCGCACGATAGCCTTACGAATTGGGCTAAACGCCTGCATGACGACCTTCCGCGCTAAGAACTGAAATTCCTTGTCGGCAGATTCAAACTCCCGCGGTTCATCCCCGTACAACGCATTCAGATGTTCACGGTCGAGATCCTGAATCGTCTCTTCAACCCACTTGGTCTTCATTTCACTGGAGATCCGCCGATTGAGGATTCGAATCAATGATTCCTTCGTCGCCTGTAGCCGGTTGGCCAAGTGATAGTTGCGGTTAAAGCTGTAATAAATTTCTTGAATTTTTTCTTTCGGGATAAAGACTTTCCCGTTGAATTTAATATTTCTGAAGACCATATCGGTGCTTTCCAAATGGTCGGCGTAACCGGTCACGGCGTCGAAGAACTCCAAGCTCCCCTTCAGGCGGCTGATACGCTTCTGAGCAGGCGTATTATTTTCGCCAAACCGTTGGGCCAGTGTTTCCACGTCGATCTTCGGCAAGCGACGGCCAGCGTACTGGTAGTACGTCATCTGAACCATGTTGTGCTCACCGAGTTCTGGCAAGACCTGGTCGATGTAGTCGTTGAACAGTTGGTTCGGCGAGAACAGCATGACTTGGCCGGCCGTCAAATGACCCCGGTAACGGTACAGCAGGTAAGCGACCCGTTGCAGAATCGCCGCCGTCTTCCCAGACCCCGCGGCCCCCTGCACGAACAGCAGGTCGGAACCGGTGTCTCGAATAATTCGGTTTTGTTCCTTCTGAATGGTCGTCACGATACTCTTCATCTTGGTATCGGAGTGCTCGCTCAACGCGGACAGCAGCATCTGGTCAGTCACCGTTTGGTCGGTGTCGTAGAGCGTAATGATCGTGCCATCTTCAATCTGGAATTGCCGCTTGAGCTGGACGTCCACGGTCTGTTCACCATCGGGCGTCTGATAGCTGACGTCACCCAACTCGCCATCGTAGTAGATACTGGAAATGGGTGCCCGCCAGTCGTAGATCAGAAAATGGTCGGGAGAATCGGAAAATGATCCCAGACCAATGTAGATGGTTTCCGGCTTTGACTTGGCCCCTTCTTGAAAATCGATACGGGCAAAGTAGGCCTTCTTCTCCAAACGTTTCAGCGTCGACAGTTCAGTTGTGGCGTGTTGCCAGCTATTCTGCCGTTCGGCCAACATCTGTTGTTGTTGACGCACGGATAGCGCCGTTTCCAGAATACCTTCGTAACTGTCCGTCTTGATCCGTAAGTCGTTGACAAAGTTCTTGCGAATCCCTGCCTCATCATCCTCGGCAGAATCGATCCGCTTCTTGGATTCAGTCTGCGCGACCTTGATCTTCGCGACCACTGCATCTAAATGTTCTTGCTCATGAGCCTTAATTGAATCTGGCAAGCCAATCCCTCCTCGAATTAACCGGGCAACCTAGTCGTGAAATACCTAATCATCATCTCTTAACGCCGCCTATGTAGACCGTCAGGGTCAATGGCTGACGGGCCTCACTTTGCAGGCCCCTCATTTTCACCGATACCGCTTACGCTCCCCCGGATTCAGCGCCGCTAAGGCTAATAATTCGACTTTCAATTCTACACTTAATCCCCCTATAAATAAAGGAATGTGACTGCTTAATGTCGGCTAGTTCCGCCCAACTTTGTTATAATTGAGAAGATATTTTTTCGGGGGTGACATTATGGACCAAGTTTCCTTATTAATTATTCTGACCGCCGCGTTAATCACGCCGCTAGTCATGGCGAAATTCAAGCTCACCGTGCTACCGACCGCCGTGGTGGAGATCCTAGTCGGCATCATGCTGGGACCGAGTCTTTTCAATATCGTTCACACCAACGATACGTTAACTTTATTATCAAACACCGGGGTCATCTTCCTGATGTTTCTCAGTGGGATGGAGATCGACTTTAGCCTCTTCAACCGCCGCAAGCAACCACAGACGCCACTGGCCGCCAAAGTTGCCGGCAGTGCACCCAAGTATTCACCGGTCTTCATCGCCGTCACGAGCTACGTCGCCGTGGCCGCCAGCGCACTGCTACTTGGCTTCATCTGCAAATGGACTGGGCTCTTCAAGGATCCTTGGCTAGCCGCAATTATCTTCATGACGATTTCTCTGGGGATTGTCATCGCGACGCTGAAGGAAAAAGAACTGCTGAGTAAGCCCTTTGGCCAGACCATCCTGTTGATTGCCGCGTTAGGGGAAATTATTCCCCTGTTTGCCCTGACCATCTATGCCTCCATCTTCGGTAAGGGGGGCAAATCCCTCTGGCTGTTGCTCCTAGTCTTCCTGGCTGCCGGCATCCTGTTCCGCCGATTCAAGCCGTTTTTCACCTTCTTCGAAAGGATCAACAAGTCCACGACGCAACTGGACATTCGGTTAGCCTTCTTCCTGATCTTTAGCATGGTGGTCATCGCCGAATCCGTGGGCGCTGAGGGAATTCTGGGTGCTTTCGTTGCTGGGATCGTCATGAAACTTCTACAACCTCAAGAAGACACTCGGACCCGATTGGACGGTATCGGTTATGGCTTCTTTATTCCGATGTTCTTCATGATGAGTGGGGTCGAACTGAACCTGCGGACGCTGCTCTCCGACTCCGCCACACTGCTCCTGATTCCCGCCTTTCTCGTCGCCTACCTACTCGCCAAAGCCGCGGTCTACTTCATTCTGCGGCTACGGTTCAAGCGCGGTAACGCCTTTGCTGGAATGGCGATCACGTCAGCCACAATCACCATGGTCCTGGCCGTCTTACAAGTTGCTAAAACGATGAAGGTCGTTACCAGCCAACAGTCTGGCGCCTTCCTGTTGGCCGCTATCCTGACCTGTGTACTGGGACCGCTCTTATTTAACACCGGCTATACCGCTGAAGCTGAAGACTTGAAAAAGTCAACCGTCCACTTCATTGGGACCAACCTCTTAACGGTGCCGGTCGCCCAACAATTGGCGGATAGCTGGTATGACATCAGCATGTACACCGACAAACAAGCCAACTACAAGACCTACAATTCCGAGGTCAACGTGTCCCTGCTGGATTCACTCGACACCGACTACGTCACGGACCAGAACGTCTTTGACGCGGATATCGTCGTGCTGGGGCATTTTAATGCCAATAAAAATTACGAGCTCGCCAAGGCGGCCAAGGCTTACGGCGTCAACCGGGTCATCGTGCGCTTCGAGGACCGCAACGTTCTCGATGAACGGGAGGACGAGCTGACCGATCTGGGGATCGAGGTCTACAACACACCAAACGTCAACATCGCCATGCTCCGGAGCCTGATTGAAGCACCAACGACCCTGCGGATGATGACAGCCTCGTCCTCTGCCGTCTACGAAGTGGCGCTACGCAACCGCCGCTACACCGACCAGCAGATTCGCAACCTGGACTTTGTGGGTGACATCACTATCAGTCAAATCTTCCGTAACGGTCACTTTGTCCGGCCGACTGGCAGCACCATGTTGAAGTTCAACGACCGGATCATCTTCACGAGCACGCCGGAAAAGGCTCGTGAAATTCGGCGCGAACTAGGCATTCTCAATTAAAACTGTTACAATGATACCCGCAACTTGCGGGGACGATTAACCGCCTACGATGGCAAGGCGTCGCGCTGTGGGGCGACCCTCTAGAGCCAGAGAACGGTCTCTAGAGGCGAATGGGAGCCTTACAAAGACCGCAAGTCTCCCATCCGGCCCAGGTTCTAAGCCGGAAGAACACCGGCAAAGAACCTCGTCACTGCGCGACACCTTACCCTCTCCGGCTAATAATCTACCACTTCGTTGTTGGTATCATTATCCAGTTGAATAGATCATTATCAGCATTCCATAAAAGGTTACACAGTATTCCCCAAACAATCATAAACAATGGCACACTGCATAACTTTAACTTCTAAGCTAATTTAGAAGTGGTTCCCGCAATGTAAGCCGTGAGGGAGCCGCAAATCAATCCAGCCGTGGGAGTTCTCTTAGTGGTGGGCTTTACCGCTTAGAGAACTGGGACGTTGAAAACTCGCTTTCCAGAGGTTTTAACGTCAGTCCAGAGACCGCTTTTTGGCTCTGGGCGCCCGCCCACCGCGTCACGATTGATTTGCGGCTCCCGGTAAGGCGCGGTTACCGTCACGCCTACCACTAGTAATTTAATTTTAAAGGAGCGAATGACATGGCGACAGTTGAACTTTATTTGGTCCGTCACGGCCAAACCTTTCTGAACAAGTATTTCCGTATTCAGGGGTGGATCGATGCCCCGTTGACCGACAAGGGCCTGGCCGATGCCAAACGCGCCGGTGAACGGCTAGCCGATATTCCTTTTGCGGCAGCCTATGCCAGCGATATGTCGCGGGCGCAACGCACCGCAGACATCATCCTTGCCGCTAATTCACTCGACCAGAGCGCCCTTCAGACTGAACCCGCTTTCCGTGAAGAAAGCTTCGGATTCTTCGAGGGGATGGACGAAGGCGAAACCTGGCACACGGTCGGCAGTCCCAAGGGGTTCCACACCTTTGATGACATGATTGCCGGTCTGACGATTGAGAAGACCAAGGACATGTTCCACGCCCAAGACCCTTACGGCGATGCCGAGGACAACGCTGCCTTCTGGGCTCGCCTTCAACCCGGCTTCGACCGCGTGGTGGCTGCGGCTAACGATGGCGATAAGATCATGATTGCCACACACAGCACGACCATCCGGAGTACGGTCTCCAAGTTCTCCGACATCGACATCTCAGTTCCCGTCGACAACGGCAGTATCACCAAGCTGACTGTCACCGATGGCCAGTATCACGTCGACTACTACAACAATTCTGAGGGTCCCGTGCTTTAGGCTCCCCGCTTGCAAATAAAATCACTGAACGCCAAACCACTCGCTGGTTTGGCGTTTTTTGTTTGGCGTAATGGCAGTTGCGGCGAGTCATCATTCAGGGACCCACCCTACGCAGTCTCGATGCTCGTGAACCCGCCAGTTAACGCTGGTTTCAACGCCAATTTACGTTTGGCTAGTCGAACAACTAGCCACCTTAAAAATTAAGTTCTACTAAAGGTCGCGTCTTTCATGCGACTAGATCTGTAAAAATTACATTGGTAGTAAGTGTAAGGACTATTTCTAATAGACTCCCCCTCAGACATTAGGATCGCCAGCGTTTAAAGTTAAAGTTTAGCTTAGCCGGAGTAGGTCAGGGTGTAGCCGGCCGTGACGATGGCGTTAGGACGGGCGCTCGATTTTTCCCGTTCTTACGCCATGGGACGAGCTTGGAAACTCGTGGTCCTCGCGAGGTTTCAAGTCGAGGTCCAAGACCGCTCTTTGGCTTGGACCGGTCCCCACAGCAGGCGGAGTCCCTGACAGCCGCAGACGACTGACTTTAGCTTTTGACGACAGCAAAAAGGCCCAAGAGCTGGATTGCTCTTGGACCTTTCGTAAAGCGTTCTTCGTGGTTATGCTGCCGAAACGTGTTCCGCGAGGCAGCCGGTTACCGCCTCGCTCCACACTCTATTCCTTAATCAATGATGCTTCCTGGGCACGTTGCTTGTACATGAAGACTTCATCTTCCGCAGCGCGGACCCAGTGACGTGGTGCGATTTCTACCAAGTGACGTTCCTTACCGTCATTTTCTTGGCTACCGTCGTAAGCAATTTCTTCCCGGGTCCGCTCAAACTCTGGATCGGGTACTGGAACGGCTGACAGCAGACTCTTGGTGTAGTCGTGTAATGGATGGGCGTAGATTTCGTCGGCATCGGCGATTTCTAGCATCCGGCCATAGTGCATGACCCCGATACGATCGGAGATGTACTTGACCATGGAGAGGTCATGGGCGATGAACAGGTACGTTAAGCCCTGTTCCCGTTGCAACTTCTTCATTAAGTTAACGACTTGCGCCTGAATCGACACGTCCAAAGCGGAGATGGGTTCATCGGCAATCACGAACTTGGGGTTCACAGCCAACGCCCGCGCAATCCCGATCCGTTGCCGTTGCCCACCGGAGAATTCGTGGGGGTACCGACTGGAGTGGTCCTTGTTCAGGCCAACCGTTTCCAATAAGTCTTCGACCTGCTTGGTCCGGTCGGCGTCGTCCTTGGCGAGGTGGTTGATATCAATTCCCTCGGCCACAATGTCCTTGACCTTCATCCGTGGATTCAGTGAGGCATAGGGATCTTGGAAGATCATCTGCATCTCTTGGCGGAAGTCATGTTGGTCCTTCTTACTCGTAAAGGAATCAACGTTCTTACCGTCAAACAGAATCTCACCGGATGTTGGTTCATACAGGTGAATGATGGCCCGACCAGTGGTGGTCTTACCTGAACCAGATTCACCCACTAATCCAAAGGTCTCACCCTTGTAGATATCGAATGAAATGTCATCAACGGCACGCACTTCATCGGCTTTACCCACGTTGAAGTACTGCTTGAGGTGCTTGACCTCGAGGATTTTTTCGGCATTTTCGTAGTCCATTATTGCTGTTCCTCCTCTTCTTCAACTGGTGTGGTTGACTGTTGGGTCTTCAACCAAGCCTTCTGCATCGTCGCGTACTTCTCTTGCCGTTCAACGATCTGTGCTGGTGGCGTTACCTTGGGTGCATCAGGATGGAGCAGCCAAGTCGCCGCATAGTGCGTATCGGAAACCTTGAAGAACGGTGGCTCCTGTTCCGTATCGATCTTCAATGCGTAAGCGTTCCGAGCCGCAAAGGCATCCCCAGTTGGTGGATCCAGCAAGTCTGGTGGCGTCCCGGGAATCGATGGTAAGGAATCCCCACTCGAATCCAACGTTGGCATCGAGCTCAACAGGCCCCACGTGTACGGGTGCTTAGGATTGTAGAAGACTTCATCGACGGTGCCGTATTCTACGATCTTACCCGCGTACATGACGGCGACCCGGTCGGCCATTCCGGCAACCACCCCTAAATCATGGGTGATGAAGATGATCGACGTTGAAATCTTGTCTTGTAGTTCCTTCATCAGATGCAGGATCTGTGACTGAATGGTTACATCCAAAGCAGTCGTTGGTTCATCGGCAATCAGAATCTCGGGGTAGTTGATCAACGCAATCGCAATCACGATCCGTTGCCGCATCCCACCAGAGAATTGGTGAGGATAATCGTTGATCCGGTTTTCAGCATCCGTGATCCCGACTAACTTCATCATTTCCAAGGCTTGCGCCAAGGCTTTTTCCTTCTTCATACCCTTGTGGACCATTAAGGGTTCGGCAATTTGCCGCCCAATCTTCATGGTTGGGTCCAACGAAGTCATTGGATCCTGGAAGATTTCGGCGATGTCTTGGCCCCGAATGGCTTGCATTTCCTTCTCGCTCTTCTTCAATAGGTCTTGCCCCTTGTAGACGATCGAGCCACTGGTAATATCGGCGTTTGACGCATTCAGACCCATGATGGTCCGCGTCGTAACGGATTTCCCAGAACCAGATTCCCCAACAATGGCAAGTGTTTCACCTTTCCGTAAATCAAAGCTAACGTTCCGAATGGCCTTAACGTCACCGGCATAGGTCTTGAAGTTAACTTGTAGATTCCGGACCTCTAAAATGTCTTTTTCGTTATCCATGACGTCACCTCACCTACTCTTTCGTCCGCGGATCAAATGCATCCCGCAACCCATCACCCAAAAGGTTAAAGGCTAACATGATGATACATAGGATCAGTGCTGGCCACCACATCTGATAAGGCAGGAACTGGAAGTTCTTTTGCCCATCATTTAACAGTGTCCCTAACGAAGCTTGCGGGGATGAAATCCCGATCCCAATATAGGACAGCGTGGCTTCGAAGAAGATGGCACTAGGAATGGTAAACATCGTGTTAATGATGATGACACTCGACAGGTTAGGCAGCAGATGCTTGAAGGCAATCTTGAACGAGCTTTCACCCAGCGTTCTCGCCGCTAAGATGTACTCTTGCTCCTTGATTTCCAGCGTCTGCGCTCGGACCAGCCGGGCCATGTTCACCCACGAGGTTAACGCGATGGCGATAATGATCGACGCCATCCCGGGTTTCAGAATCAAAATCAACAGGACGATAACGACTAGGTTAGGAATGGACAGGATGATTTCAATGACCCGTTGCATGAAGGTATCAACCCGTCCCCCTTTCCAACCGGAGAATAACCCGTAGGTCACCCCAATCGTCAGGTCAAACAGTGTCGCAACTAACGCAATGATCAGGGAGATCCGTGTCCCGTACAGAACCCGGGAGAACAAGTCCCGCCCTAAGTAGTCGGTCCCCATGATGTAATGCACACCAGTAGCACCAGCTTGCTTGTAAGCATCGACCCGTTCACCGGCCTGAACCAGCGTTCCGTTGAACCCGTTGATCCCAATTCCAGGAATCTTTGAGGGTAAGTTTGCGTATGATGGATTCACGGCATTTGGATTGTGCGGTGAAACGAAGATGGAGCCGAAAGCTAGTAAGAAGATGATTCCTAAGAGAATCAGAGACACCCAGGCGCCCCGGTTCTTCTTTAACCGCCGCCAAGCATCCTGTGTAAAGGTCAGTGACGGTGCCGCAATCTTTTCACTATCTAAAGCCGCACGGTCATCGGCCGTGATGGGCTTAAAGCTATCTTCTGGGAGTTTTACTGTATCTGCCATTTATTTACCTCCTAGTTAGCCTTTCCTGTAAGCCGAATCCGTGGATCAACGATTCCGTAAAGGATATCAGTGACTAACAGAACGACACACAACATGAATGAATAGATGATGGTTAAGCCCATGATGGTTGGGTAATCGTTGGTCAAGACGGACTTGACGAACTGTTCCCCAATCCCGGGGATGGAGAAGATGTTTTCAACAACCATCGACCCGGTCATGATGTTAACCGCTAAAGGACCCACAATCGTGATCAGCGGAATCAAACTGTTCCGCAGCGCATGGTGGTAAATAACCCCCATCCGACTCAGGCCTTTAGCCTTGGCTAACTCAATGTAATCCGAACTCAACACATCGACCATTTCCGTCCGCACGAACCGCGCCGACTCGGCTAACGGCGTCGCGCCTAACGCTAAGGTTGGCAATACCGTGTAGATAAAGCCCCCCCATTCGGCGATTGGGAACCAGCCTAACTTCAACCCCAAGTAGTACTGTAACAGTACGGCCAGAACGAAGGAAGGAATTGAGATCCCTAAGATGGAAACAACAGTCGTCGTGGTGTCGACCCACGTATTTTGCTTCATCGCACCGAAAGCACCGATGATGATTCCGACAATGACACCCACAATCATGGCTTGCAGCCCAATCTGTAAGGATGGTCCAATCCGGCTAGAGAGCAGGTAGGACACGGGTTGGTCACTGAACTGGAATGAAGTCCCGAAGTTACCTTTGACGGCCCCTGCTAGGTACAACAGGTACTGCTGCCAAACCGGCTTATCCAACCCATATTGCTGGTAAATCAATGCAATCTGGCTCTTGGACAGCTTGGCTTGGTTCGTCAGTGGCGTCCCGGGTAACAACTTCATCAGGAAGAAGGTGACGGTAATAACGATGAATAAGGTCAGGATCAGATAGAAGATCCGCTTTGCTAGGTACTTTGCCATTTGTTTACCTCTCAATCAGTAGACTTATTCGTTACCGTTAAGTTGTTAAGCTTAACAAGAATTATATGAAAACAACAAGACGATAAATGATTGCTATATATCGAAAAGTAAGGACTAACTGCTTCGTTAATCCTTACTCCCCGATTAAAACTATAACGTTCTCTTACGCGTAATGACTAATATTAGATTCGATTATTTGGCAATGTATGCCTTACTGAAGTCCCAGTTAGCGCCGGTTGGGAAGTAGGTAACGCCCTTGACCTTAGATTTGACCAGTTGTGATTTCCCTTGTTGGTACAGTGGGATGATCCCTTGGTCCTTCATCAACGTCTTTTGAGCATCAACTAAGTCCGTCCAACGAGCGGCTTCGTTGTTTGCATCCTTACCATCAGCAGCGGCAATGTCCTTGTTGTATTCGGCATTGTTCCACTTCCCACGGTTGTAGGAGTTGGTCTTCGTGAACATTTCCAAGAAGGAGATAGCGTCAGGGTAATCAGCACCCCAGCCAGAAACAACGGCTTGGAATTGTCCATTTTCAGAACGTGCTAAACGCGTCTTGAATGGCAGGCTTTGGTTGGTAACCTTGATGTTACCCAACTTAGACCATTGACTTTGAACGAATTCCAACGTGTTCTTACCAGCTGGCGTATCGTCGGCCATCAACGTCAAGTTGTAGCTTGAACGACCGGTTTCCTTCAGTGCCTGCTTCCATAACGTCTTCGCCTTAGCTAAGTCATGGTTAGTAGCTTCTGGCACGTATGAAGCGGTGTTGAAGTCTTTACCCTTGTAAGACATCAGACCAGTTGAGACCAGACCCTTCGTTTGCGTTGAGCCATCGGCTAAGACCTTGTTGACGAATTGCTTCCGGTTGATTGCCAAGGACAATGCTTGACGCGCCTTCTTGTTCTTCATCATACTGTCTTTCCGTTGGTTCATTTCAATGTAGAAGGTTGAAGCCCCTTTACGTTCAACGTATTGCTTGTCATTCTTGTAGTTCTTAGGTTGTTGACCACTCAGGTAAGTTGCATCCAGCTTGCCACTCTGGTATTGACTCAAAGCAGTTTGTGGATCCTTCATCGTCTTGAAGTTAATCTTCTTCAGTTTAACATTCTTTGCGTTCCAGTACTTAGTGTTTTTACTCAACGACCAGTTATCAGACGTCCCGGTCCAGTAAGTTAACTTGAATGGCCCGTTGTAGACGTTGCTCTTGGCGTTCGTGGCAAACTTCTTGCCGTACTTATCAACGACTGCTTTACTTTGTGGGAAGAACATGGGACTCGCAACTAATGATGGGAAGTAGCTCGTTGCCTGCGTCAACGTGACAACCACTTTGTAATTGCCTTCCGCCTTGATTCCCAAGCTAGAAACTGGCTTCTTGCTAGTCATGATTTCGTTGGCGTTCTTCACAGGTGCGTACATGTAAGCATATTGTGAAGCGGTCTTAGGATTAACGGTGCGTTGCCAAGCATAAACGAAATCTTTTGCCGTAACTTTGGTCCCGTTACTCCAGTTAGACTTCCGTAAGTTGAAGGTATACGTCTTACCGTCTTTAGAAACCTTATAGCTCTTGGCAACCCCAGGGTGAACCTTACTGTTCTTACCGAACCGTAACAGACCTTCATTGGTGTTGTTTAAAGTTTCTCCAGAAACCACGTCAGTTGCTGTCGCGGAATCCATTGATGGTAAAGCTGAATTTTCCATCCAATTTAACGTTTGTTTGCTAGCCTCGCTAGAACTGCTTGACGATGACCCACACGCTGCGAGCAATACTGCCGCGAACGTGGCCACCGTCCCGAGTTTGACTGCCGAATTGATTTTCATTGATATCCAACCCCTCTATGTGTTGTTAGTGAAATAAATTGACATCCTCAAATTTGATGTTTCCAATTGTATATTAGAAAACAATTAAAATCAATGGTAAAAACTAATAAAATTTAAATATACAGTTATAAACGCTGTTGGACGGGGGTTTGTTGTGCAAAAATAAAATTTTTGAGTATAATTTTTCTCATTTTAGCGATAATCCCGAGATAACGCTTACATAAATATTTACCTATTATACATTCATTTCGATTGGTCACCGTACCAACCAATCTTCACACCTCCCCGATAGACCTCGTCCGACAGCAATCACCAAGCCCATGTGTCACCGCAATGTCAGGTAACTGCTGATACGTCGGCGTTACATTCAACCGTTAAGTCAGGAAAGCCAAGAACATAATCGGCTATTTTAATGGTCAAGACGCACCGCCCTTCCTGCCCGCTCGCGGCTGATGGTCCGAACTCGCCTGCTATTAATTTATGAATATTATTCAATTTATGGAGGAACCCGAATTATGAGAAGATTGCCACTGCTTTTGATTAAAAATGAAATCGACCCTGAACGAACGCAAAAGCCACCGTAAATCGCTTTAAAATCCCCCAAACGACGATAGACTGGCTCTATCTACCACATGGACGCTAATCCTATGCAAACGCACCAGCAGGCTCCCAGGACCTTATATCTCTTTGAAACAGAAAAAGAGTTCTCCAAAGCCAACTAAGCTTCGGAGAACTCTCGATAACACTATAGGATGTGGGAAGATACAGTGGCGACTACATTGCTACTGTCATGTAGCCGGAGACAGTCGGGGATGGAGACCTGCAGTGACAGTGATGTTAGCCCGGGCGTTTGGTTCTTCCCGGGGTTACATCACGGGACGTGTTTGGAACCTCACCGTACTTTGGTGAGGTTCCAAACCGAGGTGAAAGACCGCTTCTCAGGCTTTCACCGGTCCCCACAGCAGGCGGAATCTCCGATTGTCGCAGGCGATCAAACGCTATTTAGCAATGTAGGCCCGACTGTAATCCCAGTTGGCGCCGACTGGGAAGTAGACGACACCCTTGACCTTAGACTTCACTAATTGTGGCATCCCGGTCTGGTAGAACGGAATGATCCCTTGGTCCTTCAACAGGACCTTCTGGGCATCCACGAGGTTCTGCCACCGAGCACTTGGCTTGTTGGCATTGGTAATGGTGGCGTCATTGATCAGCTTGTCGTAAGCCTTAGAAGACCATCTCCCGTTATTGTACGTGTTCCCCGTAGTAAAGAGGGACAGGTCGGTGATTGGGTCTGGGAAGTCAGCACTCCAGCCACTGACAACGGCTTCGAATTGGCCATTTTGGGACCGGGACAACCGCGTCTTGTAAGGAATGTTAGAGTTCGTCACCTTGAAGTGATCCAACTTCCCCCATTGACTTTGGATGTATTCAGTTGCGGATTTACCAGCTGGCGTATCGTCACCCATTAAGGTCAGTGAGTAACTGGTCCGGCCAGTTTCCTTCAAAGCTTGGTTCCATAACTTCTGAGCCTTAGCCAAGTTGTAATCCGTTGCTGATGGTACGGTTGCTTCCTTGGCAAAGTCCTTGCCGTCGCGGATAGCTAACCCGGTCGAAACGATTCCAGTTGCTGGTGTCGAACCATCTTGCAATACCTTATTTACGTATTGCTTACGGTTGATAACCATGGACAGGGCTTGACGGGCCTTCGTGTTCTTCAGCATCGTATCCTTCCGTTGGTTGAGTTCGACGTAGTTGATCCGAGAACTCTTCCGGGAATGGAATTCTTTGTTATTCTTGTAGTTCTTTGGTTGTTGGCCACTCAGTGAAATGATGTCCAACTTACCACTCTGGTATTGACTCAACGCCGTCTGTGGATCCTTCACGGCACTGTACTTCACGTGCTGCAACTTCACGACCTTAGCGTTCCAGTACTTCTTGTTCTTAGTCAGCGTCCAGGTATCAGAAGTCCCCGACCATGATGTCAGCTTGAACGGCCCGTTGTAAACATTGGTCTTGGCGTTGCTAGCGTACTTGCTACCGTATTTATCAACGGCACCCTTGTTCACAGGGTAGAAACATTGTTGCGCAACCAGCGTTGGGAAGTAACTCACTGGGTGAGCCAGCGTGACGACTAACTTGTAGTCTCCATCCTTCGCAACCCCCAGAGCAGTTGGCGCCTTCTTGCCATTCATCACCGCATTCGCATTCTTAATGTCGGCGTAGAGGTAAGCGTACTGTGAACTGGTCTTCGGCGCAACGGTCCGCCGCCATGCGTAGACGAAGTCCTGAGCAGTCAGCTTCTCACCGTTACTCCATTGTGATTTCCGGAGGTTAAACGTGTAAGTCAATCCGTCCTTGGATTTGGTATAACTCTTCGCCAACCCAGGCAGCGTTTTACTATTCTTACCGAATCGCAACAGGCCCTCACCCGTGTTGTTCAGTGTCTCACCGGAAATGATGTCGGTGGCCTTGGCGTTATCCATTGACGCTAACGCGGAGGTCTCCATAACGTGAACCGTTTGATTCTTGGCCTTATTATCGTTGGAGCTGGTACCACACGCCGCTAACGAAATCGTCGCTAACGCCGCCACCGCCCCTAACTTGGCAATTGACTTAACCTTCATATAAATTCCGACCCCTTCACAAATTATCCTCAAGTGACATGACGTTGAATAACATACTAGATTATAAAACGATGAGAATCAATAGTAAATTTTAATCTTACACTTTGAAAATAGCGACAAATGCCGCAAACATTGGGTTACTGCCGCCTAAAAAATATTTCAATAGGCACCATTTAGGGCTGATAATGTATCTGGTAAGACCGCCACTACCCGTACTCATCCCTCAAAAGCTTCCCAGTGAACATCAAAAAGAACTCCCAGAAGTCAGTTACAACCTCTGAGAGTTCCCAATAATCTCGATAAAATTTAACAAATATAACCACATCACCGGCGAGCGGCAATTAATCTGTGTAGCATAAGCCGGAGGATGCCAGGATGGAGCCAGCTGTGTCGATGCTGTTAGCCCGAGTGCTAGGTTCTTCCCGGGGTTACAGCATGGGACGAGCTTTGAGCTACGCCCGAACCTGGCGTGGCTCAAAGTCGAGGTGAAAGACTGCTTCTCAGGCTTTCACCGGTCCCCACAGCAGACGGAATTCTGGCAGCCGCAGGCGACACAAACTCACAGATTATTTGTTAGCGATGTAAGCTTTGCTGAAGTCCCAGTTAGAGCTGACAGGGAAGTAAACCACACCCTTGACCTTGGACTTAACCAATTGTGGCTTACCACTTTGTGAAACAGGGATGATCCCTTGATCCTTCAACAGAACCTTTTGGGCATCAACCATGTTCTGCCAACGAGCGGCTGGCTTGTTAGCGTTCGTCGTCGTAGCATCATTGATCAGCTTGTCGTAAGTCTTGTTCGACCACTTACCATTGTTGTAAGTGTTGTCGGACGTGAAGAGTGACAAGTCGGTGATTGGGTCTGGGAAGTCGGCTCCCCAGAGGGTAACGACGGCATCAAATTGACCAGAGGCAGACCGGGATAACCGGGTCTTGTATGGCAAGTTTGAGTTGGTAACCTTGAAGTTAGAGAGCTTAGACCATTGACTCTGAACATATTCAGTCGTGCTCTTGCCTTCGGCAGTGTCATCGGCCATCAAGGTCAATGCGTAGCTCTTCCGGCCAGTTTCCTTCAATGCTTGCTTCCAAAGCTTTTGCGCCTTAGCAACGTTGTGTTCCGTGGCAGCAGGAATCGTGCCTTCCTTGGCAAAGTCCTTGCCGTTGCGGATAGCTAAACCACTGGTAACGATCCCAGTAGCGACCTTAGAACCATCGTCCATAACCTTGTTGACAAATTGCTTCCGGTTCAAGACCAGAGACAAGGCTTGACGGGCCTTCTTGTTACGCATCATGGAATCTTTCTTTTCGTTCAATTCAATGTAAGTGACCCGAGAACTGTTTCGAGCATGGTAATCCTTGTCGTTCTTGTAGTTCTTAGGTTGTTGACCGCTCAAGTAGATGGCATCCAACTTGCCACTCTGGTATTGACTCAGAGCGGTTTGCGGGTCTTTAACGGCGCTGAACTTGATCTTGCCCAACTTCACGTTCTTAGCATCCCAGTACTTGCTGTTCTTAGAAAGCGTCCAGTTATCTGACGTCCCCGTCCAGTAAGTCAGCTTGAACGGTCCGTTGTAGACGTTATCCTTGGCATTCGTGGCGTACTTCTTACCGTACTTCGTCACGGCCGTCTTGTTTTGTGGGAAGAAAGCCGTCTGAGCGACTAACGTTGGGAAATAGCTGACTGGGTGAACCAGGGTGACCTTAACTTTGTAGTCGCCAACAGCCTTGATCCCTAACGTGGAAACGGCCTTCTTGCCCTTCATGATGGCGTTGGCGTTCAGCACGTCAGCGTATAAGTAGGCGTATTGTGACCCCGTCTTCGGGTTGACAGTGCGTTGCCACCCGTAAACGAAATCGCGAGCCGTTACTTTGTCTCCGTTGCTCCAGTTAGACTTCCGCAAGTTAAATGTGTAGGTCTTTCCGTCCTTAGACTTGGTGTAACTCTTGGCAACTCCGGGATGGGTGCTACTGTTTTTACCGAACTTCAGCAGACCTTCACCCGTGTTGTTCAACGTTTCACCGGAAACGACATCGGTTGCCAGCGAATTATCCATTGTTGGTAAGGTAGAACTTTCCATCCAGGTCAAGGTTTGATCCTTAGCCTGCTTGCTACTGCTAGAAGAAGTGCCACACGCTGCTAATGAAACTGTTGCCAGCGCTGCCACCGCTCCTAATTTAACGATTGACTTTACCTTCATAAAATTCCGACCCCTCTAAATATGTAATGCTCACATTGCGACGTTAGTTTTGGCTCGCGTCATCGACCGGCGGGGCATTGTGCCCGCACATCCCTCACAGAAGATGTCCGACGCACAACCACCCTAATCATCGATTGTCCGAAAGTTAACGGCGCAAATGGGACTTGCCTGTTGACTAAGCAACAGCAACCATTGTAGATTAAAGTTCTATGAGAATCAATACTGATTTCTAATTTTTTGAAAATTTATTCACTTTTTTGGAGGTCACCCTTGTGTTCACCCCCACTGATCAAACTCATATTCACCAATGAATGTAGCTGTATACGCCGTCAGATAGGCATTCATTACCAATTAGTTTTTATTCACCCCGCTCACGTCATTTTACCTAAAAATGAGATATCAATAATAATGCATTTTTAAGTTCATTAATTTTGTGCGACCGCTGCCACGCCATCTCGCCCCAACCGTCCACAAGACTGCGCCGGCCTTACTTACCCCAGCTAATCTTTATTCGTCAGTGAGCAAACATGTTATACTCAAGTCATAGACTTTAAAGGAGGGTGATCTTTTGGAAGAAACCCCACGTACACCCGTCATCACGATTGGTCTAAACGCTGGTCAAGCCACGTTTAACTACTCCATGACGGAGCTTAGAAATTTGGTGGAAGCCAATAACATGACCGTGGCAGAAGAGATTCAACAATCTTTGACTAAGCCCAATCCCGGGACCTACTTTGGTACTGGGAAGGTTGAGGAGTTAGCCCAAATTGTCGCTGACGATGGTGTCGACATCATTATCGTCAACGATGAGCTGACCCCCAGTCAGATTCGGAACCTGGAAAACGGGACGAAGGCCAGAATCATTGACCGGACCGGCCTGATTCTTGAAATTTTCGCTAACCGGGCACAGTCTCGCGAAGCCAAGTTACAGGTTCAACTGGCCATGTTACAATACCAACTGCCCCGCCTGCACACCAGCGCCTCACAACGACTGGACCAGCAGACCGGTAGCGGCGGTGGCGGTGGCTTCACCAACCGTGGTTCTGGTGAATCACAGACTGAAATGAGTCGCCGGACCATCCAACGTTCCATTAACCACGTCAATCACGAACTCAAAGAAATCACCCAGGCAGCGGCTACCCAACGGCAACAGCGGGAACGTAACGAATTACCTTCCGTTGCCCTAGTCGGGTACACCAACGCTGGGAAATCAACGTTAATGAACGCCCTCGTCCGTGAATTCGGGAAGAGTGAAGACAAGCAAGTCTTCGTGAAGGATATGCTGTTCGCCACGCTGGATACCAGTGTCCGGCAGTTAGTCTTCCCCGACCAAAAGAAGATGCTGTTGAGCGATACGGTTGGGTTCGTGAGCCAACTGCCAACCCAACTGGTCAAGGCCTTCCGTTCCACGTTAGCCGAAGCAGCCAGCGCCGACTTACTGGTTCAGGTCGTGGATTATGCCGATCCGAACCGCGAGGCCATGATGGCCACCACGGAGAAGACGCTGGAAGAAATCGGCGTGACCGACGTGCCAATGATCACGGTCTTCAACAAGGCCGATTTGACGGAAGCAAGCTATCCTAGCCGCGTCGGCGACCAACTGATTCTGTCAGCCAAGGATTCCGATTCTATTGCCATGTTGGTCAAGGCAATGAAGGAAAAGGTCTTCCACAACTACGTCACCGCCAACTTCCTGGTGCCTTTCTCAGACGGCGAAATCGTCTCTTACTTAAACGAAAACGCCAACGTTCTGGATACCAACTACGAAGCTGAGGGAACGGCCCTGAAGGTTGAGCTACAACAGGCTGACTTCGACCGCTTCAAGAAATTCGTGGTTACTGAATAAATCAAAAAAGATCATCCCCACATCAGTTGAGGATGATTTTTATTTGGTCCTGGTTACTACTAGGCGTTATCAGGCCTCCGGGCCGGTGAAAATGGACCGTGACGCTGAGGGCGGACGCCTAGAGCCAAAGCCCGGTCTCTAGGCTTGTGCTCGAACTTCAAAAATCAGAATTTCAAGCACACCAATTCTCTAAGCGGCACATACCGCCGCTAAGAGAATTCCCACAGCTGAGCCCATTTTCACCACCCCTGCGGCGTACGCGGTAGTAACCAGGACCAACTAGTCTCTCAATAGACTCCGTCACGCAAAATAACCATCAACACACTCAAACCGAATGTGTCGATGGTTATTTTTATTTATATCTAAAGTTCAGTACAACGCCAGCTTAACAATCGGCTAGCAGTAACTATCGCACTACGGTCACAGCCCAAGCATAACTTTTGTCAGAGCTGTCACGTAGAGCCGGAGGCAGCCAGGGATGCAGCCGGCCGTGACGATGCTGTTAGCCCGGGCGCTAGGTTCTTCCCGGGTTTACAGCATGGGACGCGTTTGGAAACTCGCATGAACCTCGCGAGGTTTCAAACCGAGCCGGAAGCCCGCTCTTTGGCTGCAGGCGGTCCCCACAGCAGGCGGAATCCCTGGCTGCCGCAGGCGGCACATCACTACAACACATCCCTAACACAACCTTAGGCTTGGCGCTTCTCTAAGTAGCGTGATAGGAGCGACAGCAGGTAACAAACGATGAAGTACATCAAAGCAATCGCCACAAACATTGGAATAATGTAATTGGTGTTTTGCCCGTAAATGATCTGTGACCGGAACAACATTTCTGGTAACAGGATAATCGTTGCCAAAGACGTGTCCTTAACCAGTGAGATGAATTGGCTCACGATGGCCGGAATCATTTTGACTAAAGCTTGCGGCAACACGATGTGCCACAGACCTTGCCAGTAAGTTAGCCCGTTAGCTCGGGCCCCTTCCATCTGACCGGAGTCGACCGCTTGAATCCCGGAGCGCACGATTTCAGCGAGCATTGTGGACTCAAAGATGGTCATGGCGAGGATGGCCGCCGGAATAATCTCCGGCTTAACTCCCAGGTTGGGTAAGCCAAAGTAGGTAAAGAACAGGATCAACAACAGTGGCAGGTTCCGAATCACATCGATGATGAATCCAACGACCGCCGATAAATATTTAATCTTCACATAGCGAATCACACCGAGAATCGACCCGATAATAAAACTCCCAATGATCGAGACGACGGAAACCAGAATCGTAATCCATAAGCCCCCGAGCAGGTAGCGCAGGTTGTCGGGAGAATAGGCATCAATAAAATTTTGCAGCATAATGATTCTCCTCCCCTTAAGCTAACCGCTTTTCCAAGTAGCGCATGTAGTAACTGATTGGCATCGTAATAATCAGGTAGAGGACCCCCACGGCGGAGTATGCCGCCATAGTTTCCAGTGAGCTTGAGGCGATAACGTTTCCTTGGTACATCAGGTCAAACCCACCGACAAAGGCTAACGTCGAAGAGTTTTTGACCAAGTTCACGAATTGATTTCCCAGTGGTGGGATGACGTAGCGAAAGGCCTGAGGCAACACCACGTAGCGCATGGCTTGCCAGTACGTAAACCCATTTGACCGGGAGCCTTCCATTTGACCGGGATCGACGGACTGAATGCCCGCCCGCACCGTTTCGGCGATAAAGGAAGACGTGTAGAGTGTCAATCCAATCGTCCCGGCGGTGAACCCGTTCATCTTGACCACATATAGCGGGAAGACGACGTAGAAGAACATCGTGATTACCAGCAGTGGAATGTTCCGGAAGAGCTCGATATAAGCCCGCGCGATTCGCCGGCCAATCTTGCTTGGTGATTCCTCCAGTAAAGCGAAGAACGTCCCAATTATCAGACTAAAAATCAATGCGATGAGGCTACACAATAGCGTTTGGCCAAGGCCATAGAGGAGTGTGCCTCCGTATGCTTGAAAGATATGAATCATTCTTTAGCCGCCTCCTTGTAGTCAAAGCCCTTCACGTTGTGGAACCACTTGTGAAGAATCTTGTCATATTCACCATTCTCACGCAACTGCGTCAGCGCCTTGTTCACGGACGCCTTGAATGGCTCCTGGTTCTTGTCGATTGCAATCCCGTAAGGTTCGGAAACGAACGTGCCCCCAGTAACCTCGTAGCCAGGGTTCTGAACGGACATCCCGTAAAGAATCCCGTTATCGGTCGTCAACGCTTGCCCTTGACCGGACTTCAAAGCGGTCATGGCTTGCGCGTAGTCGGTCAACTGAAGCACCTTGGCATCGGGAGCGACCTTCGCCACATTTTGCACGGAGTCCGACCCCACAACACCGAGGACGGTCCCCTTCTGTTTGTTTAAGTCCTTCACGTTCTTGATCCGACTACCCTTCTTGACCAGCAGTGACTGCCCGGCAAAGAAGTAGGTTTTCGAGAAATCAACTTGTTTCCGCCGCTCCGGTGTGTTGGTCATCGTAGCAATGATGGCATCGATGTTCCCATTTTTCAGCATCGGCATCCGCGTTGAACTCGTCACCTGAATGAATTTAGCCTTGGCATCCTTACCGAGCATCTGCTTAGTCAATGCCGTAGCGAGATCCACTTCAAAACCTTTGATTTGATTGTCCTTGGTGTCGAGTAACCCAAACAGTCGGGTATCCGCCTTGACACCCCAAGTAATCGTCTTGTCCTGGCGGTCCGTCTGCAACACATTGCGTTGCGACAGCGGCTTATGGCCGCAAGCACTGGCGACCACCGTCAATGTTAACAGGGTCAGAACTAAGCCGAGGATTCGAATAAACTTCTTCATATGTCATGTTCCTCCCCGTTTTAGTGTGTAATAATCTTGCTTAAGAATTGACGCGCCCGTTCATTCGTTGGTTGCCCATCGAAGAAGGTTTCTTTAGAGTCATCTTCCAGAATCCGGCCATCAGCCATGAAGATAACCCGGTTGGCTACTTCACGAGCAAATCCCATTTCGTGGGTCACGACTAAGGTAGTCATACTGGAATCCCGCGCGATGGTCTTCATAACGTTCAGCACATCATCGATCATTTCGGGATCCAAGGCACTGGTTGGTTCGTCAAATAACAGACACTTGGGTTTCATTGCCAGTGAGCGGGCAATCGCGATTCGTTGCTGTTGCCCCCCAGATAATTGGGAAGGCATCTTGGGCGCTTGGTCCGCCAAACCCACGCGATCGAGCATTTCCATGGCAACCTTTTTGTTTTCATTTTCGTCACGGTGCAGCACGATTCTTGGCGCTAACATGATGTTTTCAAGAATTGTTTTGTTGGCGTATAAATTAAAGTGTTGGAACACCATTCCCACGTTCTTACGGATCCGGTTCATATCGGTCTTGGGGTTGGCGAGGTCCTGACCGTTTACAATCAGTTGCCCATGGCGAATCGATTCCAGACCATTGATGGTCCGAATCAACGTCGACTTCCCAGACCCAGATGGTCCGATCAGCACGACCGTTTCACCGTCCTCAATCGTCAGATTAATGTTATGCAGTGCGTGAAAGCTACCGTAGTATTTTTCAACGTTGTGAAATTCAATCATTGACATAAGTCTTTCCCTCCACTAACTAAAGTATTTGCCCGAAGGCGACTCCCACTCCTGAAATTTTACTCCGTGTTTTTTGAGTCTAGGTTAAAGTTTAAACCAAAAAAATAACCCGGTCAAAATAAACACATCATATGTAACCACCCCCAGTGATGGTTTAAGCTCAAAAACGTTAGTCATACCACGGGTTAAGCCTCTGTGATATTCACGTGAAAATTTTTCTGTCAGTTAGCACCGCGATGTTAGAAAACGTGACATTCAGGCTATCAAAACCCGAACATTTTTTACAAGTTCGCTGGTTTTCTCGCATCAGTTGGGACCAGCATGTTAGCTATGCACTATCTCACAGCGATATAGTCTGTTACCGACCACCCCGACTCTAGGAAAAGTCACCTGTCCACTTTGACTATTTTGTAGCAGACTGACGTCACAATGTCATGCCTCGGACGGCCGTTAGCGCATCTATAGCAACAATAATGGGTACAAAAAAGCACGTTCAGAGAGAATATCTCTGAGCGTGCCGGTTATCATGCTGATTCATTAATGGTGGTAACGGGAGGTCCGCGTCATCGGTTCAGACTCGGTCTCCGTCTGTGGCGCATCGTCGTAACGGGCCCGCCGTGATGTCGCCGTAGACTCACGGGTCATCTGGTCAGTACTCGTTGGCGCTGGCTTGGTGCCACCCTGATGCTTATATGCCAGTTGAACGGCCACTTGAAAGTCGTTGGCCTGTTCAATCACTGACGTCCGGCCGAGAACCTTGAAAGGACCCCCGACTAACGTAGCATTGGCTAAATACAGTTCGATTTGATCCCGAACATCGGCCACATTTTGCAGACCGACCGTGCTGACCACACCGACGCGTTGCTTTTCAGCCTGATTCATGCCGGCGTAAACGACCAATTGATCGTTTTCCGTTTGCATGTCAAAGTAGGGAATCAAAGCGCCGGGACCCGAAGCGTAAACGGGCTTCCCCGTCTGCCGGGCCTGCTCCGTAATTTCACGGTCACCTAACCCCGAGTAGTCCATCTGCAACAACTGATTTTGTTGCAGGCGACTCGCCAAGTTTTGGATGTTGGCTTGTTCGATTGGTGTCGACGTTAATTTCCCAGGTAATATTTTCTTCTCATCGAAGTAGCCATTTGCTGGAATATTCCGACCACCCATCGTTCGTCGGGGCTTGTCCTCCTCGGCTTCTTTCGGCTTCATGTGCAGCGCCTTTTCAATCTTAGGCGAAATATCGAATGGAGCCTTCTTCTGGGTGAAGTAGTACACCGTATTGAGATAGACAAAGTACAGCAGTACCAAGGCAATCAACAGAATCAATAAGCCCCAGAATGGGTGACCATTTTGGAGATAACGCACGGCGATATAAAACAGGTAGAGATCCCCTAATGCGCCCAAAATGACGTAAATGCGGTTCTTAATCTTAACACTCACATTGATGTAGCCCAGGTAATGGTTGACCATATCAAGAAAACTAAGCATTGTCGGTCCCCCTTTCTTCGTTATTGACCCGTATCGTTGGTATCATTCGTATTGTTATAAGTCGTGGCGTGACTATACGTGCCTGATCCGGTATCGTCCGTGGTATCATCACTGTTCGTCGTGTCGTCACTCGCGGTATTATCATTATCAGTCGTTGCTGAACTCGTCGTGCTGGATGACGTCTTCTTCTTGGAAGTCGTCCCCGTGTTGCCGGTGTTCCCCGTAGTTGTGCCATTATTCGTGTTGTCTTCGGATGTCGAATTTGCTGAAGAGCTTTCCGTATCCGTCGAGGAACTACTACTGCTACTCTCCTTGTTAGATGAGTCGCTGCTGTCCTTCTTGGAAGAATCAGAGTCCTTTTTCTTACTGTCGTCGCTAGCCTTCTTCTTAGAATCATTTGACTGGTTGACGACCAGCGATGAACTCGTCGACGTCCGTGAAGCCCCTTCATTGGTCTTCGTCACGGAATTAGTGACCACGTTGGTAGCGCCGAGCGCGAGTGCCATTGAAACGATGGCAAACGGCGTAATAAAGGGTGGTGTCCGGTACGCCATGCTACATTCCTCCTTCTGAATTAACTCAATGGTTCTTATTATCCCACGTTAAGTTCAAAAAAATCTCAAATTTCTTTTAATTTTTCCTAAGGTTTACAACCTCTTTACTTTCGCCTGCGGCCGCCAGGGATTCCGCCTGCTGTGGAGACTGGTCCAAACTTGAGAAGCGGTCTTGGACCTCGACTTGAAACCTCGCCAAAACCGCGAGTTTCCAAGCTCGTCCCATGGTGTAAGAACGGGAAGAATTGCTCCCGTCTTAGCACCATCATCACGGCCGGCTCCATCCCTGACCTCCTCCGGCTTAAACAGGTTTTAAAACCGGATATCCAGTCTCTTTCTGTATTCCTTACGATTGACACAAGACAACTCTCGCTGATTAGATGGCCACTTATGAATCATCCAACTTATCATAGTTCCTAAGTTCGTGAGAATCAGGTCGTTGACCATTCAGCTAACGTCAGATTAACAAGTTTTCCTAGCTGGAGGTAGCCAGAGGTGTAGCCAGCCGTGACAGCTGCGTTAGACCGGGCGCTCGGTTCTCCCCGGTCTTACACAGCGGGACGTGTTTGAAGACTCACAGAAATTTTGTGAGGCTTCGAACCGAGCCGGAAGCCCGTTCTTTGGCTGCAGGCGGTCCCCACAGCAGGCGAAACCTCTGGCTACCGCAAGCGACAACTTTTAACTCGTTAGTTGTTGACCAACGTCTTCTTGGGCGCCGCAACAACCCCGGCCGCCTTGCACTCTGCGCAGATACCGTAGAGTTCGAAGCTGTGGCCCGTGATGTCGTAGCCCGGTAGTTGGTCCGTGAAAAAGTCCATCGGGCACATTTGGAGCTCGGTGACCTTCCCGCAATTCTGACAAATGAAGTGGTGGTGATGTTGATGGTGGAAGTCACACTGGTACTTTACCCGCGTGCGTTCCTGTTCCGTATTCTGTTCAACAATACCGACCTCTTCAAATTCCTTCAGGTTCCGGTAGACGGTGTTATGACTCATCCCCGGAAATTCAGTCCGCATATAAGCGTCAACGGTCACCACATCCGTATAGTGACCTTGATTGGTCAACAAAAACTCCAGCAACGCGTGACGCTGTTTGGTCAACTTAAACTTATTCTTTCTTAAAATCGCCACAGCGGCGTTCAACGTATCTGCCATGATGGGCGGCCTCCTCTTAAAAATTTAGTCCGAATTCCTAGTAAGTTTCGCACATTTCCAAACGAAACTCAACCAAGACGTCGCTTATTCTGCCTGTAAGCGTTTCATCAGTTCATCTAACTTAATCTGAGTCTGTTGCCAGTTATCATTATTCAGCTGAATGGCCTTGCCCTGAAGCGCCAGTGGCATGGTCAAATCGCGCCGATATTCGGGACTGGCAAACCGTTGTTTGAGCATGCTTCGGTCGTCACCACGCTGTGTCACCCGTGTAAGCAACTCGTCCGGCTGACTGACCGTCAAAAAGATCACGACGGCCTCGTCCCCCAACTCCTGTGCGTAGGTAATAGCGCCCTTACTATCCAAAACAATGGCCACAAAGGGGTCCCGCTCGAAACCAGCCGCCAAGCCTTCACGTGACGACCCATAATGGTAGCCGGAATAGAAGACGGACTCTAGGTAATGATTCTTCGGAAAGCTCTCATCACTCTCAAAATAGTAATCACGACCGTTGACCTCACCCTGACGTGGTGGTCGCGTTGTGTGCGTAATTACCTTGGTGACGGGATACTCATCGACCAGGTAATCCTGAACGGTGGTCTTGCCAGTCCCCGTCGCCCCGGTGATGACCAATACTTTATTTGACATGCCGATCCCCCGTTAAGAAGGCGTTGGCCTGCGTCATCAAGTCCTGCAGATTCGGGTAACTCAAGCGCTCATGCGCCGTTGAAAAGTCAAACCAACCGAATTCACTGATTTCTTCAACTTGTCGGTGAATCGTGACATCGGCAGGCACTTGCGCGGTGTAAAGAACCACGTGCTTGTGATGTCCGTTCTTCATATCATAATCCAAGTCGGCATGGAACGTGGGGTCGATCGTCACGTGCAGGCTAGTCTCTTCGCGAATCTCACGAACGGCCGTTTCAATGTCGGTTTCGTTACCTTCCACGTGACCCTTGGGAAAGCCCCAGAAGTTGCTGGTGGCACTCTTTAACAATAAGTATTGTGGCTGCTCGTCGACGAGACGATATACGACGGCACCACTTGCATTTTCGGTAATCATGATGAAATTGCCTCCTCTTTCACTTCTTCACAACCATTTGATGGCTGGTTAGGATCTCTTGTAGCGCCTCCAGGACGGTGAAAATGAACTGGAGCACTGAGGGCGGACGCCGGGAGCCACAGAACGGTCTCCCAGCTTAGCTTCAAGCCTCTAGGGACCGAGTCTCAAAGCTACCAATTGTCTAAGCGTCACAACCCAACGCTAAGACAATTCCCACAGTGGCGTCCATTTTCACCGTCCCTGCGGCTGACAGACAGCTAACCAACCACAAGTCTGCCTCACCCTTATTTTGCTATACCAGCTTTAGCTGACAGTTAGCTTTACTCTCGCATATAAATGAAAGTTAACCATACCACGAACTGCTTTTGATTTGGGGATTTTGTCAGAAAAAAAGTTCATTAATATTCTAGCTGACTTGTTGGGCATAATTGGCGACTGCCGCGGCCGCCAGGTTTTACCGAAAATCCGTAAGCTTATTCAGCCGAAACAGCGCCGCTATGGCCTTTCAGCCAGTCATTCTGTCCCTAACCCAGCTCCTTAATCACCAGTCCTCACCAAATCCGTTGTGACCATATCTGTTCTATTTTATATCGAAAACCAAGGTTGTGGGGATTTTTTAATCGGGTTTTGGTAAAACTCTTGCCAACTCTCATTGACTTTTAATTTAAGTCTAGGGTACACTATCCGAGATATCATCATTATTAAGGAGGCTTTTTATGGGTATTTCGCGAATATTTCGCCGCGAACGCTTAGATAATTACTTAAAAAGTGACCAGCACTTTGCCAAAACAATGTCGGCAAAGGATCTGATGTCACTGGGCATCGGTGCCGTCATCGGAACTGGGATCTTTATTCTCCCCGGAACCATCGCCGCGCAGTATAGCGGGCCCGGCATCGTTTTATCCTTCCTGTTAGCGGCCATTGTCTGTTCGACAGCGGCCATGTGCTACGCCGAATTCGCCTCCGTTTTGCCAGTCGCTGGGTCCGCCTACTCTTACGGCAACCTGGTGTTTGGCGAAATCATCGGCTGGGTACTCGGATGGGCTCTGATCTTGGAATACGTCTTGGCGGTCGCCGCCGTGGCCAATTCCTTTGGGGCCTATTTTAACTCGTTCCTAGCCGGTTTCCACCTAGACCTCCCCACAGCCGTCACGGGACCTTATGACCCCGCACACGGCACGTACGGGAACATCGTGGCTATCCTCGTCGTCCTGCTGATCAGTTGGCTCCTCAACCGGGGCATGCGCGAGTCGATGCGGATCAACAACGCTATCGTCATCGTCAAAATTGCCATCATTATTTTATTCGTCCTGGTAGGGATGTTTTACGTTAAACCAGCCAACTGGCAACCCTTCGCCCCGTTTGGGAGTAAAGGGATTCTACGGGGAGCTTCGACCGTTTTCTTCGCCTACCTGGGCTTTGACGTGGTCTCTGCCTCGGCTGCCGAAGTTAAGAATCCCAAGAAGAACATGCCAATTGGGATCATTGGGACGTTGATCGTAGCCTCAGTTCTCTACATGCTGGTTGCGGTCGTCCTTACGGGGATGGTCCACTACACCAAGCTGAACGTGGCTGATCCCGTGGCTTTTGCGCTGACGCTGGTTCACCAGAATTGGACGTCCGGGATCATCTCGCTGGGAGCTCTGGCGGGGATGTTTACCATGATGGTCACCATGATCTACAGTTCCTCTCGGCTGATCTACTCGATCGGTCGCGACGGCCTGTTGCCTAAATTCCTAGGAAAGATCGACGACTCCAACGGGACGCCTAAGAACAGTTTAGCCGTCATCACCGTGGTCATCGCCTTACTGGGTGGCTTCGTTCCTCTGGCCCAACTGACCAACCTGGTTAACATCGGAACGTTAGTGGCCTTTCTCTTCGTTTCCTTTGGGATTATCCGGTTGCGCCACATCAAGGAACTCCCAGAAAATTCTGGGTTCAAGGTGCCTTGCTACCCGGTACTGCCAATTGTCTCCGGTCTGTTGTGCTTCGGCATGATGCTCCAGTTGCCGGCTGAGACTTGGATTGCCTCCTCGATCTGGTTCGCACTGGGGCTGGTGATCTACTTCACCTACGGCCTCCGACACAGCCGCCTCAACGATGATTTGCCAAAATAATTGTGTGTTTTCAGCGCCTTACCGGGTGGGCAAAATGGACTGGAACGCGGTGGGCGGACGTCTGGAGCCATAGAGCGGTCTCCAGACTTGACTTTGAACCTCTGAAAATCAAGTTTCAAAGTCACCAATTATCTAAGTGGCCAAAACCACCACTAAGATAATTCCCACGGCTGAGTCCATTTTGCCCACCCTCACGGCTTACACTAGTTCTTTTGGCACTTCGCCGGTTGGCAACTGCTTGGGAATTTTAATATTTGTTTTTTACTTTTACGTTTTTAAACCATGCTTACCTGACAAAGTCATCACGTCAGCTAAGTAAGCTTAAACTATGACCCTTTAACTTATTCAGGAAGGTGATCAATTTGCGTAATCAACAATTTGCTATTCGTCCCACGCAGCCGGCCAATGCCCTGCGCGAGTTGGAACAGATTCATTTCTTAACCGCTGCTAATCAACAGTTGACCAGTCCCAGTGCCTTACTGCGGGACTTCTACGACAAGAGCTGGCCGGAATATACCACGGCTAACGTGGTCGACCAACAACTCAGTAACTTAATGGCAACACCAGATCTCGATGGGCTGGCCTTCTTGGCCCAGCACGAAACGGTCTCAGTCACTGGCTTCTACAACCTAGCCCTGCAACGCCTCGGTTTCACACCGGGCTTGGACTTCCAGCTGACTGATCCACTGGCTGCGATGGCTAAGATTCAACTCCCCGTTGCCGACCACGCCGGCAATGACTTCACCCTTGCCGAACTCAAGCAAGCTTGGTATCTCTTACTTACGACGCACACCAAGACTGGTCAGACCTTCCTCGACCACTTGACGACGCACGGTTACTTCGCCCCAATGGTGCACGACGCCAGCGTGGAGAAGCCTCTGATCTTTAACGGCAAATCCCAGGCTGTCTTCGACACGACCCAGCTGATTCGCGAAGTCGTTTACGTTGAAAGCCCCCAAGATACCGACCATGACGGCCAGCGGGACCTGCTGAAAGCCGAGGTCATTCGGCCAGCCGAAACGGAAACCGGCCTAAAGGTCCCCGTCCTCTACACCGCAAGTCCCTACAACCAAGGGACTAACGACGAGGCCGGCGATCAAATGATGCACAACGTCAACGTTCCCTTGGAACCTAAACAACCTAATGACTTGACGCTAGCTGATGTCACCGCACAGCCCGACACCACGCCAATTCCAGACCCACGGCCCGTGACAACGACCACTAAGACCGCCGAGGAAACCTTTGCGCGCGAACAATCCTACACGCTAAACGACTACTTCCTGGCGCGGGGCTTTGCGGTCGTTTACGCCGCCGGTATCGGGACGTTGGATTCCGATGGTGTCCGCACCACCGGGGACCCTGAGGAAACGACCTCGACCATCGCCATCATTGAATGGCTGGCTGGGAACCGTACCGCCTTCACCAGCCGGGCCGCAACCCAAGCCATCCCCGCCTGGTGGAGTAATCACGCCGTTGCCATGACCGGTCGCTCCTATCTGGGAACGCTGGCCACAGCCGCCGCTACTACTGGGGTCGAAGGCCTCAAGACGGTCATTTCCGAAGCCGCCATTTCCAACTGGTACGACTACTACCGTGACGGTGGCCTGGTCATCGCCCCCGGTGGCTTCCCCGGTGAGGACACAGACGTCTTGGCCGAAGAAACCTTTAGTCGGCAGCTCAAGGCCGGCGATTACCACCGGATTCAAGCCAAATGGCAGGCTGACCTCGCCGCTATTACCCACGGTCAGGATCGCAAGACTGGCAATTATAGCACCTACTGGGATGCCCGGAACTACCTGAAGAATGTTAAAAACATCAAGGCGGATCTCCTGCTCGTCCACGGGTTAAACGACTGGAACGTCAAGCCACGCAACGTCAACAATCTGTGGAATGCCGTTCGTTATTTACCCGTCACGAAGAAGTTGATTCTCCACCAAGGCCAACACATCTACATCAATGCCTTCCGGTCGATCGACTACACGGACATCGTCAATCTCTGGTTGACCCACGAGCTGCTCGGCGTCGACAACCAGGCGGAAACGTTATTGCCAAACGTCATTATCCAAGACAACGTTACCCCAGAGACCTGGCACGCTACGGACGATTGGGACGCCCCAAGCAACCCAACTCGGGTCTTCAACCTCCAACACGACGAGCTGGTCGATGAGACAACGCATGAACCGATGGAATTTGCCACCAGCTTTAGCGACCAGCTCCCCGTCGCCCAATACCAGCGCTACACCAAGGACATTGACGCTTGGCAAACGGCCCTCCTCGGTGACAAACATAACGACATGTTCGGCCACCGCTTGATTTTCAAGTCCGCCGTCTTAAAGGACGACCTGGTCTTAGATGGCAAGCCAACCGTGAAGCTGCAAGTCGCCGTCAACCAGCCAGTCGGGATGTTAAGTTTCCAGATTGTGGATTACGGCGATGCTAAACGCCTTGGCGTGAGTCCAACACCGCTGCGGGTCAGCCTCGATGAAGGCTACCGTTGGCGCGAGGATAACCTGCGTGAGTTCCAGACGACCAAGCCGACGCCATGGAAGATGATCACGAAGGGCCACCGCAACCTGCAAAACCGGACGAACGCCTACCACGTGGACGAGTTGAAGCCAAACCAGTTCTACGATTTATCCGTGACCTTACAACCAACCCACTACCGGTTGTTGGCGGGGCACCAACTGGGCTTGGTCATCTACGCGACCGACTTCAGTATGACTGTCCGCGGAAATCAGGACTTGCAGTACTCGATCCAGCTGGGTGCTTCTTCCCTAACCATCCCCTTCGTTGAGAAGTAAACTTTGCGTATGCATCGCCTTACCGGGTGGTGGAAATAACCCGGAACGCCAGGACGGACGACCAGAGCCAAAGAACGGTCTCTGGCCTTGTCAGTGAACCGCTAAGAATCGCGTTTCACTGACACCAGTTCTCTAAGCGACAAGAATCGTCACTAAGAGAACTCCCACGGCTGGGCTTATTTCCACCACCCTCACGGCTTACACGGCAAGTAACTTCACCACTTGCTCGCTACACAATTATCTTTGGTTTCGAATTTACATGTACAGTGATAAAATATTAACTAACGCATCTGTCCGGTGCTGGCCAATGCTAATAGCTAGTAGTCTACACGTAACTAGCCGTAGAGTCGGTGAGAATGAACTCAGCTGTGGGGATGCTCTTGCCGGCTGAATTTGCCGGTTAGAGCATCGGTGACTTTGAGACTCGCTTCTTAGTGGCTTAAAGCCAAGCCAAAAGACCGCTCTTTGGCTTTCGGCGCCCGCCCTCAGCGCCACGGTTCATTTTCACCGGCCCGAAGGCAGTTCAACACGTTGACCAGCACGATGGATAACTCATTAGAAACGGGGGAATTTACTCATGAAACAAGGCACTACGATCATTACCTTAGACAACGGCTACCACCTCTGGACCAATACCCAAGGGACTGGTGACATTCACCTGCTTGCCCTTCACGGTGGCCCCGGTGGCAACCACGAATACTGGGAAGACACTGCCAAGCAACTCGCCGCACAAGGCCTGAACGTTCAGGTCCACATGTACGACCAACTTGGTTCTTGGTATTCCGACCAACCCGACTATAGCGACCCTGAAACGGCCAAGAAGTACCTGACCTACGACTACTTCCTGGATGAAGTCGAAGAAGTTCGGCAAAAATTAGGCATCGACAAGTTTTATTTGATTGGCCAATCATGGGGTGGCGCATTAGTTCAAATGTACGCTGCTAAGTATGGTCAACACTTAAAGGGTGCCATCATTTCCTCTATGGTTGATAACATTGACGAATACGTTGAAAGCATTAACCATATCCGGGAAACGGTCTTATCTGCCGACCAAGTTGCTTACATGAAGCAGGTCGAAGCCGACGGTAACTATGACGATCCTAAGTACCAGAGTTACGTGGACATCTTAAACGATGGCTACGTGGACCGTAAGAAGCCCGCTGCTATCTCCCACTTGATCAGCACGATGGCAACCGACGTTTACGGCGCCTTCCAAGGTGACAACGAATTTGTCATCAAAGGCAAGCTGAAGGAATGGAACTTCCGTGACCACTTGAAGGAAATTAAGGTGCCAACCCTGTTGACTTTCGGTGAACATGAAACCATGCCAATCGCCACTGGTAAGAAGATGGCTGAACTCATCCCCCACTCTCGCTTCGTTACGACGCCTGAGGGTGGTCATCACCACATGATCGATAACGCACCGGTCTATTACGACCACTTGGCAACGTTTATCCGCGATGTGGAAAATGACAACTTTAATGCTTAATCTTTAACCTAAAACGTTCTGCGGACTTCTCTAAGAGAAATTCGCAGAACGTTTTTTTAATTTCATTAGCCAACCCTGACTGTTTATGTTGCAATATTACATTCTCTACCTCGATTAACAGATAAAATGAAATGGACAAGCCTTCACAGACTAACTAAAACCAGATTATTGGGTAGTTTCCATGGCTAGGAAGCAAATAATACAGGGCCAAAAGTATTATTAAATAAATATTTTACACGGCTGATTATCCCTGTATTCCATGTTAGATTTAATTGAGCGCTCACGCACTCTTAAAAATACTAGTAAAACTAGAAAATTACCGTGATAACAGAAACATTTAGTAAGACCATGGACATCATTATTTTGAATTTAGTTAATCAATAGTCATACGGAGGAGATCTTCTGAGTACATTAGCAGTAGGCGAACTATTATTTTATAGTATTATTGCCGTCGTAGTCGTGACTGGTATAACACTAGTTTGGTTACTTTTTCGTCATAAAAAATAGTTTTAACAGACAAACAAAAAAATGTGATTGGTCTCCCTGAAGGAAACACAATCACATTTTTATTTGCTTAACAACACGATTTCAAGCGTACTAGTGAATCACAACCTTCATCCCATAAGGCACGTTATTGTAAACCCACTTGGCATCGGAGACCGATAGCCGGACACAACCGTGTGACGCGGCCGTCTTGCCCAGTTCTTTGGCTTCACTTTCGATGAAATTGCCGTCCTTATCCGTTGGGACACTGTGGAAGAGATAAATCCCATGATCCTTCCAGGAGACCCAATACTTCGCCCCTTCACCAGAACCCTGGTTGTAGAAGAACTTGCCACGTTCGGCCTGGATGTAATACGTTCCGTGTGGGGTGCCATTTTCCTTGCCCGTTCCTGTCGAACAGTACATGGTATAGAGCACCTTATTGCCGTTTTTCACGTAGACCCGCTGCTTACTGGTATTCACATCCAGCCAAGCATTCGGGTAAGTCTTTAAGTTTGGATAGGCCTTATCTTCGGAAGGTGCACGCCAATCAATCGTCTTGGCCTTTGGCTTTGGTTTCGCTATTGACTTGACCGTCCGTGTGGTCGCGGCTTTATCAGCCGACGTATGTTGCATGACGCGGTTAATCCCCACCGCCGCAACAACGACCAACACGACAATAACGAGTAATTGTCTGAATCGTTTCATGCTTTTCCGTCCTTTTTACTGAATTTCAACCCACCGTTAACTGTAACGGATTTAGCGGCAAAAGGGAACGCTTTTTACCGAAACGTAATCTTAGTTTTGTGTATTCTTCAAACTCAGCTTTTCCACGTTCAGGATCTTATCGACCAATCCGGTGTAGAAGCTTTCCTCATGACTGACGATGATGGCGTTGCCAGGGAAGGTATTGATAGCTTCCTTCAGGGCTTGCTTGGTCTCGTCATCCAAATGGTTCGTTGGTTCATCCATGATCAGGAAGTTAGCGGGTTCAAATTCCATCATCGCCAGCTTGACCTTGGTCTGTTCGCCCCCGGAGAGCTCACCGATCGGTTTCATGGCATTGGCGGAATCCAGACCACACTTGGACAACTTGGTCCGAATAGCCTTTTGTGGTAGCTTTTCGTACTTCGCCTGGATAATCTGCAGAGGTGTCTGCCGATTGTTATCCCAAACTAAATCCTGGCTAAAGTAGCTGATTCGTGCGGATGGTGAGAAGGACGCTTCCCCACCCTTGGCCTTGATGATGCCCAAGATGGACTTGATCAGCGTTGACTTCCCGACCCCGTTGAACCCGGTCAGGCCGACTTTTTGGTCGGTCGTCACGGAGAAGGTCACTGGTTTCAGCAATGGCCGATCATACCCAACGGACAGTTGGTCCACGACCAGGGCATTCTGCGAGCCGGTTTCCTGATAAGGGAAATCGAAGTGGGCTTGAATGTTGGTGGAAGGTGGATCGACCCGGTCCAACCGGTTCAACATCTTTTCCCGTGACTTGGCCATGGTCGACTTGGACCCGGCCTTGTTCTTACGGATAAAGCGTTCGGCCTTTTCAATCACGACCTGTTGTTTATCGAATTCACGTTGTTGGGCCTTTTCTTTTTCAGCCCGTTGCCGCATGGCCTGCTTGAAGTTTCCTCGGTACTTGGTGATCCGACCGAACGCCACGTTGATGATACAGTTGGTGACGTCTTGCAAGAAGTCGTAATCATGGGAAACAATCAGAGCCGCCCCATCGAAACTGTTCAGATAATCTTCCAGCCAGTCGATGTGTGCCGTATCCAGGTAGTTAGTCGGTTCGTCCAGTAGAATCACATCTGGCGTTTCCAACAACAGCTTGGCCAAGATAATCTTTGACCGTTGGCCCCCAGACATGTTGGCAACTTCGTGGTCGCGACCCATGTCATCCAAGCCTAGCCCGGAAATAACCCGTTCAATCTCGGTCTCAACGTCGTAAAAGTTCCGCGCATCGAGTTCCTCTTGAATCCGGCCGGCTCGTTCTAAGAGCTTATCATCCATGCTCTCGGCGTATTCCGTATACATGGCCGTCATCCGGTCGTTCATTTCATAGAGATCGGCGTAAGCGGTGTGCAGAAAGTCGATCAGCGTCATGCCTTCTGGAATATCGGCATACTGGTCCAAATAACCCACGTGGGTCTTCTTCTGCCACTTCACTTCTCCGGTCAGTGGGAGTTCTTGTCCCGTAATAATTTTGATTAAGGTTGACTTACCAACCCCGTTTTGCCCGACGACACCCATGTGTTCGCCCTTTTCTAGGGTAAAACTGGCCCCTTCGTAGAGCTTCTTATCAGCGAAACTCATGCTCAGGTCGTCAACTTGTAGTAATGGCACGTGTATCCTTCCCTTCTTCTCTCACGCAGAAAAAGCCCCGACGACGTCAAGGCTTCATCCCAAACCTAATATATAAGTAGTAACTTACCACGAAACGCCCGGGTTCGTCAACTTCACCGCTTAGGGCCTTTCCTGAAAACTATGCTATAATAGTGAAAATTTACTTGCTAAGGACTGAAACTTTCATGAATATTCGTAACATTGACCATTTAACCCTAACTGTTAGTGACATCGAGCGCTCCGTCCGTTGGTACCACGAGGTTTTCGACCTGCCCATCATCGAATTTGACGATGGTCGCCGTGGTGTTAAACTTGGCAAACAAAAGATCAATTTCCAACAGACTGACGCCCCCCATTTGCCGGTCGCCAAGCACCCCACGATTGGTGGCGCCGACTTCGCCATCATCGCGACCGATCCACTGGCAAACATCCTGTCCCACTTGACCAACTACGCGGTGGAAATCGTGGATGGACCACTTCCTAAGCAGGGAGCACTGGGCCCAATGACGTCCGTTTACGTCCGCGACCCCGACGAAAACCTCATCGAAATCGGGAAATATGATAAATAACTGGCAACATTGTTTTAGAGATCAGTGAGCTTTAGCGTGCCGCCTGCGGCTGCCAGGGATTCCGCCTGCTGTGGGGACCGGTGAAATCCTGAGAATCGGTATTTCACCTCGACTTGAAACCTCGCTGAAAATCGCGAGTTTCCAAGCTCGTCCCATGCTGTAAACCCGGGAAGAACCTAGCACCCGTCCTAACGCCATCGTCACGGCCGGCTACATCCCTGGCCTCCTCCGGCTCTTGGTAGTCGTTAGCCATTAAGATAGTCGGTTATTTATCATGCTACCGCGATAATGTGATTTCCGATGGGCGTCGTACTCACTAAAATAGGCTTACTTAAATTGTGAATTCAAAAATTTCACCGAACCGCACAAATAAGTCGATCGACGCCAATCTTACATGTAATTCTGTTGATCTGCGCCGACCACTACGTAAGCCGTGAGGGCGGCACAAATAGCCTCAGCCGTGGGAATTCACTTAGCGACTTGTCGCTTAGAGAATTGGTGGTTTTGAAACTCGGTTCGCAGAGGTTCAAAACCAAGCCTAAAGACTGCTCCTTGGCTTTAAGCGTCCGCCCAGGCGTTCCAGGCTATTTGTGTCGCCCGGTAAGGCGCTGACAAAGACCAACTTAACCGCACCAAGCAAAACTGAAATACCTAATATTGGAGGATTGCCTGAATGAACTCTTGGAATAAGGGGATCAACTGGCTGCTTGACTGGATTCTACGTGACCTCAAGTGGCTAGGATTCCTACTGTTGTACCTCATCGACAGCGTTTTTCTCACCCTGGCGACCCAACAAGCCAGCCACGGGAGTAGCCCCAACCGAGCGATCGGTATGATGCTGATCTACTCCGGGCTGTTGCTGGGCTTTATCACCTGGCGTTATCAGAAACAGTTGCAACAAAACAACCCGCGCAACTTCGGTCGAACCCCTTTCACTGGGAAGACCGTAAGCCAGCTGATTGGCTTCTTCATTCTGATGCTGACGATTCAGTATTCGTGGTCAATCTTAATTGCCACCCACATTTTACCTAGCCCCGCCAACCAGACGGCCATCAACCAACAGGTCACACAACTCCCATTTTGGAACCTGGCCTATGCGATTCTGCTGGCGCCGATCTTTGAAGAGCTCATCTTCCGTGGCATCTTCCTGAACTACTTCTTCAGTAAGAATACCCGGCTGATGAATTTTCTCGGCATCTTTATCTCGGGAATCATCTTTGGCTTCATGCACGTATCCAGCTTCACGCCAACGTTGATTATGTACTCCGCGTTGGGCTGGGTGCTGGGCTATAGCTACCTGCATTTCCGCGATGTTCGCTACGACATGACACTTCACTTTTTAAACAATGCATTATCTTTAATCTGACACAACACAAATAAAGGACTGAGGCCAAATGCCCCAGTCCTTTATTTATGTACGGCCGCTTCCCCACAATTTCCTAGTAGTCGTGGTTCGCGCGTCCTTGACGTTTTTTCTTGTACCCAGTGATGACCGTCTCGCGGGACCAGTCACCTCAAAGGTTACAAACGCTTCGCTCAACTTTACATGCGGATTCCGTCAAGCTCCCTAAAACTAGGTTACCTTAGAATCTGGCCATAGTATAGAACATTATCAGCGTGATAGAAAGCAAACTCCCACATATCGGGGAAGGTGCCGTACACGAGTTAAGACAAACTAATAGCTTTGGTTACGCCGCGCAAAAAGAGTCTGAGGCAACTCAGGCTCTTTGGGTATCTCCAAATCTATATTGCCAGTTCTGCTTAAAACTGATTGTCCTTTGTCCATTCTCATTTATTACGACCACACCTGGTCTGCCACCGCAATGACATGCCGTAGCTTTTGCCACTCCTCCTCTTGTGTGAGGAGGTTACCCACCGTAGAAGACGCGAAGCCACATTGCGTTGACAAGCCAAGATTCTCTAGCGGTAAGTGCTGCGCGGCCTCATTTAAACGTGACTCCAGTGATGAGGCTAATTCCAGCTCTGGTGTCTTTGACGTCACCAAGCCTAAGATCAAGCGCTTATGAACATTGTTTTGCCAAATCGCATCAAGTGGTTCAAAGCCACCGGCTCGTTAGCTATCATACTCGAGGAATAAGCCGTCATAATTCAGCTGACCCAAATATTCCGCAACCACATCGTAACTACCGGAGAAGACGTAAGTTGATTTGAAATTTCCCCGACAAATATGAGTGGTCGTTGTCAGATCATCCGGCAAGTCTTTGAGGATAGCATTCACCAAAGCCACAGCATCCTTGGCTTGGCTCTCGAAGTTGGCATGAGCCTCCGGATTGTCCTCGGTCGCATTCAGTTCGCTGATAAGGTACGCCCAATTGGTATCGTCCAACTGTAAATAGCGATTGCCCAATGCGTAGAAATGCAGGATGGTCTCGTGATACGCCTGAGCCAAGTCACTTAGGTAGTTGTCCCAATCATCGTAGACATCGTGCCAATTGGCTCCGAACAATAACGTTGGTGATGGAATGGTTTGTTTAACCCTGACCCCTGCTGGCACTAACGACTGTGTATACTGATAGTCATCAAAGAATGGATGGTCGGGGTTGAACGCCACTCGGTCCACCAACTGGGCGGTGTGGAGCTTGTTACCCCCACCGGCAAAGGAAATGGACTCCTTGAAATGCTCGCTGATACCAGTCAGGTGTTTCCAAAAATCGAGATGCCACCAATTTCGATTGAACTCGCCATCAGTAACAGACCGTAGTCCTAGGGCAACCTCTTTAGCCACGACCTTCTGGGTTTCGGCGCGTTGAACCACCTTTAATGCTGTTGCCGTCAATTCACCTCGGTTAAATTGAGCTAACGCCTCCTTCAACGCTGGCGTCCGCAACAAACTCCCTACAACATCGTAATGCGTCGGAAATTTTACCGTCGTTGTCTCAGTCATCAATCATCCCTCCTTCTAATTTACTTAGCGTCCGGTACCACCGCGAATGCCCGTACAGGGAACCCGGGAGCCTTTTCTGCCTTAGGTACGGAGATGAAAATGTAGGCGCCAGTGGCTGGAACTAAGTCCAAGTTGTCTAACAACTCCACCTGATAGTGGCCGTGTGACAAGACGTAGTATTCTCCGACTAACCCATCTTCCTGGTTGACTGCCGTATCGGTGTCGAAGGTTTCATGACCATTAGCCGTCACATGGCGTTGTTCGTAAATAAATTTCAACGCATCAAGGTCCCAGCCGGGATAATGGGCCTGCCCTTTAGCATCGAGATTTTCGAACTTTTCCTGACTTGGCCAACGTTTACCCCAATCAGTGCGTAAGGCAACGAAGGAATTTGCCGGAATCTTACCATGTTTAGCTTCCCACGCTTTGATGTCGGCCACACTCAGTGAAGCGTCGGCACTCTTTGTGACGGCAGCTGAGCGGTCAATCACAATCAATGGCAAGACGAGTTCCTTCAAATCCAAATCTTCCACGTACTTATCCTGATGAGCATCGAAGTGAATGGGTGGATCAATGTGGGTGCCGAATTGCCCAGGAAATGTGTACTCTTTAACGAAGAAACCATCTGCATGAGTAAAGATCGTCTTGAATTTTGGCTTGGCAAATGACGGAAAACGTGGACTGTCCGGTCCAAAGGTATGGGTTAGATCTACCCATTTAAAGTCCTTTAGTGCGGTTACCACTTGAGAAACTGGCGAATTTACGGGTTCAACTGTCACTTTAGAATCATTAATTTTTGTCATAGAATAGTCCTCCAATATTTGATTGTTACTGCAAAGCTAACGGAGCTTTAAATTCACATTAATCCTTGCTAGTAAAGTCTAATTTAGGCGTCCGAACGGTAAAGAACCGTGTCTTCACTAAAAGAATGACGAGCCCCACGGCTAACCATGAAGCACCTACTAATTTGGCATCCAGCGACAGGTTCAGGAAAATCCAGGCACTCACACCAAAACCAATTAATGGTGACAGACAGTGCTTCAGAAAGTCACCAACAGTACTGTGCTGACCAGTGATATAGAACTTCCAGATCACTGACAAGTTCAGGACCATGAAGCCAAACAGGGCACCGAAGCTCACCAAGTTGGAGACCATATTCTGAGACAGCGCCAACGACAATACCAAGGAAACCAAACCAACCAAGACGATGGCCACGACCGGTGTCTGATACCGTTTGTGCAACTTAGCTAGTGAGGCTGGTAACACGCCGTCACGCCCCATGGCGTAGAGAATTCGTGAAACGGCGGTCTGCCCCTCCTGCCCACTGGCGAAACCAAAGGAGAGAATAATCGTGATGTCGGCTAATTTGACGAGCCAAGCCCCACCAACTCTGTCGAGAATGCCTAAGAAAGCCGTATTGGAATTCAGATTCTGATAATCTGGAGCAACGAACCCAGCCAGCGCGGTGATGAAGACGAAGAGCAAACCAATGCTGACGATGGAAAGAATAATCGCGCGGCCCACGGAATGGTAAGGATTCTCAGCTTCTTCGGACAGTGTGCTGACGGCATCAAAACCTAAGTAACTGACAATAACGATTCCTGTAGCTTGCAGCACTCCCTGGAAATTGAAGTGTGCGGGATTGTAAAAGGCCACCACATTAGGATGAATTGTTCCCTGAATCAAGGCGGTCACCGTGCCCACCACGAAGGCCAGTAAGACAAAGGCCTGCAAAGCAATCAAGGCCCAACTGATCTTTGTTACGATATTGACACCCAAGATGTTAATCACGGTGTTAAAGAGCACTAGCGCCACGATCCACACCCAACCAGGGATTCCGGGAATAAGAGATTTACCAAACGATTGCGTAATTAAGTAGGTAATCGTCGGGATCAACAGATAGTCCAAGACGATACCCCAACCACTGATGAAGCCTAGACCAGCCGTTGTTCCCTGCTGAACATAGGTGTACACGGATCCGGAGAACGGATAACTTCCGGCCATGGTCGCGTAGCTGAAGCCGGTGAAAAGCATGGCAATCATCCCCACCAAGTAGGCCAACGAAACCATCCCATTCGCCGGAGTCAGGAACGATCCATAGAAGGCCAACGGTGCGACGGGAATCATGAAGGTTACCCCGTAAATCACTAAATCTTTCGTGGACAAACTGACTTTTAATTCTGAAGTAGTACTTTCCATAACGTCATCTTCTTATGCAGATTTTTTATTGCGGTTAAACGATGTAGCACCGCCGCTGAAATAGCAAAACAGTCCGATATACTGAAGTTCAGCAACCCTACGCTATCCCATTAGCGCGCAAATCAATTCTCTCTAGACGGAAATCCGGTGACCACCACTGCAGTTGGTCATCACCAGCAACTCTTCGTTACTACCGTGGTACCGTGGCTTTTGTGACGCCCCGGCTGAATCAGCGGACAAAAAAATTCGCCCCCTAAACGTTGTTGTTTAAAACAACGCTTAAGGGGCGAACTATCGCTTTACCACCCTTTGTTCGCGTCAACTGTATTGACGCCTCAACGGTACACTACTGATACCAGGGATGGTAACGGATCCTTCCGCGATGTTAGCTTGCACCAACACCGGTCATTTCGAAGCTCATCTTCACCACGTACTTCCCTGCCCGTTCACACCGCCGGGGGCTCTCTTGAAAGGAAACTTGATGGCTACTCTTCTTCTCGCGACATTTTTACTGTTTTCTTTTTAAAGTTCGTTGCGCAACGACTCAATACATTAGATAATAATGAGTTCCTTTCTAATTGTCAAGACAATTTTCACATCAGTTTCTAACCTAGGAGAGTCATGGGACACAAGCTTTCCCTATTCGTCCCGGTTAGGGGCTTTCGCCAGCAATGATCTACCTCAACTTATGGTTTAGTGAGTCAACAACAACGCTTGAGGCTGGTATGGCCAACCACCGTTTAAAATCTCACAGATCATTTCGATCGACTATCCTGAATAGCAGCTATCCTAGCCGGAGGAGGTCAGGGATGGCGCCGGCCGTGACGATGGCATTAGGACGGAGGTTCTTCCGTTCTTAGGCCATGGGACGCGTTTGGAAACTCACGCTTCATAGTGAGGTTTCAAACCGAGCCGGAAGCCCGACCTTTGGCTGTAGGCGGTCCCCACAGCAGGCATAATCCCTGACAGCCGCAGGCGACAGCTTCACCCCACGTTAGGCCATCGATTACTCCACAAACATCGACAACAGGTCTTCCTGCCGTAAGTTTTGTTTCTCTTCGCCACGGACGTCGAGCTTGATCTGACCGTCTTGAACCATGACTAACCGATTACCATAGGTCAACGCATCACTCATTTTGTGGGTGATCATCATCGTGGTTAATTGGTTTTCTGCCACGATAGTTTGCGTCAAGTCCATGACCTTGCGGCTCGTCTGGGGATCCAGCGCCGCCGTATGTTCATCTAGCAACAACAGTTGGGGTTGGCTCAGCGTTGCCATCAACAGGGAGAGTGCTTGACGCTGCCCACCAGATAAATACTTCACCTGCGTCGTCAACCGATTCTCTAATCCCATATCCAGTGGCCGCAACAACTCTTGATATGCTTCGGTCTGGCCGCGATGACGGTAACGGTGAAGGCTCATGCTCCCCGTATGCTTCGCCGCCAACGTTAAGTTTTCCGCAACGCTTAGTTCCCCCGCCGTCCCCATCTTAGGATCCTGGAAGACCCGTGATAACCAACGTGATCGGTAGGCAATTGGCTTGCGCGTGATGCGGTGCCCCGCCAAAGTGAGTTCTCCGGCATCGGCCGTCAGTGTGCCCGCAATCGTATTGAGCAGCGTGGACTTCCCCGCCCCGTTATTCCCAATGACGGAGACGAAATCGCCAGGTTCAATCGTGAGACTGACGTCCTTTAAAACGTGGCGCTCATTTGCCGTCCCGGGAAAGAAGACCTTCTGAAGGTGCTTGACGCCTAAGACTGCTGTTTGCTGTAGCATGCGAATCGACTCCAATCTGTGTGAGATAACGTTTCAACTGTTGCTTCGTCTGGTATTTATTGCGAATCAGTGGCAGGCAGATCACAACGACCAAGATGCCTGCGGAAAGAATTTTCAGATCGTCGACTGGGAAACCTAAGCCCATGGCGACGGTCAATAGGAACCGGTAAATGATGGCCCCAACGACCATGGCGGTCAGCCGCACCCACATTTGCCGACCGCGGAGGAAGATCTCCCCCACGAGGACTGAGGCCAGCCCAATCACGATCGTGCCGATTCCCATGCCAATGTCGGCGTACCCATTGCTCTGGGCGATCAAAGCCCCCGACAAGGCAATGCAACCGTTAGAGACCATGTAACCGATAATCACCATTCGGTCGGTATAGATGCCGTTGGCCGCACTCATTGCCGAATTATTTCCGGTCGCCATCAGGGACAATCCGAGCCGGGTCTTGAACAGCCAAATCAAGGCTGCCATGACTACCCCGGTAATGACGGCACCCACGATAATCGTTTGTAAATCAACGGACCATGTAGCCGGCAGGTAACTGGTCAACACCCGCTGATTCAACAGGGGCACGTTGGATTTCCCCATCACGTGCATGTTGATCGAGTACAACCCGGTCATTGTCAAAATCCCAGCAAGTAGTGAAGGCATCCGCAGCTTGGTGTCCAACACGCCGGTCACCCACCCGGCCAGACAACCAGCCAGGAAGCCTAACAGACTGGCCACTAGTGCAGATTGGCCGCTAACCATCGCACTGACCGTCACGGCCGCGCCAAGGGGAAAGCTCCCCTCTGTGGTCAAATCGGGAATATCTAAAATACGAAATGTAATGAATACGCCGATAGCGAGTGGCGCCCAGAGTAGGCCCTGGCCAATACTAGTGATTAACATAACTGATCTCCCTTTCTGTCTACGGTTCTTGAATCTGACTGGTCTTCAAGCCAATTGCCTTAGCATTGGCCTTGTTGATGTACATGTGAAGCTTCTTTGAGGTTTGAACGGCCGTCGTTTGGGGCTTCTTGTTGTTTTCCAGTGCGGCGTAAGCCATCTTCCCGGTTTGCTTCCCCAAGTCGTAGTAGTTGATGCCGTAAGTTGCGGTCCCACCGTCTTGCGCCATTTCAATCGAGCCGGTCACAACGGGTAATTTAGCGGCCTTAGCCTTTTGGCCGATGGTCTTCATCGCACTAGCCATCAGGTTATCGGTTGGCAGGTACAGGCCGGAAATCTTACCCTCTAAGCCGGCCAGCACGCTGGTCACATCGTTGGTGCTAGTAGCACTGACGACTTTGACGTTGATGTGGTGCTTCTTGGCGTATGCTTTGGCCAAGTTGACTTGCAATACGGAGTTCTCTTCGGAAGAGTTGTACATGATACCGAGAGGCTTGTTACCCTTGCTCATACTAGCCAACAGCTTCAGTTGTAAACCAACCGGCGTCAAATCACTGGTCCCACTGACGTTGGTCTGTGGCTTGCTGTTGGATTTGACCAACCCGGCTGACTTCAGATCCGTGACGGCCGTGACTAACGTTGGCGTGGTCTTGGTCTTCTTGGCCAGTGCTTGAGCGGCTGGCGTTGCGATACCTAACAGTAAATCATTCTTTTGTTGGACCAATTGTTGGCTCATCGTATTTAAATTGGCTTGGTCCCCCTGCGCATTTAAGTAGTGATATTTTACGGTCACGGACTTGTGATGGGTCTTGAGTTCTTGCTTCAAACCGGCCTTGAATCCTTGCCGCGCCTCATCGAGCGAACCGTGTTGCACAACCTGTAAGATCCCCACGTTCAAGGTGCTCTTGCTGCTAGCATCGGACTTGCTGGAGCAGCCCGCTAATGTTAAGCCCAATCCTAATAATGCAATGCTCGTCAGTAATAATTTTTTCATAATCGATTCCCTCCAGGTATGTTGGCCAGCCGTGCTGACCGTTGTGGTGGCGCTTTTGTATGTGTTAATAGTTATCAGAAATGTTTGGATTTAGTTGATAAATGATACTGGAATTTACCGGTAGTGCTGATAAATTCCGCCCACGGATTAGATCAACTGACTGTTTAGAAGCTGGTAAGCCTTGGACTGGCTCAGCGCGTCCGCTTTGTCGGTCCTGGCTGCTTCTGAAACGCGTTCAGTCGGGCAGGTCCCTGCGCTTAACCCAGCTAAGCACCGGCTCGGTTCCACCGAGCGGGCACTTAGCTACGTTAATGCTCAGGACCTACCGCCCGCCTTCACGCTCTAAACAAAAAAACACCAGACAGATTCTAAGTAGAATCTACCTGGTGTTATCGGGCCCGATATTATTTCTCCAGATAGATTATACCCGTATCTATCTGGCGCTTAAGTCATGTTGAAAAACTTTAGCTTATCGATAGATACGAACGCAATTGAGCGGCGCGTTCGTATCCAAGGATGCTGAATACAAACGCTATCTAAAGAAGAAGCTAAAGGCAAATTGGCTATTCAAATGAGTGAGGTTATTTTGCTTCATGAGTGAAGTTCCTTTCATTTATCAATTTACAATTACTAGTTAACCATTAAAAAATATCGGTGTCAACCCTAAATTTCTAATCTATTTCTCATTATCAGGAATCAAGCTCTGAAAATCCTGTGACCACGCCATTCCCATCGCGCCATCCCCCACGTGCACACCGAAGCTAGGACCAATCAACGCCACATCAAATTTCACTGTGGGGAACCGTTCCTGTGCGGCCGCCAACCACCGAGATGTTGCCTCGGGTTGGTCCGCATTTAAAATAGTGGCCCTGACTGGATACGTTGCGGCCAAGTCCACCGCAAGATCGTCGAGAAAGTCTCCGCGGGCTCCACGCCACCGCAAAGTACTGCCGGCATACCGCATCTTACCGGACGGTTCAAAACTCAAGATCGGCTTGCCCGCGTGTAGTGGCGTACTGCCGGGACCAGTCGGGTTGACTTCCCCCGTTCGCAGCAGCGGCTTGATCGAGTCCACCACGAAAACGCTGTGAATCGTCTGCCGTAATAAAGTCAGCTGACTAAAAACTTCATCGACCGTGGCACCGCGGTTAACCAACTCCGCCGCTAATCGGACTTGATCGCCCATGACGGTTAAGATACCGCGTGAATCCCATGGCCACACATGAATGGCCTCGATACTTTCGGCAAACGCCGCCAACGTATTCACGAAACCGGAGATTCCCAGTGACGGGCCCACGATGATCACGTCGGTGTAGCCCTGCTTGACCAAGCCGTGGCAGGCCGCTTCAATCGTCTTCATCGAGAGCTGAGGTGCGGTCGGCACCACTTTCTTGGTCTTCGCCAATCGCATTAACCGATAGTAATCCGCTGTTGAGAGGTCTTTATATTCGTGGTATTGGCGGTTACCAAACATTATTGGTGCCGGCAACAAAGTGATGTGGCGCTGGTCGGCTTCGGCAAAGTCGATGCCGGCCGAAGTATCGGTCATAACTGCTATTTTCATAATTTCTGGCAACCTCCTTGAGGTTCAAACATCTTTTTACGATTTAGTTACTTTATTGAATACATGCTAACAATTGTCGCCTGCGGCTGCCAGGGATTCTGCCGCTGTGGGAACGCCTACAGCCAAAGTACGGGCTTCCGGCTCGGTTTGGAACCTCGCAAAATTCCGCGAGTTTCCAAACACGTCCTGCGACGTAAGGCCGGGAAGAATCAATCGCCCGGTCTAACGTCGCTGTCACGGCTGGCGCCATCCCTGGCCTCCTCCGGCTACACTAGTTTTTCATTTTTATATTGTTCCAATCATATGGAGCTGCCACCAACCATACCATCGCTCACCATTAAAAATAATCTATTGCCACACCATCCCGATAGTTTCATTCTCGAATCCTACCAATGGTGTTGTCACCAGAATTTCTATTCTTGCGAAGGTAAGTGATTAACGGCCCTGGATTCACCAACAACAAGCCTCTCAATCTCTGAAATTTCTGCTTTAAGTTGCGCAATCGTTAAAGTCCAGTATACCAAAAATTGAAAATTATGGTTGACGGTTTTTCAGCAATGCCGTACACTAAATTTATTCGAGAAACGGAAGGAAGGAAAGTTTATATGCAAATGTCTAGCATTCAACTTAATGGACGTTGGCAAAGCCGGTAATCAAGTCGTCATCGCTGTAGATGCGACTTGAGCTCCCAGAGCGATTTTCGCATCTGCGCCGGCTAACTTTCTGATGCAATAGCCCGCACGGATGTCTTCTATCCGGCAATGCGGGCCTTTTTCTTGGGCACCCAGCCGGACTGGGTGCTCTTTTTTTGATAAAGAGTGCGTAAGAAGGCGCTTAGGTCCTGAGCATTAACGTCATTAGGTACAAAATCCGGGCCTGGATTTTTTGTCTAATGGGGTTAGGCGCAGGGGCCTGCCTTCTGGAGCACGTTTCGGCTATGTCGCATTAGAGGCTAAAAGAGTGCGGAGCAAGGTGATTAGACTCCGAGCATTAACGTCGATAAGGATAAAAGCCCGGGCTTGGCTTTTTCCTTATCGGGGTTAAGCACAGGAGTCTGCCTTGCGTAGCACGTTTCGGCTGTGTCGCATTAGAGAGAAGGTTCAAACCAATCCCACCATCAAGTACCACCTGCCCTAATCAAGCTCAGTCCCACCAACTTACATACAGTCACCATCCGACTCACGACAACTTTACGTAATTTGACTCACACAGGCAGAATCCTTCCATCGTCAAACCATCTCTGCCAAGATGAAAGCTAACGCTATTTTTCGTCAATAATTATCTACAAAAACAAAAGTACCCTAAACCAGCACCTACTATAGAGAATTGAGGTTGATTGCACCATGAAACGACTATACGGACTCATCGCCATCCTCGTGGTTTTTCTCGGCTTCGCCTTTGTTAGCGAAAGCCACAAGGAAGCGGCGACCACCAAAGAGGTTCCCACTGTCGGAATTCTCCAATTGCTTTCCCACCCTGCGCTAGATGCCATTCATAAGGGCATCATCCACGGGCTAGCCGAAGAGGGCTATCACGTGGGTAAGAACATCAAGATTGATTTTCAAAACGCCGAAAACGACCAGAGTAATCTGAAAACCATGAGCGCACGCTTCGTCAACGAAGACGCCGACGCCATGATTGGAATTGCCACACCGGCCGCTCAGGCATTGGCTAACGCCAGTTCCACCACCCCCGTCGTTCTGGGGGCCATCACCGATCCTGAGGGTGCTCATCTGGTTAAGAACAACAATCACCCTGGCAACAATGTCACCGGGGTCTCCGACCAAGCGCCACTGGCTGCGCAACTCAAATTGATCCAGAAGATCATGCCCAACATGAAGACGCTGGGGATCATTTACACCTCGTCTGATGACTCGGCAACGGCCCAGTATCACCAGTTCGCCGCCCTTTGCAAGAAGGAACACGTTGACCTAAAGGCTTACTCCATCGCCAACACCAACGACTTGAACCAGGTCAGCCAGGAAATGGTGAGTCAGGTCGACGCCGTCTACGTGCCGACCGATAACACCGTTGCGAGCGCCATGCAAACGCTGGTCGCCACGGCTACTGCGAAAAAGGTACCCGTCTTCCCAGCCGTCGACACCATGGTCAAGGCTGGTGGACTCGCCACGTTGAGCATCAACCAATACAAGTTGGGCGTGACCACGGGTAAGATGACCGCCGCTATTTTAAAGGGCAAGAAGCCCGCCGATACGCCAATTCACTTCGTACGTAAGGGTGAAATGACCATCAATCTGAAGACCGCACAGAAGCTAGGGATTACCCTGCCGGACTCGGTCGTTAAGGAAGCCAAACAACACGGGGAGGTATACCGCTAATGAGTTTAATTGTATCTGCTATTGGACAGGGCCTGCTGTGGGCCGTCCTGGGTGTAGGGTTGTTCCTCACCTTTAGAATTCTCGACTTTGCCGATATGACCGTTGAAGGGACGTTCCCACTGGGTGCGGCCACCGCGGTCGCCGCCATCAGTAACGGGATGAATCCCCTACTGGCAACACTCCTGGCCTTCGCCATTGGTGCCATTGCCGGCCTGATTACTGGGTTGCTCTACACCAAGGGTCATATTCCAATATTACTGGCCGGAATCCTGGTCATGACCGCCTGCTACTCCGTCAACTTACGGATCATGGGTCGGGCCAACGTTTCCTTACTGGGAAAATCCACATTATTTAAGAACCACTTTCTCGCCTCCTTGCCCCAATACTTTGACAGTGTCTTTCTAGGCACGCTGGTCATGGTCATCATCACGGGACTTGTCATCTACTTCCTGCAAACGCAACTGGGCCAAGGCTTCATCGCTACCGGAGATAACCAGACGATGGCCCGCTCCCTTGGAATCAACACGGATAACATGAAGATCATGGGCCTAATGGTCTCCAATGGTATGATTGCCTTTGGGGGCGCACTGGTTGCCCAAAACAACGGGTATGCCGACGTTAACATGGGGATTGGAATCATCGTGATTGCCCTCGCCTCCATCATCATTGGGGAAGTGGCCTTCGGTGATTTAACGCTGAATCAACGACTGGTAGCGGTCTCCCTCGGGAGTATCCTCTACCGCTTCGTCCTGCTGATTGTCCTCAAATTGGGCTTCAGCGCCAACGATCTTAACCTGTTATCTTCCATCATCTTGGCACTTTGCATGATGTTGCCAGTCTTCAAGAAGACGTTTAACTTCAAGCATATTTTGAAACGGGGGCTGGATACTAATGATTAAACCATTACTCGAATTGAAAAATGTCGTGTTGAAGGTCAACCGCAACACGCCCGAAGAAATCATGATTCTTGACCACCTCAACCTGACGATCAATGCCGGCGACTTTATCACCGTGTTGGGGTCTAACGGGGCCGGAAAGTCCACGCTGTTCAACGCTATCGGGGGCGACCTCAGTATTGACAGCGGTCAGATTCTGCTCAACGGCAAAGACATTTCTCACGAATCCGTGGAAAGACGCACACGTTTTCTGGCGCGGGTCTTCCAGGATCCCAAGCTAGGGACCGCTCCGCGAATGAACGTGGCCGAAAACCTATTGCTGGCTGAACGACGCGGACAACGCCGGACGTTAGCGCCGCGCCACCTGAACAAGCAACTCGACCGCTATAAGAAGATCACAGCCACCATGCACAACGGCTTGGATGAACGACTGACGACAGCGACCGGGAACCTCTCCGGGGGCCAACGCCAGGCGCTGAGCTTCCTGATGGCGACGTTGAAACGTCCAGAGGTTTTACTGCTGGACGAACACACGGCGGCGCTCGACCCGCAGACCAGCCAAGACTTGATGCACCTCACCAACGAGCGGGTGCAAGAGGAACAGCTGACCTGCCTGATGATCACCCACCACTTGGAAGACGCCCTGACCTACGGCAATCGACTGATTGTCCTCCACCACGGCAAGGTCACCTTCGATGTCGCCGGTGCCGAAAAGGACGCTCTGACCACGGAGAAACTCTACAGCTTCTTCGCTGAGATCGAATAGGAGGCCTTGCATGGAACTCGTTATTTCAAACGAACCCTTCAACCGGGCCGCCGCCCTGTCGCTACGCCAAGCCATCTTCGTCACCGAACGGGGGATTCCCCGCGACATTGAGTTTGACGACCGCGATACCAGCGACCGGGTCTACGTGACGCTGTACCAGGACGCCACTCACCCCATTGCCACGCTGCGGTTAGAGCCCCAATCGCCAACTGAGATGCGATTCGGCCGGGTCTGCACCCGTCAGGACTTGCGTGGTCAAGGCATAGGCACACGCCTGCTGACGGCCGCCGAGGATTGGTCGCGCGAGCATGGTTTCTCGACCGGCGTTATCCACGGTGAGGTCAGTGCCCAGGCATTTTACGAACGGTGCGGCTACGCGGTCAATGAAGGCCCGTTCGATGAAGATGGAGCACCCGTAGTTATCCTGCATAAAGACTTATAATTTAAACACAATGGCGTCGATGACTTTTCCAGCAGTAGGAAATCCATCGACGCCATTTTTAGATTTATTATAGTGTTTAGTGTTTGCGCGTTTGGCACCAACGCTTGCCCCACAGAAAAGCCCAGACAAACGGTCCCGCCAGAATCAGAAAGAGCCGCATAATCAGACTCATCCCCCACCGGAGCAACCAGCCTTCCTTGGCATCGGCATCCCCGATCCGAGCGAATCCCATGTGACCCGTATTCCCGTAATTGGACCCCATCTTCATCGCCTCTTGATCGGCGTTCATTGTCTTCTTGATTTTCTTGCCGATATCGACCGATCCGTTAAGCATTTGCCGTGCCCGATCGTACAGGAGTGGGAAGAAAACGAGATAGCTCAACACAAGATACCCATTCCACCAGGAAAGGGCTATCGACCATGCTCCCGTCTGCGTATTGAGATTGTGAATGAAAAAGATAAAGGCAAACGGGAAGATTCCCAAAAGATACTTTCTCACCATACGACCACCCCTGTTCCGTCTGAAATACCAGGTGTTATCCTGGCAAAATGTTATACCACGTTATTGGATTTCTGCCGCCTCATGGTGTGTAATTCATTAAATTGCGGTTCGTAACTTAATCTAGTCCACCCATACGGACTGCTTAAATTAAGAGTACCATCTACGCCCTTAATTAACAATATGATTAAACCATTTGTTGGACATTCGATTATTCTATGAAACCGAAAGATATTTCACCAATCCTGCTAGATCTTTTTGCTATGTTTCCAAGTCAAATGGTGATAGTCTCAAACTATATGCCACGGATTGGAGATAATTAGATGACGAAAAAGTCAGAACAGGTGTTAGTAACTATTCGTATGGACCCCGACCAGAAAAAGAAAGCCGAACAGGTCGCAAACGACATGGGTATCGACCTCACCACAGCAGTCAATCTGTTCATTTCCCAAATGATTAAAGAAAACGGTCTACCTTTCAAGCCAACCAATGATTCTGTAGCCATCGATTTAGCTGGCGCACTAGAAGATGTTAAGAATGGCAACGTAACGGAGTTTAACTCGGCTGATGAATTCATGAAGCACCTTTACGAGCTCGAAAACGACGATTCATCCGACAACTCCTAGAAGCGTATCTGCACAATTATTCCCCACTCTAGAATTATATTAATCAAGACAAGTCCTCTAATTACAGAGAACTTTTTTTGATTGGATTTTAACCGACGCTATGAAAAAAGATGCAACAGGCCGAAGCCCGTTGCACCACCCTTTCAAAACCTAATGTTCATAAGTCTTAATCAATCCTTGCGTCCCATCGTTCCCCAAGCCAAAGTCGTCGACCATCGCCTCGTAGAGTAACTTGGCCTGCTTGGTTGCTGGCAAATCCAGTCCCATGCGGTCGGCCTCCTGCAGCGCGATCCGCAAGTCCTTGAGGAAATGCTTGGCGAAGAACCCTGGCGTGTAATCACCCTTTAAAATCCGTGGCACATAGTTGTCCATGCTCCAATTGTCGGCTCCGCCACTGCTTAAGGTTTCCAAGACCTGTGGCAAGTCCAGCTCAGCCGCCTTGGCGTAAACCAGCATTTCCGTCAGGCCGGTCATCGTTCCGGCAATCATGATCTGGTTGGCCATCTTAGTGTGTTGCCCCTTACCAGCGCCACCGAAGTAGTTCACGCGTTGTCCTACCTGTTGAAAGACGGGCAATACGCGATCATAAGCGGCTTGATCACCGCCAACCATCACCGTCAGGGTAGCGTTCTTGGCACCGACATCCCCACCGGAGACGGGCGCATCCAGTGCCTGCACGTCGTGTTCGTGAGCCAAACCAGTCAATTTTACCGCCAGCGCTGGGGTACTCGTGGTCATATCTACCACGATACTCCCAGCCTGAATGCCAGTGAAGATACCCTGATCTCCAGTGTAGACTTCCTCGACATCACTGGGATAGCCAACCATGGTCATCACCAACTGGGATTGCTGGGCAACAGCGGCGGGCGTCTCTGCCCAGGTTGCCCCAGCATCCAAAACCGTTGCGGCGTGGGCCTTCGTTCGATTGTACACGACTACCGACTGGCCGGCCTTCAGTAAATTCAATACGATGCCAGTCCCCATGACGCCGGTGCCAATAAATCCAATTTGCATAAGCGGTTGCCTCCTTGAGCTATTTGAAGTCTATGGTACCACGTTGTCAGCTGGGCCGGGTAAGAAACGGTCGGTCACATTTAACCACGAATCCTACGAAAATTGACAACTTATCGCCAAGTCAAATCTCCCGAGTAAAAGTAGCTTCTACCTTCTCAATTCCCTCATATCACAACAATCATGTCTGCCTTCTCACTTATATCATCCTACTATCTAATTAATGGTTAATACGATTTTCCAAGTTTTCCGCTGAAAAACTGAGACAAAATCATCGAAATTTACATTGGTATTAGTATCAGGCCAACTTCTCGAAAGCACATCTGCATACGAAAAAAATCACCCAACGTAACTACTTGCTGGGTGACATCTAATTCAAAGTTAAGAGTTTGCTAACTAGCCTCTGCCGTTAGGGAAACAAACTGTTTAGCCGGAGGAGGCCAGAGATGGCGCCAGCCGTGACGTCGCTGTTAGACCGGGGCTTGTTTCTTCCCGGCCTTACAGCGTGGGACGTGTTTGGAAACTCGCATGAACCTCGCGAGGTTTCAAACCGAGCCGAAAGCCCGCCCTTCGGCTGCAGGCGTTCCCCACAGCGGCAGAATCTCTGGCAACCGCAGGCGAGCAAAACCAGTTAGTTCCCGTATTCAACCTCGCCGAAGTGATAGGCCTTTCCATTAACCGTGTAGTTCGTCCAACTGGCAAACGCATCAAAAGTATCGTCAGTGGGATTGATTCCCAGGCTCCCCGTCGTCTTCTTATTGGTGATTGTCAGTCGGTAGTGTCCCTTGCTGAGCCTCTTGTTAGGCAGCCCCTTTAACGCTTTGTTGTAGTCGATCTTAGTTGTGTTTCCTTTGACCGTCACCTTCGACACCTTCACTGAACGTGTCGGCTTGTATACTTTGGTCGAACCTGCCCAGCGTGCGCCAAACAGAAAGGGCGCCTTAGCCATCGCCGTCTTGCTGTAGTACTGCAAGTAGTTGTCCAGCGTCAGATAGAACCCTGGTGTTGGCTCGGCCGCCATATTCGTGCTATTGGCCGTATACCCCTTACCGTTCAAGAAGACTTGCGTTCGAATCGGTGCCTTCAGTGTCACGTACTTGAAGTTAGCCTTGGTAAACGGAATTGTCGCGATATTCTTATACTTGAGTGCCTTAGCTCGCTTATAGTTGACCACACCATACGTAAACAGTGCGGTTGTCTTCACACCACCGTGACCATCATCCATCGACATAATGCTCTCGGCATTCAACAGTGTGTTCTTCTTAACCTTAACTTGCTTGTATTTACCATTAGTTTTCTTATAAATGCCGACGTACATGGCCTTCTTGGTCCGCACGTAGCCGACGTTCCCCGTTAAATACTTGCTGCTAGTTGCAGCGTTGGCCGTAGTTGCTCCAACGCCGACAATGGTCAGACCAACCACTGCGGCCAGCCACCATTTCACATGTACTTTCATCTTGCTTCCTCCCGTATGATTGTTAACGTAATCGATGTAACACGTACCCCTGAAGAACCTTTTTCTACTCTGTTCCAAAATTCAGTATACACTGTAAATTTTAAAAGCATGTGTCAAATACCTTACAAAAATCGCTGCAACCAGCCAATACCTTGGTATCACCCGTTTCAATGGCAAAAAAAAAGGACCCGAGAATTTATCTCAGGTCCACGTTTGTTAAGATTCAGTTGAATTTGATGGTTTCTTTTCGCCCTCAGCCTTGGTTTGTGGTTGCTGCCGCTTGCGGATCACATGAATAATCAACGTCAAGATAATGGCGCCAATCACAACGATTCCAAACAAGGTTGCCGGAATCTCGATGTCGATAGCGGGAATCGAGATGAACAACTTAACGGCAATCAAGCCGATTAAGATATACGCCATCGGTTCCAGCTCCGGAATCCGCCGCATGAGTTTCATAATCACCTCTGCGACACCCCGCATGGCAAGAATCCCAATCAAGCCCCCAATCAACACGATGACCGGATTGTTGGAAATTGCCAGCGATGCCAGCACGGAGTCCACGGAGAAGATAATGTCCATCATTTCAATCTGCAATACGACCGACCAGAACAACGGCAAGAGCCGTTTCTTTTTGTCTTTAACCAGTTTACGCGTGTGCTTGACTCGCGTTTTACTGAAGTATTGGAAGACCAGGAAGACCAGATAGAGTGCCCCAACGACCTTGATTTCCCAGAAATTAATGAGGTATACACCCAGCCCAATGATGATGAACCGGAAGATATACGCCCCCCAGATCCCGTAGAACAGAGATTCTTCCTGTTGCTTACGGGTCGGTAACGATTGTGTCTGCGCTGCAAGAACTACGGCGTTATCGACGGACAACAGGCACTCAATCAGTACCAGTGAGAAGATAATCAGCCAGTCATTACCAGAAGTAATCACGGTTTCCCAGTTATGAAGATCAAAGAATGGGCCATACATTTGGCCTATAAAGTGTAACAACGCTAGCTTCAGCTCCTTAGCTTGAAAGTTATTAAGATTGTTTCTGCTAGGAATCCATTAATAGCCACAACCATTTCCGCTACTTGGTCCTCAGCAGTTGGCAAAAACAAGTCCACGCGTGGGTCGACCGGCGCATGCCAGCGAGTCAAAACCCACCAGCCACACACATCGACACTGATTATAAACTTATTTTTATCTGGATAAGTTTACCACACTCCCCCTTAACTTGCGACTCATTTATTCGCTGTGCCCCATAACCAATTAATCTGTTGGTTAGGCCACTTAACTCGTTCATCAAATAAACGATTGAAAATATGACCGAGGCGCGTTAATATGAGACTGGCATTTGGGGAAACTTAGACCGACTTTAAGGGAATGGATGATAAATTTTGAAGAAAATTGTGACAATTTTGGGGTTAACTCTCGCGTGTGCGTTTGCTGGTAGCCTGCCGACGATTTCCGCCGACGCTAGCAGCTACCTGGGGATCAAGAGCACCAAGAACACCAGTTACAACGCACGTTTCGTCAATCAAGGCAGTCGTAACGATGGTATCTACTACTACGCACCCTATTACACCCAACGGTCGGCTAAGACCCGTGACGCCAGTGGTAAGAACTGGCAACACCGGTTTGTGAAAGTCAGCCAGGTGGCAACTCTCTCAAATGGCGTGCAGTTTGCCAAGTTCTCGTGGTATGGTGACAAAATTGGGTGGGTCGACGTACGGGCATTGCAGAAGTTCAGTCGCAGTCAAAATGCGAAGGTACTGCTGAACAATGCTCATTTCCAAGGTAGCGCCATGCTATTCAATAACTACACGAACGGTGCCAGCAACGTCAATGTCGGCTACGCCGATGCCGCCACGAAGACACTGAACTCAGCCAACACCATTTACCCCATCGCCTCGCTTCAAAAGGTGATGACCGGCGCGCTTATCGTACAACTCGCTGGCCAAGGTAAGCTGTCGCTGAACAACAAGCTCAGCAAGTACTACCCTGGTGTTAAGAATAGCAACAAGATGACGCTTCGCCAGCTGCTCAATCAGCGGTCGGGCATCGACATGGATGAGTCCACGCCCAGCAGCGTTCTCAAGACGCAATCCGCCGAGATCAACTACACCTTGAATCAGCTCAGAGTTGGCAGCAATGGGAGCTTTAACTACACCAACGCTAACTATACCCTGCTCGCCGGAATAGCTTCCAAGGTGACCGGTCAAACCTATGACCAGCTGGTCCAGAAACGAATCATTGCGCCACTGGGGCTCAAAAACACCTATTCTTGGGATAACCTGCCGCGCAGTGGATCTATCGCGACCGGCTACAGTTTTACCAATGGCAAGAGTAATAACACCAACAACGCCTCACAGAAGTTGGTTTCATCGCTGTTAGGCGCTGGTAATTACTACTCGACACCAGCCGACTACTATAAGATTCAACAAGGCTTGCGTAATGGCAAGATCCTGACGACTAATCAGTATTACGATCTCTCCAACGACTACAAGCTAAACTATGCCGGTGGATTGTATCACTATAAGCACAGTATCAAACGCGTCCGCGGAACCCTTAGCGGTGCGGGCTACGAAACCGCGCTGTACGGATCGGAAGGCAACAAATCCGGCGTCATCCTCTTTGCCAACCAGGCGCCAACCACGCCGATGAACAATCTGGCCGAGACGCTCTACGACCTTGCACGATACTACGACGAAAACTAACGTGGCGTATCATTTATGGCGGTAGCCGCGTTAAGTATCGGTTGCTTAGAAGACTTCAATCCATTTGGCAAGTAACGTCAAACGAGGCAGTACCAGCGTCAATGCCGGTACTGCCTCGTTTGTTGTATCATTTAAGTGTCATAGTCATTTAAATTGTAAGTGGCGATCAAGTTCGTCAACTTCTTGGCGTAGCTCGGATCGGTGGCATACCCGTTATTCTGCAATAACGTGGCCGCTGTCTTGTAATCGGTCACCGTCTGCTTGAAGTAGCTACGTTTGAGCAACGCATCGTGGTCTAAAATAGCCGCCGTCAGGTTGGGATAGTCACGGAAGTTGGCCCGGACCGAAATCTTCTTACCGTTGACGTATTCATTGGTCCAAAACGACTTTGACTTGCCCTCATAAGCCCCCTTCACCCCAAACGGGTTATTGGCCTGCTGGAACAAGCCAGATGTTCCCCAGCTGGATTCCAGGATGGCTTGGGCAATGACGATACTGGGTAAGACCTGACCATTTTGCCGGTAAACCCTGACTGCTGGTTTCGCCATTTTTGCGATAAACTTTTTCTGAGCAGCCGTCTCGTTGTCAGTGATGCCCGTATCCGTCTGAGCAATGCGTTGCGACTGAATCTCAGTCTTGATCTTACCGCGCACTAACAGCCCGCCACCGAGAACCAACAGGACCATGACGAAGATCCAGGTAGCGGTCGCGGGGTTATGAGTCGATTTTCTTTTCGTTCTTCGACGCTTAGGCACCCGGATTCCTCCAATCTCAGTTATAATGTTCTCAATTATAACGAGTTTTTCGTTAGATGGAATTAATTATCCAAACCCTCAACAAAACTTAAACTTTACCCAGAAAGGAGATTTCCATGTTACTGAGTGCCAGTGCTGCTATAATTTTTCTAATCATTTTACTGACTATTTGGGATCCCCACGGTCTGAACAGTGCAGTGATCACCGTGTTGGGTGGCGGTTTAATGACGCTACTGGCCACGTTATCACAGCATTCTTGGGCCGTGCCACTGGCCGATCTGGGTAAACTAATCACTCTGGCCATCGGTGCTTGGGGCCTCTTCACGCTGTTTCTAATTATTGGTACGCCCAGCCTGATTGTGCGCAAACGAGAACGCCTGACGTTTGGCCTCATCGCCGGTATCTGGCTCTGGCTAATCCTTGGCGGTGCGTGGCTGTACGCCGTGAGTCACGGTACCTTCGACAATACCATTTGGCCGTGGCTGAGCTTCATCCCCGCCTTTAGCCTCTACTTGGGCGTACTCTTTGGAGCCAGCGCCATCGGTTACCTGCGGGCCATCTGTTTTCGTGCCCGACACGCCGACACTCTCGTGATTCTGGGAGCTGGGCTGCGCAACGGCAACCAGATTGGCCGCGTCCTAGGAGCACGACTTGATACCGCCCTCACCTTTGCCAGTCGGCAGAATCACCCGGTAACCCTCATTGTCAGTGGGGGCCAGGGCGCGGATGAAACGACCAGTGAAGCCGCTGCGATGGCCGACTATCTCGAACGCCACGGCTATCCGGCCAACCTAATTATCCAAGAGACGGCGGCCACAAATACGCGAACTAATCTGCTGAACAGCCAAAAACTCTGGTGGCAACTGCCCAACCAGGGAGGCCGAGTAGTGCTAATCACTAACGGCTACCACCTCTTTCGCACCCGTCTACTTGCCCAACACCTTCGCCTACACGTGGGTGGCTACCCGGCACCCACGCGGCTGGGTTACCTACCAATTGGCTGGGCCCGTGAGTTTCTAGCGCTAATCATGTTGCATCCGCGACTCCACAGAAGCGTGCTGATTGGAATGGTCGCGACGAACTTACTGTGGATGCTGATTTAAGCGTGCACCAAAAGACGATTGGCTGGCGAGCATTAAAGCTGAACTAGTTATCCTTTCACCGATGGAAAATTTAAAAATCAAAAAGGTGCTGTGACGACTAATCACAGCACCTTTCCATTAATTTAACGGCGTCACACTAAGCTGATTACTAACTTTATAAAACTTTGGTTCCGTCCACGTCAACATTTCTGGCGTTAATTTCAATTGGACCACATCCAAGCGATTGTACGGCTGGAAGTAATACGTCAGCGATTCACTACAGGTCGCCGCACGATAGACGGAATAGGTTGGCCGGTAGCGGTGGCTCTTAGGTACCGCCACGCTGTCCAGCAGATGCCACGCACTGATAATCCCCTCGTTCTCATCGGCTGGGAGATCGGTGCGTTCCTTGTAATAGGCTGCGCGGACGAAGCGACCACCAGGGGTAAACGACCCACTGGGCACTGGCTTTCCGGAGAAACGGCCGGTCGTAACGTGGGGTTCGTTCAGCGGTACCGTCCCGGCTTCAAAATCATCGGTATAGTTAACGTACTGACCGAGACGTTCGAGCTGTAATTCGAAGTCCTTACTGTTGGTGACCACGCCTAATGGGTTCTCGCGGATGCGCATAGGAAAGTGCGTGGGTTCAATCACCACGGTCCGACCGGTGCGATCAACCACGGCAAAGTGTAATTCGGAGTCGCCGATGTTATTCACGGCGTATGCGCCACTCATCAGCTGAATTTCATCCAGATGCGCTTCGATATCGGCCACGGAAGCAAAGTTCGCCAGCAGATAAAAGGAAAACTCGTACGGTGCTAGGTGAACTTGCCCTGGTGTAGGCTTTTCGACCAGTTGAGAACCATTGGCAAACGTCAACTTTTGCACGCTCAAGCCCATCTCATTGACGCCATCGGACACGTCGATTTCGTTATGGTGAGCACCCCCGCCACCAATCAAGGCATAGCGGTTCGTGTGCCAGTGATTGTCAAAGACACTCTGCCACTGAAAGCCACGGGGCACGAACAACGGCTGAACGTAGAGGGCGTACCAGTCCATGGTCCGCGCTAAGATGTGACTGCCGTCCTTGGCAATTTGCAAGATACTGGTACACATGGTAAATCCCCTCCTTTTCCTTAATCAATTGCATGATGTTAGTTTGAAATGGCCATGATTGATGTTAACTGCGCCCTACCAGGTGGTGAAAATGGACTCAGCTGTGGGAGTTTACGCCGGTTAGGAAACTGGTGCGGTCAAGACGCGATTCTCAGCGGCTTAACCACAAGCCTAAAGACCGCTCTACGGCTTTAGGCGTCCGCCTTCAGCGTCCCAGTCCGATTTTTACCGGCTCGGAGGCGCAATCTGAGTCAACTAATCGTTCAAAACAAGATTAATCTAGTTAATTAAGTTTACGTGAAAACGACTGCGACAGCAATTAAAGTGGCTTAGCTGCATCCTCTAAGAAAGCTTGAAACCGTTCATCGATTTCTTTTTGGCGGTCAGTGACAGCCTTCGCCGGTTCAGCGACGTTTGCCGTAATCTCTAAGTAAGCAAACATAATTTGGCTAGCATCGAGATGATACTGTGCCGCCAGCTTGAGGGCTAAGTCGAATCGTTCGGGCGTCAACATGGCTGCGTAGGGACTCTGGTAGGCTTGATGGTGCTTTGTCATGGATTCACGTTCTTTCTTTTAGTTAGTTATGAGGTCTTCTACTTTACCGCAATGGTTGTGGGAGTCAACCATAAGGCTTTCTTAAACTTGCCCGATTTAAAATTGAAGTG
>NZ_AZCZ01000129.1 GCF_001434055.1 Levilactobacillus parabrevis ATCC 53295 | reverse complement strand
TAACTTGATTATAAAATTCGCCATAGAATACTAATGTAAAAAAACTAAAAGTAGTCGCACGTTTTCCGAATATAAATTATTTTGTTTTCGGTCATGTGACTGTGAGCCACTTCGACCAATCCTTAAAAGGTTGGTCGGGTGGCTTTTTGCGTACCATAGAGATAGTAGACGGTGTTTGGATAGTGAATTGGTTCTATGTCAACTGTTGTTGGT
>NZ_AZCZ01000128.1 GCF_001434055.1 Levilactobacillus parabrevis ATCC 53295 | reverse complement strand
TCCATGATGGTTGATAAGTAACACCAGCCATTACGCTTCGTTTGAATATAGGTCATATCAGCGGTCCATTTTTGATTTAAACCAGTGGTCGAGAAATCCTGCTTAAGCAAGTTGGGACGCTGTTCAACCTTGGTTTTGGAAGCCGAAGCCGCTTTCCACTTATTGACGGTAACGGAGTGGATATCCAGTTCCTTCATGAGCCGGGAAATCCGTC
>NZ_AZCZ01000127.1 GCF_001434055.1 Levilactobacillus parabrevis ATCC 53295 | reverse complement strand
ACTAAGTTCCTAACCACTTTTAATGAGAGCGTAAAATATCATCATAATTCAATGTCTAGTTCGAAATTTATAATTAGAAACCTTTTTGGGGCAAATTACATGGATACTATTTCTTAGTTAAAATATGAGTCTAGTGACTATCGGTTGAAACTAAAGCAACTTTTTTGACAACGCTTACCAACATGCTGTAATCTTATGAGAGCGTAAAATATCTTGTGTAAA
>NZ_AZCZ01000126.1 GCF_001434055.1 Levilactobacillus parabrevis ATCC 53295 | reverse complement strand
ACTTGCTTAACAGCCATGATTGTTCGCAAATCTTTGACTGCGCGAGTAATCTTTTGCTGCTCGGTTGGTGAATACTTTTCTAGTAGACCTTGATCAACGTGTTCTAGACTTTCTAAGCTATCATCATGAATCATCAGCGTATATTTAAGCTCGATTTTGACTTCCTTTTCTTGTTGCATTAATAACTTCCAGCCAACGTATGGCCGTTTGGTAAAGGTCAATAATTGT
>NZ_AZCZ01000125.1 GCF_001434055.1 Levilactobacillus parabrevis ATCC 53295 | reverse complement strand
TCTAAGCTGGTCACCAGGAATGATTGCTCACGAATTTAAACTAGCTACTAAATCTATTTATAATTGGCTAAATCAGGGGAGAATTGGTTTCTCCTTGAATGATCTACCTGAACATGGCGTACGCCAACGGCGTAACGTTGACCAACGATCCAAATATAATCAATCTTTGGGGCGATCAATTGAACAGCGTCCCATGATGATTAATCAACGTAATCGCATCGGCGATTTTG
>NZ_AZCZ01000124.1 GCF_001434055.1 Levilactobacillus parabrevis ATCC 53295 | reverse complement strand
TTTGATTACATTCACCAAGAAAGCCATAACCACCAGGTAACTAAGATGTGCCGAATCCTCGGTGTTTCCAGAGCTCAGTATTATCGTTATCGATCCCCCAAGCCTTCAAAACGCCGGGCCGAAGATGCGGACTTGAAACAACGGATTCTGCGGATCTTTGCGGAATTCAAGCAGCGATACGGCGTTATGAAGATCCACCATGAATTGAATCTGGAACTTCAACCACTGCAGC
>NZ_AZCZ01000123.1 GCF_001434055.1 Levilactobacillus parabrevis ATCC 53295 | reverse complement strand
CTTTGCATTCACCCAAAAAGAGTTGTTTAGTGCCATCATGCTTTAAAACCCGTTGTAAGTGATGATTTTCTAACTGATCTAAGCTAAGCTGTCCCGATAAATAAGCTAGTCCTTGTTGATGTTCTTGGGGACTGAACACCTGTGGGGGATTTGCTTGCCACTGTTCAATTGTTTCAGCCTGACATGGCTTTAAAACAGGATCATAGTACATCACGGCTGTATAGGCTTGTTCCTGTTTAATCA
>NZ_AZCZ01000122.1 GCF_001434055.1 Levilactobacillus parabrevis ATCC 53295 | reverse complement strand
ATGCCAGAAAGCTTTATTTTGACGCCAAAAAATTCACCTGAATGGGCGAGTGATCGAGAGCAGTTGTGGAATGAAGTTGAAAAGAAAGATCGTAAATCAAACTCACGGTATGCAAAAGAGTTTAACGTGGCTTTACCGGTAGAATTAAGTGAATCCGAACAGAAAGAATTACTGACAAAATATGTGCAAGAAAATTTTGTTGATGAGGGCATGGTAGCCGACGTGGCAATTCATCGCGACCACC
>NZ_AZCZ01000121.1 GCF_001434055.1 Levilactobacillus parabrevis ATCC 53295 | reverse complement strand
TTAGATTATGCTAATTTGTCTAACGATCAGATTAAGCTTTTAGCCAAGCAATTTTCTGAATTTTTAAAGGTAAAGTCCGTAGATCATTAGCCATACGAGATGAGGAAATTCCATGTCTAATCAATATGAAAAACTAGTCGAGCAGCAAGCGCGTTTAAAACAAAAAATTGAGCGGGAAGATTTTAAATTACGGCAATCTAAATACTACGAAAATCGGCAAGCCCGCAAAGCCCGTTCTCGCCGATTAATTCAAAAAGGGGCTTT
>NZ_AZCZ01000120.1 GCF_001434055.1 Levilactobacillus parabrevis ATCC 53295 | reverse complement strand
GCCGGCTACACCACTAGAACCCCTGACGACACCGACCACCGCACGACTTGGGTCAGTATCACTCCCCAAGGCTTAGCCGCCTGCAAGACGATTCGTCAGGTCAAACAGTCTCTCTGGGATCAAGTCCTCGAGGACACTCCAGACGCTGACATTGAAACGGTCTTCACCGAACTGGAAGTCTGGAGCAACCGGGCCAAGAAATTCGATCAGTCGAAATAGAAGAACACCAACCTAAAACGCCTCGAATCTTAACGGATTCGGGGCG
>NZ_AZCZ01000012.1 GCF_001434055.1 Levilactobacillus parabrevis ATCC 53295 | reverse complement strand
AACAACAGATATTTTAGAACCATTACTTCTTGGCCGCAAGCGGAATTCACACAGCCGCAACTAACCAAGCTTGATCAAGCACAAAAAACGGAAGCACCCATGTCTGAGTCGCTTCCGCCAAAACTATTCTCTAATCATAATATGAAGGTGGTGTTAATTAACGATATGCAGTGGTTCTTGTCCTTGATCGATCCGAACGGTGTTCTTAGCAACGATAGCGGCCATCGCGTCCCGCGCTTCAACGGTAGCGTTCCCTACGTGAGGGGTCAGAATGACGTTATCCAGTGCTTTGAAGCCATCATCGACATTCGGTTCTGCTTCATAAACATCCAGCGCTGCGCCGGCCAATTCGCCAGCCTTCAGTGCCTCCAGCAGAGCCGCCTCGTCAATAACGGGTCCCCGTGCGGCATTAATCAGGTAAGCAGATGATTTCATTTGTTTGAATTCAGGTGCCCCAATCATATGATGTGTGGCGTCGTTTAATGGGCAGTGCAGGCTCAGCACATCACTCGTTTGAATCAACTCTTTCAAGCTGACGAATTTCGCATCAAACTGTGCTTCCACCTTCGGATCAAGCCGGGTCCGTTGTGAGTAGATGATATTCATATCGAACGCCCTCATCCGCTTCGCAACGGCTTGTCCAATCTGACCCATACCGACAATCCCCAGTGTCTTACCAGAGAGTTCATGACCTAAGAAGAAGAGTGGTGACCAGCCATCGAAGCCCTTGGTCCGCATCAGCTTATCGCCTTCAACCATCCGGTGCGCTAACGTAATCATCAGCCCCGTCGTCACTTCGGCGGTTGAAACAGTCGAGACTTCTGGCGTATTGGTTACGGGAATTCCTTTTTGCCGTGCATAAGCAGCGTCAATATTGTTAAAGCCCGCCCCATAATTGGCAATGATCTTCAAACCAGGATCGGCATTGATGACGTCCTTGTCGACCTGCGTCGATAACGGCGTAATCAGATAGTCCTTACCCACGATTCGCTTAACCAATTCTTCTTTCGTGATTAATCCACTGCCCGTATAGACATCGATCTCCAGTCCAGCTTCCTTCAAAATAGCCAAAGCAGACTTTGGAATTGCTGCAGTTACTAAAACACTAGCCATGAATGTCACTCCTTCTGCAAGATTTGGGTTTACAACTCTATTGTATACGTTTTCACGTAGCGATGCACTGCCGGTTTATTGGGCAGTGTAACCCCCGTCGACCACGAATTCTGAGCCGGTTGCAAATTTGGCTTCGTCTGAGGCCAAGTAAACACAGATCCAAGCAATATCGTTGGGTTCACCGATGTGGCCCATTGGTGTCTTGGTCCGCGCTGACATAGCTTCTTCAGCACCCGGCAGGTCATCAACCAATGGGGTCTTGATGTAGCCAGGATGAACGGTGTTAACTCGAACGTCGTAGTCCTTCAAGGCGCAGTCAACGGCGGCGGACTTAGTCATGATCCGTACAGCACCCTTTGAAGCGTTGTAAGCACCCAAGTTAGGGTCACCCACGAAGCCTTCGATTGAAGACATGTTGATGATTGATGCTCCGAGATGCTTGTTCTTCATCCGTTGAATCCCAAGACGTGTCCCATAGAAGACACCGTCCAGATTAACAGCCAATTGTTGCTTCCATTCTTTGGTCGTGGTATTTTCAATGCTCTTGTTCACGGCCATACCGGCATTGTTCACAATCGTCGTTACCGGACCAAAGGCCTTTTCGGTAGCGTCAAATAAGTCCAGCCAGCCTTGTTCATCGGTTGCGTCGTGTTGGAAAAATTGAATAACGTCTGACCCGCCAATACTCTTCGCAGCCTTTTCACCAACATCGGCATGCCGCCCAGTGATCATAACCTTGCCGCCCTCTTCAACGAACTTGTCGGCAACAGCCAATCCAATCCCTAACGTACCACCCGTAACAATCGCAACTTTTCCATCTAAACGATGACTCATAGCGTTCTACCTCCAGAATTTTTGATGTGGTTGTAACAAACTTCACAATAGAGTGACGGTGATAGCCGAATTAGTCCGGCGTTACCGCCCTTCCAATCCGACTCACCGATTTCTGTTAACTTTGATGGGCTAATCCCATCAACTGATCCTGACTTTGAGAAGCTTGGCCATGGCGCTAACCATTGACCCGGCAGTGACACTTCTCAAATCCGAACCTTAACTCGTTTTACCCGACAATCAATCTTCCAAGCTAAGTAATGCCGTGGTTAAGTATAACTAATCCGCGTCCCCGCCTTACCCTGTAAGGCCAGGTCAGCCTCATATAAGGAACAGATGATGGCCGTCCGCCCGGTCTTGGCGAACGCAATTGCTGCTTCAATCTTAGGACCCATGCTCCCAGCGGCAAATTGACCGTCGTCGAGATACTTCTGGGTTTCCTTCACGCAAACCGCTTCCAACTTTTTCTGGTTTGGCTTGCCATAATTGATGTAAACGTTGCTGACATCGGTCAGAATCATGAAGATGTCGGCATTCACTTGCTCCGCCAACTTCCGACCAGTCCGATCCTTGTCAATAACGGCTTCCAGCCCTTGGAGTAGACCGTCCTCGTCTTGATAGACCGGGATACCGCCACCCCCACCAGCAATGACAATGATGTTCTGTTCCAATAAATGGTTAATGGAATCCACACCGTGAATCATCGCTGGCATTGGTGAAGGAACCACGCGTCGGTAACCCCGACCCGCGTCTTCCTTCATGATCCATCCCTTACTAGCCTGCAGCTGCTTGGCTTCGTCTTCATCATAGAAGACACCAATCGGTTTGCTAGGATCTTTAAAGGCTGGGTCATCACGGTCAACTTCGACCTCGGTCAGCAAGGTTGCAACGTTGGCCGACGACTGATTCTGCCGCAACGTATTCTTCAGACTTTGTTCTAACATGTAACCAATGAATCCTTGCGATTCACCATTACAGGCATCCAATGGGAGTGCTGGCACGGTATGCTTGGCCAGCTCGTTTTGTTGGAGAATATTCCCAACCTGGGGACCGTTACCATGGGTCAACACAATTTCATAATCCATGGCCTCAATCTTGGCGATCTGCTCAGCACTCTTCTGAACGTTAGTCATCTGAACTTCAAATGTTGGATCTTGTTTCGGTTGGAGAATGGCGTTGCCGCCGACCGCAATCACAACTCGTTTAGCCATTGGGATTCCCCCCTTTCTTCCGTATCAATATTTCAAATCAAGGTCGAGATTGACCTGCTTGTACACTAACGCTGACACGATTCCGGCCAGGCAATCAATGCCTGACGTGTTGCCATATTCGATAGCTTCTGCCAAGAGATTGTCTAAATTCTCCAGCGGTTCGTTACCCTTGAGGTACCGGACGATGCCCAGCAATGCGCTACTGAACCGGCGCCGCAGGGCGTAGTACAGATAACTCCGACCAACATCAGTCGTATAACTGGCATCTTCTATTCGCGAAGCGACCGCCGCTCTGAGTTCCTGATGGTTGCCACTCAGCCAATCAATGAGGATCCAGCCTAACAAAAAGTCATCGCCCGATGGGGTGAGCCCCCTGCCTCTGCCAATGAAGAAGTCGACTCCCCATTGGACGGTGACGGCATTTGTTAGCCAAGATGTCTCTTTTTGATACGGCGAAGTTTCCGCCCTCAGAAAATCCTGAAACGGTTGATCGAATCCAGTTTGCCGGTCAATGTTACGACAGTTATTCAGTAAGTAGCCTAACCGATCTGAACGAATCCCCTCAGTTAAAAGGTCGGCACGAAACGTATCAACGATTCTGAGACGCCAGAAGTCCTGGTAAGTCTCGATATAGAATGAATCGCCGCGAAATGCAACTTTGCGAGTATCTCTGATCTGACTCAATAAATCGGTAAAGTCGCGTGGCGGAAGATAGAGTCCACCTGGTAAGAGTTTTGAGCGGTCGCCGGTCAGAATCACCAATGGCGTATGCTGCTTGTCCGTTAAATTAAAGGTATGTTCAAAAACACTGTGAACGTACCAGTCTCTATCTTCTAGAGTCAGAAGTACGTGGTCGCCCAGAACTTCTACTTCACGCATTTATTCCTCGAAACCTAACTTCTTAGCGTAAGCCAGGACAGCTTTCTCGAAGGCTTCCATCGGTGGATTAACGGTCCCTGCTCCGATTTGTCCTAACCCAGCTTTCTTGTTGGCAATCCCCGTGTTAATGACTGGGAGAATACCCGTTTCAACAACCTTCCGTGCATCAATCCCGATTGAGATTCCCCGGAAGTCCCAAGTTGGGATGGGGAAGTTCGGGTTGGATGCCGTCGTGATTTCAGTCATGTCTTCACTGGTGTGCAAGGCATCGAAGAAACCACCCGTTCCAACGAATCGGGTAACGGCAGGTGCGGCGATCATGGCGAACCCACCAACCCCAAACGTTTCAGTGATGGCACTGTCACCCATGTCGGGAGAGGCATCATCTTCGGAGAAACCGGAGAAGTACAGCCCATGTGGCGTATTAACTGGTCCAGTGAACCATTCGTCACCCATCCCAGCAATCCGAATCCCAAATTCGTAACCGTTCCGGCACATTGCCGTAACAATCGTTCCTTCTTGAATCTGGCGGGCACCGTCCATGACGGACTTAGCAGAAGCCATCATAATGTTCAGGAAGAATTGATCAGTGTCAGCTAAGAATTGGATAACATCTTCCTTGTCTTTCTGGTCGATGTCCAAAGCGACGATACTTGGTGACATTTCCTTTAAGAAGGCCAATGAAGCGGCGATATTCCGTTGGTGGAATTCATCCCCCATGGCAATGGCCTTCGCAATTAAAGCGCTTACATTCAACGGTTCACGCGTTTGCAAGGCCTTGCTCAACACTGGGCCTAACACGTCGCGCATCCAGCGCAACCGGTCAATAACTTCTGGCCCGTTAGCACCAAACCGTAAGACGGCACCGATACCTTCGTTCATCGTGCAGTAAGCACGATTGCCATCAGTCCGGTTTTCAACGACCACGACTGGCATGTGAGCTGAGGTAATTCCGCCCATTGGACCAACCGCATCGACATGGTGGCAAGGAATGAGTGTGACTTCGCCGCTTTCCATGAGTTTGCGCGCGTCATCTTCATTGTCTGCCCACCCTTCGAACATAGCGGCACCAATGCAGGCACCTTGGACGGGGTCGATCATTTTGTCATAAGTAATTGGCGGACCGGCGTGGAGCAGAACCTTGCCGTGCTTGAATTCATCGATAACATCGATTGCGGGAACAACATCCAATAGGAATGGTGAACCGGCAATAATTTTTGAGACAACTGCCTGATTGGCTTCGTCTATGCTTTTATAAACCATTCATTACACCCCTACTTTCAAATCGACTTTATTGAGGAATAGCAGCGCCTTTTGCAGCTCGACATTCCCACCGGCGATTGGCTTCCAGTCAAACTGGACAGCACTCCCGCCACTTTCATTGATTGCTTCCGCAAAGCTTTCCAGCCCGATGTTCAAGAAGCGCGTAGCCGTCAGCATTTCCTTCAGCTTGTCAGAAACAGCTGGCATCTTCACGTTCGACGGCGCCTCTGGCAGAATTGGTAATGGCGTTTCTTCAACTGGATGACCCACAATGGCCAAGGCCGTCTTAACAGCTTGGGCGTTGTTTTCACAGATGATCACACCTGCTTCAGCTAAGGTCCGCTGTTGTTGACTGTAGTCCTGTGGATCCATGTCAGTCCCAACGATGGTAGCAATCACAGGTAACTCCCGACCTTCAGCCTTAGCATCTGCCTTGACCTTGATGATCGTATCTTTCAAATCACCCGCCATGTCATCCGTCGTCCCGTAACCGAGCACGATGTCTAACAGGATTGCAGCAGTTTCTGGGTCTTGCCCCGCTGAAACCATCATTTCCTTCCGCTTCGTCGCATCGATCATTGGGTGTGGCCGACCTTGCGTAAAGACGTCATCCCCGAGGTCTAAGACTTCGTAACCGTCCTTCTTCAAGATTGAGCCATCGACCCCATTTTCGGCGTGAAGGCCTAACGTATTGTTCATTAAGGTTGCGGCTTCGTACGCTAACGTTCCACCGGAGTAGTAACCCTTAATGTACTTCTGTTGTGGTTGTAATTTCACGTCCGGCACCTTAACGGCAACGTCTTCGTTCCCAGTAGGTTCCTGACCGTGAAGCAAGCCAACCGCAATCTTCGCCGTTTCTTCCAACGTGTAAGCTCTGTAGAGACCCTTTTCGTGGGCTTCTGGCTTTTCACCTAAGAAGATGGCAACGACTGGCTTCTTGGCTGCCCGCAACAGGTCAACTGCATCGTCACGGACTTCCTTTGCAGGCGGCTTCGAGATGGCAACGATCACCTTAACATCTGGATCTTGATCCAGTAAGGCAATGCTGTCCTTGAAGGTAATCCCTTGAACCTGGGCCTTCAAGTCACGACCACCAGTCCCGATGGCGTTGGTGACCCCTTCACCCATCTTATGGATGATGGCCGTCACTTCTTGAATCCCAGTTCCAGAGGCTCCAACGATCCCGATGCTGCCCTTGCGCACCCGGTTAGCGAAGGCTAATGGTAACCCATTCGCAATCCCAGTCCCACAGTCGGGGCCCATCAGCAGCAGGCCTTTTTCGTGAGCCATCTGCTTCAGACGAGCTTCGTCTTCAATCGTCACGTTGTCACTAAAGCAGAAAACATTTTTGCCAGCATCCAAAGCCTTTTCAACTTCACCTGCGGCGTAAACCCCGGGTACGGAGATCAGTGCAACTGGCGCGTCCTTGGCAACTTCTAAGGCCTTGTCCCAGGTCTTCACCCGTTCCTCGCCACTGTTCTCATCGTCGCTCCCGTTGGATTGTTCATCCAGGTAAACCTTGGCCTTCTTGACCACGTCGTCGATTAAATCTTCGTTATCAACATCGAGGACAACCACCATATCGTTAGGGGTTGCGGCCTCCAGTTCATCGGTAGCCAAGCCACCGGTCTTAAAGATATCTTTGTTAGCAGGGGTTCCCATCATGACTTGTACGTTGTTGACGCCATCCAGCGTTTCCAGATAGTTGGTCAACAGCATGAGCACGATGGAGTCCTGATAACTATTCTTTTCAATCACTGTGTGCAGCATATAGTTATCAACTCTCTTTCGTTTAGTTTATTCGGCGAAGGCACCTTGCCCATTGTACTTATCAAAGTGAACCGTATCGCTCTTCAAGTAATCGTAAATTTCAGTGGCGACTTCGATACCATCTTTCATCGCTTTCTTCCGACGAATCTGGCTCCGTTCACCTGGCAGGTAAACTTGATCGAAGCCTTTAGCTGGCTTCATTTCGTGTAATTCTTCAGTCATTTGTTGGACTTGTTTAGCAAAGGCATCTGGATCCGTGAACTTCTTTGGATCGATCAAGATGTAGAATTGCCCCAAGTTCCGCTTTTCAGTCAGGTCGGCGTACATTGAGGAGACGTGCTTCCCAAATGGCAAGCCGAGTAAGGAACCGGCTACCACGTCGACTAACATCATCAAGCCGTAACCCTTAGGTCCAGCAATTGGGAGCAAGCCACGAACGTCGTGTGGATTCGTGGTTGGGTCTCCGTTACCGTCAACCGCCCAGGTATCTGGAATTGACCGGTTCTTTGACCGTGCATCCAGAACTTTCCCCCAAGCTTGAACCGTGGTGGCCATATCGAACACCAGAGGGTCACCGCTTGAACGTGGTGCAGAGAAAGCGATTGGGTTGGTTCCAAAGTAGTTACCACTCCCACCGTAAGGCACGACCATTGGGTCAGATTGGCACATGGCGATGGCCACTAACCCTTCTTCAGCAGCGCGCTTCACGTAGTAGGAAAGCATCCCACTGTGACCGGTCTTTTCCACACCAACAACGGCAGTCCCAGTTTCCTTGGCCATACCGATTGCGTAAGTCAGTGCTTCATTGCAGACGTATTGACCCATCCCGTTGTCACAGTGAACGACCCCGGTAGAAGTCCCCGTCTTTTCAAACTGGATGTTAGGTGCGAGGTTAACCCCACCCTTAGCGATCCGTTCGGCGTAGTAGGCTACCCGTACTGTCCCATGGGAGTGAATCCCACAGGCGTCGGCATATGTTAGGTGGCGTGCCGTCTCTTCGGCAGGAACCTTTGGTAACCCGGCGGCGATAAATTTGTTCATCATTAAATCTTGTAACTCTTGCGGATCAACGAGCGTAATTTCTGAATCTGACATATGCTGTCCCTCCAAGTCTAGTGTGGGTGTGTCGTCGTGTGTTAGATTTCTGGATCGCGGTTAGCATCCTTAGAGTATACGTAAGCTAGTGGTTCGCCACGGCCAACGGCGTAAGCAGCTTGTGGTGAGTAAGAACCCATGTAGAGGTAGTCACCCTTTTCAACTGGGTACCAACCATTGTCCAGGTTGTACATCCCAGAACCACTGATTAAGTATGCCCCGTGTTCTTGGTAGTGTGTTTCGATATAAGCGTGGCTAGCACCTGGTTCGAAAGCCAAGATATGCATGTTCATGTCGAAGCCCAAGTCATCGGTTGGTAAGAAGTCCCACAGATGAACATCGGTCATACCTTCGTAGTCTTGTGGTGCCCGGTCGTGCGTGTTCCCAACGATCTTGTATGCCTTATGGCCAGCGATTGGTTGGTAACGCTTCTTGTACAGGAAGACTTCAGTTGGTTCGTCTTGAGCGTTTTCCATGGTCATAATGACACTTTCTGGGAAGTAAGCGTAGCCACCGTCGGTCAGGATATTTTCTTCCTTACCATCGGAAACCTTCAACTTACCGGAAACAACGTAAGCCACCGTTTCGATGCCTTCGCCACCAAATCCGGTGTGCTTACCACCCTTTTGGAAGCTGGCAATGTAATCAACGAAGTGGGCGCCTAAACGTGGGGTCCCCATGATGGAAACGTCAACATTTTCAAAACCAGGTACATTGTTTTTAACCAAGCCATCGTTTGGAATCAACGCAAAGTTGCCTGCCTTAACGACGGAACGTGAACCTAATAATTGCTTTTGGTAACCGGTACGATTGTTTTTGTAACTCATGATCAAGTCTCCCTTTTTATTGACTAGTTTTGTGTGGTTTTAGCTAAGTAAGTTATTTGTAAGCCAATTGGTAAAGTGTGTCTGCCATCAACTTCACACCTTCGACCAGGTCTTCAAACTTGGTGTTTTCGGCTGGGTTATGGCTGACCCCATTAATACTTGGCACGAAGATCATCGCCGTTGGATAAACTGGCGCAATGATTTGAGAATCGTGCCCGGCACCACTATGCATCACGCGGTACTTGTATTTTCCAGCCTTGGCTTGGCTTTCGATGGTATCAACGATCTTTTGACTCATTGGCACTGGTTTTTCATCCATCCAGAGGTCGATGTTGATGTCTAAGCCCATTTCCTTGGCAACGTCGCGCATCATGTTTTCAATCTCAGTGGTGAATTTAACTAAGTAATCGGCATCGGTGTGACGGCAATCCATCGTGAAGAGGACTTCCCCAGGAACCACGTTAACCGTGTTAGGCTTTGGAACAACTTTCCCAAACGTTAAGACCAGTGGATCGCCAATCTCGTGAGCCTTGTCCAAAGCGATGTTTACGATCTTAGCCATCCCGTAGACGGCATCGTGACGGTAACTCAGTGGCGTCGTCCCGGCATGATTGGCTTCACCCTTCAAGGTAATGTCGTAACGCCGTTGGCCGGCAATGCTGTTCACAACCCCGATTTGTTCGTGTTCTCTTTCGAGGATGCTCCCTTGTTCAATATGTTCTTCAACGAAGGCCTTGATGTCATCACGCCGCGTTTGCTTGGCACTAAAGTCAAAGCCTTGGCGGTGCATTTCATCAGCGAACTTCTTCCCGTTAGCATCGGCAACGTCCTTGACTTCATCGTTGTTTGCAATCCCGACAAAGTTCTTGCTGCCCCAGAATACTGTTGGGAACCGGCTACCTTCCTCTTCAGCCATGGAGATAACTTCCAGTGACCGCTTTGGTGCGCCGTACTTTTCTTGCAGGAACTGGACGGCAGTCAGTGAAGCAACGACCCCGAATTGGCCATCGAGTGTCCCACCGTTAACCACCGTGTCAATATGTGAACCCGTCATGATGGTTTCTTCTGGCGTCTCGGAACCTTCGATCCGCCCAAACAAGTTACCAACATCATCGAACTTGGTTGCCATCCCGGTTGATTCCATCTGTGCTTTAACGTACTTCTGGGCTTCCAACCATGAATCGGAGTAAAGCAACCGTGTCATCCCACCTGTTGGATCGCTACCGATTGATGACAATTTCTTAAGTCGTTCATCAACAACTTTTTCGAGTTCCATAATTTGAACCTCCTTCATATTATGTTACAAGCTTATTGTATGCGCTTTCATTACTATCATCATTAGTCACTTTGGCCAAATTCAATCGTGAAATTGTTGCATTCCTACTAGATTTAGCCAAAAGCACCAATTGTTGGGGCCGAGATTTTACTAACTTGGTGGCAGAATTGATCTGCGAATTTGTCGTGACTGCTTTACGGTGGGGGATGTTGCTCGAAGCTGTCGCTACTACACGTACGCTTAAAGCCCTGATACGCTGGGATTCAACGACCCTCTTAGGTTTAAACTACGCGACGTCGCTTCCTATTAGGATTGCGGCTTGAACCCTCGACAACCACGCGTTTTCTAATTTTCATGTATTGGCTAAATCAATTGGCGTTTTCTTTGGGACTGTCATAGATTTTCACATTTTGTTAGTGGGAGATTGTGCGGATTAGACATTGGTTTGGTTTGGTTTGGTTTGGTTTGGTTTGGTTTGGTCCTCACTTCCCTTTTACATTGCCGAAACGTGTTCCAACAAGCAGCCAGCTGCGCTTAACCCCATTAGGCAAAAAATCCAGACCCGGGGATTTTCCACCTAATGACGTTAATGCTCAGAGTCTAACCGCCTTGTTCCGCACTCTTTACACAAAAAACAATCCCCTCCAATATCTCTACCGAAGATGGATTGTTCTTCATTGTTATTTGGACGTTAAACTAAACTGTTTCAGCAACTTGTTTTGACGCCTTTTCGATGAACTTGCCTGGGAAGCTTGACGTTACGCCGGCTTCCTTGCTGTAGATCGTTTGGCCACGTAAGATGGTTTGCATAACTTGCGCACCGATTTCACGGCCAATGTATGGGCTGATTTGGTTCCGGTATTCCAAGTCTTCCGCCTTCAAAGTGTATGGGGCGTTTGGCTTGATCAGAACGAAGTCGGCATCCTTACCAACACTGATCCGACCCTTGTCATCCAAGTTGTAACGATCGGCAGGGTTCGAAGCAGTAATCTTGGCGAATTGCGTCAATGACATACCGCGCTTTTGAACGGCTTCATCGTACATAACGTCAACATCGTTTTGAACACCTGGGATACCGCCCCATGCATCGAATGCATTGTCAGTATCCTTCAAATCAGGGGTACATGGTGAGTGGTCGGACGTTACGAAGCTAATCGCACCTGATTCAACCCGCTTCCACAAAGCATCTTGTTGGGCTTGTTCCCGGATTGGTGGTGAACACTTAACGATGGCACCAATTGCATCCAACTCATCCTTGGCAAAGTACAGGTAGTGAACACAGGTTTCACAGGTAACGTCGACACCTTCAGCGCGACCTTGGATAACTGCGTCAACCCCTTCTTGGCAGGCAACGTGGCAGATGTGAATCCGGCAGCCCGTTTGCTTAGCCATAAAGATGGCCTTCTTGATGGCCATAACTTCAGTAAAGGCTGGACGGGTGTCGACGTAGTCTGCCAACGTGGTCTTACCTTCCGCCTTAGCAATTTCACCCAAGCGGTCGGTAATCGCTGCGTCTTCGGCATGAATAGCTAAGACTTTCCCCGTCTTGGCAATCTGCTTCATACCTTCGTAGAGGGAGTAGTCATCAACGTTTTCAAAGTCACCGTCGATTGACCGGTCTCCACAGGTTGCTAAGAAACACTTGTAACCTGCGACGCCGCCTTCATCTAATTCTTGAATGCCGCCCTTTAAGTTTGAGGGTACTAACCCACCAAATGAGCCAACATCCACTTTTAATTCATCTTTGTGTGAGTACTTTTCTTCAAGGGTCTTGCCATCAACCGTAGCGGGCACTTGGTTCAAAGGCATTTCCATAAAGGATGTAACCCCACCTTTAGCACAAGAAGCCGTTCCAGTAACATAGCCTTCCCATTGATCCCGGTAGCCACCACCCATTGGGGTAATATGTACATGGGCATCAACCATCCCAGGACTAACAACTAAGCCTTTGGCGTCAACAATCTTACTACCGTCCAGATTTTCTCCAATGGCGGTAATCTTGCCATTATCGACTACCACATCAGTGTGAACCGCGCCACCCTCAAGGATGACCAATCCATTTTTAATAACTAATTCATGACTCATGTTTATTCCTCCTTTATATCTTGGTTTAAACTTTGGTTAACTGTTGCCGGTTCTTTTTTCGACACCATTTTCTTTAACCCTAGGTAAATCAGGAACGCAGAGATAAATCCAACAAACCATGATAAATCAGAAATCACTTTGACGGCTGGAATAAATTGACCACTAAGTGACAATACGAGAGCTAAGATTGTCGCGATGTAGGCCTCTTTATTGATGCCATGATAACGAATCTCTTTATTCCCGGTATTCAGATCCATATACAGGGTATCCAGATTTTCATGCCGGTAGTGAATGAAGAAGTAGTTAGCAATCATGACCCCAGCAACTGGTCCCAGGACAGCACCGATTCCATTTAAGAAAATGAAGATACTGTCTGAGTTTTCCATCAACTTCCACGGCATAATCAGGAAACTAATGATACTAGCAATGATTACACCACTCTTGTAGTTCAACTTCTTAGGGAATAAAGCTGTCAATTGGTAACCGGCTGGAATAATGTTCCCGGTCGCATTCGTTGAAATCGTGGTCAGTAGGAAGACGGCCATTGAAATCAAGATTGCGGGCAGGCTATCCCACCGTTCGATAATGTTCAAAACGTTCCATTCCTGGATGTTGTAATGAATCGAGCCCCCGATCAGGATCACCACACTGGTGAAGGCAAAGATCAGGTAACCAACTGATAAGCCTAACGTCTGGCCAATCGCCTGGGCCTTCGTGGACTTGGCATTTTGCGTAAAGTCCGCGATACTGGTCCCGGGTGCTGCCCAAACGGCAATTACAGAGTTGAAGATAATAAAGTAAACCAGAAGTGGGTTGGCATGGGAGGTTGCGGTAATGTGGTAGGACAGAATCGGTCCTAACCCGCCAGCACCCCAGATTGCCCAGATTGCCATCCCGCCAAATACGACATAAATCAGTGGGCTTAAAATTGCGGTAAATTTATTTAAAATACTCCCGCCACCAAATCCAACCAGGACGTTTAAGACCCAGAAGATCGTGAATGAGATTAAGCCCGGGATACTGATTCCTAGAATTTTGGTCGAGCCCCCAATTTCGAGGAAGCCTGGCCAAATCTTACCGATCATAATCAGTAAAGCTAGAGAACCCGTATACGTCTGTAACCCAAACCAGGCAATTGCCGCGACACAGCCACGCAAGAATCCTGGTAGCTTAGCACCGAGGTTGCCGTAGGCCGAACGAAGGTGCATTGCAAAGGGAATTCCATACTTGGATCCGACGATACCGTTGATGGCCATGAATGCGGAGACGAAGAATGCACTCAGGAATATGGCGATCATGACGTTAAGCGGTGATAAGCCTAAGAACAGGAAGCCACCGACGGCCGCGTAATTAGGAATGTTATGGATGGACCCCATCCACAAGGTAAAGAAGTTACCAATTCCCATGTTCCGCTTATCGCCGGTCTTAGGAAGTAAATCATCGTTGTAGCCGCGCTCTTTGAACGTTGCAATTTGCTGCTCAGTTACTTCATACTCGTTCGTTTTCACCTTCAAAACCCCTTAGAATGTAATCTTTAACCACCTTCGTTGCAGAATAGTCTCGATAAACGGCCGCGCCCTAAAGTCCTCAGAAGATGATGTTCGCGCGAACGGGCAAGGATTCCGATCAGTCGCAGGCTTGGTGGCCTGCCAGTTAGGAGCTAACTATTTATCACTGCCCATTGTAAGCGGTTTCTTTCTTGGGAGCATTGTCCAAAATGACTAGAAAAACATTTTCATTTGTCACCTTAACGGCTGAAAATTTGGTAAAATGAAACCGATTACAATATTAGAAGGAGTGTGGCGGTTTTGAAGACAACCCAAGTACAATTAAATACCTACCAAGACATTTCGCTGATGGCAACCAGTTACGCCCCCGACACGACGCCAACGGCCACCATTCTCTATCTTCACGGTGGCGGACTAGAGTTTGGCCAACGGGACGATCTTCCCACGGCCTACCTCAAAAAATTTACGGCCGCGGGTATTCAGCTATTTACATTTGACTACCTCCTCGCACCAGAGGTTAAAATTGACACGATTTTACCCGTCCTACGCGAATCCATTCGGGTCATGTTGGACAAAACACCTCACGCCACCCGTGTCATCCTGATGGGACGTTCAGCCGGCTCCTACCTCGCCTACCTCCTGTTACGGGACGGCTTCGCGGCAGACGGTTTCGTTGACCTGTATGGTTACTCCGGCTTGGATTACCCCGAATTCCGGATGCCCGCTGAATTTTACGACAGCTTTCCAAAAGTCCTGCCAATGAATGCACAAGCACTGATTCAGCGGCAGCCCTTAGTCGCTGGCGAAATGAAGGATCGTTATCCGCTATACGTTTCCGGCCGACAATTTGGCACCTGGCTCAGCCAATTTCTACCAAGCATGCGTGACGTGGCAGCCTACTCACTGGCGCCAGACGAGCTAGGTCGCCTGCCGCGGACGCTTATGATCCACAGCACCAACGACCCCGACGTCCCCTTTGCCACCTCAGAATACGCGGTGAAGTACCTGCCGGAGGCAACCCTGTTACCCATCGACCATCATGAGCACGACTTTGACCGCGAAGCGACTCCCGAGAGTTTGGCCATTTACGACCAAATCGTTGCCTTTATTACAGCCATCCCGGTTGGTGTCCGCGCATCAGCCTGAAATGATTTCTAACAGCACGTTTGCTCTAGGTCATACGTGCTGTTAAAGATTCACGAGTAAATCGTTTTACCAAACGGAAACTACCCCATCTATGGTACTATCAAGACAAGGTGTTTATCACCAAATAGGAGGCGCTTTCATGACCGTCATTACCGATTATATCGAAGAGGCAGATGTTAAGCAACAGCCCCAGTTAACCGCCATGTACCAGATTCTCAAGAAGTTACTACCCGAAGCCACTGAAAAGATGAGTTACGGGATGCCCGCCTTTCACCAAGACAAGGACATCGTTTACTTTGCGGCGATGAAGAATCACTTGGGATTCTATCCCACGAGCACCCCGATCATTCAGTTTGAAGATGACTTGGAAGGCCGCTACAAATACTCCAAGGGTGCTATTCAATTCGATTACAACAAGCCATTACCCGAAGACTTAATTACGAAAATAGTTCAGTTTAAGCTAGACGAGATTCAGCATAGATAAACAAAATGGTCGATTCCTCTATGGAGTCGGCCATTTTTCATTTGCGTTTAACCTAGTCTTCACTGCCCATCATCCGGCCGACAAACGCTGCCAGGATGGCCCCAACCTCTGGGGCAACAATGTACAACCATAGGTGAGACAACGCACTACCACCAGCGAACACTGCGGGCCCAAACGACCGTGCTGGGTTCAACGACCCACCAGTCAGGTTCAACGCCACAATGATCAAGAAGGCTAACGTCACCCCAATCGTAAGCCCCGCAAAGTCGCCGTTACCGTGACGGTCGCTCGTCACATTTAAGATGACCAGCAGGAACAGGAAGGTCACGAGTGCTTCAACTAGGAAAGCCAACCCCGTTGAAATCTTGGGAAAGTCCGTCTGACCCAATTGATTCGTTGCCAAGCCCAGACCGCCGACAAATAATTTCATAATAGCTGATGCTGCGGTGGCACCTAAGACTTGCGCAACGATATACCAGATGGCATCGCGCCCAGAGATTCGCCGGTTGATCAGCATTGCCGTGGTAACGGCTGGATTAAAATGCCCGCCGGAAATGCCGCCAAAGGCGTAGGCTGACACCGTAATGGCTAGACCAAACGCCAGCCCAATCGTTAACGTGCTTCCGGCTGCCACGGTCACGGCACCGGTCCCTAAGAACACCAACATAAAGGTGCCCAAAAACTCTGCAGTATATTTCTGCATGTTAATTCCTCCAATCCAATTCTCTGTCGAACTAACATTATTATAATATAAATATTTCGGGAACGCTCCCAATACGCAAATTACTTAACGCATCCGCTAGTTAACACGTGCTTTGTCAATGTTCATACCTATTCCGCAACAATTGCCGCAATAGCTGCTGTGATACCACGGACATCATCCACCAGCGATAGGGATGGCATATTCGGCTTATCTGTGACCTGACTGGGCAAAAACGGAATGTGCATGAACCCCGCCCGTAACGCAGGGAACTCGGTCGCCCGCAGGTATTGGACTTGATACATTAGATGATTGCAGACGTAAGTTCCCGCCGTCGTCGAGACCTGACCCGGTAACCCGGCTGTCTGAATGGCCCTAACCATCGCCTTAATTGGCAGTTGTGTGAAATAGGCGGCAGCTCCCGCCGGTTGAATTGGTTGATCCACGGGCTGTTGACCAGCGTTATCTGGAATCCGACCATCATTCAGATTAATGGCAACCAACTCTGGTGTGAGCGCCGCCCGTCTGCCTGCCTGGCCAATGCTCAGGACGACATTCGGCTGTTCCGCGAGAATAGCCGCCCGAACGACCTCGGCACAGCGGTTGAACTCCGTGGGAACCTCCAGTTTAACAATGTCAGCTCCGGCAATCTTATCTGGCAACTGCTTGACCGCTTCGATGGCTGGGTTGGTTGTCTCACCGCCAAATGGGTCAAAACCCGTGACTAATATTTTCATTTAGGTGACCTCCCGAATAGTTTATTTTCAATTATACTGCTCTTGCCATCAAAACGACGACTCATCAGAAATTGGTTTACCTCTCGCTTGGTTGACAGACCGAATCGACAAGAAAAATTCGTTTACAGCTATCTTCTATAGACAATCTGCCCACTAACTGCTATGATACTTTCATCGTTTAACAGCTGTATCATCAGCATAAATAGACCTACATAGTAGATATTGCCCATTAATCAATCAAATAAATGTGCATATTGCACACCGAAAGGACCTGCCAGATGAATACGGAGGATTTTCTTCTAAAATCAATTCAATGTTCAACCCTCGACGAGCTAACGGATCTAGTTGCAGCCTATCTCGACCAACCGCTTATCTTGACCGATCAATCTGGTCGCATCATCAGCAACAGTCACACCACACTCATCCAGATTCCCTCAGATTGGCTGACTCCTGCCGCTAACGTCTCCCTGTATCGCCACGGCCAGCTGGAATTCATTCGTAACATCATTAATCCCCTGGCATTGAACACGTGGTACCTCTTCACGTCACACACCAAGCGTCACCCAGTCGTCCACGATAAAGTCCAACTTGCCATCCGAGCCATTAACAGTTTCATCGACCGATACGCACTAAATCCCAACCAGAGCGAGGTCAACAGTCTCTTTAGCCAGTTGCTGACTCAACCAGCACAAACGGATACGACTCTCCTGCAACCACTACTTGGGGACAAGATGGTCTGTGTGACCGCCACACCTGAAGCGGGAGCTACTAACCAAACGGCCTTTATTCAGCAGCTTCGCGATCTTATCGCACCGATGCCGTTGGCCGAGGATCACCAACGCCTAACTTTTTTACTGAACGCGGATGACCTGTCCCAGCTACAACCGCAATTAAAACAGTTAGGGACTTTCTTTCACCACTACTTCTTTATCTCAGAAGCTTACGGTGATGTCAGCAAGACGGCCGAATTCCGAAATATTTGTGAACAAGCCGCCCAAATTGCGCAACGGCTGGGGACGCTGACGGTGGTCAACGCCACACAGAAATACAATATCTACGTGATTCTTTCTCAAGTGGACAACGCCTCCCTGCTAAAGAATACCATGTGCTCACAGCTCCTATTCCTAAAAAAATACGACCGACAACATCACGGCGAATTGTTTAAAACGCTCTTCGAATTTCTGGAAAACGACTGCAAAATCAGCGTGACAGCCGATCAGCTTCACCTGCACCGAAACAGCCTAACCAAGCGGTTGCAAAAAATCCAAGACCTAATCGAAATCAACTTTGATGACCCCGACAAAACCTTTGGCCTCCGGCTCAGCTACCGGCTGTTTAACTTTTTACAACTTTGACAATGAAAGGATCGGTTTCAAATGGCTCTAACCCAACTCAATCTAGGCAGCGAACTCGGCCTAGAAATTCTTCATCAGCGCTGGTACGCATTGATTTTGTATCAACTCGATCCAGTTCCCACGGATTTCATGGATTTGCGCGTCACGGTGCGCGGTATCTCAACTTTCAACCTCCTACTGCGGCTCAAGCACTTGCAAAAATGGGGGCTGATTGAAACGCTCCCCGAGGACGATTACAGCTACCGGTTAACCCAGACTGGTGAGATGTTTCACCAGATCTTGCGTGAATTGGAAGACTGGGGCAATGATACTTTAGAAAATAATTTATCTATTTAATTAAAATGACGGTCCGCTTTACTGGACCGCCGTTTTTTATTAGTTTGATTGTGAAAACGCGCCATTATAAGGATAATCATACTAAAATAGTGTCTACCCGAACACCATGTATCAATTTAGTATGGTTCCTGTATTGGTTTGCCTAAGCCTGCTGACAAAGAGATGACAATCAGGTATGCTGGCTTTGTAATAAAAAATGAAAACGCACCCTCAATTTTGAAAGGCAGGTATTTTCATGAAAACTAGACAACGGACTTGGACCAAACGGGCAGCAGCCGTACTCTCCCTGGTTGCCGTCACCCTTCCCATGGTGACCAACGTGACAACCGCCAGCGCTAAGGCAAAACAACCTAACGTGGCGGCTTTGTTGAAGCCCCATGAGGCGAACTATGGCTACTTGGTAGACGAGTATCACCAAAATTTAGATAACATGACCTACATGACGCCAAACAGCGACCCCGTAATTGGTGTCATCACAGGATTTACTAAGTATTGGGATAAAGGGAAAGTGATCGACAAGGACATGATTGATCTTAACCTCGCCAAGTCCGCTAAGGTTACCGAAGAACGCTCTTATAGTGAGATGGAACGGGCCTACTTCAGCGACCGCCGTGACCTGCGTTACAATTTAATTTCAGGATTGGGACCTTACGCACCAGCATTCATTAAAAACGCTAACGCCCAAACGAATTACCTGTCCATGCCTAGCACCCCACTACCTGCCAACTACAGTCCGAAGAATCCCAAATGGGCGACCCAAGATTCTCAATTAGGGGACCTGGTTAAACTCGTCGATGTGGCCGAAGGTTCTCCTTACTCTGGCATTAATTCACCTAAGCACTACGTAGCCATGCCACGGCCTTATCGCTTGAGTAAAGCCGTCAAACCTTTACCAGCTGTTGAGAATATCATGGCACACGCCAAGCCAGACTCCTTTGACTTGCCAAGTGGTCACACTACTGCCGCCTTTGATAGTGGTATCGCCTTTGCCTACGCTCTACCACAACGTTTTCAGCAATTAATTACCCGTTCCTCCGAAGTGGGTTATGACCGGATTATTGCTGGCCGTCACTCACCACTGGCCGTCATGGGTGGTCGGATGACTGGTACAGCCATCGCAGCGGCTGTTCTGAACGATCCTGCTAATCAAGAAACTGCCAAAGCTGGCTACGAAGCTGCTCAATCTAATGCGTTACTGGGTAGTAAGGACGCTACAGCCCAAGACGACTTTAAGAGTTACGAAAAGAACCGTCAAGACTACCGTTACCGCATGACTTACGGTTTCGATCAAACTGGAGACACCACTCAAACGATGCGTGTCCCTAAGGGTGCCGAAGTATTACTTAAAACCCGTCTTCCTTACTTAAACAACACTCAACGCCGAGCTGTCCTCTTCACCACCGGAATGCCTTCTGGTTACCCTGGAATGGACGATGCCGAAGGTTGGGGCCGTTTGGACCTCTTCTCTGCCGCTAACGGTTATGGTTCCTTCTTAAACAACGTCAAAGTTAACATGGACGCCAAGAAGGGGAACTTCAACGCCAAAGATACTTGGAAAAACCAAATTGGCGGTACTGGTAAGTTAACCAAGACCGGCACTGGTCAACTCACACTGAGTGGCGCCAACCGATACACTGGTGGTACTGAACTTAAGGGTGGAACGCTTCAAGTTGCTAACACCACTGCTTTGGGTAAGGGAACCGTTAAGCTGACTAAGGGGAACTTGAAGTTAGCTACGACTAAGGTCACCGTCCGCGGACAATTCCAACAAGCCAAAGCTGGTAAGTTGACGATGAGTCGCGCCGGTCATTTAACGATTAAGAAGACCGCCAAGTTCAACGGGACCTTGAAGGTTACCAAGGGGCAACTCAAAAAGGGTGCCAAACTGATCACCTACAAGAAACATACCGGTAAATTCAAACACGTTAATGGCTTACCTAAGGGTTGGCACATTGTTTACACCAAGCACGCTGTAAAACTCGCTAAATAAATTATCAATTCACAAAGGAACCGGACTGAATCAGCTAGGATTCAGTCCGGTTCCACTTATTTTCAATATTAACCAGCTAGTGCGTGCAACCTTAGCGTCTCAAGCCTTCCCAGCGCAACAGCACCACCATCGGTCACCTACGTCAATTGTTTCTTCTCAAGGATCGCACCTACCCAAATTACAACCAGACCATCAGCTCATTTTCTCGTTTCATCACGACAACGCTCAGCAGAAGTTGTTCCAGAATGTTAGCAAAAACGCCTACAACTAATGCAGCGGCTGTTAAGATCAAGGCAAAGAGCAACAGGCCAGGTGCATCCTCACCGTCCGCCCACAAATAGATCAACGGTAATACAGCTGTGAAAGTCAGCGTGACCCCATACGCACTCCATTTAATCCAGCCAAGTGCTTTCACTGATTCCGTGGAAAAAGCTGTTCCCCTCGCAATCCTACGTAACAAGTTAAAGGCTTCGAAAATTGCACACAAAATCAAACCGATGGCCACGTATAACCCCTGGCCAAGCGCGACGGCTAATTGATGAAGTTCTACACTTGAGACTCGCAGAATCACGGGTGCTACGATAACTGCTAAGGCCAGTACGGCAACGACCGCGAGCCCTAAAGCCCCTTTTAATACGACTATCTGCTTTCGCATAACGCCATCCCCTTTTAGAATCGATTATATTCACGTTTATTGATAAACGATATATTCGTAACTGAATCTCAATCAATTCTTAAGATGGCTAACGACACCAAAATAGCCGCTTTCCACAAATTGAAAGCGGCCATAATGAGACACTCGTTTTACCCTAATTTGACACAGAATTACCACCGACCAATCGATTCTGTGTCATCACTATCGGCAAAGTCGCAAGCTAGCACCTAGCCTTTGAATTGAATCTTAACGTAATCTCGATACAGCGGTAAGCTCGCCATCAGTTCATGATGCGTGCCCTGACCGCTGACATGGCCGTTTTCAATGAAGTAAATATTGTCGGCATCCACAATCGTACTCAAACGATGAGCGATGATTAACGTTGTCCGCCCCTTCATCAACTCCGTTAGAGCGCGTTGCACCATAGCTTCGGACTCAGAATCCAGACTAGCAGTGGCTTCATCTAACAAGAGAATCTTCGGATCACGTAGAAAGGCACGCGCAATCGCTAACCGTTGACGTTGACCACCACTGACCTTAACGCCCCGTTCACCCACTTGGGTGTCCAGGCCATCCGTCATCTTAGCTACGAAACCGTCCGCAGAAGCCAATTTCAGTACGTGCCACAACTCTGAATCCGTAAAGTTGCGGTCCGCACCATACGTCAGATTATGTCGAATCGTACCAGCCATGATAGCGGAATCCTGGCTGACGTAGCCGATCTGCGAACGCCAATCACTGAGATTGAAGTCACGCACATCCGATCCACCAATGGTCACTTGCCCATTCTGTGGTTGATAATAGCGCTCCAGTAAACCGAAGATTGTAGATTTCCCGCCACCAGATGGTCCCGCAAACGCAACGACTGTGTTGGGTTTGGCTTCGAAATTCACGTTGTGTAAGACTGGTTGTCCATCTTCGTAAGCGAAGTCAACGTGGGTCATGGCTAACGTGGCATCACTGACGGACTGTGTCGCTCCCTCACTAAGTGCTTCTTCCGGTTCACTTAGCAACTCGCGCACACGTTCAGTTGATCCATTAGCCTTGGACAAGTCGGTAAAGAACCGGGCTAACGTACCAGCCGGGCCAATGATTTGGAACAAATACATCATGAAGGAAAACATCGTCCCCATGCTCATTGTGCCAGCGGATACCCGTACAGCAGCGTAAGCCAGTACACCCACGAAGACCGCCAACATGGCCGCAGTCATCACAGGGCTAGCGATGGCATCGTAAATTGCCTCGCGCAAACCAATCCGGTAAAGGTCCTGAATCTGCTGGGTCCCCGTCTGTGTTTCATAATTCTCGGCGTTGGACGACTTGACCAAACGGATTTCGCTGAGCGTCTCGTCCGTCTCGCCACTAAAGGCGGCCATGGCATCCTGTCGTTGATGGCCAATCTTACCAGATTGGCGCATGATTGGCCACATAACAACCATCATCAGGGGGACGGCACTGAACATAATAGCTGTCATCCTCCAGTCCATCAGTAACATAATGACGAGTGCGCCCACAAGTTGAAAGAGTGACGTCACCATCTGGGGAAACGAATTTGCCAGTAGATTCTTGATCTGCATGGTATCGTTGACCAGCCGTGAGGTCATCTCGCCGGTCTTCACGTTGTCAAAGTAACTCACACGGAGCCGTACGAGTTTTTGCCAGAGGTTGCTCCGCAAACGGGCAACAACGTTCTCGCCAAAGAACCCCAGTAAGGCCCCGGAAACGGCGCTAACAGCGGCGCTCACCACAAATAAAATCACAACACCAATCAGTAATGGCTGGTTCAGCGCATGCCCCAAGCCATTGATCAACGACTGCGCCAACTTAGGAACTGCCAGTTGAGCACCCGTTGCAATTAGCCCTAGCGTTAGACCAATCCAGAGTTGCCAGTATTTCGGTTTGGTCTGCCGAATCAAATGTAAGAAGCCTTTAAAATCAAACTTGCCCGTTTGCCGTTGCTTGGCGGTCCGTGGCGCTACCATTCTACGTTCCATCTCTCTTTGCCTCCGGTATTGCTAAGATTTAAAATCTTGGGCGGCCCATACCACCCATGCCGCGGTGTGGCCAGTCCGTTGGTCGGTGCCCCATAAAGTCCCCCCAGTCAAGGTCAGCGACTTGGTGCGTCAACTTCGTCAATAAGTGTTCCAATTGCGCCTGCTCGTCTGGCGTCAATCCACCGAACAGTTCATCAGCAGTCGTGTCAACGTGCTCGTCGTATTGCGTAAAAAGTTCATTTCCCCGTTCGCTCAACTGAACGATGACTGCGCGCTTGTCGGTTGGACTGGGGATTCGCTCAACGAAGCCAGCGTCAACTAACCGACTAATGGTCGCACTCACGGAGCTGGGGCGAATATCGAGTAGTTCAGCAATTTCAGCGTTCGTGAGTCCATTAGGTGACTGCGCTAAAACTTTCAATAATTTTCCCTGGCCACGATTACCACTGTGCGGTCCACCATGGCCGCCCATCCCTGCCTGATGCCCCACTGCCATCAAAAAGGCCCGGTTCTGTAAAAGCTTTCCAAAACATTTTAATAAGTCACGACTCGAATCTGTCATGTTAATTTCCTCCTCGTTTTCTTGATGCTGATAATGTTAGCATTTTAGTTAGCTTTTGTAAACTAAAACTAACTAAAAGCTAATATATTTTCAAATTGATTCGGTACGCATCATCTCGTATACCGTTGATACCAACGTTTATCACAATAAAAATAATTTAAAATTGCAACAAAAAAACGATGCGTTCCTCGCATCGCTTGCTTAAATTTACGATTTAGCTTGGGCAATCACGAAGTAGTTACCTTCAGGATCTCTGAAATTGAAGGTCGCAGTTCCAGCATTCTCCACAATTTTACCCGCAGTTGCCAATCGGTCATGTAGCGCCTTAAAGTCCTTGCTATAGAACATTAAGGATGGTATGTTTCCTAAGACCTCTGGCGAATATCGACGAATAAACGACTTTGCAAAGAAGGACAACTCCACGTTGGGCGCAATATTCACCACAACATTATTAGAACTATCAGGCATGGCGTTAACCTCAATAACTTCCGCACCGAGTTCATCCTGCCAGAACTGCACAACCTGCTCCACATCATCGACATACAACATTGTCCGCATCTTCTGCATACCCTGTCACCTCGCTGATTTATTTGATCACGCCTATCCTACCATGAAAAGAATTTGCTGCCAATTCCAAATTTAGCTGGCTATTCTCTCAGATATCGCGTACACTAGGTAATGCAGGCCACGCCTGTCCAGTTGCTCTGTACATTCCAGATGTATCCTATGGATCAACTGGTGCCCTCATCTAGGATTGATGGGGGCTTTTTTTTTGCGCTCATATTGATTGCACCCCATCATTAGTTATTCCCAGGTACTGTAAAAGCAATCTTGACAGATTATTTCACTGAATTAACTAATTTATACTTAACCTATTTTGTGGTAGTATTAAGACATTAAATGCGGCTGATATGCTGCTATATCAGCGTTAAATTGACCACACCTTTTGCCAGTTTTAACTATATATTTTCTTTATAAGTCAACAAGATGACTTATCTGTGGCCATCATTATGATGGGGGACTTTTTGTATGTCTAGAAAACAATATCAGCAGCAATCAAGCACCACAACGAAGGTTCATTTTAAACTTTATAAATCAGGGAAGCTCTGGCTAGTGAGTGGCGTTACCACCCTATCGTTATTAACTGGATTAACTTTAGTTGGAATGGCGCCAGTTCACGCGGCCACGACAAGTACAGATGACCCCACAGCCGAATCATCCAGTCAGAATGCAAACACACAGGGCACCGTTCCGCTAAAATCCAATTCTGGAGATAGTGACACTTCTTCACTTGAAAACAATAAAAGTAACACACCACCAGAGACGACAAGCGAGGACTCAAAGTCTAACCCTACCGATTCGGCTGAAAAAAAAGTCCCTGAATCAAACAACGGTGATACAGACACCTCCAAAGATGGTAGTGTCACTAACAATAATCAGATTCCGAACACACCTAAAGGCTCAGATCCCGCTGATGCGCCAAGCAAGAACAATGATCAATCTGGGAATCCTGCTCCTACAAATAGTATTGACAATAGCAATCCTGATTCGACACTGCCTGGCGACAAGTCAACAGAAAAAATCGACGGTGGCACAGGTTCTGGTGACGTCGATAGTAGTAACTTTTTAGTCAGTCAAAATGACATAAAGACGGATAGCCTTTTTAAATCTTTCTCAGTGGAAGATCTATCTATCTCTGACGATAGTGTGGATACGTTAGCAGACGAGAAAGTCCCAGCAACGACCGTAGCCGCACCGACTTTAAATTACGCTCCTATCATTGGTAACTTCTACGTCACCGTTGACGGTGCAACAAGCTATGCCCTTTATGGAGCAACCGCTAGTGTGTCTGTTCAGCCCTATAGCACAACCAATTATAAAACCAACCCAATTACTGGCGATCAGCAACTCTGGGGCTTCTACATTATCCTCCCTAATGGGGTTACCGCAAATCTAGCCGATTTTAAAACCTCAGCTAGTACTTTTCTTGCAGATTTAAATAAAGACGGATATATCAACAACCTGACCAGCATAGATGTTTACCAGCTTAAAAACACTTCGCCAACAACAACTGAACCAAATGGGCGGGAGGTCTTTTATTTCCGGCCGAATGACGGTGCAGTAATTTCTTCCCAAAGCAGCCCAAATGGTACGAAGCTTCATTTACTTATCACCACGCCTCCCGCAAGCTCCAGTATTAAATCGGTCACAATCAATGCAGATATCGCTAGAAACTTTGATTCGACCACTGGTCAAATGACAAAGCTAACTGGCGAAGACCAACTACAGCAAGCCGTGCAAAACGATATTCTCTTTTATGGCCAGTCGAATACCACGACAGCCACCCCTACTTATTACAAGGCGCTTTCTTGGCAAAGATTTAGCTCTGATTCAAACAATCCCTATCCAGACGATTATCTTGTCGGTACAGCCGGATACGCTAATGGTCTTCCACGTACTGATTCCGAAGGTAACCCCTACTTTATTCTCAGTGAATGGGCCAAAACTTTAAACTATATCTCTGCTAAAGCAGAAGATACTTACAATGTAATTAACAAAGACACTGGTCTGACCTCAACCTTTCATACTACTGGGCTTACCGGATCCAACTACGATCCTATAAGTGAGATCATGGCAAACACGGTCTACAAAGATCCCCAAAATTACCAATTCTCATTAAGCCAAGACACATTCACAGCTGTCCCAACCAATGCTGTTTACAATCCCACAGTCGCTGATGTATCGACTAATGATTTAAAAAATGTAACCAATCTAGACGATCTTACTATGACTGGCCAAACCTATACTGTTTACGTCAGTCCTATCCAGACTAAACTATCCACCAAAAAGGGAACCAAGTTCGTCGCCGGAGCCGCCAACCGCTGGGATCCCAACAATACCTTGGTAGATGCTTTGGACGAAAATGGCCAGCCCATTTCCGTTGGTAACGGTGTTGTCATGACAGATAAGGACGGTGCCCCCGTTTCGGTCAGCGACCCAAGCAACCTGGTCGATACCACTAAGGCCGGCACGTATACCGTCTACTACGCCTATACGGACTCTCAAGGCACTCAGACTATCGTACCCGCAACTATTACGGTTCTTCCGAATAGCAGCACACTTTCTGTATTGCCATCGTCTGAACTGACGACATCGGGAACTTGGGATCCCACAGCCAACCTTACCGGCTACTCGGATACCTCAGCGGATAGCAAACCGACCGATTCAGTAACTGACGCAGCCGCACTAGCGCAAGCACTCGCGGACGGCACTATCAAAGTGGCGTATTCATACCAGAAATCAGCTGGTGGTCCAGCGACTGCCAGCAATAGTGTTGATCCTAAAGTTCCTGGTATTTACACGGTAACCTACACGTATACCGATTCCAATGGCCAAGCGATTACGGCCACATCAATCGTTACTGTTAAGGCACCAGCAACCTCTGGGTCAACGACTCCCGATCCTGGTACCACCACTGCCACTGATCCGGTCACGAGCAAGCCAAGTACGCCAACGACCAAACCGTCCAGCAAGCCTGGGAAGCCATGGCGCAATGTTGACTCTGTCACAAAGCCAACGATCAAGACGACTACGCGCGGAAAAGTGACAGCACTTTCTGCCGCAACTAGTGTCAAAAAAGCGCATGGATTATCCGCGTTAACGACTGGTAACTCGGCCGCTATTGCCACTAGCTGGCCAATCAGAGCCGCCTACCGTTCCAATAATCAAGCTGCTAAAATTCAGTCGACTTCTCACGCGTCGCAAAATGAATCTACCGATAATACAATGGCTAGCCAATCTGGTAACGCTCAAACCACGTTGCCACAAACTAGCGACGCCCATTCATGGCTAAGCTACCTTGGCCTAGCATCGCTTTCCTTGCTTGGCTTCATCAGTTTCCACCGTAAGCAAGACTAACCGTTACCCACAAAAGGTTCATGATCAACGCCAATCATGGCACCGATCATGAACCTTTTTAACGTATTCCAGGCTGTTTCAGTTGTCCTTGCTTTCCCAATTTCACTCCCGTATACTTCTGATTAACGAGTCATTCACAGTTCGATATTATGCCGGATTCTCCTGGGAAAATCACAAGCTTCCCTGTCAGCCCTCACCTTTTTCCGGCATCAAAAAAGGTTCGCTAACGCCCCGCCAATCGGCACGTTTCGCGAACCTTTCTGTTACATCTTTTTAGACTAATCGTCCAAGTATTGCTTCGTTGCAGCCACAATGTCTTGCAATCCAACCTTGGCATCAGAGAAGAACATCTGCGTGTTATCCAGCGAGAACAGTGGGTTTTGGATACCTGCGTACCCGGTACTCATTGACCGCTTGATGACAACCACGGACTTCGACTTGTCGACATCCAGGATAGGCATCCCAGAAATCTCATTCCCACTTTCACGAGCCAGTGGGTTGGTAACATCGTTGGCCCCGATAACCAGGGAAACGTCGGTGCTTTCAAACATTGGGTTAGCATCGTCCAACTGCTTCATCTGATCGTAGGGGACGTTAACATCAGCCAACAGCACGTTCATGTGCCCAGGCATCCGCCCGGCAACCGGGTGAATGGCGTAGTTGACATTGATACCCTTTTCCGTCAGAACCGTAGCTAATTCAGCAACTTCGTGTTGGGCTTGCGCTGCGGCTAACCCATACCCAGGAACAATCATGACGTTCTGAGCGTAGGCCAGTTGCAGACCAATGTCATCAGCTGAAGTTTCCTTAACATCAACTGGCACATCTGGACCAGCACTACCACTGTCACTGTCGCCAGTCCCAAAGCCACCGGCTAAGATATTGGCAACGGAACGGTTCATTGCTTCGGCCATTTGCAGCGTCAGGATCGTCCCAGCAGCCCCAACTAAGGCACCAGCAATGATCAAGACTTGGTTATTGATAACGAACCCGGCAAAGGCAACGGCCAAACCGGTAAAGGCGTTCAAGAGTGAAACGACAACCGGCATATCGGCCCCACCAATTGGCAAGGTCATCAGTAACCCGAAGATCAGTGCCATGGCTAAACCAAGAATCACGAACCAGATATTAGTTGGCGTTGCAATCATGAACCAGGCAGCGACCAGCATCCCCAAGACAACGATGATGTTGAGAATCTTGGCACCAGGGAAGGTAATCGGTTTCCCGGGAACTTTCCCAGACAACTTCCCAGTCGCAATCAGTGACCCGGAGAAGGTAATCCCCCCGATGATCACATCAAGGAATACAGGAATCGAGAACGCAAGGCTTAAAGCGACCCCGTCACCCTTCATCAGGTAATCGAAGATCCCGATAACGGCAGCGGCACCACCACCCACGGCGTTGAACAAACTAACCAGTTGCGGCACGTCAGTCATTGGCACCTTGCGCGCCTTGACGACCCCGTATGCGATTCCGACTGCTAAGCCGGCGATGAGGACAATCCAACCAGTAGCGGTAATCTTACCATCGGCCACGACTTCGATAATAATCATAATAACGGCCATAAACATACCGATGGCGGAAAGCCCATTCCCTTTGCGGGCAGTCTTAGGAGAACGCATCATGTGCACACCCAAGACGTAGCACACCGCGGAAATTAAGTAAATTAAAGAGGCAATCGTTTGTAGGGTACTCATTTAGAATCATCCCCCTCTGATTTTGCTTTTGGTTTACGATCGAACATCCCGAGCATCCGGTCGGTAACGGTATAACCACCCGCCACGTTGATTGCCGCAAATACGGCACCAAAGAATGCCAAGATGTAGAAGACCCAGCTATTGGCTTCGGCTGCAATGACAAAGGCCCCAACCACAACGACACCATGAATGGCGTTGGCCCCGGACATCATAGGGGTTTGCAGGGTAGCTGGAATTTTACTCATAACTTCAAACCCAACCAATAGACTTAAAACAAAAATTGCTAGATTCGTAAATAATTCCTCACTCATCACTAATCAGCTCCTTTCGCGTCGTCTTGATCTTCAGCCGGCGTTTCAGGTTCTTCCGGTTCTGCTGATTTACGTTCCGGCAGTTCCATGACAGACCGTAGTCGGTTACTAATAATCTCACCGTCATAGGTTGCCAAGAGTTCACCAACCACTTCATCATCAATGTCAAAGACCAACTTGCCATCCTCGTTTACATCATTTAAGACAGCTTGCACGTTCTTGGCATACATGTCAGAAGCGGAGGCTGGCAATTGACTAGCCATATCGCCAGCACCCACAATTTCAGCACCATTTGGCGTTGTGACCGTTTCACCCGGCTTTGATCCGGCAACGTTCCCGCCTAAGTCACTAGCGGCTAAATCCATAAATAACGTCCCGGTCTTGGCTTCGTCCACGGACTTCTGGGTAACCAGCAGTGGTGGCCGCCGCCCAGGCACTTGCGCGGTCGTAATGATCACGTTGTTTTGGGCGATGAATCCTTCCAATTCTGCTTGTTGTTGTGCAGTTTCTTCCTCGGTCAATTGCCGAGCATAGCCCCCTTCACCGGTGGCAGAAACGGAGGTCGTCAGGAAAGTTGCCCCCAACGATTCCACTTCACCCCGTGAAGCTGGCCGAATATCGTAACCGGAAACCATGGCCCCTAACCGTTTAGCGGTCCCAATGGCCTGTAGTCCGGCAACCCCGGTCCCTAAGACTAACACCTTAGCTGGCTTGGCAGTCCCGGCGGCGGTGATCATCATTGGGAAATACCGTGAGAAATGATCCGCGGCCATCAGGCCCACCTTATAACCAGCAACACTGGCTTGCGAACTCAAAACATCCATCGTTTGGGCCCGTGAGACCGTCCGTGGCAAGAGTTCAAACGCTAATGCAGTAATCTTCTTGGCGGCTAACTTCTTAACAAAGTCAATATCCGTCAATGGCGATAACAAACCAATCAGTGCTTGTCCAGCCTTCATCTGATCAATGGTTGCATCATCTGGTTGGGCAATCGTGGCGATTACAGTTGCTTGCGTAATCGCTTCTGCGCGGTCAACGACTTTGGCACCGGCCTCAGTGTAGACTGCATCCCGATAGAAGGACCGTTCCCCAGCACCTTGTTCAATCAGTACTTGGTAGTCATTCTTGACGAGCTTACGTACGACGTCCGGTGACAATGCGACCCGGTTTTCACCAGGCGCTTCTTTTAAAACCGAAATGGTAATTGCCATTCAACACATCCCCTTTTTGATAAGCTGTTCACAAGTTAACTATAAAGCATTTCAGGTCACAAAACAATGCTTTCAGCTCCATTTGTGCACAAGCGACAATTCTTTGTGCCACGCGGCAGTAAGTGCTCCCATGGTTCAATGAAATCACAAAACATTTTTCCATTTACGCACTGAATTTTCGAATCAATTAGTTAAGTGGATTTGATAACAAGTTTTAACATTCACAAGGAAAATTGACGACTTATTTTCAAATGTAACTTATTGGTCTAGTCCCCCAGCATTCTACATGCCGTTCCAAGCACACCGGCGTGGCCTCATTTCCACAAATCCAGTCAATGGCCCTTCACACTGGTTTTCGGCCGGTATGACCCTTCATTCTATTCTGTGAGTCACCTTTTCAGTTGTATCACCACGGGTTTTCATTCGCACCCGCTTGCTAATTCAGAACCCAGCGATCAATTGCCTCGCTTACCCCAGATTCAAAGTTTGCGGTGGTGACATGCGTAGCCACTTTCTTAGCTGCTGCCGAGGCATTTTGTACGGCAACCGCACACCCGACTTGCTCAAGCATCGCCAGGTCATTGGCATTGTCCCCAATTCCCATAATTTCTGCTGGCGAAATTCCCAAGCGCTGTCCTAAAGCTAACGTGGCCTGCCCCTTGTCAACACCAACGGGATTCACTTCCATGTAGCGATCCGATGAAAATGTGCACGTCACCGGCTGCGTAACCTGTTGCTCTACCGCCGCCTTTGCTGCACGTCGGACTGCTAGGCTTGGACTCATCGCAATTACTTTCATGATTCGCCCCAACTGAAACTGCGAAAAGTCACCACGCATAGTTGTGGCCGATACGCCGCGCGTCTTCAGGTAAGCCAAGTCAGCCGCTACAGGATGATAAATTGCGAGTCCTCGCAACGTATACACGTGAATTGCCACGTCGAACTGCTGCAGAACTTTAAAGACCGCCGCAGCCACCTCGTAGGGCAGTTCACGACTCAGCAGAACGTGATTTTCCCAATTTTCGACGATTGCGCCGCCATTGTATGAAATCACATACTGATTGGGCTGGTTCCACAGTCCAAGACGTCGCAAGAGCGGTTGGATGCTCAGAAAGCTACGCCCCGTATTCGGTACAAATTTGATTCCCATTTGAGTGGCCCGTTTGATTGCTGCAATGTTTGCCGCTGAAATGCTGCCATCTGCTCGAAGCAACGTCTCATCTAGATCACTCGTTATCATTCGGTACATCTTCATTTCCCCCAATCGAATGAAGAGTCCGAGAATAGTTCCCGAACTCCTCATTTAATCGTTCACGTTTACTCTCGAGCCTGCTCTCGTCAGAAATCGATCGTCTAACGTGTTAAGACTCCTCGATACCGGAAATCAACGACAAGGTGTGCATATCATCGCCCAAGTCATCATAGAGCTTTCGGTAAAGCTTGTAGTAGTCGTTATAGGTGGCATGCTGCTCAGCACGGGGTTCAATCTTATCGCCCAGAACTTGCCACTTCTGAACTTCATCAACCGTTAAGGTGTCCGTTGCTAAACCAGCCAACATCACATCACCCAGGTTAGCTTCCGCATCATCGACAGGTGTCCGGACGGCATAACCCGTCACGTCGGCAAACATTTGAACCCAGTCTGGCGAGTTCGTCACGCCACCGGCAATCACAATGTAATCACCCAAGTCACGGCCCGTGCTTTCCATACTGTGCCGCAAAGCGTAGCAAACCGCTTCTTGGAAGGCGTGGAACAGATCTGCCTTCGTATGAACTAACGATAGTCCGAAGACCATGCCCTTCGCATCAGAGTTCCAGACAGGCGCCCGTTCCCCCATGAAGTATGGGAGAACTACTAATCCCCGACTACCAGCTGGCACATCTTTAGCTTCCGCACCCAGAGTAACGTAGGCGTTCGGTCCACCTTGATTGTGAACAGCAACTTCAGCATCCCCAAAGTTATCGCGGAACCACTTCGTAATGGCCCCGGCTGTGGCTGATCCACTAAAGTTATAAACCAGTTCTCGTGATTTATAAGGATATGGCCAAACGATGAGTCCTTTACCCTTGATTGGTTTTTCACTGACAAGTGCGGCGTTCATGGATGATCCAATGGCAGCTACGTACCGGCCGGGTTCAAAGACACCCATCCCGATGTTAGCAGCACCAACGTCGACACCCCCGGCGATGACTGGCGTTCCGGCATTCAATCCCAAGTCAGCGGCAACGTCCGCGGTCAACCGACCCGCAATCTCGGTCGCATCAACGAACTTCTGTGGCATCTTGTTCATCGGGACACCCATCGCGTCCATCATTTCCTTAGACCAAGTGCCCGTATTCACATCGTAGAAACCACCGATGTTCCCAGCAGCTGAGTAATCAATGGAAACTTCACCAGTTAATTTGTAGATTGCGTAATTGTTCGGTGGTAAGAACATCGCCGTCTTCTTCCAATTTTCTGGTTCGTGATTCTTGATCCACAGTACCTTCGTATACCCGTAGTATGGATCAACCACATCGTTACCAGTAATTTCGGATAACCGGTCCAGGTCAACGTGTTCCTTGACCCATTCCGTTTCACCCGCAGCGCGCCGATCCATCCAAATCAGGTCCGGCCGTACCGGATTCATGTCGGCATCAACTGGAACACCAGAGCCGCCATACAGGCCACTCAGACCAATTCCGTTGATATCATCCGGCGAGACACCGCTTTCATTAACGACCGCCCGGATGGAATCCTTAACACCCTTCAGCCAGACATCTGGCCACTGCTCAGCCCAGAGTGGACGCGGTGTTAGAACATCGTATTCCTCCAAGTCCTGCGCAATTAACTTGCCGTTCGTGTCCATCAGGATACTCTTCGTCCCCGATGTCCCAATATCAGTACCAATCAAGTATTTCATCGTTATTCCCCTCTTTGATCAAACGTTAATCGCGACGGTTTACCATGCCGTGAAGGCACCATCAACTAAGTAATCGGAACCAGTGGAGAAGCTGCTGGTATCGCTAGCCAAGTATACGGCCATTCCTTGTAATTCTTCTGGCTTGCCTAAACGACCAAGTGGTGCCCAGTCATTCCAAGTCTTGATTAATGGCTTCAAGTCAGGTGAGTTCAAGGTCAAGTCGGTGCCCATGTAACCAGGACTCATGGTGTTAACCCGCACACCCTTCTTAGCCCATTCAATGGCTAATGACTTGGACAATTGAATAACCCCAGCCTTTGTGGCGTTGTAAGAGCATTGTGGTTGTGGCCGGTTAACAATGTGTGCTGACATTGACGCGGTGTTTACGATTGAACCTGAACCTTGCTTCAACATGTAACGACCAGCAGCCGTGGAGCAAAGGAAGACAGCGTTCAAGTTTAAGTTAACAACTTTTTGCCATTGTTCAAACGTCATTTCTTCGGCTGGTACATTCAAGCACATTCCGGCGTTGTTGAAGGCGGCATCCAAACCACCTAATTCCTTAACAACCGTGTCGATCATGTTTTGAACTTGTTCAGGATCGGTGACGTCGGTCTTAATTGCAATAGCCTTTTGACCAGTTGCTTCCGCAATTTCGCGAGCTGTTTGTTGCGCCTTGGCGATGTTGATATCAACGATTGCGACATCGGCACCAGCTTCTGCTAATCCAGTTGCCATGGCTTTACCTAAACCTTGAGCACCACCCGTAACGTATGCTTTCTTACCATCAAGACGCATCTTATCTAAAATACCCATGATAATTCCTCCTAAAAGATAAATGTATTTTGTAAAATGACTTTCTTTAATTCACGATTAAGCATAAACCCAAAATTTCTAGAAGTCAATCCTTTTTGGTACCGTTTTCAAATATTTTTATTCGTCTGGGTTACTCGTTGTAGCTAACCCCCATCATATCTAGCTTTCAGCGGGTTGTGACTTTAGCCGTTTCTTTAATTCACGGACAATTTCAGCGTGTTTTTCTTCGGTCAGGGTCACTTTGAGCCAAAAAATAAGAGCAGCAATGACTAACAACACAATTGGAATGTAGAACATAAACATGTTGAATTGACTGACACCGCTAGCCGAGATATCACTAGGCTTAGCGTTCCCCGTCATCCCAACCATCACCGCAACGATGCCGACAATCCCGTTAGACGCCGCACCGGCAAGTTTGTCGATTAATGGCCGGATTGACAACGTCACGGATTCATTCCGCACACCGTTGACCAGCTGCCCATACTCAACACTGTCGGTGATCGTCATTAACGTCGCCAAGAAGATCAGCGGATATGGGAAGAAGTAAAATGACACTGCCAGTAAGACCAGCAACAAGTTTTGTCCGGCAAACAAGAACAAGATGTAACCGATCAACATAAAGGCAATCCCGCCAATGTAAATCGCCTTCCGCCGAATCAGGTCCTCCAGTGCGGGGTACAGGGCAACTGAAACAACCCCCAAGACACAGGTGATCACACCGACCCAGGTATATGCACCAGCATTGCCCAAACGATAGCGGAAATAGTACATCAGTAGAGAATTGGTAACCACATAGCTGAACGCAAATAGGAAATAGGACGCCGCAATCCACAGCAACTGCTTGTTCCGGCCAATCGCCCGAAAGATATCGGACAGCGTGGTGTGCTTGACGTTGGACCGAATCACGTTATGTTCTTCCTTCAGGTTCAGTGAGGTAATCAGTGCCCCACCGGTACACAACACAGCCACAATCAATACGTAACCCGTCCAGCCTGCACGTGTTTGCTGACCAAATGGCACCTTAGAAATCCAGTGAGAAAAGAGCATAATCGCGGGCGTAATAATCACAATGACAATTTGTGCCCCCAAAGTAGACCCAATCCGTGAGGCCGTCCCGAATTTAGTTCGCGTCTTGGAATCCAGGCTGACTGCGGGAAGTAACGACCACAGTGCAATATCACTAAATGAATAGAAAACATCGACGACTAAGAAGGTCACCGCAATCAAGATCAAGTATACTGTGGGACTACTCCAAGCCATTCCAAAGTAATCTGAGAACAAGAACACCAAGCCAACCGAGGCAACGACCGACCCAATCATGATCCACGGTCGGAACTTCCCCCAGCGTGTATTCGTATTATCAACCACCCCACCAATCATGGGATCAAAGATAATCTCACCAACTCGAATCACCACAACCAGCATCGTGACGATTCCTACCATCTTCTCGTCGCCGCTATTCGTAAATAGCTGACTCGTCAGAAACATCATGAAATAGATGCTCAACGTATTATAGAACGCGTCATGACCAAACGTTCCTAAAGCATAGGACAGGTACTTTTTCAATTCCAACACCCCACAAATAATTAGTATAAATCGTTTTGCAAACCCATTTGATAAAATCTATTACTGCACTAGTATAATTGCAATCGTTTTCATAAGCAACCGGTTGAACACTTAAATATCAATTTCACATAATGTTCGGTATCCAGTATTCCCACTGATACAGCGCTTATCCACTACAGATTGTGTGAAACTAATTTGCTTCTGTGAAATTTTCACTTATCCATCCTCTTAAGTTCGGAACCTCGCCGACAACCATCCCAGCCACTAATCACGAGCCTTGCCTGCATTTCTTTGGTAGCGCTTACTTAATTGTGGCAAGTCACTTTCTATTTCGTCTAAATGTGCTACACTAAAGTCATTCAATCATTCAGAAGGGAGCCCACCATGCGCACAAGTAATATGCAATCCATTCAACGTTCCAATTACTCGAATATTTATCATCTGCTGTATGACAATGACAAGCTTTCCAAGCAGGACATCGCGGACCAATTGAATCTCAGCTTGCCCACGGTCAGCTCCAATCTCCAAAAACTAACCGAACGGCACCTGATCATTAAGAGTGGCCAATTAAAATCACTAATTGGGCGGCGCGCGACCGCCTACGCCATCGACCCCAATGTTAGCCTGAGCGTCGGTGTCGAGATTTTTCGAAATTACGCAACGATTGCCGTTTTGAACCTTCGTAATGAGGTTCTCGACATTCATACAACTAATCTTCCCTTTGCCAATGACGACCAGTATGCGCAGGCACTCAGCCAACAACTGCTGACTTTTCTACGAACCAAGGGCTTCAGTTTGACTCAGATTAGCGGCGTGGGAATCGGAATTCAAGGGCTGATTTCCAACGATGGTACGACGATTCTTTATGGTAAGATTCTTGATTGCACTGGGATGAAGACCGATAACTTCGGCCAGTACCTCCCCTTCCCAGTGACTTTCTACCATGACGCGGACTGTGTTGCCGTTGCCGAATACGCAAATCAGCCGACCGACGGTATTTTCCTGTCGATCAGCGAGCACATCGGGACCGCCATCATCATTAACGGAAAAGTCTTCAAAAGCCCCAGCGGTCGGAGTGGCACGATGGAACACATCACGTTAAACTCCACCGATGGCCCCATCTGCTACTGCGGTCGCCGTGGCTGCATTGAAACCTACTGTTCCGTCAGTTCTCTACTCCAAGCAAACGAGGATCTCGGTACATTCTTTGCAGACCTCCATCATCACGATAAGCAGATTGAACAACGCTTCGAAACCTACCTCAATTACCTGTCGGAAGCCATCTACAATCTCCACATGTTTGTTGACCTCCCTATCGTCATTGCCGGCGAGTTAACGAAGTACCTCAGCGAAGCCAATATCACGGCTCTAAAACACCGATTGGGCAAACTATCCGTCTTTCCCGAAACACCAGGATACCTGAAACGTGGAACCGTCGTTGACCACGCCGTTGCTATTGGGGCGGCAATTCCAGCCACTCAAGAACTCTTACAAAACATCTAAATGAACACACAAAAACACCGAGGAACCGTGCTAATTTAAGCACGGTTCCTCGGTGTTTACTTTATTTCGGATTTAAATGATAGGCCTAGTTCGCAACCGTCTCCACCCAACGCTTCATCAGGAAGACGCTGATGAAGGACTCCAATGCGGCCACGACCAGCATCCCAATCAGTGGAATCACCATGTTCGTCAGCCCTTGGACGTTAAGGGTCGTCATGACCTGATTGAGCTGGGCGAACAAGAAGACACCCACACGCATCACCAATAGAATCACCACAATATACAGGATAGCATCCACGACCCGCTTACCCGCAGCTGGCAGGAAGTTATTTGTGGCACTAACCGTCAAGTGGATCAGCGTGACCGTCGTCAGTGCGAGGACAAAGACCGTTAGCACCAGCAACGTCACGGTCAACCCAATTTGCGTAATATCCCCGGCACTGATGCCCAAGGGGTGACTCATGGTCAGTCCCCCTAGCTCACTGCGGATTTTACGCCAAGCAACCGCGAGGCCAATCAGGTGCAAGCCGACTTGTAACAGGATTAGGTACAGGAACATGACCAGCGAAGACACTAAATTTGCCACATAAAAAGTGACGTTCTTAGCCGGAATCAATCGGTACGTGTCCCGTGTGAAAGCCATCTCAGCTTGTCGGGCAATCAGAACAAATCCCACGATGTAGACCAAGCCAGACCAGCCGCTCACAGCTCCCAGAAAGTTCATCTGCGACATGTGGCCCGAGACCAACGTCCAGATCAGGCTGACTGCAATCGCCGCCAGCTCAATCAACATTAACTGGTTAACCGCCGAAAACTTGCTGCGGTTGAACACCTTAAATAATTTGCCAAAATTAGTCATTGTCATTGCCCCTCTCGTACAGGCTCTCATAGTAAGCCTCAATCCCAATATGGAATTCTGCCCGCACCTCATCGGCCTGTCGGTGCGCGTAAATGGTCTGATCCTTAACAACTACGATTTCATCCAGAATCGGTGCAATCTCAGAAACGTAGTGGTCACTAATCACCATCGTCGCGTTCTCCGGTTTCCACTGGATAATACTGTTGATAATCTTCTTACGGCTCATACTGTCGATACCACTGAAGGGTTCATCCAATAAATAGAGGTTTGTCCGCCGCGCTAATGTCAGGGCAATGACTAACTTTTCCTTCATCCCCTTGGACAATGCCGCCAGCTTGAGGCTGGTATCAATCTGTAAGAATGTCGCTAGCTCCGTGAAGCGGTCCGCTTCAAAGTCACCGTAGACCGTTTCATAAAAATCAACGATCCGGGTCAACTTCGTGCTGCCCGCAAACCCGCGGAGTTGTTCGGAAAAGCTGACGTTGCGTTTTCGATCAGCCTCGGCACTCTCGCCGCTCACGGTAATAACGCCCGCGCCCTTAGCGCTTCCCGTAATCAAGCGCATCAAGGTCGTCTTTCCGGCACCATTCTCGCCAAGTAGCCCAACAATCTTCCCGGGGGCTAGCGTCAGGTTGGCATCGTGCAAGATCGTCTTCATCCCGCGTTTATAGGTCACATTTTGAATTTCCAAGCTGTCCGTCATTTGTTTTGCCCCCTCTGTTCAATGTACTGTTGCACGCTCACTAAAATTTCTTCATCGCTGAGATTCAAGGCGTGCAACTGCTGGTAAACATGTGCCAGCTGGGTCGTCACCAGCTGTGTTTTTAACGCCGTGATCTTGGTCGTTTCCATCGTGACAAAATTCCCCCTACCGCGTTTGGATTCAATGATTCCGGCCGCAATCATCTCGCTTAATGCCCGCTGAACCGTGTTGACATTAGCCGTGACGTCCACCGCCAGCTGCCGAACGGACGGCAACTTTTCCCCTGGTTGTAGCGTACCCGTGATGATTTCGTGGTAAATATGATTCTTGATTTGATAATAAATTGGAATCTTATCATCGAAATGCATATCCGCCGCCTCCCTAGTGTTATATTTTACTATTACACTATAACATCAATGGCACTGGCTGGCAACCCTCATGCTTGAATCCGTTCACGCGTTGACATCTTCTCGGCAATCGGCCACACTGAGACTAAGTTATTTTTAAGGAGATTTGATCAATGACCTGGCTACTCATAATTTTATTTGGCTTTCTCGCCGGCTTGGTTCAGGGATTGACGGGCTTCGGTGCGGCTATCATGATGATGATTTTTCTGCCTAGCATTCTGCCGATTGCGGAAAGCGCCGGTGTGGCTTCGCTGATCATGGCGGCCAGTGTCCTCACGCTGGTACTGCGCTACCGCCACGACATCCATATCAAGCGAATCATCATTCCCTTCCTGGTCTACGCCAGTGTGGCGGCCTGGTCGGTTCATCTGGTCCGAGTGCTCGACGTCCACCTGCTGCGCATGCTCCTCGGTGGCCTATTGATTGCGCTGTCCCTCTACTTTTCATTTAACAAAAATGCCGGGACCAAACCCTATCCGTGGCTGGTCGCCGGCATCTTCATGATTATCTCTGGCTTCTTTAATGGTCTGTTTGGTATCGGTGGCCCGTTAATGGCGCTGTACTTTCTCTCGCTAGCCAACACCACTGGCGAATACATTGGGAATATCCAGACTTTTTTTCTGATCGACATCGTCTATATCACCACGCTGCGGGTGTTCAATGGCATTCTCACCACCAGCGTGATTCCCTACATCCTGGTCGGGATGGTTGGCGCCATCATTGGAACGGCGATTGCCGCACACCTGCTGAATCACCTGAATATCGGTACCGTTAAGCGGTATATCTACGTCTTTATTGGGGTGAGCGGGATTTACTACTTGCTGTTTTAAAGAGAAATCCAGACGAATATGAGATTTTCTAAAACTAAAAACAAACGGTCACCCCAGCAAACTGAGGTGACCGTTTATTTTTACCACAACCTATTTAGCTTAACCAACCATCCATTTCAAACTTCTTCATCTGAATGATCTCACCAGCTGTTTCGGTCAATACCTGTGTCGTTGCAGCATCCGTATCAGTTACCGTCTGCCGATCAAACTCGGCGGTCAATTTGGTCAGGCGCGCCTCATCACTGAAGAGATACGGTAATGCCTTTTGCTGCCGCAATAACAACCACAGATTTACATCCGCCGCCGTCAGTTGATGACTGTCGATGTCCTGAGCTAGAGTGTCAGCAACGTGGGTCCGGCTGACCGCCGTTGGTTCATAGATAATGTGCGGTTTCAAATTATTTTGGAAGACGACCTTCTCCACCCGGCCGTCCCGCTCCAGCTCACCACCGATACCGTCATAAATTTCATTAACAATGTTCCAGCTCGTGACGACTTTCAATACCGACTTAAGCTGGACATCCTGTTGCAGGTCATCTTGTAGCCGGCTCTTGAGCTCGTCTAAGTATTGCGGGAGTGCCGCCAATTTGGCTTGGTCAGCAATCTTCATTTCACCCGCGGTCACGGTCAGGACATCCTGGTCACGTAGATCCAGTAACGTGGCTAGAACCAGGTAGGCTTGGGTGGTAAAACGAGTTCGCAGCATCGGCTTCTTGCCAATTCTTTCAGTTAATAAGAGATAATTCTTTGCGGTCGTCAGTGACATTCGGGCATCCTCCTTGAAGATTTCACGGTATATTGCTTACATTTTGCTAGTATAGCACACCCCGCTGGCATACCGTAACGGTTCGAACAGGCTCTCAGTTGTAAGCGCTGTCGGTGCGTGCTATCCTAACCTTGCAGTATCCTAACTCTTCACTAACCCCACATTGATAACCAAAGGAGATTACAATCTATGCTCTATCCCGTCAGCAATTCTGACCGCACCGTCCTCGACCTCGACGGCACCTGGAAATTCAAGGTCGAAGACGAACAACACCCGGTCGAAGTCACCCAGCCCCTCGCCACCACCACGCTCATGGCCGTCCCGGCCTCATTCAACGACCAGACGGTGAACCCCAAGATTCGCCAACACGATGGCTTTTTCTGGTACGAACGTGACTTCACCATCATGCACGCCCTTCAAGACCAGCGGCTCGTCTTACGCTTTGGTTCCGTCACCCACGAGGCTTGGGTCTTCGTCAATGGTATCGAAATTACCCATCACAAGGGCGGCTTCACTCCATTTGAGGTCGTTTTAAATAACCACCTCATCCCCGGCAAGAACCGTCTGACCGTCAAAGTCAGCAACCTTCTCGACCACACGACCTTGCCCGTCGGCAACTATCACGAAACGACCGACGCCGATGGCCGGGTGACCCGTCACGTCGATGAGAACTTCGATTTCTTTAACTACGCCGGCATCCACCGCCCGGTTAAGATTTACACGACACCCCAGCACTTCATCAGTGACGTGACCATCGTCCCTACGGTAGATTTCACTACCGGAACGGCTACGGTGACGGTCACTTCAACCGGTGAGGGGCTCGACCTGACAACGACCATCTGCGATGCCACCGGCCAAGTCGTGGCGACCGTCGACCCAACCACCCACACGGCAACTGTCCCACACGCCCATCTCTGGCAACCCGGCAACGCCTACCTCTATACGGCGCATGTGTCCGGAACTATTGCTGGTACGATCATTGACCAGTACGACGAGCCGTTCGGCATCCGCACGGTCGAGGTCAAAGCTGGCCAATTTCTGATTAACAATCAACCGTTCTACTTCAAAGGCTTCGGTAAGCACGAGGACACCTACGTCAACGGCAAGGGGCTCAACCCGGCCTACAACGTTCTCGACATCAACCTCATGAAGCAGATGGGTGCCAACTCCTTTCGCACCTCGCACTACCCTTACTCGGATGAAATGATGCGGCTGTGCGACCGCGAAGGCATCGTGGTCATCGACGAAACGCCCGCGGTCGGGCTAATGACCCGTTTTGATTTCAATATGAATGCCGTCGTTCAGCCCGACTTCAATGACGGCACCTGGACCAAAATGAAGACCGAACCGGCCCACCGTCAGGTCATTCACGAAATGATCGACCGCGATAAGAATCACGCCTGTGTCGTCATGTGGTCAATCGCCAATGAAGCCGCCAACTACTCGCTGGGGGCCCACGAATACTTCGCGCCACTCTTCAAGCTAGCGCGCCAGTTAGATCCCCAGAATCGGCCCTTAACCTACGTGGGTGAGATTCAAGCGTCACCCGCCGCCGATAAATCATCCGACCTGGTCGACGTACTGGCTCTCAACCGCTACTACGGTTGGTACCTCGATACCGGCGACCTGTCAGCCGCCGAGACTCACCTCCGCGCAGAATTACAGGCGTGGCAAAAACTGTATCCCGACAAACCAATCATGTTCACCGAGTATGGCGCCGATACCATTGCCGGCGTCCACAGCGCTTACGGCGAACCATTCTCCGAGGAATATCAGACCGATTACTATCGGACCTACAGTAAAGTCTTCGATGAGATCCCGAACTTTGTGGGTGAACAGCTCTGGAACTTCGCCGACTTTCAAACGAAATTCGGCATTCAGCGGGTGCAAGGCAACAAGAAGGGCATCTTCACCCGGGCCCGCGAACCCAAACAGGCTGTGCGTTACCTCTCTGAGCGCTGGCGTAACATTCCTGATTTTGGCTACAAATCTAAAAACTAACTTGTCTAATCCAACCTAAATAGCCGCCAGCCCCATCGCAATTCAGTGACAGGGACTGGCGGCTATTTGCTAACTTTTCAATTTCAACTCACTAAACTCAACTGACCAGCACCTCTGCGACCAGGATGGCGCCACCGAAGACCAGCACGAAGACAACGACTGGCCAGACAAACTTGAACCAGTGCGAGTACTTCATGTCCAGCATCTGCAGGGTTGCCATCACCAGCCCGGTTGGCGCCAGGAAGAGCATCGCATACTGACCGAATTGGTAGGCCGTAACCACGGCGAACCGTGGAATATCAACCGTATCGGCTAACGGTGCGAAGATTGGCATTGCCAGCACGGCTAAACCAGATGAGGATGGCACGATGAACCCGAGCACGAAGAAGATCAGCATCAGGATCAGAATGAAGACCGATCCACTCACGTGCGCCACCAGTGTTGAGGAATACTGGAGAATCGTGTCGGAGATGAGACCTTCGTTCATGACCAGGTTAATCCCCCGGGCAAGTCCAATGATCAACGAGACCCCGACCAGGCTCGCAGACCCGTTGGTAAAGGCATCCACGACACCCTTTTCACCGATCCCGTATTTACCAGTCGCTGTCAGGAACATGATAATAATGGCAAATGCCAGGAAGGATGACGCCATGGTTGGGAACCACCAGCCCTGAGACATCACGCCCCAGACCATGATGGGGAACGTCACCACAAACAGAATCAGGATTAATTTCTTCCGGAAGGTAAACTCGCTGCCTTCTTCACTGTCGCCGGAGGCTACCGACCACATCTTGTTAAACGACGTGCGGTCCTCGTAGGTGTAGGAGAAGGCCGGCGTGTTCTTCACCTTCTTACTGTACCAGTGCAGGTACCAGATGACGAAGATGGAAGCCACAATCAGCCCGACGATCCGCCAAACGATTCCCTCCGTAAAGTTGATGCCGGCCGCGTTGGACGCAATCACCACGGAGAACGGATTAATCGTGGAGAACGACGTCCCGACCGAACTCGCCAGGAAGATGGCCCCCACACAGACGATGGAATCGTAGCCCATCGCAATGAAGATCGGCACCAAAATCGGGTAGAAGGCCACGGCCTCCTCTTCAATCCCACAGAGCGTTCCTCCTAAGATCATGAGGACGGCCACCATGAAGATCAACATAAATTCGTGACCCTTCGTCTTCTTGGTCAACGCCAGCAGGCCGGCTTCAAACGCCCCGCTGGCTTTAACCACACCGATGAGTCCTCCTAACACGAAGATGAAGACCATGATATCCACGGCTTCGATGGTCCCACGCACCATACTACTGGTGATGGCGCCCAAGCCCGCCGGATGTTGTTTCAACCGTTGATAAGTATTGGGAATCGAGACGGCCTGGGTGATCCCGCCTGAGGTAAATTCCTTGATCTGAATCTTGACACCCAGCTTATCCAGTTGTTCCTGAGTGGCCGCCACCTTTTCCGTCTTCCCCGAAGGCTTAGTGATGACCAATGACGAGCTGGACGATTCGTAAGCAAGCTTGGAATAGGACCCCGCAGGAATCATCCAGGTCGCCATCACGGCAACGATCGTTAAGATGAATAAGATCACAAACGCGCCGGGCATTCGCAGCTTGAACTTCTTTTTAGGTTGTTGTGCTGGTGTATCCATGTTTCCACCCCTTTGCTCTTAGTTGACTTCTGTCCTTGCTTTTAAACAATTCCGAAAACTGTGCGTAACTTCCGCCTGCGGCTGCCACTTTCAAAAAATTTGAAACTAGTTTAACCAACCCACAGACACACGTACTTCGTATAACTACCACTACGTCACAGTATTAACCGGTACTCACCGTCTGATTGGATCTAAGCCAACGTAAGCCGTAAGGGTGGCGTAAATTGGCTCAGCCGTGGGAATCACCTAAGTGGCATGCCACTTAGGTGATTGGTGGGTTTGAAACTCGCTTCTCAGAGGTTCAAACCCAAGCCTAAAGACCGCTCTATGGCTTTAGGCGTCCGCCCACGCGTTCCAGCCAATTTACGCTGCCCGGTAAGGCGATAGCAAGCTTTGTTCCAACCAAACGTCATACCAAAACGCGGTCCCAAGAACGGGTGCTACGCCAACATCCCTTGGACCGCGCTCTATGTGTCTGCCAAATTATAAGTGGTGTTCTAACTTACTTAATCAGTGTGCCGACCTTTCCAGCCAATGCATCGTCCAGCCGGTCCAGTGACGTGATCAGGGCCGTTCGGTTGTTGCCCGAAGCGACAAAGTCTAAGCAGGCTTCGATCTTAGGTAACATACTCCCCGGTGCAAATTGGCCCTCGTCAATGTAGCGCTTGGCATCCGCCGCTGTTAACTCGCGGAGTACATCCTCATCCGGTTTTCCGTAATTGACGTACACGGCATCGACCGCCGTTAAGATAATCAGCTGTTCCGCCGCGATGTTGGCCGCTAGTAAAGCACTGGAGCGGTCCTTGTCGATAACCGCTGGCACACCCTTCAAACCAGCTGGGGTCTTGACCACGGGAACCCCGCCGCCACCGCCGGCAATCACGAGGTTGTCGTTTTCAATCAAGTCGTTAATACTCTTGAGTTCAATGATCGACTGGGGCTGTGGTGAAGGGACCACTTGGCGATACCCTCGGCCCGCGTCTTCAACGAAGGTGTAGCCCTTTTCGGCTACGATGCGATCGGCATCTTCCTTGCTGTAGAACGCGCCGACCGGCTTAGTAGGGTGCTGGAACGCCGCGTCACTTTCATCAACTTCGACTTGGGTGACGACCGACGCCACATCCTTCACAATCCCCCGTTGATGGAGTTCATTCTGCAAACTCTGCTGGAGGTGATAGCCAATATAGCCTTGGCTCATCGCCCCACACTCAGGGAAGGGGAACGCCGCCGTCTGACCGTGTTCCGCCGCGTAATTCATCCCCAGGTTGATGGCCCCAACTTGCGGACCATTCCCGTGACTGATGACAACCTTGTGACCAGCCGCCACGAGGCCAACCAGTGACGTTGCGGTGTGTTTAACCAATTGCAACTGTTCTTCCGGTGATTTTCCCAGGGCGTTTCCGCCGAGGGCCACAACAATTTTTGCCATCTGCTCGTCCCCCGTTTATTCGCCTAAGGTCGCAACCATCACCGCTTTGATGGTGTGCATCCGGTTTTCGGCTTCTTGGAAGACCACTGATGCGTCGCTTTCGAAGACTTCATCGGTAACTTCCATTTCGGTAATTCCAAACTTCTCAGCAATCTCCTTACCTACCTTGGTTTCCGTATCGTGGAAGGATGGTAGGCAGTGCTCAAAGATACAGTTTGGATTGCCGGTTTTTGCCATCATTTCACTGGTGATCCGGTAGGGTGAGAGTAACTTGATCCGTTCCGTCCAGACTTCATCTGGTTCACCCATTGATACCCAAACGTCGGTGTAGAGCACGTCAGACCCCTTAACCCCCTGGTCCACATCGTCGGTGATAAAGATAGTTGCGCCCGTCTTTTCTGCGATGGCTTCAACCTTAGCCAACAGTTCTGGTGAAGGGTTCAGTTCTTGTGGGCAGACCAGATGGTAGGTCATCCCCATGATTGCGGCACCGATCATCAGCGCGTTAGCCACGTTGTTTCGGCCGTCACCCACGTATGTAAAGTGGATTTGGTTGTATGGTTTCTTGAGGATTTCCTTAGCTGTTAGGAAGTCCGCCAAGACTTGCGTTGGATGGTCTTCATCAGTCAGACCGTTCCAAACGGGGACGCCTGAGTATTCAGCCAGCGTTTCCACGGTCCGTTGGGAGAAGCCCCTGTATTCGATACCGTCAAACATCCCGCCCAACACGCGTGCCGTATCCTTGGCTGATTCCTTCTTGCCCATTTGTGTACCGGAAGGGCCGAGGTAAGTCACGTGGGCCCCTTGATCGTAGGCCCCAACTTCAAATGCACAACGGGTCCGAGTCGAGTTCTTTTCAAAAATCAAAGCGATATTCTTACCCTTTAACTTTTGCTGTTCCGTGCCCGCATACTTGGCATTCTTGAGATCTTCAGCCAGCTGTAACAGGAAACCCATTTCCTTAGGGGTGTAGTCCAATAAAGTGAGAAAACTCCGATTCCGCAAATTGTACATTGTTAATTCCTCCTTTGTTATTTACAATGACAGTATATGTAATCGGTTTCGTGAAACTTCACGAAGCTTCAAGTCGTCGGGAAAATACTTTTTTTATTATATTGAAGCTCCCACGGCTACTGACCATAATTGGCGATCCAAGCCGCTGTAAATGCTAGTGTGTCAGACTGAAGTGTCCCTTTGCGCTTCAGCTAACTCACACACTCGCTTTACTTGAATCACGCTAAGGAATAAAAAAGATTATCAACATCATCACTATTCGTCACTTACAGCAAATTTATAAAAGTGATTCCCTCTGCGAAGTTAACCAAGTACGTTACACTGAACAAAGATTGCTTGGTACTGACTGCCAAATCATTTTAGCCGGAGGAGGCCCAAAATGCAGTCAGCTGTGACGACGCTGTTAGACCAGGCGATTTTTCCTGGCCTTACAGCGTGGGACGCACTTGAAGATGCACGAACTTTGCAGCTTCAAGTCGAGGAGAAAGACCGCACTGTGGCTTTCTCCGTTCCCCATAGCAGACGGAATTTTGGGTAGCCGCAGGCGAACCCGCACTGTTTTCAGGTCAAAGCAATCATACATATATTTGCAACGTCCATTGTCCATAATAAGTTAGGAGTTATTTCAAGATGTTGAAACAATCCCGCTTCATTAGTCACGAACGTTACCGGCGGATTCTCATTGCCGCCATCTGCATCGCCCTAGCCTCACAGGTCAACTTCACCGCCTACACCCCCGGCTTTATCCTGACGTTATCGGCGCTGTTACTGCCGATCTTTCTCTACTTTAACGGTGACCTGAATCCAATCCACTTGACGGTCGCCATTGCTGGCGCCTCACCCATCTTTCGGGGAATCCTGTTATTCATTGGCAACGATGTCAGCCGTACCGACAATCTGCGCTACGTGGCGGCCGACATGGCCTTCTACGTCTGTTACGGTGTGCTGTATTACTGGCTATATTGGCGCAAGGGTCAGCGAAACAATAGCTCCTTTCTACTGACGATCATCGTCTGTGACTACCTCGCTAACTTGCTGGAAGTCAGTATTTTAACTGGGTTCACTGATTACCACTACCGATTATTTCAATTGCTATTCGTCACCGCACTCCTGCGTAGCCTGCTCAGCTGCTGTCTCGCCTTTCTTTACCACCACTTCACGCTTCTCGTCCGCGATGAGGACCACGAACAGCAGTACTACCACTTCATCTGGGTGGCATCGGTCGTGAAGAGTGAGGTCTACTTCATGCGTAAAAATATTACGGAGATTGAAAACGTCATGAAGAACGCCTACCTGTTGAACAAACAACTTCAAAGCGCCGATGTCACCCCCGCACAACGTGAAATGGCCCTGGACATCGCCCGCGACGTTCACGAAATCAAGAAGGACTACCAAAACGTCATCTGCGGGCTGGGTAGTTCCTTTGGCAACGATCAAGCGACCCCCATGCAACTGGCCGATATTCTGCGTGTGACCACTCGCTACATCCGCGAAGCCCTTAAAGATGAGCAACGGGGTGTCGTTATCGACACCCACAGCCACGTCGATATCGTCATCCCCAACCACTACTACGTGGTCTCAATTCTCTCCAATCTGATCTTCAATAGCGCCGATGCCATGCTCGACCAGACCAACGGCTACATCCGCATCACGGTCGCCGACGTCGGTCCCAACGTCATCATTACCGTCAGTGATAACGGCTCCGGCATGGACGAAGAGACTCAGGCCATGATTTTCCAGCCGGGCTTCAGTACTAAGTTCGACGAGAACACCGGGAACGTTTACCGGGGCATCGGCCTCTCGCACGTCAAAATTATCGTTCAGGAACAATTTGACGGCGATATTCAGGTCCATTCACAGCTCGGCAAAGGGACTAATTTTGAAATTACGCTCAATAAACAACGACTCGCACAGGAGGTTTCCGCATGAAATTCTACATTGTCGACGATGACCCCGCTATCCCAATGATGCTACGCCGGATTCTCGAACAGGACGCTAACAACAGCGTGATTGGCGTCGCCGCCAACGCTCAGAAGGCAATCGCTGATATCATGATCCAACACGTCGATATTGTCCTAGTTGACCTGTTGATGCCCGGCATGTCCGGGATTGAACTGGTTGAAAAGCTTAAACGCCTCCATCCCAATCTCCGTTTCATCATGATTTCCCAGGTTAAGGACGACGAGCTACGAGCTGAGGCCTATCAGGCGGGCATCGAATTCTTCATCGACAAGCCAATCAACCTGATCGAGGTCAAGACGGTCGTGGAAAAGGTCGCTCAAAGCATCCAGATGGCCGCCAAGCTCAACGCCGTGCAGTCGCTGGTTGGCGGCATTCCCACGGCAACTCCGACCGTGGACCCCCATCAGGCGCAAAAGGCTAAGATCCTGTCAATTCTGCGTTTTCTGGGCATCACCTCGGAAGCCGGTTCCGCCGACATTCTAGCTATCACCCAGATCATGATTGACCAACAATTGAGTTTTCGTGAGATTGATTTCAACGTGGCCTACCACATTGACGACCGCGAGAAGAAGATCGTCTTTCAGCGCGTTCGACGCGCCATAAAGACCGGCCTGACTAACCTCGCTCACCTCTGCCTCGACGACATGGGCGACGAGATCGTCGTAGAATACGCTAACACGCTGTATGAATATAAGAACGTCCGGAGTGAAATGCTGTACCTGGAGGGCGAACGCAGCACCCGGGGAAAGATTTCCCTCAAACGTTTCTTCGATGGTCTGGTCCAAGAAATCTAACGCCCGCTTCATTTCAAATTCAAACACTGACGTCACAGCCCACTTCTTCCAAGTGGCTGTGACGTTTTTTGGCGGTCATCAAAGACAGAATATGATCTAAAGCTATTTTTTCGTTGACAAATGTAAACGATAGTCTTATGCTATTTACATCGATTACGTTTGTAAACACAAAAAGAAAGTCAGGTCTAATTAAATATGGATAAACTCTTCGTTACAATTGGCGCTGTGATTGCGATTAGCTTCATCGCTTGGTGGTTCTTCGGTAAGCACACCACCGCAATGGTCGACGCGGCGGTCACTCACGATAAACAGGACGTCGACGTTTCCGTCAGTGGTGGCTACACCCCAAGCACCGTCGTTCTCAAGCGCGGGATTCCCGCTCAAATCACATTTAACCGCAAGGATCCCTCGAACTGTCTGGAACAGGTCGTCTTCCCCGACTTCGGTATCAACGAGTTCTTGCCTAAGGACGAAAATCACGCCGTTACCATCGATACCAGCACCCCCGGTGAATACGAGTACGCTTGCGGAATGAACATGTTCCACGGCAAGGTCATCATCAAATAACTATCACTTATCACGCACACAACCCTATTGGAGGTCATCTTATGACAAAAACAAATACCACACAAAAGGCGACCGTCACCGTTGACGGTGGCTACCAACCCGACACGATCGTTCTGAAACAAGGCGTGCCAGCCACGCTCACGTTTAACCGCATCAACGACGCTGGCTGTCTGGATCAGGTTCAGCTTCCCGACTTCAATGTCTTAGCCGATTTGCCACTGAACCAACCACAGAAAATCACCATTGATACCAGCCACGCCGGCACCTATAAGTTTGCCTGCGGTATGGATATGTTCCGCGGAAAGGTGGTTATCGAACCATGAGCATCAAGAATCGTTTCGTTTTCTCACTGATTCTTTCTCTACCTATGCTGATTGAAATGGTGGCAGCCCCCTTTGGATTCACGCTTCCTGGCGGCGCCTGGACGATGTTTCTCCTGACGACCGGGGTCATGGCCGTCTCCGCTCGGCCATTTATCCAAAGCGCTTGGGCTGCCTTCCGTCATCATCATGCCAACATGGACACACTAGTCGCTGTTGGTACCGCAACGGCCTACCTCTATAGTGTCTATGCAATGCTTACGGGCAGAGCCGTCTTCTATGAGAGTGCCGCCTTCGTCATCACCTTCATCCTTCTCGGACAATACTTCGAGGAAAAGATGAAGCATTCCGCCTCAGGGGCCGTCGAAAAGTTGATCGGTCTCCAAGCCAAGAGTGCCGACGTGCTCCGTGACGGTCAGTTCACTAAGGTCCCTCTGAGTGCCGTTGTGGTCGGCGATACAATTCGCGTAAGACCCGGTGAAAAGGTCGCCGTTGATGGCACCATCGCCGATGGCCACTCAAGCATCGATGAATCCATGGTGACTGGAGAAAGTATGCCCGTGACCAAACAAGCTGGTGACCACGTCATTGGCGCCACCATCAACGGTACAGGAACCTTTACGTTTACTGCCAGCAAAGTCGGTGACGACACTCTGTTGGCTCAAATCGTTGAAATGGTCAAGAAGGCCCAGACCAGTCACGCACCCATTCAAAAGACTGTGGACCGGGTCGCCGACATCTTCGTCCCCGCTGTCCTGATTGCCGCCATCCTTACCTTCACCGTCTGGTACGTTCTGTTGGGCGCCAGCCTCGTGAATGCCATGTTATTCGCCGTTTCGGTCATTATTATCGCCTGCCCTTGTGCACTAGGAATCGCCACCCCGACGGCATTGATGGTCGGTACTGGTCGTAGCGCTAAGATGGGTATTCTCATCAAAAACGGTGAAGTCCTCGAAGCAGCCAATAAGATCAAAACCGTCGTGTTCGACAAGACCGGCACCATCACCGAGGGCCATCCCCAAGTCACCGACATTGTGGGGGGACCTGAAGTCCTTCAAGTGGCCGCCAATCTGGAGGTTGCCTCCGAACATCCTCTGGCTACCGCGGTTCTGGACAAGGCCCACGACACTGGTCTTACCCCCGTCGCCGCAACTGATTTCCAAGCCATTCAGGGCAAGGGTGTGCAAGCCACAGTCGACGGTCAATCCGCCTTTATCGGTAATGACAAACTTCTCGATAACTACACGCTTACGCCAGAACTGACGCAACAAATGACCCAGTTACAAAACGCCGCTAAAACGGTCGTCATCGTCGGCCAAGCTGACCAGGTCATTGGCCTGATTGCCATTCAGGACGCCCCTAAACTTAGCTCAGCAGGTGCCATCGCAGCGCTCAAAGCACGCGGCTTACGAACGGTAATGTTGACTGGTGACAATGACCGGGTAGCACGGGCCATTGCTGACCAAGTCGGTATCGACGAAGTCATCGCCAATGTTCTTCCCGGTGACAAAGCCGCTGCCATCACGCGATTACAAACAGATGGTCCCGTTGCCTTCGCGGGTGACGGTATCAACGATGCACCAGCTTTGACGACCGCTGATGTCGGTATCGCCATGGGTTCTGGTACCGACATTGCCATCGAAGCCGGTGGTATCGTTCTGGTTAAGAATGATTTGCAGGACGTGGTGCGCGCACTTGAGCTCAGTCAAAAGACGTTCAGCCGTATCAAGTTGAACCTCTTCTGGGCATTCATCTACAATACGTTGGGAATTCCCGTGGCTGCCGGACTCTTCGCCGCCCTCGGACTCGTTCTCAGTCCAGAGCTTGCTGGCCTGGGTATGGCGTTCAGCTCATTCTCCGTGGTCGCCAGCTCCCTACTTCTGAACAAGTCGAAGCTCACGTCTACCGCTGCACCAATCGCTAAGGTAGCCTAAGGAGGTCTAACCGTGACTGAAAAATTCTGGCAAAAAGAGACCTGGACCACCATTGCAATTGCATTAGTTTACGTGATTGCAGCAGTTGGTATTGGTTCCCTAATTGCACATTAATTTAGACAAAAATCGTGTTGCCTAGCGGGTAAACCTATCCGGTAAGCAACACGATTTTTTTGTTCATTTTGAAAAATTATTGATTTATTCCTCAGTCTGAATAATGTGTACACTTGACTGGCAATCGTTAGTCAGTCGTCCCCAACGCCTGAACGATGGCGTCTTCCATACTCTCTGGCTTCGTGATCGGTGCGTAGCGGTCAATCAACTGGCCGTCTCGGCCAATCAAGAATTTGGTGAAGTTCCACTTGATTCGACCATGACCGGCGGTGGCTTTGAGGTAGGTAAATAATGGATCTTCATCCTCACCATTCACGCGAACTTGCTTGGTCATCGGAAAAGTCACGCCGTAATGTAGCTGGCAAAAGTCACTCGTCGCTTCGTCGGAGTCCAGTTCTTGATGAAATTGATTCGACGGCAATCCCAGGACTTCCAGGCCCTGATCGTGATACCGGTTATACAACGCTTCGATACCCACTAGTTGCGGTGCTAACCCACACTTGCTAGCGGTATTCACAATTAGGACGACCTTCCCCCGGTAATCAGCGAAGTTGATGGCTTGGCCACTCATCTCAATTTCGGAAAAATCATAGATCGTTATCATTAGAAAACTTCCCTTCTCGAAACCGTTGTGCATAATTCAATTATACACTAACTAGTTTCGAGAGACAGCTATTCCGCCGCCGGATAGACCGTTGCAAAGCTACCATTCCAGATGCCCTCATGGTGCTTGCGAATCATGGCCGCACTGAGCTCCGGCGTATCAAAGGTGGTACTCATGCCAGCCGTCGTAATCATATCAAAGCCACGGTCGTGACCGACCCGAAACGCCGTATCCACGCAGTACTCCGTCTGTAAACCACAGACTTCCACGCTTTCAGCCAGAATATGATGCAACCGATCCGCTAACCCCGTCTCGTAAAAAGAATCCGTATGGTACTTCAGGAATACGGTATCATCGGCCTGGCGGTGAAGTCGTGTGTCGAGGCGCCAGGCATCGCTACCGTAAGTCATTTCATCATCAGTATGCTGCATAAAGATTACCGGCCGCTCCTCGTCATGATAGATATCGAGGCGCTCGTTGATGCGATCCACCAGTGCGGTATACCCCGCGGCCTGGCTCAGCCCATTCTGAACATCGATTACTAACAGTACATCTGCTTGTGGCATGGTTGTCATCCTTTCAGTACTCAGTTGCTTTGAGTGTAGCACGAACGCCTTAAAAATTCTCCTTATACTTATTACTAATGTAAAAATCGCCGTTTCAGTCTCATCTTTTTTCGAAATCATCAAAAAAATCGTCTGTACCCGGCAAAGGGATGCAGACGACAGTGATTCAATACATTAATGATTTTTTGTTTTTATCAATCATACTTGAAGGAATTCAATTTTTTCACTTTTCTTCCAGTATACTTGAAGAATTCAGAAACACCCTCAGCCTACCGGTAAAACCCAACCGCATCCAGCGTATAAGTCCCGGCCGTCACCGCAGTCGTGACGTGATGTTTGACCGCAGACAACCCCAAGAAAACGGCGTTCTCCACCTTATCGGCAGCCTGCTGCGGTTCGAAATTAGGGACCAACAGGTGACCATCGACCTTGACCGTTAAGCGACTAGCCGCAACCTGGCGACCGTACAATGCAAAGCCAGTCCCAGTGAAGTCAAACGCCACCTGGGTCTTCTGTCCGGCAGTCCCCGTCGACAAGGTTCGGTTCCAAATCGTATTGCCTAACCCGCAGACGTGTTGCCAGTCGCCACGGTAGGTGATCCGCTCGTCTAAGTCATCGATCCGCTGGTACTGGACGCCATCCGCCACATCATTCTTCTTAACGACAATCTGGGTAATCTCCGTGTGATAGTAGCCGGTGCCCAGTTTGACGCGACCGCTATAGTGCGGATTGTCCGTGTCCACAAAGGTCAATACTGTCTGCCCGTCGATGCCCGCCGCTAATCGATTGCCGCTGATGCCAAAGCTCAGCTGGTGAATTTGTGCCAAGTTCAAGCCATCCACGTAACCCAAAGCCACGATGCGATCATTCTTCACCAACTGACAGCTACCATCCGTGGCTACCTTAAAGACATACGGGGCGCTTTCCAGCCGCCCCTTGACGTCCGTGACTTGATACAGGCCGATCCCAAAGTAATTGCCAGTCGCCGAATTCTGCTGGGTCGTGTCATCGAATTTTACGGAGACTACCACGGTGTAGTTGCTCCAGCGGTCGTCCCCCAACGTCAGGTTCGGTGCATACGAGTATTCCCAGTCCAGCGCACGTTGGGCCTCGGTGATCTGTTGGCGCAGGACGCCCTGACCATGACGCTGCTCGACTTCAAAGGCCCCACCCTGATCCGTGGTGTACCGCGGTGTGCCACCTCGAGTCGTGTGGTAGTCCGCCGCATAGCCGAAGTCATCCTGATAGAAGATGTCTTGGCTATCCGTCACGTCCAACAGCGTATTGGCTGCGGGTGCTGTCTGCCGTGCATAAACGACCTCGGTATCGTTACTCAAATCTAGCGTCGTTGCGGTCACAATGCTATGTGGCTGAACGAGAATCGTCAGCTTACCAGCCGTAGCCGTGAGCGTTTCACGTTGCTGTTTCAGCCCGCTATCATAGACTTGCCCCGGTTCCGGACCGCGGCTTTCCCACACCGTGACCGGCTTACCAACTGCTGGTAGATTGACGAGTGCCAGCGTATACCGACGAGGGCTCGCGCTATCGTTGACCAAAATCGTTGAAAAGTCCTGTTTGTCCGGCGCCACCAACGTCAAATAACTGGGCGCATCCGTGTGGCTATCCAGATTTTCCGTCCCACCGATCTGACTGTCGCAGGCACTCGGTAAATAACGCCACGGATTGCTCTCGTGCCAGCCAGTTTGTGCGAAGTCCGTGAAGTGCTTCATGATCTGCAACCCCACGTTGTCAACTTCAAAGTATCCGGACCACGGGTGACTCGCAGTGATCAACTCCTTGTGACTGTAATTGACCCCGGGATAATAGGCGGAAACGGCGGGCTGGAAGATGTAGAAGGTCCGCCGAGAGTTCACATAACCCTTAATCAGCCGGTTCGCCACATCCAGCCCACTCTGCTTGCCACCGATGCCATCGCCGGAACTGGCTCGTACACGATACTTGCCAAACGTCATCGGTGCAATGCCCTCACTGTACCAGACCTCGTGCTGGTGATCATCGGCTAAACGTTTGTATTGATTATGCGTCCCATCATCGGTATTGTAGTGATAGCCGACTGCCGTCACGCGTTCGAGTAACTCCCGGTCCTTCAGCATGGTATCGCCAAACTCAGTCTCGTAATTCTGGTCGGCCGCAATCAACTTGATCCGGTGGTAGCGTGCCACGGGAAAGCCCGCCGGGAAATCAGTGTCGTTATGTAACCGGTCGGCAAACCACTTGATCCAGCGATACATCGGATGTTTGGTCTCATTTCTGTCCGGATCCACGTAATCAAAGAGGTAGCCGAACTGCTGGTACGCTGCCACAATGGTCTGCTTGTAGAGCTGATACATCGGTTCATACGCCGCCTCCGGTACGTTGTGATCGGGATCAGTGCTCTTGACCGGCGCCCACAGTGGCCGCAAATAACCGGGTTCCCCCCAACGCAACAGGCTGGTCTTTAACCGCGGATTCAACTTTTTGGCATCGGCAATCAGCTGGTAGCCGGCGCCCCGCAAAACGTTAGCGGGTTCATCGGCACTGCGCTTTGTCGCCGGTTCGGTCCCAGAAGACGTATTCGCATCATCCCCGAGTTCTAGCTTGACCATCGACATCAGCGGGTGCTGGCCGCCGAAGAGAATCGCTAAGATCTGCTGGTAGCTCTCGGGCTGTTCCCATTTATAATCCAGCAAGAGCCGCGACGAATTATTGCAGCTCAAGTACCCAAACCCCTTGAAGGTATTGGCATCCTGCGCCGATGTATCCAGTAAATCACCATCAATTGTTACCTGTGTTGTATTCATGACTGCTCACACACTCCAATCTATCAAAAATGAAGAAATTTAGAAGTTTCCAGTTTAGTAAACGTTTTTCCGAAATTTACGGCTATAATAATTATAAGGAATGGAATACATAGCCTATAAATAAATCTAATCGAAGGAGGACTACCCGATGACAACCATCAAGGACGTGGCGAAAAGCGCCGGCGTTTCAGCATCTACCGTCTCTCGTATCCTAAATTATGATGCCACCCTCGCCGTCAGCGAAGATACCCGGCGTAAGGTCCTAGAAGTCGCCGAAAAGTTGCAGTACAAGAAGAAACCCAAGAAGGTTAAACAGTCCGGGGCCAAGATTGCCGTGGTGCAATGGCACTCCGACAAGGAAGAACTCAATGACCTGTACTACTACCAGATTCAGTATGGTATCGAGACCAAGGCCCTCAGCGGCGGCGTTTCCGTCGACACCATCTCGTTTAACAACATCGCCAACATCGACCTCACCGGCTACTCTGGCATCATCGCGGTGGGCAAGTACGACGAGTCCGAAATCCACCGGTTGGCCGGCTACCACAAGCCACTGGTCTTCATCGGCGAAAACTACCTGCTCTATGGCTTCGACAGCGTTCAAAGTGACTTCCTGACGCCCATCAATTGGATCATCAACCACTACCTGACCGAAGGAATCACCGACATTGGCCTGATTGCCGGCCAGGAAAAGACGTTGACTGAGCACAATGCCGTCTACGACCCGCGCGCCACGACCTACCGCAATCGACTCGTCCACGAGGACCTCTTCAATCCGGACTTCCTGTTCACGGGTAGTTACGGTCCGGACTCTGGCTACCAGTTGATGGAACGGGCCATCACTGAGCTGAAAGATGACTTGCCACACGCCTTCATTATCGGCAGCGACTCCATGGCAATTGGGGCGCTGAAAGCCCTGAAACAGCACGACATCCCCGTTCCCGGTCGGGTGAACATCATCAGCTTCAACGACGTGGCAATCGCCAAATACGCCTACCCCGCGCTGACGACGGTTCACGTCTACACGGAGATCATGGGCGAACGGGCCTTCGATCTCCTACAGGAACAGATCAAAGATGCCAACAAGATTCCGGAATCCGTGGTCATCAGCACCCGCATCATCAAGCGCGACAGTAGCGTATAAAACAATCAAAATAAAACCGCAGTAAATCCAAGGTTCTCAACACCTGGTTTACTGCGGTTTTTAGCTGTTTAATTGGTCCAATCGTTTAGAAATCTACATCGCTAAATTTCCACAAAAACCTAGTCAAAGTTTCCTCAACACCACGAGACATTGTTAACTGCCCTTATATAATTTTATAAAATATCTAAGAGAGTCGAATAACTTTGAACTAACGCAACGTCAGCCGTGAGGGCGGTGAAAATCAACTCAGCTGTGGGAATTCCCTTAGCGGCTGTGCCGCTTAGGGAATTGGTACCTTTAAGACTAGTCCCTCAGAGGCTCAAAGCAAGCCTAAAGACCGCTCTATGGCTTTAGGCGCCCGCCCTCAGCGTTCCAGTTGATTTTCACCGCCCGGCAAGGCGCAAGGAAGCGTTAGTTCTTAAAGTTATTGTCGATGTCGAGCCAACGCTGGCGGAGATAGAACGCCGCTTCCTTCGGCTGACGATCCCGCGTAAACAGGCCCTTCTTATTCCCGTTAACTCGCATGTTCCCTTCAACCGTTTGGAAGTCAGCCAAGTTCCAAGGCTGTTCCCCCCGAATGAAGTCATAAGAATCGAAGACCCGGTTGAACATCTGTAGCAATTCAATCTGGTACTCTTCGCTCCACATCACGGAAGGCAACTTGTGCAGGCCCGGCTGAGTATCAGCGCCATATTCGGAGAACACAACGGGTTTGTCGATATCCGAGGCTGCCCACTTGTCGAGTTCCTCACGCAGACCGGCTTCTCCATCAGAAATTTCGTAGCCCCACTTGTGATACCAACCAGGGTAACGGTTCAACAGGTAGAAGTCAGGGAACTGCTTGCAATAGGAAGTGTCAAAGGTGTCATCTTCATTCAACGTAAAGGTCCGTGGCCGTTGATCAGGGTCCAAGGCTTTGGTGGCCGCAAACATTTTTTCAAAGTATGGCACCGCAGACTTACTAGAGGTATCGGGCTCATTGAAGAGGCTCCAAGCCAAGACACTCGGGTGATTCTTATCCCGGTGGATCATGTCGGTCACTTGGTCGAGATGCTTCTTGTAAAGTTCCTCGGTCCAGTCACCAGCGAAGAAGGACTGATCGAGGCCCCCGAGGAAGCTGGCCGCCGCCATCTTAAACCCAACAGCGGGGACTTCATCGATAATGAGAAAGCCTTCGCGGTCGGCAAAGCGGTAAACCTCTTCGTCGTATGGATAGTGGGATGTCCGGAAGGAGTTGGCCCCCATCCATTTCATCAGTTCAAAGTCCCGCTTCTCCACGTTGAGATCGAAAGCCCGACCGGCGTAGATGCTGTCTTCATGGCGGCCAAATCCCTTGAGGTAAACGGGTTGGCCGTTGACTTCGATCTGGTGCCCGGCGATAGTGATCGTCCGAATCCCAATTTCATCGCTATACTCATCAAGCAATTGGTCGTTGGCCGTGACTTGAATCGTCAGCGTGTAAAGGTGGGCGTCACGAACGTTCCACAACTGCGGGTGCTGCACAACGAGGTCGCCGGACCGGCCATTACTGGTGGCCACAATCTGGTCGTTCTCATCACGCAACGTGACACTGACGCTACCAGCCGATTGACTGGTGGTCACGGTGTAGTGAACCGTGGCCACATCATCACCCAGCGAAGAGACAGCGGTGTAATCCACCACGTGATTCTCTGGCATCGCAACGAGATGGACGCTGCGGTTCAGACCGGAGTAATTATAAAAATCAAAGAACGGCTTAACCATTTTCTTACCGTTCTTCAGGACGGCCGTATCGCCAGCCGGTAAGGCATCACGGTGCAGCTCATTGTTCATCTTGAGCACGACCAGGTTGTCCTCGTCAAATTTCACGGCACTAGTAATGTCGGCGAGAAATGGGAGAAAACCGCCCTCATGACTCCGAATTTCCTGACCGTTGACGTAAACCGTGGCACGGTGCGTTGCGGCACCGAACCGTAGGCCAATCAGCTTACCGCGCAGTGACCCGGGGACGAAGACCCGCTTGGCATACCAGAAATCACCGGTGTATTCACGAGAATCCTTGTCCGTAAAGAAGTCGTTGAAACTGGCTGGAACGGGCATCTTGATGGGATCGGGTAACTTAGCGGTCCAATTGTCAGCCAGTCCCTGGCTCTCACGGTCAAACTTAAAGTCCCAAAGACCATCTAATTTCTGGTCAAAGCGGCATTTATTCGTAAGTGGGTAGAGTAACTCTTGCTCCATGTGTCTGATTCCTCCAAACTCTATTTAAATTCGTCTAAGGTGACCTTGGTGGTCTGCCCGTTCAATGTAATCTCAACCCGGTTCCCGACCAAGGCAATGGTTGGAATCGCAATCTCACCGTTAGCGTCCAGGCTCTCCAACTCGCGATCTCCCAGATAAAGGGAAACCAAGGTGTGCTTCCCGGGCTTCAAAACTCCCGTCTGCAGCGGAATCTTCGTCTTAGGGAAGTAGATGTTGGTGTTGGGCTCCGGTACGGACAATTCGACTTTCAGATTGTCTGACAAGCCAACTAAACCGGTAATACCGACTCGTGTCTGATAGAAGACGGCGTTCTTAGCCTTGACTGCCACTTCGTGTTCACGCGGGTCGCCACTATCGGGACCGGAGAAGCTCCCTTCGGCCACGTGTAATTCCCGTGCGGTATCAATCTGGTGAATTCGCACGTGCCATGGCATATCCGGAATCACGTAGTTCTTAATATCCACGTCGTCCCATGGTTGCCAATCGGAATAAACGTAATCGTCGTGAATCTGGTAGTCGGCATACTTAAAGGCCGTCCGCCAGAAGTTCTCGGATTCGGAGACTGCCAGCGTGTTGTCAAAGGCACACTGCTTAAGCAAGACGGAACCCTTGGGGGTGCTGAAACCAAAGGATGAGGAGTACACGTACTTTTCGTATTTGGCAGCACCGGCAGCGTGTTCGTGGGAGTGCTGGCCAGCGGTAAAGGACTGGACTTCCATCCCCGTCTTACTGTGAGCGACCAGCATCCGTGGTTCCGGCTGCTTCTTGAGTGGCTCAAACTTAAAGTCGTCACTTTCCGGCGTGGTCCAGAACGGATCGTCATCGGGTAAAGCGTAGAAGATAAAGGTCTTGAGTGCCCAGTAAGCCGAAGCGGGGCCGTTGTAGCCTTCCGCAAAGACCATGTTCGGGTAGGCGTAACCGATTGGAATCAAGCCGTCTGTCGTGAAGATATTTTGATGGAACCACCAACGCAAATTGTTTAAAAGTAAATGTTTGATGTCCCCCAGCTCATAACCCGCTGGCAAGTCGATGTGCGCATACGCCGCAACCGCCCAGAAGGCCGCTTGGGCAAACCGATAGTCGAGGCTCCGCCCATAAGGCAAGGCCGCCCCGTCCGCCGCAAACCAGTTGGCATAGCTCGGCACGAAGGCCTTGGCGCGTTCCCGCAGCAAGGTGGCTTCGTCTCCCTGCCAGTCGGTCAGACCAACCGTCAGTAAGGTGAAGAACTGGTAAGCAAACGGAATGTAATTGTCAATTTGATTCTTGTACCCATCGTAAGACCAACCGTGGTCAAGGTAGTGGGTGTTGGTGATGGCGTAATCATCGGCGACTAACTGTGAATGGTCGGCGTACCCGGAGTCCGTGATAAACTTGTTAACCATGGCCTTAAAGAAGAGCCAATTCGTCTTTGGGACAACCTTATCATTGACCTGATCCATCCAATCCACAATCTGTTTTTGTTGCGTCGTGGACAAGCTGTCCCAGAAGTTAGGCTTGGTCTCGTACAGGAATGCTGTCAACGCACCCATTTCCACGAAGAGTTGATCATAGTCACCAAGGTCACCACCCCAGTAACTGTCTGATTGGGGATCAACACCGGCGAGAATCCCTTGCGTGGTCATTTCAAACCAATCGGGGTAAGCCTTGACGTTCTCGGCGTTACTGAAGAAGGGACCGAGGCCCCACAACAGGCGCATGAAGCCTTCAATTTCAGTCTTGTCTTGCAGGTAGACCGCCCCGCTATCACTCATGCGGAAACGACCCTTTTGCTTCTGTTGACTTAAGACGTCCATTGCAGGGCTAAGAATGTCTAGCAATGCCGACTTCACATCCGCTTTACTACGGAGTGGGTTCGCTTTGATTTGCTCGTTAAATAACTGTCGTTTCAAGTTAAGTCCTCCTTTGCCTATCTTTCGGGTGAAAACTTCCGCCTACGGTTGCCAGAGATTCTGACGCTAACTAGCCATTCACCCGTTACCTACTTTTCGAAAAAGGCTCTACGCCGTTATTGACATAGAGTCTTCCGTACGTTTGCTAATAAACGTATCCTTTTCCTAAAACCATTACCAGTCACTTTTACCGACCAAGATTACCGGACACGTTTGATCATGGCAATCGCGATACCACCGACCAATTCCATGGCGATGGCGAAGATGAAGATTGCACCGTAACCGAAGGCAGCAACGATAGCTGAGGCCACCATGGCACCCAACATCTGGCCTAACGTGTTGGCCAAGTTGATCAGCCCTAAGTCTTTCCCGGCAGTATCAGATGAAGGCAAAACGTCCATGTTCAAGGCACCATCGACGGAGTTGTATAACCCATTCCCGAAGGCGGCGATGACGGCGTAAACGAACATTGCCCATGGCTTTTGAACAAACAGTGGGAACAATGCGGCGAAACCTAAGGCAAAGGTTGCGATCACAACTGGTGCCTTAACCCGGTTCAGCTTATCGGCAAGTGGTCCCCCAATCAAAGCGAAGATCACACCAATGATTAACATAATTGAGGAGAAGATGGAAATTGATTTCCCAGCTTCACTCGTTCCTTGACCAATGTAATCGGTGAACAGGAAGAGTAAGAAGGTTGTGACGATGGTTGACCCAACAACCATGAAGAACTTACCTGTCAAAGCTAAGTAGAAGTCCCGTGCATCATGCGTTGGGAAGAAGAAGTACTTCTTTAAAGTATCCTTGTTCAGGGAAACTTTGGGTTCATCCATGTTCCCTTTTTCTTGAATCAGGAGCAAGTGAATGATGGCCAAGACAACGGTACTGCCGGCCATGAAGTAGATCCCCATCTTAACGTTACCCAAGAATTGGGCCGCTAACAGCGCGAACCCTTGTTGGGCGATGGTAAACCCGACCCCGTAGAAAGTCGAAACAGTTCCCCGCCATTTAGGCGCGACCCGGTCCGATATTTGCGGATATATCGCCGCAGCAATGGCATTTTCGGCCGCAGCCGCAACAATCCAAATGAGAATGATGGCCATGATCGATTTAACGTTGGCAATGACAACCAGTGAAATTGCAATGGCAATCGTTCCGACAACAATGTAAGGCTTCCGTTTCCCAAAGCGGGTCCGGGTAACATCTGAGAATGCCCCGAATAACAGGTTGGCAACGGCCCCCGTGATGGAAGCAACCGTAGCTAAGATCCCAACGGCCCAAACCTTATGTACAGGATCCAATTGCGCGAATAATTGCGGGATTAAAACACTTCTAGTGGAGCCAATTGGCCCGTACCAGCATAATGGCGCCAAAAACATAGCGGATGAAACCATCCAAGGCAGTTTGGGTTGTTCTTCGTCTTTAACTTTGGCGTTGGTAACGACCCCGACACCTGCCTTGACAGCTTTCTGATCCGTCTTATCTTCTTTCGACATTATTTCTCACTCCTAAGTATGTATAGATTTTGTAAGGGCTTTCTTTCGCGGCTTTTAGTGGGCTCCTTTGAATCCAACGCCGGGAGCCTTCTCAATATTACTAAATTGCGGTTAATAAAAACGCTTACAAGTGGATTATAACGCTTTCATTTTGTAAAGTATAGTTATCATTTAGTAAAACACGAGCAAGTTTAATCGTTATTTACTAAATATACTATTAGGCCGGGTCTCTCGGCCCATTAAAAATTTCAACAAAAAGACCAGCGGCCGCCATACCAGCACCGCTGTTCCTTCATTATAATGTCGTCATTCAAGTTATTAGCTTGTGTCCCAAATTTGGTGAACTAGCTTTGGCCATGAGTCCATCTAACGTATCAAGCCACTACATCCGCAAACCAATAGTTACTAAACAACGAGCTTCATTGATCAGATATTTTCGCATCTTTTCGTAACTTCTGCAGATCCGCGGGCGCCACGACGAGCTTAATTTCTCCCGTTTCCAAATTAACATCTGCCATTACCTGAACGCTTTTGCCCACCATGCTCGCGACGTGACGCTTGATCTTTACGGGTGATCCATACGCTAAAATCTCATATTGTTGATGCACCGTTAAGTCCTCCCAGGTCATATTTGCCCACAGAATAACACACTCTTAAGCTCAGCCCCCGGTAGCACGTCTTACAAATATTCTAATATCCAGTTACGGCCGGCGCTCATCACTCTAGACCACAAAAACACCGGGACGGCGTCGCCACCATCCCGGTGCTTCCTGATTCCCCCAATTAAACTAATGCCAGCACCGCGAAGTTAATCACGAATAACGCCGACACAATCCAGATCAACCCATGAACCTCTTTGGCCTTGCCTTCGACCGTCTTGACCAGGCAGTAGAAGATGAAGCCAGCGGCAATCCCGTAGGTAATATTGTAGGCAAACGCCATGATAAACGACGTCATGAAGGCTGGAATCGCCTCGCCAAAGTCATGCCACGGGATCTTACTGAAGGCACTCATCATCATGATTCCGACCAGAATCAGTGATGGTGCGATGGCCGCTGTTGGAATGATCGACAGCAGTGGTGAAGCTAACGAACTCAACAGGAACAGGATGGAAACGACCACACTAGTCAGCCCAGTTCGGCCACCCGCGCCGATTCCCGCGGAACTTTCCACGTAGGTCGTCAGGTTGGAGGTCCCAAAGATCGAGCCCACGCCGGTCGCAATGGAATCGGCGAATAGGGCCTTATCCAATTTTGACTTAAACCCAGGTTGCGCTTCTAACTCTAGTTCCCGCTTACCGGAAAAGATTCCCGTCTGCCGACCGGTTCCGATGAAGGTTCCCAGCGAGTCAAACGTATCTGAAAGACTGAATGACAGAATCGTCATCAATACCAGAATCACCCGGTTATGCTCGGCAAACAGTGAGCCCATCCCCTCTGACGAAAAGGCCGCCAGGAAGGTAGTGCCTAATTGGTGAAAGGACGACCCAATTGAATAGCCACTGGCCAGGTGCAGATTGGTCACCCCCATGGGGATTCCAATAATCGTTGTGGTTAAGATTCCAATCAGCAAGGCCCCTGGCACCTTCCGCACTTTGAAAATCACGGTCACGACCAAACCGATAACGGCTAGAATCAAAGCTGGGGAGTTGAACACTTCCAATGCCGGTGTAATGCTCCCGTTGGTCACGACGGAACCGATACCGTGTTTGAAGGTCTCTTGCGTGGCGTTAAATGCCTTGCCATTGACCGTCAGGATGCTGCTAGCATCGCTGGTAAACTGCAGGAAGTTCCCGTTCTTCAATCCAACGTAGGCGATAAATGCCCCAATCCCCCCACTGATGGCGAGTTGGAGGTTAACTGGAATGGCAGAGATCAGCATTTTACGAATCTTAGTCACCGTAATAATGATGTTAATAATGCCACAGAAGAAAACCAGCGCCAATGCCTGTTGCCAAGTGAACCCCAATCCCATGACCACAGTGTACGTGAAGAAGGCGTTCAACCCCATCCCAGGGGCCAATGCATACGGAACGTTCGCAAACAACCCCATAACCAATGTTCCGGCAACCGAGGCAATAATCGTTGCGAGAAAGACGGCCTGTTGCGGCATCCCCGTCTGTCCCAGGATCTGGGGGTTAACGAAGAGAATATATGACATGGCGAAGAAGGTCGTGACTCCCGCGCCAATTTCAGTACCAACGGTGGTTCCTGACTCTTTGAGCCTGAAAAACTTATCCACGGTGGATTCCTCCTATAAAATACGAACATTAAATAATAAATAAAAGCCAATTATCAATTTCTATATGGAGAACTATACCAGATTACGTCGGATAAGCCAAGAAAAATATACGATACACGAACTTAACGAATTTTACTACGATTGATGTTGCCCCACCATCATCGCACGTTCACGCTAAACAATGAGAACTTAAAAACGCCACCAAGCCGATTTTAATCAGCCTGATGACGTCTCATTTGAGCTCTAATTCTAGCCACTAACTTTAGCCAGTGTCTTCTGAACCTTCTGTGGTTTCTCTTGGCGGCCAATCAGCAACAGCCGCAGCGTATTTAGGACGGCAATCAGCGTCACACCCACATCGGAGAAGACCGCCCACCACATGGTCGTAATGCCAAAAGCAGCCAGTGTCAAGAAGAGAATTTTGATGCCGAGAGCAAACACAATATTTTCCCACACAATCTGCTTAGTCCGTTTAGCAATCGCAATCGTGCGTGGAATTGCCAAAGGATCATCATTCATCAGCACAACGTCGGCCGACTCGATGGCAGCATCGGATCCCAACGCCCCCATAGCAATCCCCACGTCGGCGCTGGCTAAGACCGGCGTATCGTTTAACCCATCACCGACAAACGCCAGCTTTTCTTTAGGACCTAACTGGGCCTTCAAAGCCCCCATCTCAGCAACCTTATCCTGTGGCAGCAACTCCGCTTTAACAGCATCAATTCCAATCTGTTGGCCCACAGCCTGACCGACTTGGTGATTATCACCGGTCAACATGACCGTGTGAGTCACGCCATCCTGCTTCAGCGCGTGCAGGGCTGGTACCGTGTTTTCCTTAATCGCATCAGCAACTTCAATGGCACCCTGGTACTGACCACCTAATGCCACGTAGACCATGGTCCCAGTTGTACTGCCCGGCAAATCAACCGTCACGCCAACTTGGCGCATTAATTTTGCATTCCCCACGTAAAGCGGTTGTCCACCCTGCGTAGCCTTCACACCCAGCCCCACTAATTCTTCAGCGGCCGACTGCTTATCGGTGTTCAGACCAGCCATCGCCACAATTGACTTGGCAATCGGATGCGGTGAAGCCACTTCGGCAGTCGCTGCCAGGTTAATTAACGCCGACTTGCTAAGGCTGACCGGTGCTACGTTGACCACGGCAAATTCACCCCGGGTCAGCGTTCCAGTCTTATCGAAGGCCACCGTCTTCACCTGATTCAAGGCCTCCAAGTAATTACTTCCCTTGATGAGCACCCCACTACGCGACGCTGCCCCGATACCACCAAAGTAACTGAGCGGTACAGAGATAACCAGTGCACACGGACAGGAGATCACTAAGAAGATCAATGCCCGGTAGAGCCAGTCAGCGAATGGTTGCGCAAAGAACAGTGGGGGCACAATGGCGAGTAACGCTGCCATCCCAACGACAGCGGGCGTGTAGACCCGTGCAAATTTTGTAATAAAGTTTTCAGTCTTTGTCTTTTTATTAGTGGCATCCTGAACCAACTCAAGAATCTTAGCCACCGTCGAATCCGCGTAGGCCTTTTCAACCCGGAGCTCGATGACCCCATTGCTGACGATCGTCCCACTCAACGCTTGATCACCGGCAACTACTAGACTGGGCTTAGTTTCACCTGTCAGTGCTTTGGTATCCAGGTAGGTCTCGCCACTCGTAACCGTCCCATCGGCAGGAACCTTTTCTCCGGGCCGAACAATGAGCGTGTCCCCTACCTTGATCTGGTCTGGCGTGATCTGTTGCGTATGGCCGTTGACCACTAAGTTTGCGGCGTCCGGCCGAATCTTCAGGAGGGAAGTGATGGACTGTTTGGACTTGCTGACAGCGGAATCCTGGAAGAATTCCCCGATACGGTAGAACAGCATGACCGCAACCGCCTCAGGGTACTGCTGAATCGCCAGGGCTCCGACCGTGGCGACCGTCATCAAAAAGGCCTCACCAAATAGCTTGCCGTTAAACAGATCCTTCACGGCATCCACGAGGATCGGACCCCCTACGAGCAGGTACGCCATCAGGTATAGCCCAATTGTAACCGCTTTCAATAATGGTGAAAAACTTGCGATGGCAAGGAGCAGCATACTCCCTAGGATCATGGCTAAGTTACGTTTGGTCTCTGCTAATTTTAAATATTCCCGCATCGTACTCGCCTCCTGAAATTTGATATGAATGGTCGCTCATATGTATGTGTTCATCATAACATATCTATAAAACGTGTCAACTGTTAAAGTGGCCAAACTTGCCCCGGCCTTTTATGATAAAATGAAAGTTATGGTGACTAATATGGAAAAACAAAACAATCAGCTTCCCACAACCACAGAAATTAAAAAAAGCGTCGACCTCTTCAAAACCTTTGGCGATGCGACTCGCTACCAGATTCTCTCGCTTCTCTACCAAGGAAGTCGGACCGTCAGTGAAATCACGGCCGTCATGGACGTGTCGCAATCCGCCATCTCCCACCAGCTCAAGACCTTGCGCCAGGCGGGACTGGTCGTTGGCAACCGCGATGGCAAGTTTATCAAGTACACCCTCGCCGATGAGCATATTTTTGAAATATTCGAATTGGTTAAGGAACATATTCAAGAATAATTAGACTCAAAAAGTGCGATCCCACAATGGAATCGCACTTTTGTTTTCAGCTTTTAGTCTGCTGATAAACCTGACGCAACCCCCGGACATCTGCAGAGGACAGGTGCATCTTTCCTTGATCTAACGGATACATCACTGAGGCACGATCCGTGCTGTGGTCGAGCCCCAGCGCGTGGCCTAGTTCGTGAATCGCCACGGAGTCTTTAAAGGCCAACGCGTAGGTAATATTCAGGCTGGCTGTCGCTTTATTGCGAATCGTCATCCCCCGAAAACTGACCGTTTCTGTGACCTGCGGACCGCCACGCCCCAACTCCACGCTAGTTTGATTCCGGGCAACCTTCTTGTGATAGGCCCCAAAGGTAATCTGATTTTCAGATTGTGCCGCCCGGCCGGCCTTCAGATGCACGATTCCCGTGTGATTATAGACGTGAACGGCATGGATAAACGCATGTCGTTCCTTAGCCGGGACATCCTTGGCAAAGTGATATTTGTAGGTTCGTTTCAACTGTTGATCCACAACAATGGGTTCGATCGGCGTGCCGGTGGCTTGTTTCGTCTGCTTGTGACTGACCTGCTCCACTTTGACGGTAGATTCCGATTGTCCAGAAGGCACTGACGACTGGCCACTACCTTGACGTTTCGTCGGTTGCTGGTGACCGCTAACCCAACGCGTCACACCTGCTTGTAGCTGAGCGACTTCACCGGGCATGCCGGTAAATGGGCCCCAACCAGTCTTTGCAACAAACCCCGCGACTACTAACACAACGACTATTAGTAATCGTCTGACGACTTTCACACTTATCTCCCTTTCTCAATCCCGTAATCGTGGTCGGCTTAAAATGACCCAATTAGTGTGATTTTACCTGGGTGTTGGGGGAATAGCAAGATTTTCTCAAGTGAAACGCTTTCTTGACCAAGCGACGTTGTGTCTGACAATCTAGATTTTTAAATGTTTTCATAGAAAACTTCCGAACGTAAGGCTTCATTCAAGCCCCATCGGACGCAACCTAACGCCAAGCCACAACTATCTAATTCTCGACCGTGACCCGAGTGCCATCACACTACGCGCAATCGGCTGGGCAATGAAGGCTTCCACAATCAGAGCAATCGTGAAGTTTCGAGGCCACTTGGCAAAGAAGTGGACGATTGGGTCGAGTGTCATCTGTCCCGTCCCAATCCAGGTACCCAGGATTGTCAAGACTAGCGACATCAAGAAGACGTTGCACATCGTCGTGATCAGCATGGCTGACCGAAAGCCCGACTGGCGATCAAGAAAATAACTAGCTAGCTTGCCCGCGGGCTGTTGTGTTAAGACGACGAGAATGATGACGCTGACCCAGAGAAGTGGAATTTGGTGTAGCACCATGATCCAATGATTGAGAGAAAAGCCGACCTCTAGTCCGGTAATGATTGGCGCAATAATGTTCACCGAAATGACTGAGATAACCGCCATAAATAAGACCGTCTCACGTAAGTTTTGTGGTAATCGTTGTTGAAATTCCAAAAGAAAACACTCCTTAATTTTGGCGAAAAAAGAAACAGCACGTCTACCAATAGGAACTGGTAGACGTGCTGATTAATTAGGTTCTATGTCAACTGTTGTTGGTA
>NZ_AZCZ01000119.1 GCF_001434055.1 Levilactobacillus parabrevis ATCC 53295 | reverse complement strand
AGAATCCTTGGCAGCCGCAGGCGACATTTTACACGAATGTAATAAACACAAAGACCCCGTTCACCATGAAGTGGACGGGGTTTTGACTATTCCATAGAAGTTTGTGATGACCGCTGCCGAATCTCTGGTGCGAACCACCACAGTAACGCTAGGTTAACCAGCATCAGCAGGGCGGTCGAGAAGAAGACGGCGTTGTAGTTAAAGATTCCGGCGAGCCAGCCACCGAGGAGTGCACCCAGCATGTTGCCAATCGATTGAAACGACTGATTCCAGCTGAAGACGG
>NZ_AZCZ01000118.1 GCF_001434055.1 Levilactobacillus parabrevis ATCC 53295 | reverse complement strand
TGTACAAAAAAGGGATATAGTCGCAGACCTATATCCATCCACTACCACATTTCAAGAAAGAGAAAGTGACTATATCCTATGACTAATGATACTAAAATTATCCTGGGGATAAAAGACCCCAACATCAAAAAGTTAAAAGTGATGAACCCCTTGGAAATGATGGGCCCACTTAAAGTGCAGGCAATTTTGGACTATCGTCCAAAAGCATGCCCCAAATGTGGTGTCTTAAACCAAAAAAGTATTATCAAATATGGCTGGCGCTGGGCCAATGTTAAATTGCCTCGAACT
>NZ_AZCZ01000117.1 GCF_001434055.1 Levilactobacillus parabrevis ATCC 53295 | reverse complement strand
AATCATATTAGGAATAATCACCGAAGTTATATCATATAAGAAACGTTAAGTCAAAGTATAAAAGTTGAAATAGCGAAGCGGAAGGCATACACTAAGTTAAATTCAGGAGAATCAGAAGTCCGAGTGAAACTAGGTCAATGCGCACTTACACCCCACTAAATTATTGTGGGGTAAATCGTGCCAAAATCCTGTATTAGAAATCGCCGATGGCGACAACAAAATCAACCAATAGATCCAAAGAAAGGCGGTGACTAACATGGCAATATTTCATATGAGTTTTAGTAATATTAGTGCTG
>NZ_AZCZ01000116.1 GCF_001434055.1 Levilactobacillus parabrevis ATCC 53295 | reverse complement strand
TGGATTGAAGTCAATATTTGAGACAGGTTTTAAGAGACATTCAGAACCGCGTTTACCTTCCACAGCTCAAATAAATCATTAATCGTGATTAATAACTTATTTGAACCATGGAAAGCATTAAATCAGGCGGCCATTTGGCTCGTAAGTGTTGCGATTTCAACTTGTAAGGGGGTCTGGTAGCCCAGTGAACTATGAATTCTCTTCCTATTGTAGAAAGCATGCACATATTCAAAAAGGACAGCAGCGGCAGTTTCATAATTCTCAAAGACCGGCACTGGATAAACACATTCCTTTTTGAGGGAAGC
>NZ_AZCZ01000115.1 GCF_001434055.1 Levilactobacillus parabrevis ATCC 53295 | reverse complement strand
CCAATATCTTTATGATCCTTCTCAACTCGGTACTTAGCATTTAAGATAATACCAACGAAGCGACGCATCTGTTGCGGGGTACGGCACCAAAAACTAAGCAGTATTCATCATGTTACAGCACCCAAGTAAAAGCTACGAAGATAAAAACATTCATCCTCAAAATATGTAACCTAGAAAAAAAGCCTCCAGTGTTAAACCGGGAGCCTTTTTTAGTATACCAATTTCTACTTCACATAAGGTGGCTTATCCCAAGTAACCCACATTCACCGCGGTACTTCCACATTCCGTTATTTTTTGATTGTGAACTTGTCCAAAAAAGAAGTG
>NZ_AZCZ01000114.1 GCF_001434055.1 Levilactobacillus parabrevis ATCC 53295 | reverse complement strand
ACTAAGTTCCTAACCACTTTTAATGGTCCGGTGCACAGCTTTACTGTGGACCGTGGCACTGAGTTTAGTGGGCTAGTATCACTTGAATCACAATATGGTATTAAGACCTATTACTGCCATGCTTATACGCCAGCTGAACGTGGTAGTAATGAACGCTTTAATCGGAATTTACGTTATTTTTATCCTAAAGGGACTCGTTTTGAGCACATTAGTGCTCAAGATTTAACGACGACGTTACTCCAAATTAACCAGCGACCGCTTAAAATACTCGACTGGCAAACACCGTATCAGGTTATGCTGACAAATTTGTCCAAAAATTCGGATTAAATTTGCAATCTACC
>NZ_AZCZ01000113.1 GCF_001434055.1 Levilactobacillus parabrevis ATCC 53295 | reverse complement strand
AGTGTCAAATTTTTTGTGTAAATGGAAGTCCTCTCCCATTAGCTAGCTTCTAATACATGGATTCTAACGTATCTTGAATTTGCTTGAAACCTCGATGCGTTCGCTCAAAATTTTGGCCGTTGTAGTCACGAATAACTGTGACCAGAACGCGTTCTAGTGCTGGTTCATTTGGAAATTGTTCTTTCTTCTTTGTCTGCCGTTTTAGCTTCTTGTTGAATGATTCAATGAGATTTGTGCTGTAGATGCTACTGCGTATCGCAGCTGGAAAAGTGAAACAGGTCAAGAGATGAGGATTATTTTCTAGCTTGCCCGTTACTTTTGGATACGCCTTTTGCCACTTGTCTATGAAGTCAGCTAA
>NZ_AZCZ01000112.1 GCF_001434055.1 Levilactobacillus parabrevis ATCC 53295 | reverse complement strand
GGCAAATTCTATAATTAATCCGAACAGAAATTAAAAAGCCCAAAGCAATCACTTACAATGGTAGTAGCTAATTCCAACCAATATAGGGAGTGATTACTTTGGGTACATCTACTTTATCACGTTTTCAACGTGGCGCACTAGCACAACTGGTCAATGAGGGGAATAAATCTTACCAAGTAATGGCTGACGCCTTAGGCGTCGCCAAAGCTACGATTAGCTATGAGTTGGACCGGGTTAAACCTTATGATCCAGAATTAGCTCAGCAAGATGCAGATCGCAAAAGGCGGAATTGCGGTCGTCGTTCGATGCTGACGGCAGCATTAGCGACTTTAATTACCAATCACTTACGATTAACCTGGTCACCAGAAACCATTGCGGCCGCTTATAACTTGAGCACTGCGTCAATT
>NZ_AZCZ01000111.1 GCF_001434055.1 Levilactobacillus parabrevis ATCC 53295 | reverse complement strand
GTTCGGATTAATTTTACAATCTACCGACTATGTAATGAATTTATCAGAGATAATATTTAAGGGGTATGTTCCCATTGTTTTGTCGTGGATATTTCCTATCTTAATGCTATTTTTTGCAGTTTTTTTGGAACCGAATATTCAAATAGGTGTTTTCCTTTTGTTGTTACTAGCCATTATAGTGGGCATGTTAATACCTGGGATTGTTATCAGTTGGCTAATTATTGGATTAACCACTGTAGGATCTGGTATTCTTTTATTTGGCTACCTGGTTATTCCAGTTAACGACAAAGTCATCTTATTGTTAGCATTCCCAATTGAAGCAATTTTAGTTAATCTAGTCAGTAATTGGCTACTGAAGTGGCGATCATTAGGCCCTGATATAGCTTCAATACATCGCTATGGTAGCGTCAAGAATCTTGTGTA
>NZ_AZCZ01000110.1 GCF_001434055.1 Levilactobacillus parabrevis ATCC 53295 | reverse complement strand
AGAACCGCAATTCGCCGGGGGACAAACGGCATAAAGCGTATCAAAAAAGGGGGTCGACCAGAATGGTCGACCCCCTGAATTGCATCATCTAATCTGTTTGATTAATTGATTACTTAGCTAAACGTGCAGCCATCCGTGACTTGTCACGAGATGCCTTGTTCTTCTTGATCAAGCCCTTAGAAGCGGCGTGGTCAACAGCAGCACTAGCTAAACGGTATAATTCTTCCGCGTTGTCGGCACCGGCCGTCTTGGCTTCTTCGAAGCGCTTAACGGCAGTCCGCATCGTGCTTAATTGTGCTGAGTTACGTTCGTTGGCCTTAACGTTGGTCTTGGCACGTTCGATTGCTGATTTGATAATTGGCATGAAAATTTCACCTCCGAATGAGAATTCCTGTACCGGAAATCTTAATTTCAACGTATGTAATTATACAGAACCCAGAGACCGAATGCAATACCTTAGCACGATAAATGTAAAGCAATTTTACTTGCCCGATTTAAAATTGAAGTG
>NZ_AZCZ01000011.1 GCF_001434055.1 Levilactobacillus parabrevis ATCC 53295 | reverse complement strand
AAGACTAATCGTCACCATGATACCCACGAGTATTGGTGTAAACAGTGTCAGTATCGTTGCAATGACGACCGATTAGGGGCCATGAATATTGAAATACTTGGTCAAAAATGGCTAAGTGGTGTTAAGCGACCGAAGATTAAGAAGTTAACGACTATCGGGTAAATCCCGATAGTTGAACGGGTAGCCGTCAATTACCCGATGATGTTGCCACCATGAGTAGGAGTGCCTAACAGGTATATTGGACTACTGTGTCATAAGACACGTGAGCGACAAGCCACTGAATTTATTCAGGGGCAATTGACAATCCGCTTCCGCTCGTCCACTGTCAATGCTGAATCAGGGGGACAAACACCACGCAGTCTTGTACGCCATGTTTTATTCGCATGATATCCATAGCTTCGTCCGACCATGCAAAGAGGGACCCAGAATTTTTCTGAGTCCTCTTAGTCTTCACATAACCAAAATGTTCGTTAATTACTGCTTGAGCTATTCTGGGTTGGTATCCCACTAGGTTTGCCTGACGGGTGGCCTTTCATGCCCTTCGGCGCGTTCTTCAATTGCGTTGTTTGCGCCGATTTGGCCTGCTGTTGACCGAGCATGTAGCCCGTACCGCCACCGAATAAAATGAATCCAGCAACGACGAGCGATAGCCAGTGCTTGGGGCCTTTACGCGTTGGTTGCATCTTATAACCATCCTTTCTAAAAATAATCTGCAATCGTATAAGTAGCAGTATACGGGAGTTTTCTTAATCTTAGCTAAATCGTTCGGAATCTAAGGGTTGCGTTCCACTTTAAAAGTCGGTAGTATATGAACTATGAGTTTGAAATAGTTAAATAATGTTCGGAAATGGAGAAGATACCAGATGCGTAATGTCTACTTTAACCACGATGGTGGCGTCGATGACTTAGTTTCCCTGTTGCTCCTGCTGAAAATGCCAGATATTCACCTGACCGGGGTCAGCGTCATTGGTGCCGATTGCTACCTGGAACCAGCCCTGGCCGCTAGCCGGAAGATTATCGATCGTTTTGGGCACGGCGCCCAACTCGATGTGGCCGCGTCCGATTCTCGGGGCGTCAATCCCTTTCCCAAGGAGTGGCGACTTGATGCCTTTAGCCTTGACGCTCTTCCCATCTTGAACGAGGCCGGGACCGTGACCACTCCCGTCGCCGCCAAACCAGCCCACCTCGACCTGATCGATAAGGTTCAGGCTGAGGCTGGTCAGACCACACTACTCATGACGGGACCGCTGACCGACCTCGCTCGCGCCCTAGCAGTTGATTCCAGCATCGCTCCCAAGATTGATTGCCTCTACTGGATGGGAGGCACCTTCGACGGTCGAGGAAATGTCGCCGAACCCGAACAGGATGGCACGACTGAATGGAATGCCTTCTGGGATCCAGATGCCGTAAAGACCGTCTGGGACAGCCAGATTCCCATCCAAATGGTCGGTCTGGAAAGCACGCACCAGGTGCCGCTGACCCCTGCCATTCGGCAACACTGGGCCACCTTGCGTCAACATCCGGCGCTGGACTTCATCGGTCAAGGATACGCGTTAGTACCCGCCCTACAACACTTTGAGACCAACTCGACCTACTTCCTCTGGGACGTCCTGACCACGGTGGCCACCGAGGCTCCCGCTATCGTCACCACCAAGACTGTGACCAGCGATGTTCTCACGACTGGCCCCGGGCGTGGTCGCACCTTCGAAACGCCGGACGGTCGGCCCGTGACCCTGGTCACCCAAGTCGATCACGACGGCTTCTTCCAGCGAATCGATGAACTGGCCATTCTAGCCGATAAATAAGTTATACTGGAGGAAGCGGCCGCAACGGCGCTTCCTTTTTTGACGCCACCAAGACAGCCTAGCCTACAGAAAATAATGACTTTACACATCCTAAAAATACATCGTACAAGGAGATAACGTTTATGCTTTCCATCACCATTGGCATTGCGATCGGTATCATCGTATCCTTCCAGACTGCCGTCAACTCGCGGTTACGGAGCTTCATCGGCTCACCCTATCAAGCCTCGTTTGTTTCATTTGCCATCGGGACCCTCTTTCTGGCAGTCATCACCCTGCTGGGCCACCAGTCGCTATGGGTCTCTGGCACCCTACTGGCGACCCAGCCTTGGTGGATCTGGATTGGTGGGCTACTCGGGGTCATTTTTCTAACCACCAATATTCTCCTGTTTCCCCACATCGGTGCCGTTCAAACGGCTATCATGCCGATCCTCGGGCAGGTCATCATGGGGTCGATCATCGACAACTTCGGCTGGTTCAGCGCGACCAAGCAGCCGCTGACCCTTATCAAAATCATCGGTCTCCTACTCGCACTGGCTGGCATTATCATCACGGTAGCCCTGCCGGGAATCCTGCAACGGCGCAACCAGCTACAGCGGCTAACACCCACTGGTAATCCACTACTCTGGCGCTTACTGGGCGTATTTATCGGGGCACTGGGTGCGACACAAACGACGATCAACGGTCGATTAGGATTCGTCCTGCACTCCGCTGTTCACGCGGCATTCATTTCCTTTTTGATTGGAACGCTGGGACTGCTGGTCATCGTCCTCATCGCTAATCACGGGCTAAAGGAAGTTCGCCGGGCAACCGGTCCGGGCAGGCCTTGGTGGCTATGGATTGGCGGGTTGCTGGGCGCCATCTTCGTACTGGGAAACGCCTACCTGGCACCAATTCTTGGCACCGGCCAAACGGTGGTCTTCGCCTTACTGGGGCAAATCACCGGGGGGTTGCTCGTCGATCAATACGGCTTGTTGGGCGCAACCCGCAAGCCAGTCGTTCCCGTTCAACTATTGGGCCTGGCAACGCTGATTGCCGGGGTTGTTATGATTCGACTGTTCTAATTTGTAACCTTAAAGGGGGCCCTTGACCGAGAAAGTTTCAGTCAAGGGCCCCCTTTAAAATTCACGGTCTCCAAAGAATTCGCATTATTTTTGTACAACTTACATTATTAGGGAACAAAAGAGATTCCTGGACGACAACGAAACGGCCAAAAAATGATCTCCTAAAAGAAAGTCCGACGACTAACACCGAACATTTTTTACTAACTCTACTAAATCACCCAGCAGATACAGTCGCTTACCCAAAACGCTAAGCACTCGTATCTGCTGGGTTTTTGTCTTCGTCCGAATCTGCTTTTGCTAAATCTGAGCAATCAAAAAGGGAGCCCCTACTGCGGCTCCCTCTGTTTACGATTAATTTAATTACTTGTCAGCGTACAGCTTCGCAACTTGATCCTGAACCTGTTGGTGGCCTAAGAATTCGTCATAAGTCGTGTCTGCCCGATCCACGATACCGTTAGGGCTAACTTCAATGATCCGGTTAGCAATCGTTTGAATGAACTCGTGGTCATGCGATGTGAAGAGGATGCTACCGGTGAACCCGACCAGGCTGTCGTTCAATGCCGTGATGGATTCCAGATCCAGGTGATTGGTTGGATCATCGAGCAACAGCACGTTAGCCTTGCTCAACATCATCTTGGACAGCATAGCCCGGACCTTCTCGCCCCCAGACATCACGTCGACTTCCCGGTTCACATCATCGCCAGAGAACAGCATCTTCCCGAGGAAGCCCCGTAAGAAGGTGTTGTCGCTCTCTTCCTTGGATGCAAACTGCCGTAACCAGTCAATAACCGTCAACTCGTTGTTGGCAAAGTAGTCGTTGACGTTCTTTGGCAGGTAGGTCGTACTGGTCGTTTGACCCCAGACAACGTTTCCACTGTCCGGCTCCATTTCGCCAGCAATGATCTGCATCAAGATGGTAGTCGTCAAGTCATTACGACTGATGAACGCCGTCTTCTCATCGGGACGCAACGTGAAGCTGACGTCATCGAGAATCGTCACACCGTCGATGGCCTTGGAAAGGTGTTCTACGCGAACCAAGTCGTTCCCAAGTTCCCGTTCTGGCGTGAACTTGATGAAGGGGTACTTCCGTGAAGATGGCTTGATGTCATCCAGTGTGATCTTCTCCAATTGTTTCTTCCGAGACGTGGCCTGCTTAGACTTCGAAGCGTTGGCACTGAACCGCGCCACGAATTCTTGCAGTTGCTTGATTTGATCAGCCTTCTTGGCATTGGCGTTAGCCTTCAGCTGCGCAGCCAATTCACTGGATTCCATCCAGAAGTCGTAGTTCCCGACAAACAGCGTGATCTTACCAAAGTCCACATCACACATGTGCGTGCAGACCTGGTTTAAGAAATGCCGGTCATGGGAAACAACGATGACGGTGTTTTCGTAGTCCGCCAGGAAGTTTTCCAACCAACTGATGGATTGCACATCTAACCCGTTGGTCGGTTCGTCCAAGAGTAAGACGTCGGGATGACCGAACAAGGCTTGGCCCAGTAAGACCTTCACCTTTTGGGGTTCCGTTAATTCACGCATTTGGACTTGATGAAGAGATTCGTCGATCCCCAAGGCTTGTAACATTTGGCTGGCTTCGGCTTCGGCTTCCCAACCACCCATTTCACCAAATTCACCTTCGAGTTCAGCGGCGCGAATCCCATCTGCATCACTAAAGTCGGCCTTCATGTAGATGGCGTTCTTTTCAGTCATGATATCGTAAAGCTTCTTGTGACCTTGGATCACCGTGTTCAAGACAATTTCATCTTCAAAAGCAAAGTGATCTTGGTTCAGGCTGGACATCCGTTCGTTAGGGCCCATGGAGACGGTCCCGGTCGTCGGCTTTAACTTGTTTTCGATAATCTTTAAGAAAGTGGACTTGCCGGCGCCGTTAGCGCCAATGACCCCGTAGCAATTCCCCGGGGTGAACTTGAGATTGACTTCGTCGTAGAGCTTCCGGTCGGAGAACTGCATACTGACATTATTGACGGTTAACATGAATGAACGATACCTCCTAGATTTTTGCGTAAAAAACCAACGTGTCAGTTAACGGCAACGTTGGTTTCCACTCATATTCGTTGTGTTATGTTGGCTTAGTCTACCATAAATATCGTTCACAAGCAACGGTTACGCTACGACCAGGACCGTTGGGCGGCGTAACGCTCACGGTAAGACTTCGGCGTCATCAGGAAGTGTTGCTTGAAGGTCACGAAGAAATTCTTCTCCGTCCGAAAGCCCGTCTTGGTGGCAATCGTCTGGATGGAATCGTCCGAGGTCATTAGGAGCTCCGTGGCCCGTTCCAGCCGAATCTGCCCCAAATAGGCCTTCGGTGAGATCCCCATATATTCTTTGAAATATCGGGAAAAATAAACACTCGAGTAGTTCAGTTTCGTCGCTAAATCGGCAATTGACACGGGTTGCCCGTAGTTCTGCTGCAGCTCTCCGACGGCTTGGCGCAAGGGCTCCGGCAATGGCAACTGATAATTATCGACCTGCCCGTTGATCTTCAACTGCTTCAGAAGTTGCCCGACCAGCTGATACTCGGCACCCAGACTCGCTAGGTAATCTGCCTGGCTGTCACGTTCGTGAATGGCATTATCCACGAGCACGCCAGCCGCCTGGCCGATTCCGCGGTAAGCGGCATCGTGCAAGTCCAGATCGACGGGACCCCAGATTGGAAGCTGCTCGTTATCGACCACATTTCGCAGCCAAGCCGCCGGCATCAGTAGCGTCATGATTTGATTATCCTCATCCAACATCGTCTCATAACTGTGGACCACTTCGGAATTAATCACGTAGATGTGACCGGCAGCCATTTCAAAGGTTGAGCTCCCAATATGCACGGTCCCAGGATGCCCACAATACGGGTAGGCCAATTCAACCGCTTGGTGCCAATGTGGCAATACCAATTTCGGGCCGCCGGTGCCATGGCTAATGACGCGCAACGGCAATTGCATTGTAAAGTTTAAGCGTTCATGATACGGCCGAGGCATGTTCGTCCCCCCATTCTCGCAAATTCTTATTCAACAAAGTAAGCGGCTCCAATTTAATTACCCCCAAGTAGACCAATCGCAGCAAGTTGTTTTGTATTGTAGTATACCACGTTAACCACCTAGATGGTTAAAATAAGTAACGCAATCATTAAATTATGGGATTATGGAATTGCTAAATCCCCAGTACAATGTACTTGTAACATCCGATAGGGGCCACACAAATTAACAATTGTTCGTCCCTACTGTTACAGTCATTGCAAACCTCGTGAAAGTTTGTCCGTCAGCGCCGTTTCTCGCCGCTACTGGGGAGTGCCAGCGAGACCAGCCGCTAGTCGCACAAAGCGCCTAGCCCATCATCTTTTAGGATAATCGTACCGACCGCTTGGGGGAGTGGCCGATCAACCAACTACCGGTGGTTTCTCTTGGGGAAGAGATCACCCACCGTACTGTGAAGAAACAGAATAGGCTATGGCCATCAGAGGCTTTAGGGGGGACAGCTAGACCGGTTTATTGGGTCTGGTTGTTTTTGTTTAGAGAGTGGAGCAAGCCGTTTAGATTCTGAGCATTAACGAGAATAAGGCTTCTGGTCGGCAGCCGCCGGCCAGGAGTCTTATTTTTGTTGAGCGGAAGAATCTGGCTTGCGGAACTCGTTTCAGAAGCCGCAAGTTTCCGGATATCCCGGCAAGAGAAAGTCTAACGCACTAAACCAGAATAATTACTAACAACCTATGCCGGACAGGAGTCCCTGATTTTTCTAAGCGGAAGAACCTGCCTTGCGGAACTCGTTTCAGAAGCCGCAAGTTTCCGGACATCCCGGCGAGAGAAAGTCTAACGAACTACGCCAGAATAACCACCAACATACATATACCGAGCAGGAATCACTTAACTTATTAAGCGCAAGAACCTACCCGACTGAACACGTTTCGAAACCCACATATTTCCAAATACCTTAGCAAGAGGAGCCCACCACACCAAGGCTCTCACTAACTTCCTAAAAATCTCCGCAAAAAAGAGGAACCCCAGAATTCTCCATCTCAGGTTCCTCATATTTACATCGAAAATTATCGTTTCATCAGCTAGCCAGCCCTACTTTTCCGTAGCCGACTGCAATTGGTCCGGCCGCTTCAACAGAAAGGCCATCAGGTAAGAAACAATCAGGAAGACCGACACCACCAGGTATGGGTAGTGCGGGTTCATATCGAGTAACATCCCCGACATGATTGGTCCCACGATATTCCCCACACTGGTCAGGGACATGTTTAACCCGTTGATTAGCCCCTGGTTAGATTCGCTAGCCTTGGTCAGCAACGTCGTAATGGCTGGCCGCAACAGGTCGAAGGCCGAGAAGACAACCAGTGTAGCAATCATGACAGCAATCTTCCCGTGTGCCTGGGTGATCCAAACCACACAGATTGCGGCTAGGAAGAAGCAGGCCCGGATGACTCGCCGCTCGCCCCACTTACTGACCAGGGTATCAAACATCGCCACTTGCAAGAATAATGAGATTAATCCGTTAAGCGTCAACACTAATGCGATGTTGCTCAGGCTAAAGTGGAAGACTTCGTTAACGTAGATACTGTAGATACTTTCAAATCCTTGTAGGCCAAAGGAAGAGACCAGAATCATGGTAAATAGGATGATGATGGGCACCGTCCAGAATTCTTTGGTCATTGGATGGGCAGATGGCTTGGCAGCCGCAACGGTCGTCGCCTCCGCATCGCGAATCTTACTGGTCTCGGCATCACTCGGCAACAGACTGATCAGGACAATGGCACTGATCAACCCCAACGCACCGGCAGCCCAGAACGGCGTCTTGTAACTGACTCCAGCTAAAATCCCCCCGATACCGGGACCCAGAATCAGGCCCCCACTAAAGGCGGCCGACAACCAGCCGATGACCCGCGCCCGTTGGCGTTTCGTCGTAATGTCAGCGGCTAAGGCCATCGCCGTAGGTACGACCATGGCAGCAGACAGCCCACCAATAACCCGCGAAATGTTGAAGACCATCAACTTGTTGGTCAAAGCGAACAGCACTTCGGAAGCCATAAACAGGAACAGTCCGGCCGTCAACACAGACTTTCGCCCAATCTTATCCGACAACCGCCCAATCAGGGGTGACGCCACGAACTGCGCGAAGGCAAACAGGGCACTCATAATCCCCATGTCCGTTGCGGTCAGATGTAATTGATTCTTCAGGAACGGCATGACCGGGATTACTAAACTAATTCCCAAACACACTAAGAATTCACTAAATACTAAGATAAAAATGGCCCGTCTCGTTTTCTTCGTCACGATGGCTCACCCCTTCTCGCTAATTTTTACAGCATTGAGATAAATATATCAATATTTAGGGGTGTTTGTCTAATCATTCGCTCATTTTCTCAGAAAAATTTAGTTTTTAACGACTTACCCTTTCTTCAAGGCCGTCGCCCACCGGCGATAATCATCCGCAAAATAACTATCACGGGGATAAACCAGATCCAAATCATGCCGCAGTTGCCCCGCTTGCAGTGGAAGAACCGCCAGTTTTCCAGATTTTAAGGCCTCGGCGACCACGGAACGGTAGACAAAGCTAATCCCACTTCCCTGCAGCAAGACTTCTCGAATGGCAGTCGGATTATTTACCGTCACCACCTGAGGGAACTCCGCGAAGGTCACGTTGGCCGCATGCGCCAGGTTTTCTAAAATTTCCCGACTACCGGACCCCTCTTCCCGAACAATCAGCGGATAGGCGGTCAAGTCGGCCCAACTCACGGCTGACTGTTGGGCCAACGGGTGGTCAGCGGCGACCACCCCGACGAAGGGTTCCTGCCGTACCACCTCATAGCCGTAGCGTTGCTTGTCAAAATTTCCTTCAATCAAGGCAAAGTCGCTGTCTCCAGATTCAATCGCTGCTAAAGCAACGTGGGTATTCGTCACCCGACAATTAATTTCATGATAATGCTGGGCCTGTAGTAAGCCAATCAGCTGTGGCGCCAAGAATTCACTGATCGACAGCGTTGTGCTAAAGGTGACTTGCCGCACCTTCTGGGGATGTTGGAGAGTCGCCACCACCGCATCCGCCTGAACCTGGACGCGTTGAACAAACGCCGCAAGTTCCACCCCAGCCGGCGTGATTGTCAGCTTGGGGCGCTCGTAGCGCACGAGCTCGACACCCAGTTCCGCCTCCAAACTCTTGATTTGTTGAGATACTGCCGGCTGGCTGATGTATAGCTGACGGGCTGTTTGCGTATACGACTTGGTCGTGGCCAACACGAGAAACGTTTGATACCGGTGGTCAAGCATGTCATAGCTCCCTTTCATAAGTGATACTTATATCATTATTATTCATTCCAATTTTATCTTATAACTGACTTCCGGTAAACTAGGTTTAGACATTTTTGAGGAGGAAATTCTTTTGGATATTCGCACAACTGTTGTGAGCCGCGGTTTCTGGCTGGCTTCACTCTTAACTTTAGTCTGCGCCGTTGCCGGTAGCTTTCTGGCACAACTGCCTTACTTAAACCTGGTCGGTGCCTTAGTCATCGCACTACTGCTAGGCATGGTCTGCCAGGTTCAGCCCCAGGTTATCAACGCCAACCGGGCTGGTATCGGCTTCATCAGCAATAAATTCTTGCGTCTTGGTATTATTCTCTTAGGATTCAAATTAAACTTGCTCCAACTGGCCCAAGCCGGCGTGAAGACTATCACTTTGGCCATCTTCGTGGTGACGGGGATGGTGCTTCTGACCTACAACCTCAGCCGTAAACTCGGCGTGGAGAAGGAATTAGCCATTTTGACCGCCACTGGGACCAGCATCTGTGGGGCCGCCGCCGTTATGGGTGTGTCGCCACAAATCAAGGTGCCTGACGACAAAGCCGAACGTCAACGGGAAAATGAAGTTCTGGCCGTCGCTATCGTTGCTATCTTGGGAACGGTCTTCACGTTGATTGAAATCGGCCTGAAGCCACTGCTCCACCTGACTGCCGTTCAATTTGGGGTACTGACTGGGGGCTCGCTTCACGAAATTGCCCACGCCGTTGCCGCCGGTAGCGCCGGTGGTCCCGTCAGTCTGGACACCGCGATCATTACCAAGCTCTCCCGGGTCCTACTGTTGGCCCCTGCAGCGCTGATCATTGGCTGGTGGTACCAACGCCAATCCCGCAAGGCTAATCCTGAAGCAACTGCCAATGAAGGTCCAGCTAAACTGCCAATTCCGTGGTTCATGGCCGGTTTCGTTCTGACCAGCATCATCGGGACCTTCCTGCCACTGGGCGATGTTGCTCTGACCGGTTTGGTTAAATTAGCCTACATCTTCCTCGGCATGGCCATGGCCGCCCTGGGGATGAGCGTCAACTTTCGCGTGATCTTCCAGCGCGGGGGCAACGTCTTCCTGGCGGCCACCATTTCATCAGTTATCCTGATGACCTGCGTGACGATTGCCAGCAAGTTATTCTTCTAGACCCAATTCATGCCAAAATAGTGGTCCGTCAGCGATTGACGAGCCACTATTTTTTAGATCATTTTTCCTAAATGCTGAATCGTTCCGCTATCCCACAAAATATACAGCCCAATCAGTAGGTACACGGCAATGGTAATATAACGCCCCTGTTTTTCCAAAACTTCTGCCACTTTAGGCAAACAGGCCAGCCGATAGCCAATCTCCCAGAACAGGATGACCATGACCGCAAACGTCAGTAAAATCAACGGAATTGTCGCCGGTGCCACCGTGGTAAAGATTGGCACGTAAATCCCAATGTTATCCGCACCACAGGTCGCCACCGTAATCAAAGCCACGTTCCAGATAAGACTCTGCGGTTTCGCTACCTTGGCGGCAATCTCTCCGGCATCATCGTCATCCCCTTGAACCCACAACTTGATTCCCAAATAGATTGGAATCAATCCCAGCAGACCTAACAGCCACGGTGCCGGCACGAATCCCAGAAAAAAGGCCACAATCAGTGAGCTACCGACTAACACGGTTGTTCCCAAAAAATCCCCTACCAACACTAACCAGCGGTCTTGGTGCTTTACGCGGCCGAAGATTACCATTAGAATAATTAAGTAGTCGAGTCCGGTGGAAATATACGCCGTGACTCCCGTAAGAATCGTTTTTAACATGTTGCCATCTCCCCATGCATGTTATCTACAACATATGTTATCATCTACATATGAAAGGAGCAACCCTTTTATGCCGAATTCCGAAGAAAAAGTCACTTTGATTGAACCACGAATGGCCCAAGCTTCACAATTAATCTTTAAATTACTCAGTAACCCCACGCGTTTACAACTGCTCTACCTCTTGGAACAGCAGGAGCTCAACGTTAGTCAACTCAGCGAGCTATTGTCGGTAGAACAGTCGGTAATTTCCCACCAGCTGGCACTGTTAAAAAAGGAACAGTTGGTGGCGGTTCGCCGGGTGGGTAAGCAAAACTTCTATCGCCTAGATGACCCGCACATTCTCGATATCGTTAATGAAACCTTGGCCCACGTGGACCACGTGTTGCGGGGGAAGACCCATGGCCATTAAGGGACGTGGTGAACAAGCTGAAGACTCCGCTTCGACTGAGCCTGAAAATAACTTGGCGGGTAACTTTTCGTCTAGTCATGAAGCCTTAGCTGCTAAAACAGAAGTTGAAACTGATCAGCTCGAAACGTTTAATTCTCTTGAGAAGCTTTGGGCAGATTTGAATGATTGAAGACAATTAACTCGCTAAGAACTTTGAATTTTCTTCAATAACAAAACTGCAGATACTATCTAGATTTAACCAGATGGTATCTGCAGTTTTTTGATATTTAAATTGTATTTAAAGGATTGTTGCGGAGAAGCTGAACTGGATCAGGAATCTCAGTTCTTCTGTCTGGCAGAGTTTTTAATGGTCAAGATAGCTTAGGGATTTGGGCTTTCCCCCGCCTTGATGTTCGGAAACTTGCGGCTTCTGAAACGCGTTCCGCAAGCCAGATTCTTCCGCTTAGAAAGCTAAGTCCTCCTGTCCGGCATAGTTTTTAATGGTAAGACTGGCTTAAAGAATTAGTCTTGCTCTCGCCTTGATGTCCGGAAACTTGCGGCCTCTGAAACGCGTTCCANAGAAAGCTAAGTCCTCCTGTCCGGCATAGTTTTTAATGGTAAGACTGGCTTAAAGAATTAGTCTTGCTCTCGCCTTGATGTCCGGAAACTTGCGGCCTCTGAAACGCGTTCCACAAGCCAGATTCTTCCGCTTAGCAAAATAAGGAACTCCTGCTCGGCATAGCCGAACAGAAGCCCCTTATTTCCCTAATGCTCAGAATCTAAACGGCTTGTTCCACTCTCTTACATCTTCATCCCCATCTTCTCATACGAACTCATTCCAGCGAGGTGGAGGTCTTTAACCGCAATCCCCCGCTCCTTGGCTACCGCGTTCATTAAGGTATCCATATCCATTAATTTATAAGTTTGTGGATGGTCTGGATCATAAGCTTCAATCTGTGCCATCATGCCGCCGTCTTCGTGCTCGATGATGTGGCAGTGATACATGTAGACCCCGGTGTGCTCGAACCGGACCTTGATGCGGACCGTTTCTCCTGGGTTAACGCCGACCGTGTCCTTGAAGCCGTGCTCGTTGGGGTACGGGGCCTTACCATTCCGCGAAAGCACTAGGAATTGCGTCCCGTGCATGTGGAAGGGGTGAACCATGCCGCTCCCCATATCGTTGGTGTTGGTAACGTCCCAGAGCTCGACGTTGCCCACCTTTTGCTTCGCATCGATCCGTTGCATTTCAAATTTCTTACCGTCGATCATAACTTGCTCGTCCATCCCGGACATTACGACCTTGCGTACCGGTGTATTCGGCGTAACTTCTGGATCAGGAATATCGACGAGGTGGTCGGGTAACTTAGTCGTATCCGGCTTAAACTCGTGAATGCGGAACCGAACCAACGGAACATCGTCGGAATACAACGTGACCGTTTCCCCCGGCTTGGCCTTGCCGAAGTCCACGATGACTTCAGCCCGTTCCGCACAGGTCAACATCAAGTGGGTAAATTCAACGGGTTCCGGCATCACGCCACCGTCCGAAGCCACTTGTGTAAATGGCAGGTCATTGCTGAAGTGCAGCCGCCACTCGCGCCGGTTTGCCCCATCCAGAATACGCAGTCGTAGCCGTTGCGTGGTGACATCGAAGTAAGGATTGATTGTCCCATTGATCATTGCCGTGGGGCCTTGAACACCATCCGGATCATAATCAGCTTCGTAATCCCATTGATTATCCTCGTGGAAACGCCGGTCCTGTAAAACTAACGGAATATCATCGACCCCGTAGTTTCTTGGAAATGGCAACTTGGCTTCTTGCTCATCGGTGACCAGCGCCAAGCCCGCCAGGCCCTTCCAGACCTGTTCGGCCGTTGATGGACATGGATGGGCGTGTAACCACAACGTTGCGGCTGGTTGGTCGACTTTAAAATCAATGTGTCGCGTCTTGCCAGGATAAACTGGGGCGTGACACCCACCGTCCGTGTATGGCCCAGGAACATTCAGTCCATGCCAGTGGAAAGTGGTCAATTCAGGTAACTTATTTTTTAGATCGATATGCATCGTCTTGCCCTTAGCAAAGACAATGGTCTGACCGAGCAGACTCCCGTTATACCCCCAAGTCTTGGTCTTCTTACCGGGCAACAATTGTGTCTCCCCAGCTTGGGCCTCGACCGTGTAGTAGGTATCCGTGGCGGTCTCCTTGTCAGGCTTTAAAAGTGGGGGAATCCGTAGCGGTTGTTGCGGCGTATCGGGTTCCTCCAACGGGACGTAACCCCCGTCATGCGTGTTAAAAGCCGGTTCATCAAAGAAATAATAGGTGTAGATTGATTTTGTCATCTTTCAGGCTCCTCTTCGATTTGATTTGGCAACACTGTACAAGTCCATGATACCGCATTCACCAATCTGGGGGAAATGAACGCGCAATTTTCAATCGCCCAGTCGATCAGTTCGACCCAACCTTTCCGGAACGTAAAAAGGCCGCCCGCAGGCAACCCGTTTAAAGTTTTATTTTCAAGTAAATAATAGCTACCGATCCGCCCGTGCCCGTAGCGCGTAGAGGATGGTGACCGTATCCACAACTTCCTGGAAGACGGCCCCGATGATGGCTGGGATAACCCCAAAGCTGGCAATCACCATCAAGCCGGTGCAGATGAAGATACCAATCAACACGGCCTGCTTAGCCACGCGCATGGTGTCATGAGCAATCTGGCGTGCCGTACTGACCCGAGTCAGATCATCCTTTAAGACGACCGCATCCGCCGATTCGCTAGCCGCTGTCGCCCCGTGCGCCCCCATGGCAATACCGACATCCGCAGTCGCCAGTGATGGTGCGTCATTAATTCCGTCCCCCACCATGGCCACCGGCCGCTGCTCAGCGGGGAGCTCAGCCAAGACCTTAATCTTGTCGGCAGGCAAACAATCCGCATGAACCTGATCAATACCGACCTCACTGGCAATCGTCTCAGCGATTGGCCGGCGATCCCCTGAGATCATCAGGAGGTGATTGGCCCCAGCCGCCCGCAGAGCCGCCATCGTTCGCCTAGCTTCCGGCCGCACCCGGTCGTTAAAACTGACGTACCCTTGGTAAATGCCAGCAATTGAGATGTAGACTGCCGTCTGATTGGATTTCTCCACGGCTTCATCTGTCACGAAGCCACTCTTACCAACGCGAACTTTCTGACCGTCCACCATTGCCGCCACTCCTTGAGCAGTGGTCTCGTTGACCGCGGTTGCTGGCAGTAACGGCTCAGTTGTAGCCGCAACTAGCGACTGCGCCAGGACGTGACCCGAGTGCTGCTCGGTGCTGGCTGCCAACTGAAGCAACTTTTCCGCGGGCAACGCTGTAACGGGAACGACTTGGTCCACGACCAGCCGTCCCTGAGTAATCGTCCCGGTCTTATCAAACGCAAACGTCTTGACCTGCGCCAATTTTTCCAGCGTCGTCCCCGTCTTAACGATGATCCCATTTCGGCTAGCCCGACTCATCCCCGAGATCAGGGCAATCGGCGCCGCCAAAATCAATGGGCACGGTGACGCCACGACCAGGACCTCCGCTAACCGCACCGGGTCACCGGAGAAGAACCAAGCTAGTCCAGCGATGACGTAGGCCAGCAAGGTAAACGGCACCGCATACCGATCGGCCATCCGCACAAATTTAGCCGGTTGGGCCTCGGCTTGTTGGACCAAGCGGACAATGTTCTGGTACTGACTGTTGTCGGCAGTCTGGTCGGCTTGTAAGTAGACCGACGCCTCACCGTTGATGCTTCCGGACATGACGGTGTCACCGACCTGTTTCTCAATCGGTCGGGCCTCACCCGTCAGTGAAGCTTCGTTGACCGTGGTGGGCCCAGTCGCTAACGTGCCATCGACTGGCATGACTTCACCCGGCTTGACCAGTAACCGATCGCCAACCGCCACTAAACTCACGGCAACGTCGCTCAGCCGCTCACCCACGACCCGGTGCGCGGTCTGTGGTGAATTATTCAGTAACTCTTGAAGCTCGCTGTTGGCCCGACTGGCCGCAAAGTCTTCCAGAGCATCGCCCCCGGTCAGCATTAGCAGAACGATCAGTGCCGCCCAATACTCACCCACGGCTAACGTGGCCAACACCGCCGTAATGGCCAGCAGGTCTACGCCGAATTTACCCGAGCGCAGCGTCCGGACCATTTCGATCAACATAATAATAGCGAGTAGCAAGCCCAGCCCGGTAATTAGGACCTGCGCCCACATTGCCTGATGATTAACAAATTGAAGCCACAACGCGATGGCTCCTAAGATAATGACGAACCAGAATTGGCGGTATTGCCGTAATTGTTGCATTATGGTCCCTCCCCTTAAATCGTAATTGTTACCTCGAGTATACCAAAGCTTGTGACTTTTACCACATGTGAACCGGCGTTTTGCGAAACAAAAAGAGCCCGACCGCGGTCGAACTCTCTACTAAATCAGCTTTAAACCAAATATTATCGTCAATTAAATCAAAAACGGAACTCACTAAATACTTATAGTAAAAGATAGCCCAGCCGGAGGAGGCCAGAAACGTAGCCAGCTGTGACAACGGTGTTAGTCCGGGCGATTGGTTTTTCCCGGTCTTACACCGTGGGACGCATTTGGAAACTCGCCTGAACTTGGCGAGGTTTCAAACCGAGCCGGAAGCCCGTTCTTCGGCTGAAGGCGTTCCCCATAGCAGGCGAAGTTTCTGGCAACCGCAGGCGACATCTTTACACTGAGTAATTTTAGAAGTGACGACGAACAATCACGCCTGCACCTAGCGTTGCTAATACCAGAACGCCACCAAGCACGCCGGATAAGTTCCCCTGATCATTGGTCTGAGGTAACTTCGTGTTTGTGGTCTTCGTGGTGCCAGGATTCTCGGTTGCGGTTGCTTTAGCAACGGCAGCCTTCGCAGCGGCAGCTTTTGCGGCAGCGGCCTTGGCAGCTTGCTTCTTAGCAGCCTTCTTGGCAGCTTCCTTTTTAGCGGCTTGTTCGTTTTCTTTGTCTTCGCGTTCAGCCTCTTCTTCATCGGTTTCAGTTCCACCATCGGTATCGGTCGTCCCGGTCCCAGTATCGACATCGGGATCAACCCCAGGTTCTTCGGTCTCGTGAGTGTCGCCACCACCAGAACCACTGTTACCGTTTGAAGAGGAAACTTTCCCATTTGCTTCTTCGGAATTCTTGTCTCCTGAAGCGCCCCCACCCCAAGTCATGACAGCGTTGTTTTTAAATTTGTAACCAGAATCAATCAACGACGGGTCGGTCACCTTAGTATAGTAATCGATGACCACAAGATTGCTGACGGTGTCGTTAAAGGACAGGTCAAACCCCTTGTCGTTGTATGTAACGTTGTAGTCGGTGCCTTCAGTCATTGCTGGTTTTTCGCGTTTGTAAGTCGTGGTACTTTCCCAGTACCCGTTACTTACAGTCATGCCATGGATCAATTCTTGGTTGGCACCAATCGTGTCGGTAATGTCCAAGTTTTCCATGTCAATGGCCCGCCGATCAACTAAGATGGTCCACTTGATGGTCCCATCATCCTGCAGCGTCCCCTTCTTAGAAAGGTTGGCTTCATTTTCAACAATGTTGATCTGAGAAGTGCTGCTCCCATTGTTTTCGAGTGGGAAAACAACATCCTTCTCGCCAGAGTCTTCGTAACGATACTTAGTCATCATGTTCAAAGTCAACTTGCTGTTGGTTTTACCCTCCAACGCATCGTTCATGGTGATGACAACACCCTTGTCGGATATGACCGCTTCACCAATCACCATGCCATCGTCATCGTACACTTTGAAAGTATCACCGGGGGTCTTCCCCTTCAAGTTCTCCGGAAAATCAAGCGTGATGGTATCGCCACTCTTAAGCGGCGTGTCACCAAAGTCCAAGTTATACTGGACATCAATCGTATCGGAATGCTTGAAATCCGGTCCGTTGGTCACACTGGCTGAGGTGGTAAAGTCTGCACCATTATGGTTGGTTGCGGCTTTGGCCGGTGTCGCCACTTGGCTGACAACTAATAAGAACACTAAACTAAAGAATCCAATCAGCAGTCGCCAAGATTTATTATTTATCTTCAAAAATATCCTCTCCCGAAACTTTTAGATACTCAAAGTATACGCGCCCGTGCAACCGCTTGGCAATAGCAGCGGGACAGGTTGTCAAAATTGAGTGAAGAACTTCCCAATCTGTCAGAGCGTACCGACTAGTCTTCAAAATTTCGGTTCAATTTCGAAAAAAAAGCCTGGGACAAAATCCCAAGCTCGCTGGTTATGCTATTTTAATATAGTCGAAACGTACGCCACAGGGAAGCCGGTTTCGTTCTCCCCAAACGCCTAGCAGATACGCGTACCCAACGTTTGCATTTCCTTCTTCAAATCTAACTTTGATTTTTCTTCAGCCGTATAGGTGATTAGTCCAACGGCACTGTCCAAGATGCCACTGTCATCTCGCAAGGAGAGTTGGTTAAAGACTCGGTCTAAAATCAGGCCATTACTCAAATACAATTCGGTATCGGCATTCGTCTTCAACGTCCACGCCGTATTATTGGTGACGGTAATGGGATAGTCGGGATCATCATCGGTCAGAGCGACGAACTGGAATTTATCACCAATGGCACAGGTGCCTCCCACCGTTGAGTACCGGTTAGATCCGTCATCCGTAGTCAGTAGCAGGGTACTGCCCGGCTGAACATTTTCGGCTAAGTACGCCTTCGCTGCATCTTTAATCGTGATTTCCATGATTATTTCCCTCTTTCTTTCCAACCATCGTTCAATTAATTGTGCACAATTAACTATAACTTCATTCGGCTAATTTGTAAATCAACTCGACTTGGGGCGACTTTCTGAATCATTTTTCCCACCTTGAGTCATAGTAAAAACATCCGCCTGCGGCTAGGTTTTCTTTTCACCCTTTCAAACGTTGACGCCAACCTCACCCCACATTCTGGCTCAAGCAGCATTATGTCTCTGAAAAATACCGTGATTCGACATTAAAGTCTAGACAAATTGCCGCTTAATCAATCATCAAGGCAACGAGATTACCCACGCTCTGTTAGCAGACGGAGTCCCAGCCCATCGCAGGCATCACTTGTTCTCAACCATCGAGAAGCGCACAAAAGCCAGATGAAAGGCTCCAATAGCGCGCCCTTCATCTGGCTCATTCAGCAAATTCGACTAGTCGGTCGGATCGTCCTCATACCCGCGTTTGATCAGCGCAATCAGCTCATCCTCTGACAGATTAAGCTTCTTGGCCTCACTGGTGAAACGACTAACGTAGCGGTCATAGAATTCCGCACGGCGTTTCTCCCGAATCGTCGTCTCAGCCGTGGCTGTGACAAACATCCCCACCCCACGGCGTTTTTCGATGATTCCCGCAGCTACTAGCCGGTTGATGCCCTTGAGCACCGTTGCCGGATTAATATGAAATTCTTTGGACATTTCCGTCGTGGACGGGACCTGTTCGCCCGCCCGATAGATTCCGGTGAAGATGGCTTCTTCAACTTGTTCGGCCACCTGCAGATAGATTGGTTCCGGACTATCGAAATTAAATTTCATTGTCATTTCCCACATTCTTTGTGAACTCGTTCTGTCGACTAGTTCGTTGGCGCCTTGGGCAACACGATTCGCCAATAGAGGGTCAACGTAATCGCATAGTAAATGGCGTACAGGCCGATGAAGATGGCAAAGATACTGCCGATGCCCAGGTAAGGGCTCATCGGACTGGACATGATTGGCTTAAACATTTGCAGACCAAACAGAACATCGATTACTCCCATGATACCAGGAATCAGGAATAAAATCCCGATTTCTTTCGCAATCCCGTGGCGCATCAGGTTTTGACGCACCCCAATTTTATACAGCATTTGGTAACGTTGCTTGTCGCCAGGCGCTCCCGAGAGAATCTTAAACATCAGGCAGGAAGCCAACATTGCCAGGAAGGCAATCCCCAGGAAGTAGCCCATGAATTCTAGACCACCAAAGATGCCACTCATCATCTCATAACTTTGATAGTTACCGACTGTGACCTGCTCGGGGAGGGCAAAGCGTTTCACTTCCATGTGATTCAGTTGCTTCAAAACTTTTTGATCCTGTACGAGGTCCTTGACCCGCACCGTTGTCACGGTCAGAGTGGTCCCTTTTTGCTTAGCAAATTGCTTAGCATTGAGAATCTTCGGCGTATAGAATCCCATGTCTTGACGCACGGCTAAACTTTGAAAATCAAAGTCTTGAATACCATTCTTCTTGAACTTGGCGAGCGACTCCGTGTAGAACTTCGGGTGCTTCAGACTCTTCGCTAACTGCGCACTCTTACTGAGCTCAAATGGCTGTTGCTGCAGCTCAGCGGCATTGTAGTAGACAACCTTACCCTGTCGCTTCTGGGTGTACGTGGCTTGATGCTCAACGTTTAACTGGTCGATTAGTTTTTGTTCCTGAGCATTCTTGTTGTGAATGGCGACGGTATACGTTCCGATGGAATTAGCCATCATTGGCAATTGCCGATGATAGCCGGACCCCACGGTGATTGCACCCAGGGCCATCGCGAACAACAACGATACAATCGTTAACATTCGCGTGTAATTGTAGACCCGAAAGTTCAGCTGGCCTAGGAGGAAGCCGTTTAAATGCCGCTTGGCCCACTTGGTTCGGCGTAACCCCTGAATAATGACCAGCAAGGTCGCACGGAACAGCAGGTAAGTCCCGATTGTAATGGTGACCAGGGCGACCGGAATCGCCGTCATCTGTAGCGTCTTAATGGCTGCCAGTGCCCAGTAACCGATCCCCAGAAAGGCCACGCCCAAGACTGCGGCGACCATCTGCCGGAAGGGATGAATTTTAGGTTGGTTGGCTTGTTCATCCGTGTGAAGTAATTTCAACACGGTGGTCCGGGTCAGCCGTACCATGTTAAACAGTGAGGCTAAAATGAAGAGGCCCACGTAAAGAACCGCCGTTGTGATAATTGCCGGTAAGTAGAATGCGGATAGGTGGGCAAGATGTAGCCCCAGCATATCCAACAAGAGCCCTACTAAGAACTGGCTAATCAGTAACCCCAGTACAATTCCAATGGCGGTCGCGACGGCCCCTAGGATCAGCGTCTCTAGGAAGACTAATTCCCCGATACGCTTCCGAGTGGCTCCGAGCATCATAAACAGACCGTAGTCGTGTTGACGCATACTCAATAGGAAACTGTTGGCGTACATGATATAGACGATGGTGATCAGAATCAGCAGAACCGCGCCAAAACCGAAGATGATGCTAGCCTGATTGACCATCGCGTTGGCCTTCAGAAAGGCCCGGTTGGTCGCCAGGTTGGCAAACATATAGAAGATGGCGGCCGACATGGTCAGTCCCGCCAATAAGACGAGGTAGTCTCGTCGCCGGTTCTTGATTCCGGCCAGTGCTAATTTTCCTAACATTATTGACTTCCCCCTACTCGTTAAACGTCCCCAGCTCATTTAAGATCTGCTGGTAAAAGGCACTCCGGTCTTGTTCGCCACGCTTGATCTCGGAACCAATCTGACCATCCTTGATAAACAGGATGCGTTGACAGAAGCTGGCAGAGAACGGATCATGGGTCACCAGTAACACGGACATGTGCTGTTTCTGATTAATCGTCGTCAGCAGGTCGAGTAACTCCCGGGCACTCGTGGAATCCAATGCCCCAGTCGGTTCGTCACCCATTAGGATTGAGGGGTGGTGGACGATGGCCCGGGCGGCAGCGACCCGTTGCTTTTGGCCTCCGGATAACTCGGCCGGATACTTCTGTAAAAGATCAGCAATCGACAGCGTTGTGGCAACCTCATGGATGGCCTGGTCCATCACCCGAGATGGTGTCCCCTTCAGAGCCAGTGGCAGGCCGATATTCTCTTCGGCCGTCAAACTCTCTAATAAGTTAAAGTCTTGGAAAATAAAGCCAACTTCTTGCGCCCGAAAATCAGCGAGTTGGTTGCCTCGCATCTTCGTGACATCGTGACCATTGACCACGACATCACCCTTGGTAGGCACATCCAGCGTTGACAACATGTTCAGTAGCGTAGTCTTCCCCGAACCGGAAGCACCCATGATACCGACAAATTCGCCGGCTTCAACCGTAAAGTCTAACCCCTTTAACGCCTTGTATTGACGTTCGTTAGCCTTACCGTAAGTCTTTTCTAGATTGTGGACGTTAACCACAGTATTTGTTGTCATTTTTAAAATCCCCCACTCTTTAGTCTATTGGTTAGTTACTTGTGTAATTAACTATAACGGTTGAGCTGGAATTGTCAATCATTATTTTTATCTCCCCAGATAACTTCTTCGCAGTTAGGTCCGTTAACTGCCCAGCACGTCAATGCCTTAGCGGGCCTTACCAGCGCCAGAAAAATTCACCAGTACCCAACCCAGTAATCGCTGACGACCAAACATCTCGCGCGACCTTTCCCCACTTTCGTTGTACAATTAAAATTGTAAGTTCCAAATCTGAAAATAAGGGAGTTCTTCTGATGAAACAACTGCAATTAGGTGGCAGTAACTGGCAAGCCTCCGCCGTCGCTTTAGGGATCATGCGGATGGGCGTTCTGAGTAAGGACGATGCCGTCAAGTCTCTGCAAGCGGCCCACGAAGCTGGCATTAATTACATTGACTCTGCTGATATTTACGTCAACGGTAATTCTGAAAGAATCTTTGGCGATGCCCTCAAAGCCTCCGGTCTCTCACGTGATGACTTTTACATCCAATCCAAGGGTGGCATTGTGCTCGACCCTAACCGGAGCCACGATGACTTGGTCTTTGGTCAACGCTACGATTACGGCAAGCAACATCTGATTGACGCCGTCGATGGGATTCTTTCCCGGATGGGAATCGACTACCTGGATGCCTTCCTCCTTCACCGGCCAGACCCACTGATGGAACCGGACGAAATTGCTGATGCCTTCAACACCCTGCAACGTGAAGGCAAAGTTCGTCACTTTGGGGTTTCCAACTTCAACGTGCAACAATACCTGATGGTGCAAGACGCCGTTGACCAAAAGTTGATGTTCAACCAACTGCAATTCAGCGCAGCTCACGCCGGTATGATTACGGAAGGCCTCCACGTCAACATGGGCGACGTTCCAACACATAACGACTTTGGAATGATCGAGTTTGCCCGGCGGAATCACATCACCATTCAAGCCTGGTCGCCATTCCAATACGGCCTATTTGCGGGAATGTTCATCAATGATCCGAAGTACGCCGAGTTAAATAAGGTTTTACAAAAGTTAGCTGACAAGTATGGTGTTTCCAAGAACGGGATTGCCGTGGCTTGGATTCTTCGCCACCCCGCTAACATCCAAGTCTTGCTGGGAACGATGAATCCCGCCCACATCACGGACAGTGCGGCCGGTGCCGACGTTACACTGACTAAGCAGGAATGGTACGATATCTACCTGGCTGCTGGGAACGACTTACCTTAAACCTAACAACAAGCAACAATTTGCGAAACGCTCAGAAAACTTTCTGGGCGTTTTTTGCTTTTCCGGCAGCCGGTAAAGATTGCCCCACCAGGCGTTCTGGAAAGCGGTTTCAGATTTGTCGCAAACTTTTTTACTAAAGGGGTTGTACTTTTTTTAGATGGTGTTAAACTGTAGTTGTAATCAAGGGCGAGTGATTACTCGCTCGATAACTAGAAAGGGGATTTTATCATGTTTACCACAACATTTTGGATTCTTGCTATTTGGTTAGTTATCAACGGAATTTGGACCTGCACCGCGACGACAAACCGGGAATTAATGAAGTGGTTCGGCTGGATCAACGTGGTTGCTATTATTGCCGGCTTCTGGGTATTCTACGGTGCCGCTGGCGTTGCTGGTCTGACAGGCTGGTTCATTGCAGTTAACTGGGTCAACGTTATCTTGGCAATCACACAGTTCTACTTTGCTTACAAGAAGACTGTTGCACAGGCACATTAATTTAAATAAAGCTCTTTACTTAAAAACCGGGGATGACTGCGAGCATCCCCGATTTTTAATACCCCGTAAAGATTTGGCGATTGTTACCAGGGCTTCCCTAATCCCATAATTGGTATTTTCCGACTAAGCTGGTAAGATGAAAAGGAACCCCATCCTAACCAATAACCTTACTGATGACCGCGGCCGGTGTATCAGTAAATTTCAAATCCAAAAAGGTGGTCGTGCCATGTCTGTTAATAAAATATTGGATCAGTTTCCCGCCACTATTCAAGCGACAAAGGAACTTACGCAGAAGCAAAAGGACGTGCTGATTGCGAGCATTCAACTCTTTGCCAAGCAAGGGTATGCCAATACCAGTACTCATCAAATTGCAGTTGCTGCCCACCAATCCGAGGGCACCATGTTCAAACACTTCAAGTCCAAGGCCAACATTCTGCGAGTGGCCCTGGAACCCGTCATCTTCCAAATCATCCCCGATGTTGCTGCCGAATTGAAGAAGGATACGTTGAGCAAGCCCTTTACGAATCTCCATGACTTTCTGATTATCTTCGTCCAGAACCGCATGGAATTCGCCGAGGCCAACCAGGATGCGATTAAAGTCTTCTTCAGCGAACTACTCTACAACGAGGATCTGCGTCAGGAATTCATCGATGTTGCCCGCGACCAATTCATCGTTTCCTTTGAAGGGACGGTGACCAAGTTGCAAAAACACAACTTGATTATTGACTGGCCATTTACCATGATTTTTCGCTACATTGCATCCGTCGTTGCCGGCTACATTCTCGACCGGTACGTGCTCTTCCCCAACCGAGATTGGGATGACGACAATGAGGCCAAGTACCTCGTCGCCGAACTCGAAAAAGTCTTAAAACCGGAACAAGCCTAGACACACACTGCCTAGGCTTGTTTCTTTATGGTGCGTCCGTCAGTTGCCACAGCAGTTCACCGCTATAATCACCGGCAACTGCATCTCCATTGACTTCAATTAACACACCATCGTTATCTTTCCATTTTTGAGCAACGTCAACACACTCATCGTCTTCCTTAGTCGTTTGTTCTTCAATCACTGTCGGCTTGTCCCCGATAGTCAGCTTTTGACGGGCCTTCCTATTGCGGTAAACGACGTCTCCACTCAATTCGCGACCATCCGTGGTGGTGAACTTCTTGCTAACGTTCAGCTGGAGCTTCCACGAGCTCCCGGCTCCTCGGCCATCACGCACCCGTAACTGCCAATCCTTGTCTCGACCAATCATCTGGTGTCTCCCGTTCAGCTCTCCCTTAAAGTTACAGTTACAAGGCATCGTGTCAAACGCCAAGTCCCCTGAGCGTTGGTTAATTGCAATTTTCAAAGGTTCAGCCGCATCTTTACGGTTCGTTGCTTGAACCGAAACATTATTTTTACCCGGCTTCAATAATCGACTAGGCACCTTGAACCGGAATTTTCCAGACGTTCCTTCCCAAGTCCCCTTGAGCTGGTTCAGATTGAAGGTCAGTCCACCGACATCAACTCGAACCTTGGTATCTGCCACAATGTCGGCATTAACATCTTGACCCGCGTTGGAAAGCCGGGCGTGGACCGTTGCGTCTTCCCCCTTCTCCACACTCAGTGCTTTATCATCTAAGCACTCCAGTTTTAAATTAAGTTTTCGTTGCACGGTATATCCCGCCGACTGCACTTCAACGTAATGATCCACCCCGGAAAAGATGAGTTTACGCGGTGGCACATAAACATCGTGATCCACCGGCTGGATTTCCGTCTTCAACCAGAAGGCTAATGCCGGATTCGCCACAGAAAAGGCCCGGCTCGCAATTCGGGCATCCACGCGATCTGCCAATAGTTCCTCGCTGTTTAACGTATGAAGGGCATGAACCCCATCATTCGTGAAGTGCCCCCGCACCCGTTTGACTGCGGATGTCGCTGGTAACAATGCTGTTGCCGTGGTCAGGGTTCCCACTTGCGTCGGATTGTTAGCCGTCGCATGCAGGACGTAGCGCAACGTTTCCCCCGGTGTGACCGTGTCTCCTTCTTTAATCTTTCGTTTGATTGACATATGTTGCATGATGTTCGTCTCCGCCAACGTCGAGAAATGAAGCTGACGCGGCGTCTGATCAAGGACGATCAGTTGATTGGCACTATTAAACTTACCGGTAGCCCCTGTAATTCCCCAAGTCACCTTGTCGGCGGGCGTCTTCCCGTCAGCCGAGAGCTTCTTACGATCAATTGTAACGGTATCCTGTACTTCTGGCGTCACCGATTGCCGCGTCTTAGGATTCTGATCATTGAAAGCATAGGTTAGCTGACTACTTGCGACTTTCCAATCAATCGTCACGTGACGCCAATGACCATCGGCTGGATTTGTCATCAGCTTAGGTTGCTGATGCTTCAAGGCAAAGTAATGTTTGTTTCGCTGTCCATACTGCTTATACATAGACGCATCTGCTGGGTAGCCACTCGCAATATGCGGGCCTTGACTCGGAATGCCCTCCGCATCGTAGTAATTCCCCGCCCCCGGACTGGACGTCTTATTAACCGTGGTGTCAAACTCCAACGCCCAACTGTGCTGAATCGCCGTTGTGGCCAAATCCGACGCCGATGCTCGCGAATTGGTATCGCCAGCCCAGACTCCCAGTGATTGGCCCTTACCAGACCTGGCAATCGCCTGAGTATTTCTCCCATCATTTTGTAAAACAAAGGCTATCCCAGAACTCTGTTTAGCTGCCTTGTTCCCAAAGTAAAGCCAAAACGACCAACTTGTATCGTGCATCAGATTGACCTTGGCCTCGGTTTTACCGAGTCTCTGCGACCAAAGTGCCCCCACCTGTTCCGCTTGTGGGCTAATGTTATCATTGGTGATCTGGGCGATTGATTCCTTCGTAAACGTCCCGTCCACTAACTGGGTAGCTGAATCTTGCACATCTTTTGCATCAAACAGTGACGACAAGGTCATTCCATTCGGTGCGGTCTTAACCGCTGCTTGCATATCTTCATCTAAAGCGACTCCGGCAGCCTGGGCCTGCCGTTCACTTAGCAAGCCAACTCCCAGGCATGTTATAATAATGATTAATAATCGGCGCATGTGTATTTCCTCCCGTAATCTCTATCGAATTAACACTCGCTTAGGGAGTATACAGGAGAAATGGCCGTTTAACCGCAAAATTAAGTTGTTTTCATAAAGAATTGTGCAAAATATAATTGTACGCAATCAAAAGTGCTGAATTGATAGGCTTTCCCCGCTGTTTAGGGTGGCCTATTTTTCGAAGGATGGCCGTTTAAAATTGACTATTTTCATTTTTTCCACAATGGTTTCGTGGCGTGACTATTTCTGTGTTCAAATTCAACCTAACCATTATTCAAGTCTGGTACATCTTCAAGCGACCACTGCAAGGTTCCAGAATAATCACCGCCTATCGCATCTGCAGCGACCTCGAGTAGAATTCCCGTGTCCGCCGTCCAAGTCCGATCTACCCAAAACACTTTGTCTTGGGTCCGATTAGGCTTCTCAGCAACCGTTACGTCATTCTGGTCCAATGGCTGATAGCCCTTAGCCGTCATTAATAACGGCCGGCCACGCAACTTCTGCCCCGTCATCGTCATAAATTCATTAGTCACTTTTACCTGCAATCGCCAGTTCTTTTCTGGACCACGCTCATCACGAACGCCGAGTTGCCAATCATCATGGCGCTTCAACAATTGCCGCCGGCCATCTAAAGCATGGGCTTCAAATGAGGCAGCTTGGGGTACATGTTCAAAACTCAAAGTCCCTGGCGAGCGAACTAGTGAAATGGCAACTTCATTCGAAGTCGACTGATGACCCACAGCTTGTAAACGTAAGTCATTTTCACCCTCCTGCAGTCGGCTGGCCGGAATCCGAATCTGATACGTTCCCGGTACTTCATCAGCCACTAACCCACCCGCAAACTCCGTTAAGGCGTGGGCCTTTCCGTTTAGCTTGAGTTGAAGTGGATACTGATCGACTGTAGCTGGCTCCAAGGGGATGTCGCCATTCTGGAGACGGACCTTCACCGTTGTCGTCCCATCGCGTTTCACCAGGTACATATCATCCCCAAGATTAGTCAGTTTTAAGTACAAGCCACCTGCAACCTTGTAGGCTGGCGCGGTTAACGTGGTCTGATAGTTGCCCCCATAGAACTGGGCAACCGCTGCCGGACGGGTCACTGGTTGCCGGGTTGGTAAGGCCTTCCCCGTCACTCTGACGGTTGCGTGATGTCGCTGTTTTGACAATCCTTGCGACCATTTCACTTGGATCTGCTTACCTTGTGGCTTGGCAATTTTCTCAGTCTTTTGATCGCTGTAGCTGATTTGGCCACCAGTTACGTCCAATCCCTCCGGCACCGGCATGGTCATCGTTAGTGGCTGGAGTTCCTGCTCGTCATCAGTCGGTTGGTAATCAAATTCATAGCGATACGTCAGCTGATCACCAGCAGCCACCGTAGTCTCTGCTGTGACTGACTGCTTCATCGTCTCATCATCGAGATGTACGTTGGCCGTGACCTTTCCCAAGGACGAAGCGTGGTCGATCATCACTAGATTATTCGCCTGATTATTGGGACCCGTTGCCCCAGTGATCCCCCAATAGGCCTTATCTTGATCACTTCCCGTTGCCACATCTTCAGACTTCACACGAAACGTATCGGAGTCAAAAATTTCTCGTTCGGCATTCGTCGCTGGGTCCCGATCATCATAGTAATAAGTTAAGTACCGCGAGTTTGGATCCCAAGACATCGTCAAATGGTGCCAGGTCCCATCCGCCCCATGATGTAGCGGATTTGCGTGATAGTGACGCAGCACATAGTTGTCGGCCAAAGAACCATTTGTCAATTCTGGTGTCCACAAATAATAGCTCGGATCCGCTGGTGAGGCGTAGGCGATATGTGGTGTCTTACGTGTTGCCTGAGCCCCATCAAAGTAGCCCGCCAATTCGTGTATATCGGCATCAACGTGCGTATCAAACTCCAGCGCCCAACTGTTCTGAATAGCGGTCTGCGCAATTTGTTGCGCTAATCCCTTTTGGTTACTCGTCACGTGTCCCCAGACCCCCAACGATTGGCCACTACCCGCCAAGGCATGATCCCCCTGCGCTGAATTCTGCACAACAAATGCCATGCCTTCACCAGCTGCCTCACCACGATCACCGAAGTATAACCAAAACCCCATCTCCATTTTCTGGGTCAAATTAAACTGGTTTCGCTGATTGCCAGCGCTCTTCCGCGACCAAATAGCCCCAACCTGATTGGGTTCTTCCGGCGTAATCTGCGCGATTGATTTTGGAACGGTCGTCGAATCCAGTAGCTTCGTTGATGATCCAATAATATCGGTTGTAAATGCTTGATCCAGCGGCATTCCCGTCGGTGCCGTTGCAATCGCATGTGCTAAATCAGCATTCACACTCGCTGCCTGTACCTCCCGACCATGCCAGATACTAACCATTATTCCGATCACAAAAAATATGAACAAAAACCTTTTCACTATGCTCCCCCTAGTCTGTCCTCATTAAGGTCAAATTATACCGGAGAAAACCCGTTAACGGCATATAAAACTCCCGATATAAATAATTAAGTATTGGTATTTTTGTGTTAGCGATTGCATTTAACGCAAAATAAAACGGCAGCGAGTTTTACCTCCCTGCCGTACCATTTGACTAGTTATGATTAAATTTATTGATCAGGACCTTAGAGGGCCGTGCTAGCCGGATCAAGCCGACCGTTAATGCGATACTCAACGCAACCATCAACGCCCCAAATAATGGCGTCCAGCCCAGGCCAAAGCGACTCGTCACCTGGCCACCGATACCGGAACCCAGCGCAATCCCAACGTTAAAGGCCGAGATGTTCAGGGCTGAGGCCATCGTGATATCAGCTGGCGTATACTTTTCTGCCAGCTGAACAATGTACAACTGTAGACCAGGCACGTTCATGAAGGCGAAGAACCCCATTACTAAGACCGTCAGCAAGCCTAACCACTGGCTGTTCGCGGTTACCGTTAAAACCAATAACGTGGCGAAAAGGCCGATAAACATTTTCAATAAAGCTGCCAGTGGCTTGGCATTCGCCCAGCGACCGCCCAACGTGTTCCCGACAGCAACCATCAAACCGTAGACGACCAGAATAACCACGACGGCACTGCTAGACCAGCCCATTTGTTGTTCCAGCAACGGAGATAGGTAGGTGTAAGCCACAAAGGTTCCCCCGTAACCCAACGCGGTCACCAATAAGGCCACTAAGAGTTGTGGGTTTCCCAAAACACGTAAGATGCCGCGCGCTGTTGCCTTGCTGGGCAGTGGCAGATTCCGCGGAACCAGAATGTAATCGGCAATCAAACCGATTACGCCAATAACACTGATAAAAATAAATGACCAGCGCCAACCGCCTAATTGCCCAATCATGGTTCCCAGAGGCACCCCAGTAACCGTAGCCACCGTCAGTCCCGTAAACATCACAGCGATTGCTGATGCCCGTTTGGAAGGCGCCACCACATCAGCAGCAATCACGGACGCCACCGTCATGAAGATACCATGGGCCAAAGCGGCAATAACTCGCCCGGCTAAAAGAATCACGAAAGTTGGGGCAAAGGCAGCAACCAAGTTACCCGAAATAAATAGCAGCATGATCACCACCATCAGTGTGTGTCGGTTGATTTGCCCAGTCAGCAGTGTCATGACAGGGGCGCCGACCATGATACCCAAAGCGTAGACTGAGACCGTCAACCCCGCTTGAGCTAGGCTCACATGGAAGCTTTGAATCAATAGGGGAATCAGCCCCACACTAATAAATTCAGTTGATCCAATTGCAAAGGCACTAACGGCCAGTGCAAGTAGTGTAAATGTTGGTGAAAGTTTTTTTGTCATAATGACCTCCTTGAATTGCGAACTCGATAAATATTGATTATACTGACTGAGAACTCAAGTACAAGAACCCACTTTAAAGTGCCCTACCCACCAAAAGGTAACTATCAGTCAGGAGGCCGTTTCATGCCCACAAAAACTTATCACATTGGTGTCGAAGCCACCATGGAGATCATCGGTGGCAAATGGAAATCGATCATTCTCTGTCACCTACGTCACCAAACCATGCGGACCGGTGAGCTTGCTCGCGCTATTCCGCAAATTTCTCAAAAGATGTTGACCCAACAACTCCGCGAATTGGAGGCTGCCAACATCGTCTCCCGCCACGTCTATCAGCAGGTCCCACCGCGTGTTGACTACAGCCTAACCGATTACGGCCAGTCACTGTCGGGAATCTTGCATGAACTCTGCGTCTGGGGCGAGGATAATATCGACCGGCGACAAAGTAACGGCGAGGCCATTACCCTGCTCAGTCGTGACGACGTTTAGGCTCTGACCATCAACTAGCCAATAGCCAGCTCTCCTAATTGTCGTTAGGGAGGCCGGCTATTTTTAACGCGACGCTTCAAGGTGTGGCTTGCTAACCAAGGCAATCAGTTCTGACTGTGAACAAAGATAATTATACGAAAAGTCAGACCAATTTCAGTTACCAACAGCTTGACCATATTGGGCCTACTAACCCTGTTTAGACCACTCAGCCATCCCGATTTCTCGCGAAGATAATGCTTGTCAGGCGTCTCAGCGAATGCTATGGTTTAGCTAATCCAATACCCTTAACAGGTTATCTCGATCAAGAATAGCGGTCTTTACCAATAGATTCATATTTACATGATTATTTTTGTACTACAATTCTGATAAAGATTGGTTACTATTCTATTATTCGCAACATGCCGCTTGCCTTAAATATCGCCCCGTCCAGCCAAGTGAGAGGAGAATTCCATGAAACGTCCAAAAGTTGGCAACCCTCGCCATATCATTGGGTTATTTCTGACCGTCATCATCCTAGCTACCACGGTGATCTTACCGGCAACTAACATCTCTGCCTCTAAAATATCCGGTAAACAAGCCCTGCGAACTGAAAGAAAAACCTTCATTAAGAAAAACCAGAAAGCACTCAAAGCGGCGACCCTAAACGCGAAGGGTCTCTCTATCGCCTGGAAGGATGTCCTCCAGCACAAAATCAAACTCCTTAACCGTTTGAAAAAGACCGTTGCCCAAGAAAAAGGCACCGTCTATTCTGCAAAGCAGGCCAAGACGCTGACTCGTAAGATCAACAAACTACATAAAAAATACGCGACTAAGTTAAAAAAGCTAAAGCGCCAAAGGCAGTCCGCAAACATCGTCTACGGCTCCTACGTTGATGGTAACTACGTTTCGTTTATGAAGGAAAAAGTCAAACAAGTCGGTAACCGAACCTACGTCCTCTGGGGTATTCATGAACACAATGGGAAGTTTACCAATTATGGTGGTCACGGTGCCGGCTTTACAGTCGGCTAGTGATTGGTGATTATTGGGGCATCACTAATCATCAAGCAACCCCTCTTTAGTAAAACTAAGCACTCAGTCAGAAAACGCAGACCACTTCTACTAATTTAGTAGCCACCCGTAAGGCCAAATCGATTGCTCTACGGGTGGCTACTTGCGTATCTATATCGCCATCGAAATTTTCCTCCAACAAATTGATTTCTCCCTTAATCCACGATTTTATTAAAGTTTTTCCCCGTTTCAAAATAGTTGGTGCATTGGCCTGCTAAACTCCGTATAATAGGAACGTTATAGCTTTGTCACGTTTTCATAATTAGCTACATACCTCATCGGAGAAGGGAAAAATAATGCACGTATTTGTTAATATTGTGCCGCAAAACCAGTTAGACTGGGCGTGCTTAAGCACACTCGTAGGGGAGTTGACCAGTCAACACTTTGCGGACGCCTCTTTTAATCTGCAATTACCAGCAGATCAGGCCCTCACACCCGAACAACAAGACCAAGTTGTTGCCTGGGGGTTAACGGTCAATCAATTGCAACCGACTTTAACACCTCACAACTATCTCATTAATTTAAGAGAAACTGACCACGTCCTTCCAGGTGCCCTTCACCAGTGGGCGCAAGTCATGGCAAAACACACTGGCAGCCCAATTAGTCTGGCGGCTTTTGATTCATCAGAGGACTTGGATGCCCAGATCATGGCGTACGTTGCTGATCATCAAGAATCCGGTCTGCAACAAACCTACCGGCAAGTCGCCACGGCCAGCATCGACGACCCAGATGAACGGCTCCTCACCCTCTGGAGCCTTCAAAGTTACAGCGTTCAGACGAACCTGCAGAACATTCGGCAAATGACCCAACGCATCCGGCCAACGGGCATTCTATTACCAACTGAACTGTTGACACCAACTTTGCCACTCGTATCAGCTGCCCAAGCTTTTGCCGTCTTGCGTCAAGGTACGGATATCGTGCGTCTCCACGTCCCAACAATTCAACGCTCAATGTGGGCTGAAGCTACGCCTATCGCTTGGCTTGATGAACTGACACAGGTTGACACAGCCCAACTGGATGTTATGTGGCAACCTGCATACACGGACTACGTACAACACCAGCTTAATTTCTTGCTAACGACAGCCAGTCGTAAACAACTATCCAAGCAAGCACACACAACCCTAATGACACGTATCAAACAACTGATTATTGGGCCTACCCATCGTTGGTCTCGCCTTGGACTTTTACAACTGATATCGCCTCGTCTGGCACATCAGTTGTTCTACTAGGAGGCCCCCATGAAATTTAGCATAATCACGCCCTGCCAACCTGCAGAGCTATCTCAGTTACTAGAACTTCGCCAAAACCTGGTCAATCAAACCACGCATGATTTCGAATGGCTAATTGCCCTAAATACACCACTCGATTTAACCACCCCCGACTGGCAGCTGCCCTTTGCTGTACATCAAGTCAGCTTTGATGGCTCGACTCTTGGCGCTGCACGCAATGCCGCCATGGCCACTGCAGTCGGTGACTGGTTGGTCTTTGTCGATAGCGATGACTACCTGACAGCTAACGCTTTAGCTGAAGTTTCAGCTATCCAACCACTCTCTGCCGACACGCTGGCTGACCTGTATCAATACCCAACTTATGAACCTCATACGTCCTTCGTGGCGAGTCAAGAACAGGCACCCATCGCGGACAGTCTTCCTAAATGGGGCGGTCCTAAGCGGCGGCAGCTCAAGAATCGCGCCGTTAATCTGAATGAGGCGATGCTTAACCAACTTTCGTCTGATCAACAGCTGGCACCAGTCGCTGCTAATTGGCTACAGCACAAGTACGTTCGCTGCACCGGTGATGACCGGTGGGCCCAATTCAACCGCCAACTGAAAATCACTGGAAAGGTGATCGACCGCCGCTTGGTTCAAGATAATCAATTAGTGTTCGACACTTCCAATGCCCTTTACCCAGACTATGCTTTCCTGACGCAAGTTATGGCCCGGACTAGCAGCTATCTTCGCTTGGCCGACCCAACCTACATCCGGGTAAAGCACAACGATCCGATCAACCAGCCTTCTGTTCACCAACTTGAAGCACCTGACCGCTGGCAACAACGACTGGCGGCTTGGCACACCAGCTTGGCAAACATCAGCGACGAAGGCCTCCATCTGGCTTTTAGTCGCTATTGTCTGAACCGAATTCACCGGTACCTATACATGGCTTTAGCTACCGGGGCCACGGTCGATGACGATGACACGTCGACTATCTCTAACGTTCCACAGCTGATTACACAGCTTCATGATTTTCTACAACTGGTCGATGCGGAAGCGCTTGGTGAAATTTCAATGTTGAGTCGTCACATTCTCAACAAGATTCGGCGTCAACCGGTCTACCCACATCACGCCATCAACCGTATCGTACATTTACGCCAGTTGGGCCGTGTGATCAAGCATCGTGGACGCGGTATCACGCGCCTCTCCTACATGTGGTGGTTCACCAAGCTCCCAATTAAGCCCAAAACGATTCTCTACGAATCCTTCCTGGGTCGAAACTTCTCAGACAGTCCCAAGGCTGTTTATAACTACCTGCAAGCCAACTATCCTGGTCAGTTCAAACACGTTTGGATTTCCAATCCCGGTGTGACCGGTATGCCGGATAAGCGCCCCAACACAATCGTGGTAAAACGATTCGGCTGGCGGTACATGTATTACTTGGCTACCGCTAAGTTCCAGGTCATCAACATGCGCCAACCCAAGTGGTTCGTCAAACGACCCAGCACCAAGTTTCTGGCGACTTGGCATGGGACGCCACTAAAGCACTTAGTCTTTGATATGGATAACGTGGCCAGTGCCAATCCGCTCTACAAGCAGATTTTCTTCCAGCAGTCTCGTCAATGGGACTATCTGGTCACGGCCAATCAGTTCTCCGTGGATGTTTTCGAGCACGCCTTCATGTATCCGGTCGAAAAGATGCTGAAGTCCGGCTATCCACGTAACGATATTCTGAGTGCCCCGGACCGCGACGCCCGGGCCCGGCAGATCAAGGAACAGTTAGGCATTCCACAGGATAAGAAGATCATCCTTTACGCACCAACTTGGCGTGACGACGATTACTACGGTGTCGGTGATTACAAGTTTACCTTGAAGCTCGACATCAACCGTCTGCGTCGTGAACTGTGTGATGAGTACGTACTGGTCTTACGGACCCACTACTTCATCACGGAACACTTGGATACGACTGGTTTTGGTGACTTCGTGTACAACGAATCTAGTTACGACGACATCGCCGAACTCTACTTGATTTCAGATGTCCTGATTACTGACTACTCCAGCGTGTTCTTCGATTATGCCATCCTGAAGCGCCCCATTCTCTACTTCGTTTACGATTACGAGAAGTACGGGAGCGTCCTACGAGGCTTTTATCTCGATATGGAAAAAGATTTACCCGGTCCCCTGTTGAAGACCAACGACGATGTCTTGGCGGCGCTGCATAACCTGCCACAGGTCACTCGCGACTATGCGGCGGCCTACCAGACCTTCAGTCAGCGATTCAACGTTTGGGAAGATGGGCACGCCACCCAACGCGTGGTTGACGCCTTCTTCGATCAAGACGATTTAAAGTAAGCTTTCAGCAATTCCAAAACTCCCATGCCGGTAATTTCGCCAGCATGGGAGTTTTTGTGATCTATTCAATTCACTAATCATCGCGCTTTGAAACAGCTGACCCACTAGATACGGTTAGTCTCGCTATCCGTCAGCAAAACTGTTACTCTCAAAGTAAACTAAGATTGCGTTCTCTGCTGTTCCCGCTGCCGAATATCCGCAATCAGGCTAGCTAGTGTAATGGTGGCCATCTGAGTTTCAGCCGCTGTCTGCACCGTCGCATAGGCCTCGCGCAATGTTTCCTGGATATTGCCACCCACGATACACTGTGGATTGGTCTTATCATCGATGTGCAAGAGATGATCATTCGTTTCGACCGCTCGATAAATATCCAAGAGTGAAATATCCGCTGGATCACGCGTAATTTCCGGCGCGGCCGTTCCCCGTTGCGTCGCAAGTAAGCCCGCCGCTCGTAACGCAGCCATCAAACGCCGGACCAGTCCTGGATTGGATTCAACACTCTGAGCGATCGCCATGCTGGATAAATCATCGTCGTGATAGATTTCAACATACGCCAGAATATGCACGGCATCACTAAGTTTATGGGAATACCGCATGGTTCACGACCTCCTTGATTACTTCTCCACCGCCAAAGCCGTCGTTAAGAAGTCTGGTAGGCTCTGTGCGGGTTGGCCCATAATTTGACGGTAATCATCGGTCACCGTCGCCAACAGGCCACGCCCTCCGGCATCGTACATGGAAGCCAACATGTGACCTTCGCCACCTTCGTTGTACAGCGCCGCAAACTCACTGAGTGTGACCGGCGCATAGCCAATCGTTTCATCCGAAACGTTGCTGAGGACCTTGGCGAGCGCTGGCATCGTGTATGAACGCTCCTGGGTCAGTGTGTACATGGGTTGTCGCCACAGCGCTGGGGTAACAGCCACCTTGGCGAAGGCAGCTGCACTATCGGCCAAACTGATGAAGCTCAGTGACGCATCCCCCATGGGATAAATAACATTATGGCGTTCGATCAATTCCGGCAAGTAAGGTACCAATGGATCGGCGTATAGCGCATTGCGTAAAATAGTGTAACTCAAGTTCGTGCCTGCCAACCTGCGCGGGACATAGCCGTAAAATGCAGAGAGGTCAAACGGATTGTTCGTCTGATCGGCAATGAAGCCCATCACGATCAAATGCCCCACCCGTGCCTTTTCAGCCGCCGCAACTACGTTTTCAAATTCCGTCACGCGGCTAAAACTGTCGTGACTCTTGCTAGGAACATAAATAGCCACATCGGCAGCATCCAAGACGGTGGCCACCGTATCGGAATCGCGATAATCCAACGGCAGGACCGTCATCCCCTGGGCCGCAAACGTTGCGGCTTTTGCCGGCGTATGAACACCGAGCGTCATCTGCTGTGGCGCAACTAATTGGGCTAAGGCTTTAACAATTTGGGTACCCAAGTGACCGGCGGCACCTGTAACGACATATTTCATCATGAAGGACTCCTTTAGACTAGTTGTTACTTTAAAGATAACATCAAAACCTCTCCTCGTCCATCAACTCGCCTCAGATTTTGACAAATTGCACTGCTTATTCGCCACAAACGACTATAATAAAGTTAAGATACATTAACCTAAAAATAGTTTCGATGAGGAGTGAGTAACGTGGTTCAACAATTAGCTAATAAAGTTGCAATCGTCACTGGTGCCGGTTCTGGTAAGGGCCAAGCCATTGCCGAGTTATTTGCCAAACAAGGTGCCCAGGTCGTCGCTGCCGACAGTAACGCCGAAGCGCTGAATGCTGTGGTCGACGGCATCAATTCCGCTGGCGGAACTGCCATCGCAGCGGTCACCGACGTCACCAAAGACGCTGATGTTACGGCCATGGTCCAGCGCGCCGTTGACCAATTTGGCCACCTCGATATCTTGGTCAATAACGCCGGGATGCTCGATAAATTAGCACCCGCTGATACGCTGACCAACGAGCTGTGGGACAGAGTCATGACGGTCAACACGACCAGCGTGATGTTGGCCACGCGTGAAGCCCTCAAGCGATTCACCGCCCAAGACGCCGGGGTCATCCTCAACATTGCCGCGGTTGAAGGCGATACCAGCGACCGGGCCAGTGCGGCCTACGCTGCCTCCAAGCACGCGGTAGTCGGCCTGACAAAGAATACGGCCTTCATGTATCAAAACGCTGGGATTCGAACCAACGCCATCGCTCCCGGCAGTAAAGACGCCGAATCCCCACTGGGCATCACGGTTCCTACCACACCTAGCGGTAACAAGATCGCCCAAACGGCACTGTTCCTATGTTCCGATGCCGCTAGCTACGTCAACGGCGTCATCGTCCCAGTGAAATTCTAACTTTCAACCGAAATCAAAACTGGCATCGTAACGCAACAGATCATGTTGCGTCGCGATGCCAGTTCTTGCTTCTATCCCCAATTGCTTTAACCATGCGCCACGCCAATTTACCTGAGATACCGTCCAAGGCCGTCCCCACACCATCGGAGCCTGGCCATAACGGAATAAATTGACGTCATCTCACCCGACTTGTACACTGGAAAGCAGTTGCTTTAACGGGTAAGGAGATGCGTCATGCTATGACATGGTTAATTTTACTAATCACAGGATTCTTAGTTGGGCTACTGGTTATCTCAACCGGTGGCGGTGGGGCAGCCATTTATCTTGGCCTGCTCACGACCGTCTTTCATTTAGCTCCCGGTTCGGCAGCGGCCACCTCACTGTTCACAGCGTTTCCATCCCTCCTAGTCGGCGCTTATGGGCATTACCGCACCGGTCAGATCCATTTTAAGGTCGGCAATCAAATGCTGATTGCGGCCATTCCGGCAACTATCGTGGGTGCCCTGATTTCCCCCGACATCCCAATCAAGCTGTACACTTGGCTGGTTGCCATTATCTTATTCTTACTGGGAGTCCAGATCCTAGTCAAACGGTTCAGTCATCGCCAGAGCAAGCCCGTCCACCATCAGGGCCTGCAAGCCGCCTGTTACGGCGTGCTCAGTGGCCTGATGGTCGGCGTTGCCGGTCTATCCGGTGGTGGCCCAATCATTGCCGGCCTGCTGGTTCTCGGTCTCGATATGATCCCAGCCGCAGCTACCTCGGCCTACGTGTTAGTTGGGACGACCCTGATTGGCCTGATCTTCCACATGTCGGCTAACAACGTCAACTGGAGCATCGGTGTTAGTCTGATGATTGGCGCAATGCTGGGAGCCTTCTGTGCGCCCCGCCTCCTGATGCACGCGGACCCGCAGAAGCTAAACGCCTACCTCAAGCCCTTTATGGGCGTACTGATCATCTTCATGGCCTTAAAAATGGTCTTCTAAAACTTAACCTAATCACGACTAAAAACGCCAACCAGCGAACGCTGATTGACGTTTTTTAATCCTTAAATTTAGTCGCGACGCTTCTTAATCATGACGGCGCCCAACGTTCCCAACAGACTAGCTAAGAGTGCTGTCCCAACGGCTGGTGCCCAGTTATTCTGGGCTTCACCCGTTTGTGGCAAGCCACCCAAGTCGGCTAGGATTCGGTTCTTCAGTGCCTGAAGCTGAGCAACTCGTTGTGCATTGCCTTGAGCCTTAGCCGCTACAATGGCTTGGTCGACCCGCTGTAACAGAGCTTCTTCACTCGCATGCGCAGCGGCTGGTGTCTCTGCTTCATCGGCAATCAAATCGTCCCAGTAGTCCTCGACCACTTCATCCTCGGCGTAGTTTGGATGCTCATGTTCATAGGTCAGGTCCTCTTCGCCTTCCTCGCCCTCTTCACCAGGTTCTTCGGTATCGGGGTCAACAATGTTAGGTTCCTCAGTTCCTGGCGTTTCGGTATTTGGTTCCTCAACGTCTGGTCCTTCAATGTTTGGCAATTCCACATCGATACCGGGGTGAATTGGCTTTTCAAATTCTTCCTCTTCGTTATCGCCGTTACCTTGCAGATCCCACCGGTGAGTTTCCGCCTTAACGATGACCTTGTCGGCAATGATGTTCCCATCAATGTTTTGGTTGGCGACAATCGTTGCGGACGGTGCCAACATACTGCCTTGGAATGCTGCATTGACGTTAATTTCACCACCGTACTGCTTGTCACTAGCGGTGCTGTCGTAGAAGTTCCACAGCAAGTGATTGTCCCCAAAGTCTTCTGTTTCGTGATTGTTCCGGTCACTACCATCGCTGTAGACGATCTTGATCTGCGAGTTGATATCATAATCTGCCTGGCCACCCGTGTCCACGTTAATGATCACGGTGTTCCCATCAGCGTCCGGTGATAAGCCCTTGATGGTCAGTGGCCGATCCTTTTGCAAAACATCTGGCGACAGGTTGATGACGATTTGACCGTTGGCATTTGGCGTCATATCACTGATGTCGATGACCCGGTTATTTTCATCCGCAAAGTCACCGTTGCTATAGCTAACCTCGCTAGCCTTATTTGCCAGGGATTCGTTCAACGTCTTCAGCTTAGCAAATTCAGCATCAAAGTCGATATACGTCTGGCCATTCTGGTCTTGGTAAACTTCATCCGCCAAGAGGTGATCGATGTAGACACCGTTGACCATTGGTCGGTTGGGATTGCTGATATCAATGTTGATACCTTCCCCAAAGACCACTTTATTTTCACGGGTATTACCTTTAGAAACAAAGGAACTACCAGCAATATTGGTAAAGTTCTGTATGTAGGAAATATCCTTGTCGAGTAATTCTTCAATCACATTCGTCCCGAAGTTCACATTTCCAATCAGGTTTTGAACGGCAACGTTCCCGTTGGTATGGGCGTTCAATTCAGCTTCTCGGGCAAAAATATGGAAGACGGAAGAGACTCCTAACAGGTTATCCAAATCTGGATAGTCATCGTAGACGGTGCCACCGGCTTGAATTTCGGCTTCTGACAAAGGTTCAAGCGCCGTGGTCGTAGCTGGCAGATACTTGTCTTGGGCCTTTTCAACCAAAGCATTGACCTTTTCACGTAGTTTGGCATTAGCTAAAGCCGTCGAAAGACGCTCCTGAGAGGTCATCAGGCGTTTGTTAATGTCTGCTGCATTCGCCTTGTGCGCCATTTTATAAAGATTCTTTTTAGACGTTCTTACTTTCTTTGTAGGCTTATTGTTAGACTTTGAGGTCCCGGAAGCATTGTTGTCTCCCTGATGTTGACCATCAGTCTCAGTGGTCGTCTCAGCCGTAGAGACCCGTGTGCTTTCTGACTGGTTCTGCTTCGACCCACCATTATCGCTAGTGCTGTTGCCACTAGTACTAATGCTCGTGCTTTCGCTGCTACTGTTACTGCCGCTATTAGTACTACTATTACTATTACTATTACCACTGACACCACTACTGCTACTCTCAGCAGACCCCACGATGCTAGAAGAGACTGAGCTACTGCTACTCTCGGTTGCCGAAGCGTTGACCGTCACCATGCCGCCACCCCCAATGGCAAGCATCACTGCGCAGGCGAAGACCCACTTACGACCGTCTTTATACATCTTAAAATGCGTTCGTTTCGTTTCCATATCGACAAAATCCCTACCTTTCACTATAAGACTCCATCCCTATTTTCGTCCTCTCCGGGGGAACATTCAACGTTATTTTGAAATTATTTTTTAATTTAACAAATTAACTCTTATGTAGTTTAACTAGATAATATTATCGTCAGATTGTTAGTTCATCGAACCAGCCATACAGCATGGTTTCACAAAATTAACGGTTCTTTTGAAATTTTGTGAGACCAAATCACCATTTTTTACATTGGTATTAATAGTGGGCAAGCTAAAACGGCCCCGACCGTTGGTTGTCGGAGCCGTTGGCTAACTATACTTTAAAAAGCTAAGTCTTTAATCACACTGCCGCCCAAAGCTAGTGCCGCCGCTTGCGATTTAAGGCAAAACCGGTCAGTGCCCCACCGAGTAGTAGGGCTAAGCCAGCCCACGGTGACATGGTAGCCTCGTCGGTCTGTGGCAAGGTAGCCGCCGCATCCGTAGCCACCTGTTGCTGAGTAGCTCGCTGAGTCGTTGCCGTTGTGGCCTTTGCATTCAGCTTCACCGCTTCAGCACGTTTGCTCGTCGACTTCTGAGCTTGCTTACCAGGGGCAATCCGATCAGCATCCCCACCAGTCACGGCATCACCTGCGTCATCAACTACTGGCGTGTCAGGATCAATAAGGTCCCCATCGCCCCCCGTGCTCACAGCCTGATAGGTGAAAGTGACGGTCTGCCCTGCCGCGGTGTAGGTGCCACTTGCGGCGTCGTTACCGACCAATTGATAACCCGGCAACTTCTGGGCGTTGATGGTAAAGGCGTCGCCAACATTGCCAGATTGTTGCGTCTGACTGATGACCTTCCCATCCTGATCGACATTGACGATAGTGACGGTTCCGGTGGTAACGCCCGGATCTGGTGTCCCTGGATTACCAGGATCGACTGGCTTTTCATTTTCAATCTTGAAGGTAATGTAGGCACTGTACCCCCACAACGCGCCATAACTCTGGTTAATGATGTGGACGGTATAGGTTCCGTCTGGCACATCATCCTTCGCGGTAAACATCAGCGCTACCTTGTTGCCAGAAATGCGTTGAACGCTGAACCAATCCGTGGCATCTTCAGCGGTGGTGGCCCAAGCCGCAATATCTTCGGTTGGCAGATTAGGGTCAAGGTCGCCATACGCAATGGTCACGCCACTAGCCAATGCGGCCGTCCAGGTTCCTTCGTTATCATCAATCTGGCCGGTACTCATATCCTGAAATCCAGTGATCACCCCGGTGACTGGGTCAAACGTCCGGTTGTCGGCACTGATCTTGTGAGTATTACCGATGAGGCGTTGGTAGACACCATAGTTCACTGTTGGCTGACCATTTTCGCCAAGGACCTGAATAACCCCATTGCTCAATCGGTTAAACATGTAGGACATTTCGCCACGATACCCGCTCAGATCTGGTAATTCTCCAGTTAATTGATTATAGGAAACGTCTAGTGTCGTCATTGACGGCCACTTGCCAACATCAGGAAAGGCACCACTCAGTTGATTATGACTGACGTCGACAGACCAGAGATCAGGTAACGCGCTCAGGTCAGGAATACTTCCGGTCAATTTATTATCATTTAAATCCAGCATGGTTAGCTTCGTATAGCGACTAAAGTCGGGAATATTACCGGTTAGATAACTATTCCGTAAGTGGATAAATTTCAGGGCTAAGTTATTGCCAAAGTAGGTGTCCATAATAGACGACAAGTCGTGATTTTCGGCATCATCAACTAAATGGAAACTGATATAAGAAAGGTTTGGTAATATTGAAAAGTCAATGAGGTTTGCTACCGAAATATTCATGTGCATGAAGTTTAATGATACGTTGTTCACAAAATACTCGATACCTGTGAAGTCGGTAATTGTCCCTACACCCGCCATATCGTCCAATGATTTCAGATGATCGACGTACTGGTACAAATTATCCTCTGTCACAACATAATAGGGAATATTAGTCCCAGCGTAGTGTGGCACCCCCATATTCAGGCGCTTAATAATTAAATCCCGTAATGCCGCATCCGGAAGCCATTCACTCGCATTCACACCATCAATCGGTGACACCGTAGCTCGCGCGCCCATACGCATTGGTTGCTGTGCTGGAATTTCAGGCGTCACAACCTCATTTGGCGTCGTCGGTGGCGTCGGTGTTTCATTCGCTGGATCGGTTGCTGGATCAGTTACTGGATCAGTTACTGGATCAGTTACAGACGTCTCGACATCTGATTCTATTGCATCTGGTTGCGGATCAGTATCCCCCTCAGGTGCGACATCCGGATCGTTGACTTCTTCCGAGTTAGTCGCCTCAGGCATTGTTGGTTCCTGAGGATCATCCGCAGTTGGGACCGACGTGGGTGGTGTTTCTGGCACTTCTGGCTCCACCACTGACGGTGTATCCACCTTTTCTGCCGCTTCATCTACTACCGTTGTCGGTGTTGTCTGCAACGTGACTTCTTTAGCCGGCGCTGACTGTTCCCCAGTTGTCGCTTCAGTGGTAGCCGGTGCAACATTTTCATCCGCTTGCGCCGTTTCGGTGGCCCCCATCAGGCCCAATCCTAGCGTCACGGCGGTAATGCTGGCGACTACCCAGTGCTTGCCTGCCTTGTAGCTCTTGTAATGAACTTTTGCGTCACTAGCCAATTTATTCATGGGTCTTCCTCCTCAACGTTTACACGTTCGTCAGCTTTATTGTCGGTCAAGCGTTTTGTAACAGATTTATTAAGATGGATAAATACTCTACACCCACATTGTAACCGATTTCACGAAACTAAGATAGGTTACTTCCTGACCGTTTTCTATGTATAGATGTTAGTTGCGCTAACTATCTGCGATTATTGACTTCAGTAAAGCGATATACCCGTGAGCGCCATGCCACTCTGTTTTACGGTTAGAGTCTTTCCTCCGCCGTAACTTTTAGGGGATAAATCATTTTATTATTATCGTTATTCATAGATTTAGCGAACCCCCTTACCTAATTTGTCGTTTCCTGACCCATTTGCCGTTAAAGTTTATCAAAAGTATCCGTCTTCCTCAGCCCGTACGACACGTAAAAACCGCCGCACCACTTTTCGTCGTGTGACGGTTCGCTAGTAATTAACACAAATTATTTCATCTTTCGTTTAATCCCCAGTAGACTGTACAGCGTCGTCAACAGGACGATTCCCCAGAGAGCTGAGGTCTGTCGCTCACCGGTCTGCGGCAACTCGGCGACTGCATCGTCGCTACCACTTGCAGGGCTGGCCGCGCTTAAAGGACTAATGCTCCCCGTAATCGGATTTGGTGTGGGTTGTGGATCAGCCTGACTCTCAACCAAGTTGCCCAAGCCATCTTGATTAATCACATCGTTCTCCGGATGGACCAGGTCACCAGACCCACCACCTGAAATCACGGTGTCCCCAGTATCCGTATCGCCATCCCCAGGAGCAGTCGGCGCGGGCTGACCAGTTGTCCCACCATCACCGTCAGTCCCAGATTCAACGGCTTCATAAATATAAGTGACTGCCGTATCCCTATCCCCAAACTTACCGCTAGCATTGGCCGGCATGACCACCAGCTTATAACCGGCAGGCGTGGCTGGCTGAGTCGTGTAGTTTTCACTAGGCTTGCCCGTTAGTACTTGATCCGCAGCGACCTGCTGACCAGCCGCCGTCTGGTGATGAACCGTTACGGTCGTCTGTTTCGCAGGTTCTGTGGGTGGCACTGTTGGTGGCGTTGTGGGTTCCGTTGGCGGCGTCACCAATGGTGGTTTGACAGGATTACTCTTCTTGGCGTAAACGTAAAAGACGTCGGTAGGTTTTTCGCCGTATTTACCAGTCGCATTCGCCGGTGCTTTTTGTAGGGTGTACCCTTCAATTTCCTTCGCCGTGGTCGTGTAGTCCTCGCCAATTAGCCTTTCTGGTAAGACCTCGTCGTCAGCAATAGATTTACCAGATTCATCTTGAAAATGAACCGTGACGCTGGCGGCAGGCGTAGAAATCGCATAAGGCTGAATGACATGAAAATCCGATATATCTGCGGTTGGTTTTGACTTTCCTGTCAGATAATAATAATCTTTCTGAACATCAATTGTCACATCCATATTGGGGAATTCTGGAAGCGAATTTGCCCCCGGCTTCTGTTCCTGAATATTTGAATAGTTGATCCCGCCATTACCATCCGGCATAGGATTACCACCCGTGTAATATACCCGGTAAGTAAAGTGTTGATTGAAAAATACTGGCTCCGCAATAAATTTCCCAGCTTGTAGCGGCATAACTTGTCCATCAATACCAAAACACTGAATTTTCAAATGACCCGTTTTATCATTTCCATTAATCATGATCGGATCAAGCATCAAGAATTGTCCCTTACTGGCAAACGACTTATAGCCTTTCCCCTTTAATGGCGAAAAATCTCGAATATGATTATAAACCAGGTCCATATTCGTCACGTTCTCTAGATCAGAAAGTGGCGTCACATCTTCAATTCGATTATGACTAAGATTTACGACCTTTAACTTTTTCAAACTACGCAGTACTGATATATCTACAATATCGCCAAAAAATGCACCCGGTTCTATATTAAGCGAGGCTCCCATTTCAAGATCCTCTAAATTAGTTGCATACTGTAACCCCTCCAAAGAAAACTCAGTCTTACCATCAATATACGTGTCAATGCCATTTTCACCGGTGGCTTCCAACGTATTCAGAAGTACCATATCTTCTTGTGTAATATCCGCTACACTATTCCATTCTTTACTATTATCCAGCTTTCTTAAGTGAATCAAAACCAACTTTTGTAGCGTCTTATTAGGCATCCACTGATCAATGGTGCCTGTGTCCTTAGTTGCCTTGAGCGTCTTAGCTTTCGTAACGTCACTCTTATCTCGTGCAAGCCTAGGCAACTTGTCACTCGTCCTCAGCTCAGTCCTTACAGGGGCTTCAGTCGTTGTCGCCGCCTGAAGCGGTTGAACAGTCGCGTCACCTTCTTCCTTGTGTGTTATCTTCCCACCGGATGACGCGGCATCACCAACTAAAATTGGCTCGGCCACCGACTCCCCTACGATTGGCGTTGATACGCCTGATTCTTCTATTACTGCTGGAGCTTGCTGATCCTCTTGATTTTCCGAATACTTGGCGGCCGTCGTTGAAGCGACCTCCTGATTCAAAACCGTAGGCGCTTTCATTTTAACGTTTGATTCTAGCATCTCGTGCGTTGCCCCCTGCTCATCTGCCTGGGCTGTCACACCACTGAGCGCAAACAACAGGGTGCCACTCACAATTCCGGCGATCACCCACGTCTTCCCCTTTTTGTACATCTTGTAATGCTCTTTTGTCTGCATGTGCTGGTTCATCACTCATCTCTCCTCTAATAAGCCAAGTATCGATTCGTTTGAAAACTTGATATGAAACGGGAACTGTTCATTCAAAATACCGTTTCCAACACAAATTAGTATAGTAAACCCAACTACACCATAGGCTCTTTGCTTAAAATACAAAGCTAATGCTTCCGCTTGTGAATTTTCACAAAGTGATCCCTAATGAAATTCATTAGTGCACGTTAAAATTGGGCAAAATATAATTTTTCAAATAAAAAAGCCAGCCATTTCTGACTAGCTCTACGCTATACCTACGCCTATTCTTCCTGATCTTTCCGGCGCCGCCGATAGGCCAAGAAAAACCAAAACCCAATGATCACACCACCGATGAGCCACCAGGAAAACAGTGACTGCCAGATGTAATGCTTGTGAAATGCTGTATGTTTTGGCGTCACCACCTTAGCTGCAGCACCACCATGATGTTGAGCCTCGGCTGTCTGCTTCCGCCTGGAAACTTGCCGTTGGGATACTGACGACGGTCGGACTACTTTAGCTACCGAGTGACCGCGGCTAGCTCGTGTAGCAGGCTTCACTGTGGCACGCCTAGCAGGTTGTCGTGGCACCGCATGAATGGGATGACGCCGCTCTTTAACCGGTGGCAAGTCACTACCGATTGTCGCTGCCCCTGAGGTCACAACGGTTCCCTCATCACTATCAGGAACTGCACTATCGGGAACTGTCTCAGTTTGGTAAACGTACGTCACCGTTTGTGGCTGCTCCAAGAATACGCCCTTGATATTTCGAGGAACATCATAGAACATATATCCCTCAACCGTCACTGCCACTGCTTTGTATGGTTCGCCAACGTTCCCATGAAGGATCACATTCGTGTGAAGTCCCTTTCCCTGCTGATCCACGTAACACACAGTAACGGTCGCTTTCGTCGTGTGAGCAGTCCCCGGTAGCGTTGGCTTTTCCGGCAATTCTGGCTGTGAATTTGACGACTGGGGTAACGTTGGTGGCGTCTGGTCAGCATAAGCAATATGCTCGTCAACGGCCAGCACGCTGGCAACCAACACCAAGGCTATAATCGATAACCATAATTTAGCAGAAATATACAAATTCTTTAACGAACTCAATTCTTGCAAAATACTCCCCCTCCAGCACGTTACCTACCTCTCAGCCGCAACAACGATGATCCTGAGTTTACGTTACATTCTTGATTATACCCACGTTTCGTGTAGAAAGATACTATAATGTTAATTGTTATATATGTTATTAATTATAAAGTCTGTCATTCTCAGTGCGACTCTTGACTTTATCCGAGCCACAACCCGTTATTTTCCGAAAAAAAGAGACTCTCACTTGGAGGCCTCTCCTTCAAACTTTATTATCGATCTTTTCGCCGAGACTTAAATCCTAGGAATCCAAGGACGCTTAGTAATAGCGCCACGCCCCAGGCCGGAGACACTGTCCGTTCATCAGTCTGCGGTAGGGTTGTCGCAGTTTGACCATCTGGTTTTATTGCTAGCTGTTGTGGTGATTGGCTAGCTATTCCAGTCGGGTGACCACTGATCTGGTCACCCTGACTACCTGTTGACGTATCCGGCCGATCAACTGTCACTTGGCCATCATCAGCATCTTCACCATCGGGTTCATCAACATCCGGTTCGGTCGTTATCCCGTCACCGTCACCAGAATCCTCGATTTCTGCATAGATATAAGTGATCGTATCATCACTGGTTCCAAACGTTCCGGAGGCATTACCTGGCGTTGAAACAAGGACATACTTCGTTCCATCCACGGTAGCTGGTGAAGTCGTATAGGTCTCCCCGGTTTTCCCAGTCAGCAGCTGGTCAGCCGCTACTTTGACCCCATCAGCCGTTTGGAACTGAACGGTAATCGTGACAGTGGTATCAGGCTGTGGATCAACTGGTGGCGTGACAGTACCGCCATCCTTCTTGTAGACGAAGGTCACCGTGATAGCCTTGTCGCTAAACTTTCCACTGGCATTGGTAGGCGTCTTAGTCAGCGTGTACCCTTCAAAACTTTCCGCCTCAGCCGCATAATTTTCACCAATCATACCGGTCAATGTCACCGGTGCTTTCAAAGCCGTCCCTTTCTCATCCACGTAATTCACCGTGACCGGTTCAGCTTCATCGGCCATCACGTATGGCGTAAACAGGTTGATGACCCGACCCGAGTTGCTATCAATATAGGTTGAGGTCAGGAAGTACGTGTACGCGTTAGGATAAGCATCGTAGCCGGCAAACGGACTGGTCGTTGGTCCAGGCATTATCTGATCAACGATATTGGTGTAAACCAGTTGGTCACCTACCAATTTTGAAGTCCCACCATTGTAGTAGACCTTAGCCTGTGGCTGGTCATGAACCCCAATTGGAAAGATTGGAATCCCGGTCCGATCACCACCCACGCTCGCCGTCAAAGTCACGCCTTGTGGTGCCTTCATCGGATTGGTCATCGTATAGGTCCGTGTTTTCTTATTCACGTAAACCACCGACTGTTCAACGACTTGGGCATCGTAACTAAAGGTTTTTGTGTATTGCGACGCTTTCAACGAAGATAAATCAGCAATACAGTTATTCCCAATTTGCAACTTGTTAACCTTAGTCAAACCAGCAACTGGACTAATATCGGAAATTCGATTATTTCCCAGTTGAATTGAGACTAGGTTTTCCAGATGCCGCAATGGACTAATATCCACAATATCACCACGAAAAGCGTTGTTATGAATATTCAAACTGTTATAGAGGTCTAATTCAACTAGATTTGTCGCATATTGCAATCCCGCCAATGAAAATTCAGTCTTCCCATCAATATAGAGAGACACACCAAATGCCTGCGCACTCAGCGACTTCAGCAGCAACATGTCTTCCTGAGTCACGTCCTTCGCGCTGGCCCAGGTGCGATCCTTATTGTCCCGCTTCAATTGTTGCCACACCAAATTCTGCAGCGTCTCGTTAGGCATCCACTGATCAATATCCGCCTTGACTTGCGGTGTCGCCTTAACCGTCAAAGCGACTGGCGCTGCAGCTCGGGCGGATTTAGGCAACGCTTGAGCCGTATCCGCTGGTGGTGGCGTAATCGCTGGCGTCTCCGTGATTTCAGCTGGTGCTGCCGGCGGTGACGTTGGTTCACTAGTTGCCGGGTTTACTGATCCGTTTGTGTTAGCGTTTTCATTTCCAGGCACTTCAACTATGCTATCCTCGATATCTTCAGTCCCTGTAGTCGTAACGTCCGTGACCGGCTCTACCGGCACATCGGGGGTTACTTCGGTTGTCATTGGCTGGTCGTTGGCCGTGGTTCTTAGTGTTACTTCCTGTGATTGAGGGGTTACCTCAGGTGTTGCTAGACGACTCGCGTCCGTGTCAGTAGCTGTATCCGCATGGGCAGCCACTGATTGCGTCCCCAGTAAACCCAATCCCAGACTGGCTGTGATCACACCAGTGTAGAGCCAAGTTTTACCGTGTTGGGGGGTATGCCGTGAGTTAGTCATTGTTGTTCCTCCTTAATGATTGCTCAGCTAAAGTATCCCGCATTCATATTCAATTTTAGATTTACACATCCCACCAGAAGTACGACCCCTTTGGTACCCTCATTATAACCAGAATTATCAGAAATAGCTAGGATATACACGTGAAAGTTCACAGGTGGATACATCGTTTGATTTGTCTAATGTTATTCCTCATCCCCACTAGTTTTCCTTTTGTAGCAAGTGATAAGCCGTTCTAAGTCTCCACAATCGTATGTTATTTCATCGAAAATGCTAAAGTTACATAATTTTAAATGTGGAAAAGTCATCACAAAAAAATACTACCCGCTACGGTAGTATTTTTTAAAATTAAATTGCTAAGACGCTACTTGATCCAAGCCTGCAACCCAGCGGCTAACAAACCACCTAAGAGTGGTCCAAACATCGGCACCCACGCATAGTTCCATTCAGCGGAACTCTTGTTGGGTACGGGTAGAATCGTATAAGCTAACCGGGGGCTCCAATCACGCGCCGGATTGATGGCGAACCCGGTGGTACTCCCTAAGCCCATCCCAATGGTCATAATCAGAATACCAACGATGAACGGCTTGAGTCCCTGCGTAAAGTCGCCCATATTCAAAAGGATAAAGATGAAGGCCCACGTTGCCACAATTTCGGAGATGAAATTAAACAAGGGGCTTTTGATGGCCGGCCGCGTTGCGAAGATGCCGACGCTGTTCCCAGCCGCCTCATTCGGCGTTGCTTTGAAATGTGGGTAAAACTGAGCAATGGCAATGGCAGCGCCTACAAAAGCGCCCAAGAACTGCCCAGCTAAGTATGGCAACACGTTTGCCCACGGGAAGAAACCGAACGCAGCAAAACCAATCGTCACCGCGGGATTCAAATGCCCATCGGAACCGAGCATCCCAGCCACGTAGACGCCCATGGTCACCGCCATCCCCCACGCAATACTGACAAACGTCCAGTCACTGCCAGTCGCATAAGACTTTTTGAGGTTGATTCCGGCACCCGTCCCGGTCCCCAACAGGATCAGAATCAGGGTTCCGAAGAACTCGCCTATAAATCCATTCATAAAATGACACCCACCTTGTTATAATTTCGCAATAATTTTTCAGACTATCAATAGTCTACCATAACTCAGAAACAAAGGGGCGCTTGATTTTACGGCCTCTCAATCGATATTACTATTTCGATAGAATCATCCAACCCTTGTAATATTACATTAGTCGGCAAAAGCGTAATGCCAATAATATTGGGGCGTAACCATCCTGTAAAACTTCTAGGTTATCTTAGAAGATGTACTTAAGCGATGACAATTTTACATAAGGGATGGATAACAATCATGCATATGAAACAAATTGGACTGGCAATTGCCTTTGCCGCTGCCCTGGTTCCCGCAATCAGTTTAGGCACGACAACGGCTCAAGCCAACAGCACGAACACAATCGTTAGCACTAGTAAGATGACCGATACGTCCTACGTTCGCAAGAGCGCGACCGGTTGGACTTATAACCTGGGTGGCACTGCCAGCAACATGACTTTCGGCAAGAAGACCCACTACTTAAAGAACTATCCCAACACGACTTGGCACGCCACCAAGAAGCGCTACATCATCAAGAAGAACGGCGTGAAGTACCTCTACTACTACGTCACAAATGGGCGTAAGACGGCGTCCGGTTGGATCTGGCACGGCTACCTGCAAAAGAAGAGCTACGCCCACACCACAACCGCCAACGCTGCAACGGCCGGTAACGGCACCTACGCTTCCATTTATAAGCAGGCCCAAAACTACTTGGGTAAGCCTTACGTATACGGTGCCAACGGTCCCAGTGCGTTTGACTGTTCCGGCTTCACAAAGTACGTCTACAGTAAGGCCATTGGCCAAACACTTCCTCGTACGGCACAACAGCAATACGATGCCTACACCCACGTGAGCGCTAAGAACGCGCAACCGGGCGACCTGATTTTCTTCGGGACCAGTACCAACAACATCACGCACTGTGGGATCTACCTGGGTAACAATAAAATGATTGACGCCCAATTACGCGGTGTCGTAACTGAAGCCACCAACGTTTCCTGGTGGCACACGGTCGGCTACTCCCGTCCAGCAACGTTAAGTTAATGAAAGTTTTGAAAGTCGCGATGTGAATCGCGGCTTTTTTGATTTTAGAAGACATCTCTCTTCATGCGCAAGTTCTTCTATTCTTTCAAAGATTAGAGTTGCTTTTTTAGACGTCCCCAATTTGTGATACCCATTATCACTCCGAAAAAGATTCCACCCAGAACAGAACCCTTGATGTTGCCTAATGAAACTAATTGCTGGACAAAATTATCACCATCGAAGAACCAGTTGAGCAGAGCTTTTAAAAGGTACGTGAAAACTGCAAAGTAAATAGCTTGTCCCAGAGCTGATTTCAAAACGTGCCCCCACGCCATTGGCATGTCATTGGCGTCAACTTCATTGTCTGTAAGGTGCGCACGATGACAAGCTATTGCGAGATAGGGACAAACGACTACCCCGAAAAAAATTGAATTGAATAAGATGATACCGAGAAGTGCGTATTCAGGCGAAGTAGTTGCCCAAAAAATGGCGATGAGTGGTGGTAATAACAGCGCAGGTATGCACATCAATAGTGCATTAGTCCCAATACGATTAACTTCCTGACGTTTATATTCGTCAAAATCCCCCGAAATATTGAAAAAGTGTTTTACAACTCGATCACGTAACGTTATCCCTTTTTCATAATAATCACTCCTCCCAGAACAAATGGTTCAAATCCGTATTAAGGGCCTTTGCTAACCGTATACATAGATCAAGTGACGGATTATATTTATCATTTTCGACTAAGTTAATGGTCTGACGGGCAACGGCCACCTGTTTGGCAAGTTGATACTGAGTTAAACCAGCAACTTTCCGAAATTCTCTGACACGATTCACGCAGGTCACCTCTTTTTAAATATTAGATATATATGACATTTTCAGTATAGAAGCGTGTTATCCATATGTCAACTATATATGACTTTTTGCAAAAATCTAAAAATAACCCCTTACTAATTACGCGTAAGATGTAATCAATTCAGTAATTTCTCTGCCAGAACGCCATAACAAGCATATTCATGGCTGAATAAAGCCTTTGAAAACTGCACAAAAAAGCTGCCACTCAATTGAGTAGCAGCCTTTATTTACGCGTTCATTACTATGCTGGTGAGACATCCAGATTCTTGTTGCCACCGTTTAAGATTCTGAAGAAACTAGCCAGTTCCTTCTTCCGGTATGCAGCAGGAACAAATTCCCGGATGGTTTCCAAATCGAAGCCGGTCGCTAACTTATTGCGGTCAACGACGATCGGATTCTTTAAGATCCCTGGGTTCTTTTGCAAGAGGTCCACGAGCTCATTCATCCCCATGTCTTGCACAGAGTCGGGTAAAGCCTTGTAGGCCTTCGAACGGGTAGAGATCAGGTCGTCAGTCCCATCTTCGGTCAGGGACAACATGTATAGAATTTCATCACGTGTTAAAGGTTGTTTTTTAATGTCGCGAGCAGTAAAGATGGCGTCGTGGTTAGCAAGCCACTTCATGGCCTTCGTTACCGCAGTAGTCTTAGCATGAAAGTACATTTTAATCATAGAATCGCCCTCCAATTATCTTCTCTTCGATGAGGTACCAGGTTTAGCACTCTTTTGCCGGAGTGCTAATTTATATTTTCATTGTACACCACAATGAGAAATGATGAAACCCATTACTCTCAGCTAAGCTCACCTTTTAATAATTTCGCAAGATTCTCGCAAACCGGTGATTTACCAGCAATCCCGTTAAATCGGGCTTACAGTAACCTTACCAAGATAATCCAACCTTTTTAGGATAGAAAAATGAAATTTTTATGAATTTGTTAGGGCTTACATTTTTCAAGTCCTCATGAAAGCCTCACGCCTCATTTTGGTTCATATTTCTTAAAGGTTGGAAACAGTGTACCATTTTTCATCGATAAAAGTCCTTGATTTGAATCAAAAAAATAAAAAAGACACGACCCACCAAAATCGGTGAGACCGTGTCCTCCTAAAACGATAATCTTATTAAGTTATGAATCCAAATCAAAGGCTAATGCCCGCGTCCACAGACCATTATCCATCTGGTAGTAAGTTGAAACCTTCCCATTGGAATCAGTCCGCTTAACCCGGTGTGTAATGGTAACACGCCGTTCTGAAATATCCGCGGTCGTTCCTTTTTGCTTAGCCAGCATTGAATCATTGAATGGCTTCGTGTAGACCGGATAGACCTTCATTAAGTTAAATGATCGGTCGTAGCTCTCACTCTTGAACGTATCGAACGTCAAAGCACCCTTACGAATCCAGTACTTTTTGGCGTTGTCACTCTTGCTAAAGCGAATCCGGTACCACTTACCCGTATCTGCATTAGCCCGCATATCAATGTAGACCCGCTTGTTCTTGATGCTCTTCCAATTGAACTTCAAGATGTTCCAGTTCTTGTGACCCTTGATGTGATTGTATACAGCATACGTCTTGTACTTAGATGACAACTGTGCATGTTGCGTTGCCAGACCACCATAGTACTTTTCAGACTTATTGGTCTGCTTACGCTTCTTCAGCTTCTGAGACGTAGTATTGCTGACCGAAGTGGTTGGAATCGTTGGTTTCTTCGCCACTTTCTTCTTCTTGGCCTTCTTAATGGTGTTATTACTGATGTCAATCGTATCGCCAGTTAGCGCGAAGTTACTCTTCACAAAGGAAGCACCCTTCTTCTGGGTAGTGACTTTGTTCCCAGTAATTGAAACACCCGTCATAGGGTTGTCAGCATCCGCACTATCCAAGAAAATATATTGCTTAGTTGGATTGACGTTAGTAAACGTATTATCTTCAATGTTTAAGTTCGTCATCTTATAGTCAGATTCAGCGTTATACAAGTAAATGTAATTCCCGGAACCTAAAACGTGTTCATTGATGAACTTGTTACCCGTAATCCACAGATCAGAAATTCCTTTAAAGTGGATCGTTGCAACACCATCGTCCATCAATGGCTTAGGATCGACCACTGTGTTGTTGGTGAAGTATACGTTGTGAATAATCCCGCCCTTACCGTGGGCGTACACAGCGTGTTCACCAATTGGATTAGGTGCATAGGATTTGACTTGTCCAGACTTCTTTGCGACTGGTAAGAATTGGTTTTTATTGACTCTGACATCATAGGTTGGGAGGTTATCGTACTGATCGCCAGGATTCTTATAAGACATTGCCTTGGCGTTCGAATAGTCGACTTGGATAGCTTCCTTGAAATCTTGTGATCCATTGAAACCCGTGAAGACGGAGTTGGTGATGTCGATATCATGACTGCCGTCGAGGTCAATGTAGTGGCCAGTTGGTGACTCGGCGTTGTCGAAGACACACTTGTCAAACGAAATATTTGTCGCATGGTGGACACTCTGGGTGAAGACGCTTTGGCCCATTTCCGTATTGTCCCCTTGGAACGTGGCACCTTCCCACTTGACGTTACTGATTCCGCCATCGTAACCCGCTTCGGGACTTGGATAAACAAAGTTCACCCGGTTGCCTGAAGTGATCCGGAAGACGGCACCTTTATCAAATTTGAACGTGATGTTTGAGTGTAATTTGATATTCCCCGCATCAAACACGTAGGTGCCCTTCGGCACATGCACCGTGAGATCATCGCTGTCCCACTTGTCTAACATATCTTGCAAAGCCTCATTGTTCGCCGTCTTGGCATCACCAATCATTCCTTGATGCTTGGCATTGATTGTCGTCGCCGCCTGGGCTACAACGGTATTGCTTACTTGTGGTGTTCCAGGAACACCGCCCAGTCCTAGGACGGTTGCCCCCATTGCAACCGTGGCCAGCAACCCGAGTTTTACCCGTAATTTCAAAAAATCCCCTCCAGTTCCAAATTCTTCCAACAGTTCCATTATAGCTAAGACATTAAAGCGTTGGGTCATCTTAACCAAATTGTCACACGATTGAAAGATTCTAGTCGTAAAGGGGATTTCTTTTTCAATTGTAAATTAAGTTAAATTTATTACATTAATTTGGCAATATCGTCATGCAAACCGTTCAGGCGTTTAACTACTTGGCCGCGAACAGACGTGTAGACCTTAACACCATCTGGGGTTAATTTCAGATTGTGTTGACGACGGTCAACCGTTGAAGCGATACTTTCAATTAAACCAGCCCGTAATAACCGTGAGATTTGACCGGAGATCATTGACTTGGAAACACCGATTTGGCCAGCAAATCGCGTTGGGGTAAATTCTTCACGCTGAGTCGTGATAGCATGTAACAGGTTGAATTGTTCCAAGGAAATCGTGATTTCCTCCGTTTTAATCGTTGTTACTGGCCGCATAATCTTTTGGAGTTGGGAAAACCATTCCAAGGATTGGTTTAATTCGTTAGTTTGCGTCATTTTTTGCTTTCTTCCTTTCCAGTTGAGGGTTACCAAGTGTGCACGGTAAAAAGATGTTACTATTCTTACCCGCTAACCATTTATTATAACCCTCATTTTCAGCCTTTATGTTACCGATTCATTAATAGTTTATAGCATTACGAATGAAAAAACTAGTGATACGCCATCATTTTGTCATATTTCTTACAGATTAGAACATTGAATTCAGAAACAGAACCCCGTATGATTAAAGTTAAGAAAAAATAAACGAATGAGGAGCTTGGTATGACAAGAATTAAAATGATTGCGACCGACGTTGATGGAACCTTCTTAAATCAGGATCGGCACTACAACCAGCCCCGCTTTGCGCGCCAATTATCGGCACTCGAAGCCGCTGGCATCCGCTTTGTTGTGGCTAGCGGCAACCACCTAGGTCACCTACACCGCGTCTTCGCGCCAACGCCGGCCGTCCAGACATTTGTAGCTGAAAACGGCGGTTTGATTGTGGATCACGGACGAACGCTGTTTGAAGATATTATCCCCACACCAACCGTTCATCAGATTGTGGCCGCCATTCTCGCCGATGACACGCTTCGTCCACAGGTTTTACGCCTATCCGGTGCGCACGGTACTTACATTAACCGGCGCGACCACCCGAGTGATCCCACATCTCAGGCCTACTTCTTCAATAACATCGTTCTGGTCGACGATCTTACCCAAGTCGAAGATACCATCTATAAAATCAATGGCGAGTGGCCAAACGACACGATTCAACACTTAGCGGATCGGCTGAATCACCGATTCCCTGGCCAAATCAATGCCATGGCTAGCGGCTTTGGTAGTATCGATATCGTGGCGGCTCACATGAATAAAGCCGTTGGGGTGACCCAACTGGCGAAGTCCTGGAACATCACCCCGGCTGAGATTGCCGCATTCGGTGATAACGACAATGACCGCGACATGCTGGCCCACGTCGGTTTAGGCGTTGCCATGCAGAACGGGACGGACACCGTTAAAGCTGTGGCCGACCTCATTACGCCCGCTGATAATGATCACGATGGCGTTCTCGATGTCATCGATTCTATTTTAGCAGGTGAAGTTTAAAGTAAGCTAAACTTTTAACCGTTGACCTAAATCAGGTCGGCGGTTATTTTGGTATCTGGCCCCAAATCAACCTGACAATCAGCCGCCACATTCTCCGTGAAGCGTGCAATTGACCGTGACTCGTCTCTGGTACGTGTACTTCTCGGTAGGTCACCGCGCTATCCGCCAAGATCGGTCGTAACGCCGTCACCTGGTACACGGGAACTGAACCATCCGTAAGACGACCTGAGAGTGTCCCATAGACGTTAATCACGGCGCTCTGATAAGTTACCGGCAAACGGTATTGTGCGGCTCTCAGCCGCTCATAGGCCATATCAGCGGGGCCGCCCGCTTTCCCCTCATCAACTGGCGCTCCCAGCAAAATCAATCGGCGCAGCTGTGGCAAATCCGCGCGGTGGCCGTGTAGCACCAGACTGTGGACCGCCGCACTGCCACCCCAAGAATGGGCCACAGCGTTGTATGCTGTTACACCATAGCGGGCCTTCAGTGCCGCCAAAATTGCCGTAAGCCATTTAACCTGTGGTTGATAGTCACGTGTCAGGCTATGATCAAACAACACTTGGATCAGTGGGTTAGTCGCCGTGACCGACCAGTCACCAGCAAAATGGAGGCCCCCGTGCCAATCAACGCGAACCGTCAAGACCTTGTGACCGTATCCCTGTTGTGCCAACCAGCGCAATAGACCATTATACGTCCACGCGTGACCACCCCATCCAGGAATCAGGAGCGTTGGCACGGCCGAATAGGTCACATCCGTTCGTCGCCGCATCAGTGGTTGTGGCGCAACGGCTAACCGACTCACCCAACGATAGCTGAGCCAGCCGCCAACAGCGATCGTTGGTAACCAATGCCATTTAAGAGTCAATGCGTTCCCCCCTAAACTAAACCATTATGCCAGTTATTTTAATTGCGTACAAGTTATATCTATGTCGATTAACATTTGTTATGATAAACTGCAATTTTTAAAAATTATCCGCATAAAGTTACGCCGGCCGAGACTGCCGTAGTTGCGGGCTTTATCTCGTTGGCGGTCAAAAAAGGTTACCCGTTTAGTGGTTTTCGTCCCAACTATATTTGACAATTGTACGGATAAAAATATAGAATAGAGCCAGAAATGAAAACGCTTTAATCTATAGAAATCGAGGACTTGCTCATGAAAACTGCTACGACGAAATGGGATACTTACCAGAATCAGGCTGTCACCGAATATACGATTGAAAATAAGAACGGCGTCAAACTCGGCATTCTAAGCTGGGGGGCAACGCTACATACGTTATCCGTACCAACTGATAAGGGTGACAAGAACTTGGTGTTATCTTACCATAAAATGGAAGATTACCTGTCCAATCCGTTTTACGTCTGCATGGGGATTGGCCGGATCGGTGGTCGTTTAGGCGGCGGTACCTTCGAAATGGGTGGTAAGACTTACAAGGTCGACACCAACGAAGGTAAGGATACGAACCTTCACGGTGGCCCTCATGGCTTTAACACCGTTAACTGGGATGGCGAAATCGATGACTCCGACGAAAACGAAGCCAAGATTATCCTGAGCCACACCTTCAAATCCAGCGATGACTCCTTCCCTGGCGATATGACCGCCAAGATGATCTATTCTCTCGACAACAACGATCGCGTTAACTTGAAGTTTGAGTCCAACTCAACGGCTCTGACCCTCTTCAACCCAACGTTACACGTTTACTTCAACCTGAGTGACGACCAATTGATCTCCGGCCAAACGTTACAGATCAACGCCAAGGAACACTTGGAAGTTACTAGTGAAAAGATTCCTACGGGGAACTTTATCCAAAACGCTGGCACGCCATTTGACTTCAGCAAGGGTCAGAACTTAGGCGAAGCTATCCGCGGGATGCAAGGGACTAACGAAAAAGGGTTCGATGACTTGTTCCACGTTGAACCGGGCGAGGACAATAAGATTGCTGAATTAAGCGATCCACAATCCAAGCGCTCCGTGACCATCAAGTCTAGCCGGAATGGTCTGGTCGTCTTCACGGCCAACTCCTTCACCTCTGACATGAAGTTAGCCACCGGTGCCGGTCAACCTTACATGGGGGTTGCTCTGGAAGCACAAACCTTGTCCGATACGCCACACCATCCAAACTTTGGGGACGTGTCCGTACCTGCTGGTGAGACCAAGACTTACCAAATCTCATATGAAGTTAAGTACTAGAAGTGTTAGAAACGCCCCGCTACCCGTCGGTAGTGAGGCGTTTTTACGCTAGTCGTAGTGTACCATACCGCCACGAGCGCGAGAAGCACAATCGTTTTAGCGCCCAATGGGTTAATGAGCAAAATCGTTGACAGCCTCAGCGGCATCATGGTATGCTGGCAAAACGTAATCATTACTAATTAGATAGAAGGAGATTCCTTAATTCATGGCTAAAAAATCAAAGATTGCAAAAGAAAAAAAGATTGAAGCAACGGTCGCAAAGTACGCTGACCAACGTGCAGAATTAAAGGCTGCCGGTGACTACGCCGCATTGGCCTTGCTCCCCCGGAATGCCTCACCAGTCCGGATTCACCACCGCGACCACTTAGATGGCCGGCCACACGCTTACATGCGAAAATTCGGGATGTCGCGGCTTAACTTCCGCCAACTCGCCCACGAAGGAAAGATTCCAGGCGTCAGGAAGGCTAGCTGGTAAGAGAGTGGAGCAAACCGGTTAGACTCTGAGCATTAGGGAAATAAGGGGCTTCTGTTCGGCCTCGCCGGGCAGGAGTCACTTATTTTGCTAAGCGGAAGAATCTGGCTTGCGGAACTCGTTTCAGACCAGAGTGTGAAGGCGGGCGGTAGGTCCTGAGCATTAACGTAGCTAAGTGCCCGCTCGGTGGAACCGAGCCGGTGCTTAGCTGGGTTAAGCGCAGGGACCTGCCCAACTGAACACGTTTCAGAGGCCGCAAGTCTCCGGATATCAAGGCAAGGAGAAAGCCCAACGACCCAAACCCGTCCAGCCATTATCAACAATCGCCAGCCAGGAGAACTTAGATTTCTAAGCGGAAGGCCCTGCCCGACTGAACACGTTTCAAAGGCCGCAAGTCTCCGGATATCAAGGCAAGAGAAAGTCCAACGCCCCCACCCCGTCCGACCATTATCAACAATCGCCGAACAAGAGACACTTAACTTTCTCCCCCTCAATCGCTTGCAGCCTCATCCAAATCCAAAACAAAAACCATACAACCCACGTCAACCCTGCCCGCGGCTTCGTTTGACGTGGGTTTTCGTATGCTCTAAACTGAAAACATCAAACACAACAAAGGAGTTTTTACCATGACAGAAGTCTTAACGGTCATCCGGGAATTTGACGTGTTCGGCAACGCCGGCCAGACCCCCTACGGTATCGACACACCCAAAATCAACGTCCAATTCGTTGGTATCAGCCCAGCCATGGCTTTTGACGCCAACAATCAACCCAAGCTGGCCCGCACAAACGAACGCAAGCTCCGCGACATTGAGGACGGCCTACGCCGCGAGTTTCACGACAAAATGGCAGCCTTAGATGGCAATGATCTTGCACAGAATTTACAAGCCATCCAGGACCTGATCACCACTTTCAAATCACGCCTAGAACAAGATCTGCTCAGCGACAACCAGTTAGAGTTGGAGAGCTTGACCATGAATGGTGAATGGCTGACCTACTGGCAAGACAATGCCCCCCTCGCCAAAACCAAGGCCCAGCAACAAGAGAACCTCCCGCAGGACTTCTAAATAGTCTAAAAAATCACCATTTCTAGTGCTCACCGGCACTAAAAATGGTGATTTTTTGGAAGTTCAGATTTCAATTTAATAACATGAGGTGAGAACCTTGGAATCTGCCTTCGCAACTACTGATTTCGAGGCCACACAACGATCCGTGGGCTGGACGGCTTTCATGTGACTTCATCCATCAGCAGTTATTTTTAAAACTAGTCTGTCAGCCCAATCACGTTCCGACACGCTTGCCACGCAAAGGTTACATTGCAACCATATCAGGCGTTAACCAGCGACGGTAACTAATTTTTAAACTTATTTCACTTCCACTGATTTACCGGCCACGTCAATCGTCAACGGTTCACCGCTGAGTAACTTGAAGTGAGCACCCTGACCATCGACCGTAACCTCAACCAAGCGACCACGGAAGACTTGCCGGAAGGAATAACTCGTCCAGTTCTTTGGCAAGAATGGTGCATAGTGGAGTTGACCATCACGAACACGCATGCCGGCGAAGCCTTGCACAACGGCAATCCAGCCACCGGTCATGGCCGTGATATGCAGGCCATCCGTAGTGTCATTGTTGTAGTTGTCCAAGTCCAACCGCGCCGTCCGTTCGTAGAGTTCGACCGCTTTATCTTCGTATCCCAGGTCGGCAGCCAACACAGCGTGAATGGCTGGAGACAGACTGGATTCGTGAACCGTCAATGGTTCATAGAAGTCAAAGTTAGCCTTCTTCTGTTCCGGTGTAAAGTCATCGATGAAGTCCCAGACACCTTGCAGCACATCCCCCTGCTTGATGTACGGTGACCGCAAGATCTTATCCCAAGACCAGTGTTGGTTGATCGGCCGTTGATCGGCTGGAATCGCGCTAACGGGCTCGATATCCTTATCGAGGAAGCCATCGTGTTGAACGAAAATGTTCAAGTCCTTATCGTAAGGCAAGTACATCCGGTCCACGATATCTTGCCACTGCTTCTTTTCGGCAGCGGAAACGTTGAGCTTCTTGGCCGTTGCGGCATCAACCTGATCCAAGACTTCCAGGGTATACTTCAACGTCCACTGTGCCAGGAGGTTGGTATCCCAGTTGTTGTCAACGTTGTTTTCATATTCATCGGCACCGGTGACCCCGTGGATCATGTACTGGCCGTTGCGCTTGCTGAAGTGAACCCGGTCGGCCCAGAAACGAGATATTTCAGAGAGGACCTTGGCCCCTTCGTGTAGGACGTAGGAGGTGTCGCCGGTGTAACGGGTGTAGTTGTAGATGGCAAAGGCAATGTCCCCGTTCCGGTGAATTTCTTCAAAGGTGATTTCCCATTCGTTATGACACTCGATCCCGTCGAACGTCACCATTGGGAATAAGGCTCCCTTGAGCCCCTGTTCCTGGGCGTTGATGTAGGCGCCATCGAGTTGCTTATAGCGGTACATCAGGAGGTTCCGGGTCACTTCAGGATTGGTGATCCCCAAGTAAACGGGAACAGCGAAGGCTTCGGTATCCCAGTAAGTCGCGCCACCGTACTTTTCACCAGTGAAGCCCTTAGGTCCAATATTCAAGCGAGAATCCTCACCATAGTAAGTGGAGAACAACTGGAACAGGTTGAAGCGAATCCCCTGTTGCGAGGCGTCATCCCCACTAATTTCAACGTCAGACTTTTCCCAGCGGTCGGCCCAGATCTTGGTGTGGGCGGCTAACAAGTCCGCGTAGCTTTCGCCAGCGACCTTGTCACTCAGGTCGTGCATGGCCTGGGTTAATTTTTCTTGCGAATCGTAGTCCCGTGAGGTCACAACGATCACGCGCTTTTCTAATTCTGCTGATGCATTGGGAACGAGGCTGCCCGTGTAGGCGGTCATGACTTCCTTATCGTTTGGTTGGGTCACGGCGACATTGTTAAGGGCCGTCACGACGCGCATTTCCATCCCAGAGGTAAACCGCGGCGTGCCAAATGGATTCGGCGTAGTCTTAGCGACGATACTCCCTCGGTCGGCCCGTTGGTCGGTGGCCAGGACGTCCCAGAAACGCTCGTCGTAATTGGCTTCTTCGTTCATTACATCGGCATCGATGCTGGGTTTCAAGGTGATGTCAACTGCCGTGGCCCCCAGGTTCTTCACCGTCACCTTTTGGGCGGAGAGTTCTTGTTGACTGACACTCAAGAACCGTTCGAATTTCAAAGCGACACGGACGTCGCCACGTTCAACCGTAAAGGAACGGGTCAACACGGAGCGGTGCAGGTCGAGATCGAGGGTAAAGTCAGAAATCGTGTCTTTCGCCAAATCGACCGCTTCCCCATTAAGTTCAACGGGAAGCTTGATGAAGTTGACGGCATTGACGACCTTCCCAAAGTACTTGGGATAGCCGTTCTTCCACCAGCCGACCCGGGTCTTGTCTGGATACCAGACACCACCCAAGTAGATTCCTTGAAGCGAATCGCCGCTGTAGCCTTCTTCAAAGTCGCCACGCATTCCCATGTAGCCATTTCCGATACTGGTCATGGATTCCTGGAGGCGTTTGTCTTTGGGGTCAAAGGTATGGGTGATGACGTTCCACGGTTGTACCTCAAAAATTCGTTTCATCGTGTCATTTCTCCTTTTATCATTTCGAGTTTGTTTCATCGTTATTTTATAGATTAAGTCTTAACTTTACAGAAATTGACGCAGACTTTCTAGCGAAACTAAGCGCGATAAGTTTCCTTGATGGTGAAGACGGACAAGGCACCAATGGCCATGATGATCCCTGCTAACAGGAACATGTTGGCCTGGGCGTGCCCAAACAATGGGAACAACGCGAAGCTGGCTAAGGAAGCCACGATTTGTGGCAAACAGATTGAACCGTTGAACAGGCCCAAGTAAGTCCCCATGTGCGCACCAGATAAGGCGTTGGTAACCATCGTCAGTGGGTAAGTGTTCATGGCCGCCCAAGCAATCCCCACGAGGATAAAGGAAATAATCAACGCGTACTGGTTGTGGACGAAGAAGACGGAAATGAACCCGAGGGCACCTAAACCTAAGCTCCCAGCATAACCTAACTTGTGAACACTGTTTGGTAACTTAGCTAAGACGTATGACCAGACAACGGCGGCAATAGATTGCACGGCGGCTAAGACCCCGTACCAGTTCCCGGCAGCTTGGTAACCAGCAGATGCAGCGTTGGTGGTGTGCCAAACGTTAGAAGCAATGGCCCCAGCGGAGTAAGTCCAGAGGTATTGGAAGGCCACCCAGCAGAAGAATTGAACTAAGGTAACCGTCCAGAAAATCTTAGGAGCCGACTTCAATAACGTCCACCAGTTCCCACCGGTTGCGTTATCTTCTTTGGAAATCCCATGGTACTTGGCGTAGGTATCTGGATCGTATTCTTTGACCCGGAAAATGGTGAATAGACTCGTGATGACTAACAGAATTGCCCCAACGTAGAAGGCTACCGTAACCGTAGCAGGCACAACCCCTTTGGCAGCAGTATTGGCTAGGCCAATCGCCGCGAACAGGAAGGGTAAGATCGCAGCTAACACGGCACCCGTGTTGGATAAGAAACTTTGAATCCCGTAGGCATAACTCTTCTGGTCATCGTTGACCATATCCCCAACCATCATCTTGAATGGCTGCATGGCAACGTTAGAGGACAAATCCAGGAAGGCCACGGTGATGGCCCCGAAGAGCAAGGCGGCTAATGACGCATATCCAAAGCCCATACTCCCGGAGTTCGGCAACAGGCACATGACGATGACAGCCACGATGGTCCCTAACAAGAGATAAGGTAACCGCCGACCACCCAACTTAGGCGCCCAAGTTCTGTCGGAATAGTACCCGACAATCGGTTGCACGATCATCCCAGCTAATGGTGGTAAAATGAAGAACCACCCCAAACTATTCGGGTCGGCCCCAATCGTTTGGAATATCCGACTCATTTGAGAACTTTGCAAGGTGAAGGCGGTTTGTACCCCCAAGTATCCAAAGTTGATCATCCAAATGGTACTGGCTGATAATGTCGGTAAACCGTTATGTTTCTTGGCTTCTTCGGCCGATAATGATTCGTCTGCCATGATCCAAAAACCTCCTCAGGTTAATTTCAATTTTAATAATTGCTAAGTAATTACTTATCGCGTGAGTTCATTATGGCACCGCTTACATCTAAATGCAACCGTTTGCGCAAAAGTTTATTCGTGCACTTTTTCACACCTGACAGTTAAAAAAGGCCCGGTTGTGGGATTTTTCTCCCGCAAACCGGACCCTAATTTTTTATTTAATTTCATACGGAATTCTGATTTGCTTAGCGGCACTGGCATCCCCAGTCTGCCGATCGCCAAACAACAGGCTGACCGTAGCGGACCCCATCTTCTCGGGGAATAGATTGACGGAGTGCAGGTCGGCATCCGTCAGACCAGCTGGTAACGAGTGGTTGTAGCTGACCACCGGGAAATGACTGACAGCGACCTGTTCACGCACCAAGCGGTAAAACTCGATGGCATTGAAGTCATCAGTTGCCATGATCCCATCAATTTCGGGGTGATGCTTAATAAACGACTGCGCGTACTCAATATCACTGAGCTTGCAGGTCAGCGGCTCCACGTTGAACTGAGCGGCTACCCGTTCGTACCCTTGGCGTCGTTGTCTTTCATAGCCCCAATCGTGCCCGGACTCGACGAACACAGGATGTTTCACAGCCAATTGGTCTAGGAGGTAGGCCGCCCCACCGATCCCCGCTTCCAAGTTGTCGTTATCCACGAAATAATCATGTGTGCCATCGACTGGTTCCCCAATGGTCACAAAATGGAGATGCTTGTCACGCAGGAAAGCCGCCACGGGGTCATTCTGGTCCACATAAAGCAACACGAACCGCTTGATCTTCCCCTGAGCCACCATGGATTTCACGTTCTCTAACAGCGCATCGGCCGTCTTGCTGATGGCCACGGACAGAACGTACTGGCGCTTCATCAGTTCGGTGTTGATTCCCCGTAAAATGTCGATATAGAACGGGTTATCTGTTGAGTTACGGTCGGACGTGGGAAACACGACGCCCACCGCATTAGCCTCGCCAGACGTGAGGTTCTTGGCATTATAATTGGGCCGGTAGCCCTCGGCTGCGGCTAACGCCTGAATCCGTTTCCGGGTAGCGGCGCTGATACGTGGATTGTTATTCAATGCCCGGGAGGCTGTGGAAACCGAAACGCCCGCCTTAGCGGCAATATCACGGATTGTTAACATCTCTTCAAAAGCTCCTTATGCGCTGACTTTAAAGTCCTATTGAATCAAATCTTACCATAGAAATGAGCCGATTAAAACAGTTCTACCCGCCAATCATCTAAAATTGGTCTATGTTTGTTGGTCGGAAGGCTACGTGTAGTCGCCTGCGGTTGTCAGAAATTTTATCAACCTAAGACAATAGTGCTTCATTAAAAGCGAGGCAATCTCACATATGGAATAATAAGGTATTACCCACTACTTACAAATAGCGTTTTCATAAAAATAAAAATTTATTATTTACCAAAACTATACACAACGCTAATCATAAATATACATAAAACCCTTACGCTAGTTATTGTACTTAAATTTTATTTTTTCGGAGGGTTTTCATGAATCATAGATTAAGACAGTCATTGAGTTTAGCTATGTTGACTTTAACTTTGGTTAGCGCCGGTGCACCAGTTGCTTCAGCTCTAGCCAATACAGCACGGCTTAACGACCAAGCCTCAACCGTAACCGATAAACCCGCTACCGATACGAGCAACAACGGAAACAGTACCGCTAAACCAACCCCAACACCCGCTCCAGCACCAACAGCACCTAGCAAACACAAGCCACCAGTTGCATCGATTGACCCTAGTAAAATGCCAACCGGTATTCCTACAACATTTGATGTACCGGCTGAACCAGCAATTGGCGAACCTGGTTCTCGAATCAAGTTAAGCAGTAGTAAGTTACAAAATCCTAAAAGTAGTGAAAGTAACGATAATACTCGAGACCTAGGTGGCTACGTCACTGCCGATGGCAAATGGAAAATCAAGGCCAACCGTTTATTACGATCCGCTAACCTATCCGGCCTTTCAGCCGATGACATCAAAATCTTGCAAAATCACAATGTCCGGCACATCATTGATATGCGAACTAAAGGACAAGTAAAAAGCAAAACGGACAAGGTCATCCCGGGCACCTATTGGGAGAATATTTCAATTTTAGGTGAATTCGCTGGTGCAGGACTCAACACCGATGCCAACGGCGACTTTGTTCCTAACAAGAACAAACCTGGAGACGCTGGATTCTACAATCATCAGTTAGAATTCAGCGCATCGGCAACCACTGGTTATAATAAGTTCTTAAACGGCTTACTGACCCAAAGCGGTGCAACCTTATTCCACTGTTCTTCTGGTAAAGACCGTACTGGCATTGGTTCCGTATTGATCATGTCCGCTTTAGGGATGGACACTAAAACCATCGCCAAGGACTTTATGCTTTCTCAAACCTACAATCACCACGTCCAATACTCATGGTTAAAAGAATACTACCGTGAAATCAACACCTACTACACGAACATGCCAAACTACTTGGTCAATGGTTTGAACTTCTCCAAGCACCAACAAGAAGTTTTGAAATCAAAGTACCTAGTTTCTAATGACAAGGAAGAGCGGGCTTACCCAGCTCCCAAAACGCCAAGTGTATCTGTTCCTTCGACACCAAGTACACCAGCCCCAGTAAAACCCGATAACACAAAACCAGTACGACCTGAAGCCTCAAAACCAGCTAAGCCTGCGCACAAACCGACTACAAAGAAAAAAGTCGTGAAAGTAGTCTCAGTTAAAAAAATCAAGAAAGTCCAATTTGTCCACTTAAAACGTCATCGTGCCTACTTTTATGACATAAAACTCAAGCATAAAGTCGGATTTACTAAGCAATCAAAAACTAAGTGGCGATTAATGAAGCGCGCTAAACTACAAATTAATGGTAAGAAAGTGACTTACGTCCAAATCAAGAGTCCTCATGGCTATCACCGATGGATTCAGCTCAACGCCGTAAATCAGATTAAACGTTAAGCATTCCACTTCTTTGGGATGTCACCACTTAAAAGTGACGATTAGATTCAAAAAATATCTTTTACCGGCAGTCCTACTTGATTATCGGTAAAAGATATTTTAATAACCCAATTTTTCTAAGCATTTAAACTCGGTCAGTTAAGCCTGCTTCTCACGGTGACCACCCAACCCGACCGGCGGGTTCAGTGGCAAGGTCGTGATGAACCGGCTGCCCTGCGGATCGTTGGCCTTCACCGCAATGTTGCCGTGGTGCAGGTTTACAATCCAATGGGCAATTGAGAGTCCCAACCCATTGCCACCGGTTTGGCGGCTCCGCGAGCTGTCGACGCGATAGAAGCGGTCAAAGATTCGTTTCCGTTCAGTCTCATTGACCCCGATTCCTTGATCGGCAACAATCAACTGCCACTTGCGACCGACGACCTTAGCCGACAACGTAATCGTACTGTCCTTGGGCGAATACTTCAGAGCGTTGTCGATTAAAATGTTTAACAATTGATGAACCAGGTTCTGATCTAACGTCGCATGAAAATCCGCGACCGGTGCTAAGACCAGGTTCTTTCCCTGGCTAGCCGCAATCTCCGTATAGGGTTCCACCGTTTGCTGCAAGAATGACGCTACGGGCGTACTCTCAAAGTTTGTCTGCAGCGTATTGGAGTCCGACCGGGCCAAGGCCAATAAATCCTGCGTCAGCTTCTGTAGTCGCTGACTCTCGCTATTGGCAATGGCAATATTTTCCGCCTGATCGATAATTTTATCGTTGGGCTTCGTCAGTAAAAGTTCTAATTTGTTCTGAATGATGGTCAGGGGCGTCCGCAATTCATGTGCCGCGTTGCCCACGAATTCCGTCTGCCGACCCCACGACTTCAAGATTGGTCGCATAGTCAGGCGTGACATCCAGATACTCATCAAAATTGATAACAACCAGAAGATCCCCATTGTGATCAGCAGTACGCGGGTAAAATTACTCATCGCTGCCTTCTGCGGATCGATATTTTCCATGAGTAACAGGTACTTCCCCGCAACTAATCTATCCGAATTGTGTTTGGGCACCTTAACCAATAGCGTCCGGAAATTATACTTACCGCCAACCTGAATCGTGTGTAACTGGCCGACCTGCGACTTATCCAGTGTGATATTTCTCAGCGTTTCATAGCGAGACCCCAGTTGATCGCGGTTGGCGATTTCACCCTGATCATCGAAAATCAGCGTGGTCGTCATAAACGGATGAATCGCCTTGCTAGCCGGAACCCGACTGCCGGGCTGTTTGCCCTGGACCACTGTCTTCTTCGCCAACGGACCACCGTCCAATCGGGAGGACCGTTCGACGCGTAACGCTTGGTCGGTACTGGTCAGCATCGCGTTGCGAAATAGCACGAAAACAATGATTCCCAGCAGAACGAAGATAATGGTGAATCCAATAAAATTACTGATAAACAACCGCCACTGTTGGGCGCGATTCACCTTATTGCTCATCGGGGGCCTCCACAATGTATCCCGCGTTACGGATCGTCCGTAACGACAGGTCACTGCCGGCATTCTTGAGCTCCTTTCGCAAGTTACTCATGTAGACCTCGACAACGGAGAGACTGGTCTCAGAATCGAAGCCCCACAACCGGTTAAAGATCTGTTCCTTCGTGATAATCGTGCCGGGGTTCGCCACCAAATAGGCCAACAGATCGAACTCACGGCCCTTCAGTATCAGTGGTTCCCCCTTAAACGTGGCTAAGTGCTTACTGGTGTTGATTTCCAGCTGACCGAGACTAATAACATTGGTGCTGTTCAGATAGCCTGTGCGCTTCAATAAGGCCTTTACTCGAGCCAACAGTTCTTCACGGTGAAACGGCTTGGTTACGTAGTCATCGGCCCCATCGTTGAAGCCCCGCAACTTATCAGCAATCGTATCCTTAGCCGTCAAGATGAGCACGGGCGTCTTAATCTCCTGATTACGGATGTGTAGCAAAAGATCCAGCCCACTCTCTCCAGGTAGCATTAAGTCTAAGATAATTGCGTCAAAGACCCCTTGGCTGGCCAAAAATTCACCCTGTTCACCATCAAATGCAGTGGTTGTTTCGCAAATCGGTTTAATCAATTCGACAATGTCCGCGGATAATTCACGTTCATCTTCCACGACCAACACTTTAGCAGTAGTACTCAACGGGCATTCCTCCTTTAGTTTTTTTCAAAAATAGATCACATAATTAATTTCGTAATGTCTTGCCAGATGTGGCCCTCACGATGAAAAAGCTAACAGTCTCACCTAGCACTTAATGCTAATCTGGTCTAAGCGTACCATGAACTCATGGTCATCAAGACACATGCTGCTATTATTTAGCCTAACTTTTAAAATTCTAGTCAATTTCATTCAGAATCAGTTAACACTAGACCCTTAGTCAAGACTAACAATGGACACCTGCCTATCGCCGCTAACCTCACCGTCACGGTAAACCGCTATGTGAGCCGCAAGGGCGAGGCAAATCGACCAAGCCATGAGAAAGAATTGGTGTCTTTGAAACTCGAATTTTGAGGTTCAAAGCAAGCCTGGAGACCGCTCTGTGGCTCCGGGCGTCCGCCCATAGCGTCACGGTTGATTTGCATCACCCGGCAAGGCGATGATCCCCACAACAGGCGAAATCCATAATAGCCACAGGTAACACCCAACATTAACTAGAATCATAGTCTACTAAATTAACGATAACGCAACCTTAAGTCATTTTCCTTACCAAAGTCTAAGTTTATTCGAAGTTTAGCACGTTCTTTGCCGCAGTGCCCGGGATTTAAGGGAGTGTCAAATTTTTTGTGTAA
>NZ_AZCZ01000109.1 GCF_001434055.1 Levilactobacillus parabrevis ATCC 53295 | reverse complement strand
TACACATAATTATTTAAACACTCGGCGCAAGACTAATTGGACAAATTGTGGGGCTGGCTGTGGGCCAGTCTTTTTTTGTTCTGATGAATTGTCAAATCAAGTATAACGATTGCCCGAAGAAGACTTCTCCATATAAGTGGGGTTGGGTAACTCTGTATTACAAGGACTTTAGCTATGCGCCTTCTACTATCTTCTCAAGCTACTCTCACACTACGATTGTAAGCTCGGTCTCACTGATTTACTGTTCGCTTGCATGTCTGATAGTTTATTGTCGGATGCATCTTAGCATGTTCAACCCGGTTTAAGGCATCAAGTAAAAAGCCGATTGAAGAAAATCCAAAGATTTCCTCAATCAGCTTCACTTTACAGAACTAATCTTAGTGTGCCCTTATTACTTATTTTTACTTCTCAGTTTCTCAACCACCATAATTGTGAGAACACCAGCCAGTGTTCCAACTGAAATCCAAGCAATAGTCATTAAATCCCAACTAAATACTGGTAGCGTCAAGAATCTTGTGTAA
>NZ_AZCZ01000108.1 GCF_001434055.1 Levilactobacillus parabrevis ATCC 53295 | reverse complement strand
CTTTAATACGCAAACTATTCCAAGCTATCAACGCCAAACGGATGGTTTAGAAGCCACGGTTGTCCAGCTCTACGAAAAAGGGATTACCACTAGTGAGATCGCGGATTTGATTGAGAAAATGTATGGTGCTCATTACACACCACAAACGGTTTCAAACCTCACGAAGGTCGTTGACCAACAGGTCAACGCCTTCAAGACGCGCCCTCTAGCGAGTCGTTACGCAGTCATTTATGTGGACGCAACATACTTACCTCTGCGCCGGGACTCAGTGGCTAAAGAAGCCGTGCATATCGCCATTGGCATTCGACCAAATGGTATGAAAGAGGTCCTAGCATACCAAGTCGCTCCAANTCAGCAGCGTGGTGTAAAAGAAGTCCTCTTATTCGTGGCCGATGGCTTAGTCGGCCTTACCAACACAATTGGTGACCACTTCCCTAAGGCTAAGCTCCAGCAGTGCCTGATCCACGTCAGTCGGAACATTGAAGCTCACGTTCGAACTAAGGACCGACAAGAGGTCCTTAACGACTTCAAACTGATCCATCAAGCAGCTACCATGGACGACGCAA
>NZ_AZCZ01000107.1 GCF_001434055.1 Levilactobacillus parabrevis ATCC 53295 | reverse complement strand
TTATAACTTGAGCACTGCGTCAATTTATAATTGGCTTAATCGTGGCTGGCTCCCCTTCAAATTGACTGATCTACCCAATCGGAATGTCCGCCAGCACCGAGTGAGCGAAAATCGTGGGAAATTTACAAGTGGGACTTCCATCGAACAACGGCCAACAACTGTTAATCAACGGTTAGCCTTTGGTCATTGGGAAGTAGATACGGTGCTTTCTAGTCGAAGTGAGTCACGATCATGTCTGGTTACATTCGTAGAACGTAAGACCCGACTTCTATGGGCCATCAAAGCCCCTAATAGAACGGCTAAGGCTCTAAACACCGCCTTTGGCAAGTTTATGGGGGCCTTCGGTCCCCAAGTAAAATCCATTACTGTTGATCATGGTAAAGAGTTTGCCAATTATCAGGCCTTAGAACAGGATTATCAGATCAAAGTTTATTTTTGCCATCCATATTCACCATGGGAGCGAGGTTCCAATGAATATTTTAATAGACGGTTACGCTGGTTCTTCCCGAAAAAGACCAATTTTAGCCAAGTAACGACTGATGAGATCCTAGCAGCACTTGAACTAATTAATCAACGACCATTAAAAATACATCATCAACAGACTGCCATTGAAAGATTCCGGGCTTGTTCGGATTAAACTTGTAA
>NZ_AZCZ01000106.1 GCF_001434055.1 Levilactobacillus parabrevis ATCC 53295 | reverse complement strand
TATTATATCATGGCCGGTGCGATTTTTAAAGCCCTAGGGGACAAGCTGGGGTCTAAATCCAAGGGGACACGTTTGCCAGTGCGACTTCAATAAGTCTGGCTATACCACAACAAGGTTATCTGTACGGCTGGGTGGTGAATGGTGAGCGCGACCATTAACGGCGCGGGTGGTAAAACGAGGCTTCGGCTTGGTGCCACTGATTAGTTGGTGATCGAACAAAAATAAATACGTATTACCAACGCCTGCTAGGGCGTTTTTTAGTAGGTTAAACCGAAAACGTAGGTTTATAATGAGTGGTGGTAGCAATACCGCAATTGTACAGACAAGCGACGGGCGTTAACGACCGACGAACTAAGGGGAAACTTTTAGTAGTAGAATTGTACTCTGGTTCAGTTATTCCAAATAGCTGATTCCAGGGAACAATTCTGCGCTCAAAACGTCACTCCCTCTAAACTGAATGGAAAACCGTAACCCGTCAAGTCAAATTCCAAAGAAAAAAAGAAAGTTGGTGGAATTGTTGGAATGTAAGGATTACATTGTTCCATTGAATCCAGATGTGATCGTTAAGAAGACAATCTATCGGAGTTCTGCAAGAATTACTGATCGACAAAGGAACCAAGTGAAGAGAGTTTTGCGTAGTCAAGGGTATCAGGGAAGAATTAGTAGTATTCGATA
>NZ_AZCZ01000105.1 GCF_001434055.1 Levilactobacillus parabrevis ATCC 53295 | reverse complement strand
TTCTTTGTGCTTCCTTTTACTTGATCGCTGTTGAATTATCTTTTGACCCTTACCTCTTCTTTTTGATTTTAGGTCAAGCGTAAAATCTGAAATTTTATTTTGATCTAGCTTACTTAAATGACCGATTTCTTTAAAGTTTAAACCGGCTTTGGGAAAGCGATAAATATTACCAAGATCGACCCAGGAAGGTTTCTTCAACCCAGCGGATTGCCAATCTTGAATCGGATAATATTGTTGCTTGATATAAGCCGACTTCTTTTCATACTGACTAGTAATTTTAAAAGCCTCGACCGTCTGTTCTGATACCCGACGAATTAAAACTGGCCGAGACTTGCCACCGTTAGTTTCTACAAAACTAACGTATAGGCTGACTAAGTCATTAGTCCTCATCTGGATCGTTGAGCCAATCAGCGACCTCTTTAGCGTCTTTGAACTCGGTGACTGGTGTCCCTTCGGTCGCCTTTAAAAAGCGTAAATTAGCTCTTTCTTCTTCGCTTAAAGACGCATTAAAAGGTAAAGCACCATTAGCAACAATCCGCTTGTAAAACATGTTAATGGCCGTGGTTGGATTTAAGCCCAATTCGCTTAAAACTGCTTCGGTATCATCGGCCAAATCTTTATCAATCTTGACTTGGACCCGTTTCTTTTCCTTACCTACCATGATTGTCTCATCTCCTTTCTTTTACTACTACCATTATACTACCTTTTGAGTATCTGATCAA
>NZ_AZCZ01000104.1 GCF_001434055.1 Levilactobacillus parabrevis ATCC 53295 | reverse complement strand
ATTACAAGACTGCCTGGAAGCTATTTCGCCAGGCTCATCAAGCAGGGACGCCTAAATTTCATAAGCGTGGCTATACTCAGACGTATCAAACGTCATGTTTGTACGGTGCCAAAGTGGCAGTACCAACCATGCGTAATGGTAGTGTAAGACTAAATGATACCCACCACCTACAACTACCCAAGCTGGGGCATCTCCGTTTCAAGGGGCTGCCATCGAAGATTTTGGACCGAGCCGATGATATTAGAATCGGGACCACGACAATTTCGATGGATGCTGTCGGCCATTACTTTGTGTCCATACAGCTTGGGTCAGAACACCCCTTCGTTTCTAAACAATCAGCCGTTGAATCTAAAGTTGGCATCGATTTGAACCTTGATAACTTTCTGACGGACTCCAATGGACAAGTGACTGCTAATCCACGTTATTACCGGATGATTAAAGGAAAGCTGGCTAAAGCCCAGCGGAAACTGTCACGGCGGGCCAGACGAGCTAAAAAGAGCCAGCGACGCTTATCAGAATCAAAGAATTATCAAAAGCAACGGTTACTAGTAGCTAAATTGCAGCTTAAAGTCGCTAACCAACGCAAGAACTTTCTGCACCACGTCTCTACGGCCTTGATCAAAAACCACGATTTAGTCGTAGCTGAAGAACTGCGGAGTAAAAATATGTTGCGGAACCACGCTTTGGCAATGAGCATCTCAGACGTTGGCTGGCGAACACTATTGGGCATGCTGTCCTATAAAGCTGATTTGTACGGTCGGAAATTTTTGACTGTCAATC
>NZ_AZCZ01000103.1 GCF_001434055.1 Levilactobacillus parabrevis ATCC 53295 | reverse complement strand
GCATCTTGTCAGCAGCTTCCGGCAAGGATTAATTCTCCGAGTAAGTGTTATAAATGGGTTTCGTATGTACTAGAGGATATAATGTATGTACATAAAGTGAAGGAGCGACTTGTCATGATTAATCCAGAAGATTTAAATGAATCGGTAAAGCTTTTTAAGAATGGAAATTCCTACGCTTTTCGACTCTCAAAAAAGGATCGTGAATTTTTAAACGTTGATGGAGAAACAACTTTTGAAAAGATTATCTCTCCTGATGGAAAAGAAGTTACCTTTAGAAAGGTTGAAAACGTTAGGCCAAATATTTTAGAAGCTGCTAATGATCTGTTTGATGAGCACGCTGATTTAATGAAACGACTAGAAGACTTATGATCTTTTTGACTAAAGAAGAATTTATAGAAATTAATAAGCTGGTTTTAGATCACGCGCAGAGTCAGTCATTTGGCATACAATATCCACAAGGGTTAGATATTGTTGTTGAACAGCCGCAACAAGTAATCTTTGGCAAAGAACTCTATCCCAACATCTGGATTAAGGCGGCATTCATCGTACAAAAGATAACAAGAAAGCATATTTTTATGGATGGCAATAAACGAACGGCGCTCTTGTCAGGATTGACTTTCCTAAAGATTAATGGGTATAGATTGGGCTTCAGTGATGCTGAAGGTGAGAACCTAATATTAAGTGTGATAAATAGTCCAGATAATGAAGAAATTATGCTTACCTTAGCGGAGTGGGTAAAGAAGCATCAGTCTTAATCCTCTTTTTAGATGTCATATATATTTCACAAAGATCTATATTACAGATCAGATAGTCGATTTTAAAATTTTACAGGAGGCGGG
>NZ_AZCZ01000102.1 GCF_001434055.1 Levilactobacillus parabrevis ATCC 53295 | reverse complement strand
TGACTGGTTACCGGCTGTAATTAACATGGATGAGGTCAAGTCTACCAAAGACGCGAAGGGATCCATGAGCTTTGTATTTATGGATGGTATTCGGTGTGAATTTTTGGACATTCTGGAATCGCGGACACTCTACGATTTGGAGAATTACTTTAGACGTTATACGAAGAAAGCTAGAGAAAGCGTCAAAGTCATTGTGACAGATATGAACTACACCTATCCCAAACTAGCTGAATCTATTTTTCCAAATGCGATTGTGGTAACCGATCGGTTCCACATCGTTAACTCCGTTATTCGGGGATTCACTCGAGTAAGGATTCGTATCATGAAATCCTATGCGCCTTCAAACATGAAATATAAGGCTTTAAAGCGTTACTGGCGACTGTTCTTGAAGCCCAACGAGAAGTTGGACTTCAAGAAGTACTCTAATTACATTAACATTCCTGGGAGCCAAACTGAGAATAGCGTAGTTGAATATCTTCTTGATATCAACGAAGAATTACGCGAAGCATATAACCAGTTACAGACGGTCATGAGTGCCGTTAGGTACCGTGACATCGCTCGACTAGAAACAGTTCTAGACGGAAAAGACAATGGCTCAGAAGAAATGACGAAGGCATTGAACGCACTGGTTGAGAACCGAGAATCCGTTGATAATGCACTGAGATATGAATTCTCAAATGGCCCAATGGAGGGTATCAATAACAAAATCAAGGTAATAAAGCGAGTTGCGTACGGCTTTGGCTGCTTCACCAGCTTTAGAGTAAGGATTCATCTGGCATTTGGACTCAAAAAAATTGCCTAATCTCAAAAGATTAGACAATTTTATAAATGGAATTACCAACAACAGTTGACATAGAACC
>NZ_AZCZ01000101.1 GCF_001434055.1 Levilactobacillus parabrevis ATCC 53295 | reverse complement strand
TGTCTATTTTATTGACAGGGGACCAGGTAAACTGCTAAGTAGCTAACTTGATTATAGAATTCGCAAAAAATAAATTTCAAAAAAAGATATAAAGATAATTGTAACCAAGCTTATGAATATCGTTTGCCTTTTAGTCATAGTCAAATTCACTAAGATTATCAAGCCGGCATATACCATTAATCAGAAAGTCTGGTTTTAACTTTTTAAAGCAAACCCAAAATACACATATACCAATAAAAAAGTGTAAAAATAGATCAATGTTGCAGCATCCTATAAGGATACACTTTCTATATAAGTATACTTATAGGGCCCTCGGATTCAGTCGTTATGCCCTTTGCATGTCTAAATAACTTCTGTATAGTACGAGGTGCAGATGGTGTCCGGAATTCAGACAATGCTCACCAGATATAAATAATAGTCCTTGTCCCCGCACTATACATATAAACGCAAATCAATAATTAGATTGGAGGACGTCAGTTGTTAACCTTATGGCATCGGCTAAATAAGCGAACATTATCTTCTATATTTATTATCGCGCTACTTCTTCCAAGTATTCAAGCTTATCAAATACTGCAGCAATTTACCCAACAATCTAACCCGTTTCACTCTTCCCCATACACCTTATGGATGGGGATCGATAACTTTAACTTTTCCCCAATTGCTTATTACCTGCTCTTACCACTAATTGCTGCAATGCCGGCAGCCACTTTGCTAAAAAAAGACCTAACTAGTGGCTTTTTCATGCAGGTAAAGTTGAAAAACACGTTGAAGCAAGTGCTTCGAAATTACTACGTTTTATCTTTTCTACTAGGTGGATTAATCGTCACATTACCCCTACTATTCAACTTTACAGCAATTGCATTAAAGGTACCTAGCACTTTCCCAGATAATCTATTAAACCAAAATATTTCCTCAATTGTCAAATCAAGTGCAA
>NZ_AZCZ01000100.1 GCF_001434055.1 Levilactobacillus parabrevis ATCC 53295 | reverse complement strand
TTCGGATTAAATTTGCAATCTACCTATACTTAATTAATATTGTTAGAACACCTATTGTGAAAACACTAAAGACACTACCTGCAATGCCCAAACCGCTTAAGCCTACAGTGGCCACGACATATCCTCCAATTGCAGATCCGGTAGCAACTCCAACATTTGAAAAAATTGAATTAAAAGAAGAAGCTAAAACCAATGATTGGGGATAATTTTGTTTGGCAATATCCATGTAATACAATTGCATGGGTGAGTTAGAAATAGACATTGTTAAAGCCATTATGAGAATGGCACTGATTTTTAGCCATGTTAAATTTCCACTTATGAATATAAGAAAGATACTAATAGCTTGAAGAATAAAAAATTTTTTTAAATTGCTTTTCCATTTCATGTTTGCTATACGCCCACTCACTTGGTTGCTTACCAATCCACATAGTCCGTACAAAAATAGAACAATTATGACATTATTGTGGGAGAAACTTAACTCTTTAATTAATATTGGCTTCAAATAGGTATAAATGATATAAATGGCACTAAAATTAAAGACCGGGACCAGAATACCCCAGATGATTCTTTTGTCTTTTAAGATAGCTAACTGTTTGAATATATTATGTGTTCCATTTTGTGTTAAATTATGAGGTAGCAAATAGAAAACTACGATAGTAATAAAGACTGAGGCAAAAAAAATTGTCCAAAAAGTTAATCGCCAGTTAAGGTTATCACTTATCCAAGTACCTAAAGGTACGCCAAAAACTGAAGCGATACTGAAGCCTGAGAACACCCAAGATATTAGCCAAGCTCTTTTTCTCTGAGGAGCAATTACAGCTGCAAAGGTAATAGCAGTCGACATCAGAGGCCCAGATGATAGGGCTGTTATAATTCTACTCATAAGTAGTACATTAAAATTACTAGCTATAGCTGTCAATAAGGTAGCGTCAAGAATCTTGTGTAAA
>NZ_AZCZ01000010.1 GCF_001434055.1 Levilactobacillus parabrevis ATCC 53295 | reverse complement strand
ACGGTCAGTTATTAGGTGCTTACGCTTGCCGTGATCGTAGCGCTAGTTCATCTTACTTTACCCGCATTGCACCAGCCGATTTCAATCCTGAACTTAAAAATATGGACAAAAAGACAGACCCGCTTTTAAGCTGATCTGTCTTTACAAGTTACTTGATAACTTTAACCAATTTTGTGTTGGCTGTAATGTACCCACTGGCTACCCGATAGCGCTTAGCCCCATTCATACTGTAATCCCAGCCCTTAATTACAATCACGGTATTCTTACGATAGCTCTTTAAGTGGTGCTTCGAGTTAACATCCCGGTAAAGGTTAACCGTTGTCTTCGTCCTAACCTTCGTTGCCATGGCTACTCGTCCACTTTGGGCATTCTTCTTATTCGCAGTGATATAGCTTCCGTCTTCCAAAACATAGCGGGTCGTTAAATTATGACGAACAATCTTTTTGACCGTCAAAACTTGCCCCTGCCGGTAGTGATTTATCTTCTGTGTAAAATTCTGCTTCTGGTAGGCGTTGATACCATGTGGCGCAATCACGGTGACTTTGCCAGATTTCTGTTGATAGTATGCAGGTGATACATATGCCGACCTGGTGGTTACATACCCCGTCCGACCAAAGGTTTTAGACTCTCGATTGACATCCTTGACCAGATATCTAGGGGTCCCATTGGTTGATTTGGCATACCCTGTAACTTTAAACATTGGCCGATAAATTCTAGGTTGCTTAGGATACCAGACCTGGCGAGTCTTCGCAGAAAAATTAGGCGTATTGTACAACCCAATCTTCTTAGTGGCATAAATGACGGATTGCTTTTTAGCTTTCGGCTGACCAGTATCTGCCGTAATAGACTCACTGTTAGAACTATTGCTACTGGAATCCGCGGTAGGTGTAGTTGGTGTAACTGCCTTTTGCTTGATTGGAATCGTGTAGATTTGAGTGTAGGTACTGCTCTCATTTGACGAGGACGGAGAATAACAGATTACTACAACGCGAATTTTAACTTCTTTGGCATTTGTTGGTACATTAACAATATTCAACATATCGGCGTCAGTCACATTTTCAGGAACGCTAGTGGATATTTTCCCATTTGGCATTAAATATGTGTATTTTTTATACGTATCAGAACTGATAATGTCTTTAATATCAGCTGGACTGACCTGCATTAGATACCTAGGATAGTCATCCGTCTGGCTATAATTGGCATCCACTGCATTTACTTGACTTACGTCCCACGTATTGTCGTCCTCACCCATAGAATTGATAGTCGTTGTGACAGAGTCTGACGAAGCATCAGGAACTATCTCCCCACTTAGCGGACCATCATCCGGATAGTATTTAAGTAAAATCTCATCATCATTCCAATCCGGATCATTCTTATAAGCCCGAATTGCTGCATACGAATTTTCTGACTGAGGGTCATTCGCTTGAGTATACTCGGAAAACAATGAGTATGGTACTTTAAGTGTCGTTCCCTTCAAAGTTTGTGGCGCAGTCGTCTTTCCTTCAGTAATCCTACTGCCATCTTTATTCTTCAAAACACTCGCATTTAAGTTTCCGATTTTCTGCTTATTAGTCGATTCCTTAAAATTCGTCCATGCCGTTAGGTCAGGCAATGGATTACGATTAAGGATTAAGTACTGAATCTTTGGTGCCGAATCAAAACTACTAATTGTATCTAAAACAGTCGATAGCCCGTCTGTGTTCACATTATCATTTGAAAACCCGAGGGCTTGCAGTTCCCCTGCACTGCTTCGATTTGTTAACAGGGCTGTTGTAATCTCCACCATATCTTGCTGATTTAAATTCGTCTGGTTATTCACAATTAATCCATCAAAATAATTAGCAACTTTCAATAATGGCGAATAATCAGTTAAATTTTTCTGAATTTTGACGATTGAATTAGCGTCAGCTACCTGTTTCAATGTACTACTACGTTGAGCGAGCTATCGCTAGAAATAATTGCTGCCTTGACAATTTTTGCATTAGCATCACTATCAGGAAGTGCCTCATCCAGCGTTGTTGTATTAGTATCAGGAATAACTCCCAATGTCACCGTAGCTGGGATTGTCGCGGCATTCGCTGTCACGTTGAGTCCCCAGGCACCGCTTAAAACCAAACTCGTTACCAACAAAGCCTTTACAATACTGTCCTGCTTTCCCATAACTGCTTTCCTCCAACTGTGACTATCTACAGATTATTAACCAACGCTTGCAACAAACAAGAGCACCTCGTGGCAAGCGCTTACAATTACCTGCTAGTAGCCAGTTATAATAGTTACTAAAGTTAACTTGTTTTCTCCCCTGAAACTTTTATAGGATATCTTGAGTATAGCACGATTAGCCTATTTAGTGGACTTCACATAGATAATTCACCACTAGCTTACAGGCTAATCGCATCATTTTTTAACCATAACCGCCTGAATTTCTTCTATATTAATAGAGTGTCCCGCTCACTCAATTGCCAACAAAACTATTCAACCTGCTTGACATCTACCGTCACCAAATCGTCTTAATCTGTCATTTGACTGATATCGCCCCGCAATTTATCTTCGCTATACTTAATTTTGTAGTCAGGTAATTCGCTACAAAATACTTAGAAGATTGCGAGTGACATTTATCAAAACAACGACAACCAAAGTTCTAGCAAGCACCTTGGGCGCAGCCGCCCTGCTTTTCGCCAGGTCAACCACGGCATCTGCACACATGACCACGAACACTGGAAACAACGCTACCCAGACAGCGCAGGTCAGCAGTCAACAGCCAACTCAGTTGACGTCTACGATGGTAACTGGGACGGCGACCGCCCAAAACACCAACTATCAACATACCGCTGCCAACAGCTCGGCTTCCACGACAACTACAGCGACCAACACTGCTACAACCACCGCAACCAGTTCCAACAGCGCCGTTGCCAAGGCCCTCGCCGTTGTGAACAGCGGCACTCCTTACGTTTACGGTGGCAGCTCACTCTCCGGCTTCGACTGCTCCGGTCTGGTGCAATACGCCTTCGGTCTGAGTGCCCGGACCACCACCCAGCAAACGACCCTGGGAACCCACCACTACGACGTGGCCAACGCTCCCGCTGGTGCCATCCTCTTCTGGGGATCTGACAGCGCCCCTTACCACGATGGAATTTCTCTCGGAAATGGTCAATACGTTGCCGCTCAAAATGAAAATGACGGTATCGGCATCTTTAGTCAAACCTACTGGCCAGCCAGTTACTATATCGTGGTCAACTAGACAATGAGTTCGGCAAAAAATATATTTTTAGGGGAATGCTCACATTTCCTACTATACGCATTGCTCTTAGCTTTTTGTTCCGTAATTCTTAAAAGCTAAGTTCCTAATATAATATTTGCTTGTACTCTGATGAAATATCACATGCGCCATAAATAAAACAAACACTCGAGACTTCTTTGTTGAGCTCTATGTTAAATTCAATTATATTCGTTATAACGAGTATTAACTAAGGAGTGATAGCAGATGGAAACAACAATCCGTAAAATTGGCAATTCAGTCGGTGCAATCATCCCCAGTGAATTAAATGCTGAAGCTGGTGATAATTACAAAATTGTCAAAATTGGCGATTCTTTTGTACTAACGCCATTACGTAACGACCTGTTTGCAAATGAATCAGAGTGGAAGGGCTTTCGCAACAGTATCTCAAGTGAAGATCGTGAATGGGATGAGGAGAACGACTAATGTATAATCCAGCTCAGGGTGACGTAGTCTACATCAACTTTGATCCTTCAATAGGACATGAGATTAAAAAAAGACGTCCAGGATTAGTTGTCAGCAAAACAATCTTTAGTCAATTGCCCCTGAATAAATTCAGAGGCTTGTCGCTCACGTGTCTTACGACACAGTAGTCCAACATGCCTATTCGACACTCCTACTCGTAGTGGCAACATCTTCGGGTAATTGACGGCTACCCGTTTAACTCCCAGGATTTACCCAGTAGTTGTTAGTTTCTTAATTTTTGGTCGCTTAACACCACTCAGCCATTCTTGACCAAGCATTTCAATATTCATGGCCCCTAATCGGTCATCATTGCAACGATACTGACACTGTTTACACCAATACTCGTGGGTATCATGGTGACGATTAGTCTTTTCAACTAGGCCACACCTCGGGCATCTTTGTGAGGTGAATGCTGGGCTCACTTTCACGACAGTACTTTGAATAGCCTGAGCCTTATACATTAGGAAAGATTCTAACTGAAAGAACGGCCAGGAACGATGACTATTACGTAGAGACTTAGGGAAATCAGCTGTGTTGAACGTCACGTTGGTTAAGTCTTCCAAAACGAAAAGTGTATGCGAACCGTATGCCGTCACGAGTGTCTTAGTTAGCCGATGATTCACATCGGTCATCCAGCGGTTCTCTCGTTGCGCTAGCTGCTTTAGCTTTTTCTTGGCAGACCTGGTGCCCTTACTTTGCAGTTGTCGCCGAATCTCTAAGAAGATCTTCCGTTTTCGTAAGACCTTCTGACCATCAAAGAATAACGTCTTTCCTTCACTATCAAAAGCAGTTGCTAGAAAGCGTAATCCACGATCAATCCCTACGATTTTGGGATTGTCCTTAACATTGAAATCACTAACTTCCTTTGTGATGCCAATGTGCAGAAACCACTTGCCCCGGTTATGGACCAACTTAGCGGTACCGAGTTTCCAGCCGTCAGTAAAGTATTTTTCGAATCCTTTGTCGGTGAAGCTCAACTTAGTCCGTTTACCCAGAGTGGTCATCGAAATCTTTTGCATCTTGTCTAAAAAAGAGTAATTGCTCTGGCGAACTAAGTCTGCTTGTGGCCGCCGAAATTGGATAGGTTTCACCAACCAGGTCAGATCTCTAGGAACTTGAATCCACTTGCTTTCTGCATTCTTGTAGCGGTAAGAATGTTGCCTCACTTGTTCTCTAACAGTCTTATAGCGAGCCACAACCGTTCGAAAGACAGACTGAATCATCTGGCTATTGAGTTCTGATTCTTGTCTAAATATTTTGTACAGATGGTGATTGATTTTTAACCAGCTTAGCTGAAACCCATGGTCAAAGATCCATTGACTAACAATGTTAGCTAATCGTTGGTATTCCTTGCTCATCGCTAGAAATTGTTCTGCTTGATTAACGTCTGGATAGAGTCTCAGTTTGATTGTTCGCCCTAATTTAACCAATGGATACCTCCCCTGTAGATTGGGTTAAGTATACCATGTTTAGTCTCTTTCGGGGGAACGTATGTTTCAAAAAGATTATTAAATTTCGGCATTCATCCCGCGATTAAAATCGCAGGTTTTCTGCTTAGTTTATAATAAACTAACTGGCTTTTGTCTAATTTGCCCGATTACAAGCACACAACGTTCATTTGGAACATATGTAACAATCGACCATCCAGGAAAAGTTAAAGGTGAGATTGTTACCCACCAAATTCGTTCAATGGACTTTGAGAAACGCAAACTAGAATATGTCGAGCAGTGTGATCCCGTTACCTGGGCTCGGGTTCTCTCGACAATCGATCAATTCATTTAGCCTCATTGAGAAAATATCACGTACGCCATCTTCATTCCAGATTTCCCCCAAACATTTTCACAATTAATTAGCTACATTCTTCAATCAGAACTAAAACTAGCCTTATCAGCAGTCACCGCTTCATTCAGCGATGGCCCCGATAAGGCTAGTTTTTTTGAAATCAACCGATTCTCTCTGCAACCGATTTATTGAAAGTTATTTTTCACCAAAATTCTGTAAGACCCGTGCCGTGTACCGGGCAGCCTGCACATAATCGCTCACCCGAACATTTTCGTTAGGCGCATGGGCCCCTGAACCGGCCCAAGTTGAACCGACGTCAATGATCGGCACACCCACCGCTTCAAAGAACGGGGCTTGCGGACCACTTCCACCAGCATTGGGTACCAGCTTGACCGCATCCCCATAGACTTCATGGGCAGTGGCGACCGCCGTCTGCACGAAACTATCCGTCAGATCCGACCGAAAAGCCGGCTCCCCTTGATTATAGGAAACGTGGAGGTCACTAAACCCATTCTTATCCAACTGTTGCTGGACGAGCTCCGAAACGTGCCGCGGATCTTGGCCAGGAACCAACCGGCAATCTAACTGGGCTCGCGCTTCCTTAGGCAAGACCGTCTTCAAGCCGTTGCCTTCATACCCGCCAGAAATCCCATTGATCGTAATCGTTGGTCGGTTAATTAAGGCTTCAGCAGGCTTATCCGACAGCAGTGGCAACTTCAAGCCAAAGTTTTTGCGCGTCGCTTCTTCATTAAAGGGCAACTGATCGACAGCCGCCTGTTCGGTCGGCGTCAAGGGTTTCACGCCATCGTTAAAGCCATCTACCAAGACTTCACCCTTGGGGCCACGTAACGTTGACAGGCCCTGAACTAATCGCCATACCGCATTGTCCACGAAGGCGGCCAGTGAAGAATGCAGGTCACTCTCCGCTGACTTCGCAGTCACGTTGAAGCTAGCCGTACCTTTGACCCCACAGGTCACTTGGAAGTTTTCATCGGCATCCTTGCCACCCGTTTCCCAAATAATCGCGTCGGCAGCCAAAGCGGCTCCATGTTTTTTCGTCATGGGTTCGATGTGAGGGCTCCCCACTTCTTCTTCCCCTTCGAGAATGAATTTTAAGTTGCAAGGCAGTCCACCAGTCGCTTGTAACGCTTTGACCGCGGACAAGCGAAGCATGAACTCCCCTTTGTCATCGGAAACACCACGGGCCACGTACTGACCGTTCTTTTCCGTTAACTGGAAAGGTTCACTGTCCCATTCATCCAGCGGTTCAGCTGGTTGGACATCATAGTGGTTGTAGAACAACAGCGTTTTATCGGAATTGCCGTTCGGCCCCGCTGGTAACGTCCCAAATACGAAAGGATTACTGCCCGGAATGTCCCGCCAGACCTCTACCTCGGCACCTAATTCTTGAAGGGATTGTTCAATTACACTGACCGTTTCCTCAATTCCGAGGTGCTTGGCAGCGACCGTTTCAATACTTAAATACTTGGCTAACCGGGGACGATCGGCTTTTAAAGCCTGATCGATGGCGGTTTGCAATGCGTCGGTAGTTTTCTCTGACATAGACATTCGCTCCTTAAATTTTCACGGGCAACTCACTTGGCGGGAACCAGTGCTAAACACCGTTGCTCGATTGCTTTTAACATTAAACTTTGATGAGAAAAATGTCAAGATTATTCTCATTTAATTATCATTTAATGACTGAGCGTTGTCTAAAGAACCCGGCAGAACTGGCATAGATCCAGTTTGCCTTAATCAGCGATTGAAAGTCTTCACTGTTGCCGGTCACGATGACGCCGGCAAACTTGGCCTGACTCCCTTTAGGGTATCGTTTGGCATATTGGCCGGCGTACTTGTAAATATTGAAACCATCATACGACATCCCCGAAGCAGTCTTGCCAGCCTTCACTAACTCGCGATAAAATCCACGATAGTTATCTTGGCTCAGCCGTTCCGGATGCGCTAGGTTTTTAGCATTATAGCCGAGTAAGTTATTATCCATCGAGGTCGGATCGGCGGTACCGCTCACCCCAATCCAGTACCACTGTGGATGAACTTTTGCTGGTAACTTGGCTCGGACCTGCTGATACGTCAGCGGTTGTTTGAACGTTAAGGCCATCTCGGCTACTGCCCCTTTAGTCGCAGCCACCTTCCGCAGATCATGCGTGGCCTTCAAGTTGGGCCTGGTTGCACGCGCATTGAAAAACATGGGAATTTTCTGTTCCGTTACGCGATCGTATAGGGCGGTCGCGCTCTGGTCCGTCGCATTACTCAGGGCATCCCCACCGCCAACATTTAACCAGGAGTAATCCTGAATCACCGGTGACCAAGGGATACGATACCCCTCAATATCCTTGTAGCGGTGACTGATGACCTGCCCCTCCATCACAGAAGTATTTCCTAGATACTGGTCGCTAACTTCGATATTAGGCGCCATCAGGTCGTTATCCATTTCCATGTTTAGCATAATCTCGTTTGATACCTTCGCCGCCCGCATCTGCGTCAACTTGTATGCTACCGGCATTGCCGCCAAGACCACTAGAATAACAATCACCACGGTAATCCCCCACCGTCGAATCTTCACCCAAAGTGCTAAGCGGCGAAATTTTTTACTTTCGTTCATGACCATCCCTCCGTAAAATCTTCTTTAACTTTCGATGTACGCGATGCAATCGCATCTTGATTGCGGCCGGCGTAACTTTCAGGCGCACAGCAACCTCCCGAATCGATAAGTCTTGATCGTATCGTAATAGTAACAGCTCACGTTCACGCGCCGACAACCTATCCAAGGCGCTCAGCAGATCCTCATCAATTTCAAAATCCGCCTGTTCCCGCTCGGGTCGTAAGTATTGCGTCACCAGCTCCCGGTACCGCCGCTCCCGCCGATAATCATCCAGATAGGTCGACCACACCACCCGGTAAAGGTAGGGTCGCAGCTCACCGGGTGGCAGGACAAGTTCCATCTCCAAGACCTTGACGAAGACGTCTTGGCAGATATCTTCGGCTACCTCCCGTTTTGCCCCACGTCCAATCAAATAACGCTGTAACTCAACGGCTAACTGGGCCAATAGGTCCTCGTATTGCCGTAACTGCATGCTGTTCGCCTCCCCCTACACTTAAACAACGAATAACTCCCCCAAAAGGTAACATCTATTTTCAAAAAACCGTCAGATAGCTGAAGTATACGGAACACGCTTACTAAAGGCGAGCTGATTGCCTAGCGAACGCAAAAACCGCAGTCATCACGTTGAATTGTGATAACTGCGGTCTATTATTACTCTTAAATTGAAGCCGATACTTTACAACCTTACGACGCCTTTGAGTGGTCAATCGACTATGCTTTATACCAACAACTTATCTTAGCCGGAGGAGGCCAGGATGTAGCCGGCCGTGACGATGACCTTAGCTGACGCCTTTTAGTCAGGTTAGGTCATGGGACGAGCTTGGAGACGTCCACTTTTGACGGCTTCAAGTCGAGGTAAAAGACCGCACTTTNGGCCGTGACGATGACCTTAGCTGACGCCTTTTAGTCAGGTTAGGTCATGGGACGAGCTTGGAGACGTCCACTTTTGACGGCTTCAAGTCGAGGTAAAAGACCGCACTTTGGCTTTTACCGGTCCCCACAGCAGGCGGAATTCTGGCAACCGCAGGCGACAGTCACCACCTATACAAAAGCTTAGTCCATTGACCGGTCACGGTTGGTCATGGCTAATGGGTTGACCCACTGATCGAACTGCGCCGCCGTCACCTGACCCGACTTCACCGCCGCCTCACGTAGCGTTGTCCCCTCGCGTTCGGCTGCCTGAGCAATTTCTGCACTGGCGTGATAACCAATATAGGGTGACAACGCCGTAACAGTCATCAATGAGGTAGCCACCAATTCCGCCATGCGATCGGCATTGACCGTCATGCCGTGAATCAATTTATCCGCGAAACCAGAGACCGTTCCCGTCAGCAGGTCCGCCGATTCTAGGAAGGTTTCAATAATCACGGGTTTATAAACGTTCATCTCAAAGTTCCCCTGGGAAGCAGCCACGGTGATCGTGACGTCGTTGCCCATGACCCGAGTAGCCGCCATAGTCAAAGCCTCCGCTTGGGTGGGATTGACCTTCCCCGGCATGATAGAGGAACCGGGTTCGTTAGCGGGAATATTCAATTCGTTATACCCCGCCCGAGGGCCGCTTGCCAGAAAACGCACGTCATTGGCAATCTTCAAGAGATCACTCGCCAACGTCTTTAGGCCACCGTGGACCACGTTGATGCCGGAATGGGCCGCTAACCCAAAGAACTTATTGGATTTCGCAGTGAAGGGTTGGTCGTAAACCTTGCTCAGCTGTGCGGCGACCGCCGTGGCAAATCCCGGCACCGCGTTCAGTCCCGTTCCCACGGCCGTACCCCCAATCGGCAATTCAAGCAATGAATCATCCAGTGACTTGAGAAAGTCCCAGTCGTGTTCCAGCATGCTGACCCACCCACTGACCTCTTGGCCAAAGGTCAGCGGCGTAGCGTCCTGCAGGTGGGTGCGGCCAATCTTAACGACATTTTCATAAGCCGCTTCCTTAACCGCTAACTCATCAATCAAGTGTTGGACGGCCCCCTCCAGTTCACGCACAGCCACCCGTGCTGTAATCGCCATTGCCGTGGGAAAGGTATCGTTAGAGCTCTGTCCATGATTGACGTCATCGTTAGGCAACACCCCACTAGTTGGGTCGTATTTAATCGTCTGGTGAGCAATTACTTCGTTAACATTCATATTGGTCTGTGTCCCGGACCCCGTCTGGTAGACGTGGAGGGGAAAATCACGCTGTAGCTCGTCATCGGGTAGCGCCAGCAGATCGGTTGCCGCGCGAATAATCAGTTGCGCCTTTTCTTCTTGAATCTCACCGAGGTCTCGGTTCGCTGTCGCAGCAGCCAACTTGATCTGTAGCAGTGCCCGAATCACCGGCAGTGGCATCAAGGGACCCGTGGTAAAGTTATGCCGGCTCCGTTCAGTCTGTGCCCCCCACAAAGCCGTTGCTGGTACCCGCACCGTCCCCAACGTATCTGCTTCTTCACGATATTCCATGTTAACCTTCCTCTCGCGTTTTCAGTCGGTTCCAGCATACCCAATTAGGTAGCTCGCCGTCAATCAATCCGGTCCTGCTCACCAAAAAAGCCGGCCTTCTCAGACCGACTGCTTGGCTTCTATACTGACTGGTGGATTCGCCGTTTAGCCTTCGGCGGATTCCTCAACCGTTTTTAAATCTTCTTTTTGATTCAATTGTTTCTCGGCTTGCCGTCTTGCAGCAACCGCATCGTTAAAGTCGCTAAAAGTTTGATTCAAAACGTAGCGGCCGTGGTAAAATAGACGTGCTGCCCATTTGCCGGAACGCTTGTCGAAACTCACGCCGATCACCCCAGAAATATTCCGGGAACTGATCTTTGTAAGTGCGGCAACGTTGGAGCCATTAACCAATGGTAAATTAGTGGCGTTTCCAATTTGTTTACGTGTCCGGGGATCCTTCGTGAGCCGGGCCTTACTGATGTCTCGCCGGTAACAACCGCAGCTGACGGTAATTCCGTGACGCAGGCGGTAACTGTCAACTGTAACCAGGTTGCCACAGCTACATTTACACAGCCACGTTGCGTTCCCGTTCTTTGCGGTTCCGTCCCGCCGGATAACCGTCAGTCTGCCGAATTGTTGTCCACTCAAGTCTAGGAGTCTCATAAATAATTCCTCCATTCAAATTTGCCATAAAGGTTGGTGTGACGCGATTCATGTTTCTCCAAAGCGCTTGAACTCCCCTGGCACATATTACCTAATTATTATTCTACACGCCAAACTAAAAATTAGCTTAAAGCCGCAACAATTTTTTTATTAATCGGTGACCACTGAACACCTTTAATTTTAACACCTAATCGACTTTGAAAGAAGGAATAACTAATGCAAATCATTCTAAATATACTTATCTACGTCGTCGCCATCGAACACCTGGGGATTATGGGTCTGGAAATGTTTGGTAAGCCCGAGACTCAGGCGAGGTCATTCGGCATGCCGTTAGAATTCGTCAAACGTCCGGAAGCCCAAGTCGCCCTTGGCAATCAAGGTATCTATAACGGCATGTTGGGTCTCAGCCTTATCGCCCTTCAATGGGTCATCACCGGTCGCGCCAGTCTACTGGCCACCGCCGTCCTCTTGATCTTCATCGTCCTCGTCGCCCTATACGGTAGTTTTACCGCCAAGAAAGAAATTTTTTGGCTGCAAGGAATGCCGGCCCTCGTGACGTTACTCGTTTTACTAATCTTAATAGTTTAAGCGAATCTTTAAATATGTGGTTTACAGAAGTCGGTTGGCAGGTTATAATGAGTTTACATATTCAGGTGAGAGCCTGCTGCGGGTCTTCAATCGTTGGAGGAGTTAATTAGACATTTAGCCATTATTAACACCGTTGAAGCCGTACACATACTTCTATTCTGCTGGTTGCGTAAATCGTAACTAGCTTTTTTATTATTTACATATTTTAACCGGTACAGAAAACAAAAGCGACGCGCCTTCCATTCAGAAGACACGCCGCCTTTGTTTACTTAGAAGTGACTGGTAATAATCCACAGCAACGCCATGTGATAGATCACAAAGGCCATTGTTCCAACGAATAACCAGCCCAATGTGTAATAAACGTAATACATGCCAGGATGCTTCATGATGGTGCCCCCCATCTATTGCGCACAGCTTACCATAAAACAAAACGTATCGAAAACGTTTACCACATCACGACTTAAATATCCGCGGTAGACTAACCAACCGGAGCAGGCTCCCGCCGATTAGCGGCTGCCACAATTGCTTCTTGCTGTGCAATTGTCGCCGTAAATTGTTGCATCATATCGCGCTCGATGACTTGAGCCCCATGTTTCTGCGCTCGCCACGTCACCATTTGAAACTTCTTCCGTTCATTCAACAGTTCTTCTGTTAACATATGGCTCCCCCCAAACATTGCGCCAGTGTTCTGATTCCTGTTGACTCCATTATAGCATTTTTGGCTAAGCGGTCTAGGGGGTAATCGCAATTATTACAAAAACTTTACAGAGCAAAATCGGTTGGTTTCCCTTGCAAACTAAGGCTTGAATATGACTATAAGGTCCTGAACGGTGACGTATTGATTGTTAATCTTCAAATTGGTATAGGTGTTGTGTGCAACCGATTGTCATCACGCCAGTTCTTACCGCTTTGCAACAATTCATTATATCAACGGTCAGTGGTTTACCTCATGAGAAAGCCCTTCCAAACCATTGCATTTCGTTTGTTTTTTAGCTAAAAACAGCGTAATCTTAAGGTAATTAATCCTTAGAAAGAAGGTGCCGTTGTGGCCATTGACCGCGAAAAATTTCCACCACTCTACCGAACCGTTGCCGCTAACGATGCCGGTCTCGAAAGTCACTCATACGTCCCAGGTGGTCTGGATGTCTTGACTAGCCACCCACTCAACGATGCGCCTGGCGCTAATCCAGAACAATTCATTGGTTTGGCGCTCAGCACTTGTTTGAACGCCACACTGGAAGCCATTGAAGAACGACGTGACCTGCCACACAGCTCACAGGTTCACACCATCGTTGAAATGGCTCGCGATACACGTGGTTTCCAATTCTACCTGACCGCCGAAGTTAAGCTTCCCGGCGTTGATCACGAGACCGCCGTTGCCATGGTTGATCTGGCTGAACGGCGGTGTCCCGTCGCCAAGCTAATCGGGAATAGCGATAACGTTGTCGTCAAGCTCGTCACCGAATTTTCTGCCGCGACACCAGTCGAGAGTTAAACCAAAAATGGGCCACACTCCCTGACACTGCGTTAGGGTCGTGTGGTCCACTTTCAATTTTAGCGACGGGTCAACCGCCCTTTTAACCGGTGCCACCATGACTTATGCGTAGATGGTTCACTGTACACGTAAGATCTGGTAGATCGGGGCGACCGCTTGTCATCGTGGTCATCGTCCATGAAGACAATCTTGCGCCAGCGCTTGGCCTCTTCGTCACTCATGCGCTTTTTGCTCATTGACTTCAATCTCCTTTTATTCCCATCCTTGAGTTATGGGAACTCTCCGTAGCCGTTGACTACTTTTTCATGCGGGTAACCTGACTAAAGTCCTGGATGAATGTCAGAATATCGTGGGCCCGCTCGTTGCCGTAAACATCGACCCAGCCTTGAAAACGCTGGTTGATCCGCTGACGTATCACGCGTTCAGCGCGTTTACCCGCATCGGTTGCAATCAAATACAACCGGCGGCGATCGTTTTCATCCGGCTGTTGGCGTAAGTACCCCTGCTTTAACAACACCTTGATCTGGCGAGAAATAGCGCTCCGCGTGACCTGCCGTTTGCTGGCAATATCCATTAGCGTCACGTCATGATTTCGCGTGATCTCTCGTAGGATCAAGTATTGTTCGAAGGAGAGATGAAACTCCTTTGCCGGTTCTGAAACAAATTCATCCAAATACTTGAGTGAACTCATGTAGACGTCAATAAACGCGTCCAATAGCGACTGCTCTTGCTCAGCCATGATTACCCACCTACATTTCTCAAAATACGATTTTTATATTAGCATTTACGCCCAGCAAATACCAGCTTTTTTCACCCAAATTAGCAGGTGGTCTGGACCAACCTATGCTAAAATAAAGGGGTAGCATTTGGAGGGGAAAACATGTATCGATCATTAAAAATTGGAACCGCTTTAAGCCTGTTGCTGTTACTTGCTGGTTGCGGGGCTACTGGGACCAAAAACGCCCAGTCAAGCAGCAGTCATCGGACTAGTCAAACGGCTCAGTCCAGTCACAGTCAACACACGCACAGTTCCAGCAGTACCAGTCAGTCGTCGCAAGCCAAGACCGCCACGTTCGCCAACTCACAGTTCACCATTGACCACGTGACCTACAATCTGACGGGAACTGACGTCACAGCCAGTGCCACGGCGAACCGGAATTTATTCGTTATCTATTATACCGTAACTAACCAACAAAGTAAGGCCATCGTGCCTAGCGACCTGTGGGAAAGTTCGGTCACTGCCAAACAGGATGGTAAGAAGTTAGGAACTGGTAACCTGGCATTCACCACCAGCCAGACCAAGGACAACGACCTGTTAAACAACACCGTCATGCCGGTTAAACCCGGAAAAACGGCGAAGGGGCTGGCAATGTTTGAACCCAAGAACACGGACCCCGTTAGTGTCACCTTCAGCGACACCCACGGTCAAGTTGTTCATACGAGTCAGTATAACTTAAACTAGTGGAAACTAAGCGATTAGATTCCTAAATATTTCTAAAATTTGTGTAATTGGAAAGGACCTTTTATGACGCGATTAATCGACCGAATTCACCAAGTTGAGCTTGGCAATCTGGCACAACTGATCAGCTTGTGTGACCAGCTCCAACTGCCCTACTTTATGATGGGCGGCTCGCTACTAGGTACGATTCGCCACCAGGGCTTCATCCCCTGGGACGATGACATGGACGTTGGCCTCCTCAGAGCGGATTACGACCGGCTGCTAGCCGCGGCACCTGCACTGCTGGCTGACACCCACTACTTCTTGCAGACCCCTGCTAGTGATGAAAATTACGGTCTGAGCTATGCCAAACTACTCGATCGGAACACCTACATCGAGGAGAAGAACAATGTCAATGCCGCACGTAAGGGCATCTTCATCGACATTTTCCCCTTGGACCGGATTCCTCTGGATACCGGGCTACAGCGTGAACAACTCACGAAGTTTCAGGTGTTGAACACCCGAATTCTCTTCCAGTTACGCTACCACTTGGTGGACAATCCCCTGCGCAAACTGCAGAGTCCCCTGTCAGCAGAACAACTAGCAGATGTCAGAGCATTGAAGGCCGAACGCCAGGCCCTCATGACGCAGTACCAGGGCGACGAAGCACTCTTACAAGTCAAGAATCTCGCGTCACAATACAGTTACAACAAGGAAGTCTTCACCGTTGCGGAAGTAACCGACCTAACGGCGATGCCATTCGAGCATCTCACGGTCCAGGTGCCTAAAATGTATGCTAGCATTTTAACGAGGATGTATGGCGATTACATGGCACTGCCACCGGAAAGTCAGCGAACTGAGAAGCATCTGGAGAAAGTCATCATGGATAACCAGGTCTTCACGGAATAACCGCTCTCGTGAGCATCCCATTCGCCTGCGGATGCCAAGATTGTTCACACACCAACATTATTTCTAAAGTTATGAGTTACAACACTTTACCCATTATTCGCAGATCTTAAGACTAAGAAAAGTCAGTGCATCCTGTTCCACCCATATGTTGAATAGAAATAGAAAGTAGATGAAGTTTATGGCTGATAATTATTTTGGCGCAATGCTCGTAAATGTTTCCAGTATGGAACTGTCAATCGTGAACCTGAAAACCGGTGCCCAGACCGAGCGGGTCAAGTCGACCGTCGCCATTGGGGAAAATATTTACAACCATGAAGAAATTGATTTTGAAACGGTTGCCGAGGCAGCCGAGGCGTTGCGGGGATTTCTCCAAGTCATTAAGGACTATGGTGTCACCAACTACCAACTCTGGGGCTCACAAGCCCTCTCCACTGCGCCCAACGCCGAGTTCATTCGCGATCAGATCTTCGTGCGGACCGGTCTCAGTATCAAGTGGCTCTCCTTGGGGGAAGAGTCGTTCGTCCGTAACGAAGCCATCGCTTTGAAGTTCGATGGCTATCACCACCTAGTCAAGAAGCACGCGGCCATCATCGGTCTGAACTCCGGAAGTGCGACCCTGTCCTTCTTCGCTCACGATAATCTGGTGGCCTCGCACAACATGAAGCTTGGCCCCGTTCGTATCAAGGAAGTGCTGCAAAGCTTGCGAGCCACCGCTCCCAACCCGGTCGACGTCCTTGACGACTACATTAACAGTAAGGTCGATGACTTTTACCGTTTCTTGCCAGAGCGCCTACAGACGGCGAACAACCAGGTTATTTTGATTGGGGCGGCACCACTGAATAACTACTTCATTCCTAAAGATGAAGTCAGTTTCACCCTACCCCTCAAGCAATTCAACGAGTTTAGCCGCGAGGTCATCGGTGCGTCCGATCAATACCTGATGGAACGCCTACATCTCACGGAAGAAAACGTCGAGCTCGTCTTACCCGAAGTTCTCCTGATTCAGAAGTTGCTCGCCGTGGTTCACGCTGACAAGCTTCATTTGGTCAACCTCAACGTCTTGGACGGATTAACCACTAACCAAGAGATCCTAGCCGGCAATCAGAAGTATCACTTTGAAAATCAGATTCTAGCGGCCGCCAATGATCTCGCGCAACGGTATCGTGTAGAACCACATCACATGGAGTTGGTCCGGCACTTTGCCCTCCACCTCTTCGATCAGCTCAAGACGCTTCACCACCTGACCGCCCGCGACCGTTTACTCCTGCAGGTTGCCGCCATCGTTCACGATATCGGCGGCTTCATCGACACCCACGAACACTATCTGCACTCAGATTACGTACTCAAACAATCCGAGATGCTGGGACTGTCGGCGGAAGAAATTCAGATTATTGCGGCCGTCTCGCGCTATCACAGCACCCGAACCCCCGCGGAAGACATCACCCATTTCCGCCAACTCACGCCCAACAAACGCTTAACTGTGGCCAAGCTGGCGGCGATTCTCCGCTTGGCTGATGCCCTCGATGATGCGCACCAACAGACCATTCAACGCATCTCAGTCTCCGTTCGGACCAACAAGGTCATCATCACCGCATTCAGCGACGACGACCTCTCCCTGATCCGCTGGGCGTTCAACTACAAGGCCCAGTTCTTCACCGACGTATTCGGCCTGCAACCCGTGTTTAAACAAAGGAGATTACACAAATGACAATGGATTATAAAGACGTCAAGTACTATACCAACCGGGAACTCAGCTGGCTAGACTTCAACGACCGCGTCCTGGAAGAAGCCCGCGACAAGGCCAATCCTTTGTTGGAACGTGTGCGGTTTCTCGGCATCACCCAGAGTAACGTGGACGAATTCTTCATGGTCCGGGTGGCTTCGCTCTCGAAACTGGCAGCGGTCAACTATGCCAAGCCCGACGCGTCAGGGATGACGGCCGAAGCTCAACTGCTGGCAGTCAACGCCAAGGCCCACGACCAAGTGGTCAAGCAGTACTCCACGCTGAATCGGATGCTGTTGCCCCTTCTGGCTAACTTAAATATTCACCTTAAGATCGTTAAGGAACTCTCCTCGCAGCAGTTTCGTTTCATTCAGAAATACTTCAACGATGAGATTTCTCCGGCCCTAACGCCCATGGCTGTCGACAGCTCACGGCCTTTCCCATTCATTGGGAATAACACGCTGAATATTGCCCTGCGACTCTTCAAGGACGGTAATAAGAAGGATAAACGTTTTGCCACCGTTCAAGTCCCCGACATTTTCCCTCGAACTGTACGCCTACCGGGTGCCGACAATGATTTCATTCTGCTAGAAGACATCATCAAAGCCTTCATTGGCAACCTGTTCATCGGCTACGAGGTCAAAGAAGCTGCGAACTACCGGGTCATCCGGGATATGGACTTGGATGTGGCTGAAGAAGACACCTCCGATTTACTGAAGGAGGTCGAACAACAGCTGAAGCGCCGGGAACACGGGAGTGCCGTGCGGATGGAAGTGGAAGCCGGCATTTCTGACTCTCTGGAGAAACGCTTGGCAACCGCCATTAAAGTTGCCGATTACGCCGTCTACAGCATTGGTGGGCCGATTGACCTAACCTTCCTGAGCAAATGGACCAAGCAGATCAGCAATCACGACGACCAGCTCTATCCGGCCTTTACCGCCGCTCAGACGCCGGGGGTCACCGCCGACGATGACATCTTCAAGACGATTCGCCACCGTGACGTCCTGGTGCACCACCCCTTTGACTCCTTCTCCGCCGTCACCGAGTTCATTCGCCAGGCAGCCTACGATGACGAGGTGCTGGCTATCAAGATGACCCTGTACCGGGTATCCGCTAACTCGCCAATCATCAAGTACCTGGGCTCCGCCGCACAGAATGGCAAGCAGGTCACCGTGCTGGTCGAAGTTAAGGCCCGTTTCGATGAAGAAAACAACGTCCACTGGGCCCAACAACTGGAAAAGATGGGCTGTCACGTGATCTATGGTTTGATTGGCCTGAAGACCCACTGTAAGTTGGCTCTCGTCGTCCGGCGAGAACCCGATGGGATTCGCCGCTACATGCACATGGGGACCGGGAACTACAACGATGTCACCGCCCACTTCTACACCGACCTCGGACTGATGACGACCAACACCGACATGGGGATTGACGCCTCCAACATCTTTAACATGTTGTCTGGCTACTCCGAACCACCTTACTTCCACCAACTCCACATGTCTCCCGATGGCATCCGGGAATTCATCGTCTCCAAGATTGACCAGGAAATCAGTAATGCCAAGGCTGGGCAACCCGCTTGGATTGAAATGAAGATGAATTCACTGTCCGATTCCGACATGATTGCCAAGCTTTACGAAGCTTCTCACGCCGGCGTCCACATCAAGCTAATTGTCCGAGGGATCTGCTGCTTAAACGTTGGCATCCCCGGAATCAGTGAGAATATCGAGGTTCATTCGATTGTCGGCCGCTTCTTGGAACACAGTCGAATCTACGGTTTCGCCAACAACGGTGACCCCCTGATTTACCTGTCCAGTGCCGACCTGATGACGCGGAACCTGAACCGCCGGGTAGAGCTACTCTTCCCTATTTTGCAATCCAATCTGCGGCAACGGGTCTTCGATATCTTTGCCACCCTCTGGCACGATAACGTTCAGACACGGGTACTCCTCGCCGACCGGACCTTCACCCGAGTCGACCGGCGCGGCCTCGATCCCCTGGATGCGCAAGCGACTTTCATGCAAGAAGCCACGAATAAGCGTAAAATCGGTGACGACCATTCCCCGGAGGCTGTCAACGCTCCGCGGCAATTCAAACCAATGCTTAGTCCCAAGAATCAACCAAAATCCCCCATTGATCGGAGTCCTCAGTAATGGAAAACTTAGTCGTTATCGACTTAGGTTCAAACTCAGTCCGTATGACCATCAGCGAAATTGATGGTGCTGGTAACCATAAGACCATCGAACAGGTCAAGCGCTACGTCCGTCTATCGGAAAACATGGGCGAGGAACGGGTCCTACAGCCCGAATCAATCGCGCGGACCCTCACCGCACTGGGCGAATTTAAAAAGATTTACAGTCAACTCGACAAGCCGGACATTCAAGCCGTGGCAACCGCGGCCGTCCGTCAAGCCAGCAATCAGAAACAATTTCTCAAGTTAGTCAAAGATAAGATTGGTTTATCCTTCAACGTCATCTCTGGCGCCACGGAAGCCCGCTACGATTACCTGGGAGTCGTCAATACCCTCCCCGTGGTCAATGGCTTACTGGTCGATACCGGTGGGGCCTCTTCCGAATTGATTCTGGTTCAGAACCAACAGATGAAGCAGGTCGTCTCGATTCCCCTGGGTTCCGTGACCCTGTCACAGAGCTACTTGGAGAGTGACGTGATTAAAGCCGACTCCCTCTTCGCAGCGATGACCTTCGTCAACAGCGTCTTCAACGACGTCTGGTGGCTCCGCGAAGCAACGAACCTGCCCATCATTGGGTTAGGCGGTGCCAACCGGACACTGGCCAAGATCAACCGACGCAAGAAGAATTTCTTAAATTTCGAAGACGTCCACGGCTACAAGCTATCGGCTGAAGACGTCTACGCCACCCTAATTCAACTGTTGGGTCTAGACCTAGCAGGCCGTAAGAAGGTCCCCGGCTTATCCAAGGACCGGGCAGACATCATCATCGGCGGTCTGATTCCAGTAACCCTACTCATGCGGTTACTGGATTCCCAGCAGATCACGTTCTCCAACGCCGGATTACGGGATGGTATCCTGTTCAACCGGATTAATGAGATTAAGAACGGGGTAGAGTAAAAGAGTGCAGAAAGGAGCGGTTAGCCAGTGAGCATTAACGTCATAAGGAGAAAAATCCCGGGTTTGGATTGTTCTCCTTATGACGTTAAGCGCAGCTGGCTGCTCCTTGGCGCACGTTTCGGCTAGAGATAATTAGAGGAAGCCCTAAGCAAATCTAAATTAGCCCCAAAAAGAGTTCCATCAAAGCTATTTTATTGATAGCTTTGATGGAACTCTTTTAGATTTCAATTAACCTTATCAAGTCACAAACTACTTAACGCTGCGACCAAGCCCGCACATCGTCCCCCGTCATCTGGGTCGTAAACCGCCGGCCAGCATGCCACGCAACCGCCGGATAATCCCGACGCAGTTGTGCCGTTGCCTCATCAATTGGCGATGACCCCGACGTACAGAATGGCCAAATGGCCTTGCCCGTGAAGTTCAGACTATCCAGCAACGTATCAACTGGCCGCGGTGCCGTGGCCCACCACAGTGGGAATCCCAGATAAATCGTCGTGGCCTGTGCAACCACGGCTGCATCGACTGGCTGAATTGCCGGTCGCACCCGCCCAGCGTGCATTTCACGATAACTGCGACTCGTGTGGTCATTCCAGTCTAAATCAGCCGCCGTGTAGGCTTGCTGAGGCGTAATCGCTACGAGTTGGGCCCCCGTTGCAGTCGCAATTTTTTGGGCAACCGCTTTCGTATGCCCCGTATTGGAAAGAAAAAGTACAACTGATTGTCCCATCATTGATTCCACCCTTCATGCTTAATCGTTAGCTAAATGATAACACCTTTCGCCCACTGACGGAGCAAGCGCTTTCAAATAATAGGCAATCGACTTGTATTGTAAAGAACTGTATAGCGGTCCACGCTATCGTCTTAATTTTTTATTAAGTCCAGTTAAAACTTGCGACAAATTCGCCGTTTTTTACATTGGTATAAGTATAGGCGGCTTGCAACAACCAGCACTATGTCGCTTCTGGCACCTGCACAATATACGGTCCCAGCCGCGGCACATTCACAATCTCAATCGGCGTCTGGAAAGTCTCAGCCAACAACGGGGCTCGCCGCAAATCATGAGGCGTCCCCGTGGCCACCAGTCGGCCATCCTGCAAAAGCCACAGCCAGTCGCTGACCGTGAACGCCTGATTGATGTCATGTAGGACCTGAATCACTGTCATCCCCGCTGCGGCGAGTTGCCGCAACTGCGCCATCAACGCTTGCTGGTAGTGCACATCCAGATAAGTTGTGGGTTCATCCAGCAATAAGACTTGTGGTTCCTGGGCCAAGGCCATCGCCAGCCAGACGCGTTGTTGCTGCCCACCCGACAGATCATCCAGATGAGCAGCCGCTAGTGACGTGAGGGCCGTCTGTGCGAGAAAATCGGCCACCTCTTCGTCCGGCACCGTTGCCAGCAGACCATGATAGGGTAACCGCCCCATCTTGACCACGGCGGCAACCGTCATGTCGTCATATAGCTCATGGCGTTGACTAACGACCGCAATCTTCTGCGCCAACGCCTTGGCCGCGTACGCCGTCAGTGGTCGCTCCGCCAGCGTCACGGTTCCTGTACGCGGTGTGACTTGTCGTGACAAAATCTTGAGGAGTGTCGACTTGCCAGCACCATTTGGCCCAATAATCGTAGTGATTTTCCCCGCCGGAAACGTTCCCGATAGGTCGATGACCCCATTCTCCTGCCCAAGGTACTGGTAACTAACGTGTTGTAATTCCATGGAAACCTCGCCCCCGTTGTAAGAGAATAATCACAAATGGCCCACCGATCACAGCCATCATGGTCGCTGCGGAGATCTCACTGGGTACGATAATCGTTCGGCCCAGCGTATCCGCCGCCAGCATCAACCAGGCGCCCGCCAACATGGAGAACGGTATCAGCGTCTGATAGTCGTGTCCCACGAAACGACGGGCTAAGTTGGGGATCACAATGCCGACAAAGGGAATCGTTCCCACAATGGCCGTCACGCTGACAGCCAGGTACATCCCCAGTAGGAGTAAGCTCCACCGGATCACCCTGACAGGCACGCCAATCGTCTGTAACGCCGTATCCGCTAATTTTAAGTAATTGGCCCAGGGGGCTAACAGTAAGGCCACCACGAGCCCTAAAAGGCCCAGAATCAGTAAAGCCACAGTATCACGCCAAGTCACGGCGTTAAAGGTACTCTGCATGACCTGAGCAGCCTGACCGCTGCTAACGAGTCGGGCTAGGCCAACAAACGTAGCATCGAGGGCCACCCCCACAATAATTAAGCGGTACGGGTCTCGCAAGGCTTTACCACTGGTCAAAATCGTCAGGGCCACTAAGCCCCCAATCAGGGCCAGTACCCAGTTACGACCGGGCAACCAGGGCAACAGTAGCGCCCCGCCGAGCTTGAAAAAGTCTGCCGCCGAGCTGATCCCTAAGATGCTGGGATCAGCAATGGGATTTCGAAAAACCGCCTGGAAGAGCGCGCCGGCAACCGCCAGACTTCCCCCGCAAATCAAGCTGCTCACGATTCGGGGCAGCCGGAGGTTAAAGACCGTCACAAAGTCGCGACTGGCTGGTTGACTCGCAATCGTCCACAGCCGTCCCGGGCCGATCCAAGTCGTCCCAGCCATGAGGGCCACCGCGATCGTACCGACGAGGAGTCCCAATACGCCGCCATACCACCAGCCTGCGCGTTTAGTCATGCCCCAGCCCCCTTTGTGGGATAGAGCCAGTGACTGACTTGCTCGAGCGCGGCCGCTGCCTGCATGTTAGCCGTCGCATCAAAGGTCGGTTCCTGAAGGTCGTAAACCCGGTGGTGCTTCACAGCAGACGTTGTCGCCCACATCTTGTTATCCTTAAATTCCTGATTGAACTGACTCGTCACCATTTTAGGCATCGTGTGTTCCAAACGAAGAATCACCTGCGGATTAGCCTTCTGAATGGCCTCATCGTTGGGCTGAATGTACTCCTGATCTTTACTGGTAAAGACATTCTCACCGCCCGCTAAGCGTGTCAAATCACCCACGTAGGCGCAATTGGTGGCAACCATGTAATTTGCGCCAGGTAAGCCCATGATGACCAGTACGCGCGGTGCCGGTTGGTTCTGGGCCCGCTGCTTGGCTGTTCGTTTGGCCGCCTGAATCTTAGCGACCTGCTTAGCCGCCGCGCTCTGCCGCTGATAGCGTTTGCCGAGTTGGGTCAACGTCGTCTCAAGGTGGGCCACACTCGTGAGGTCAAGAAAATGGGGTGCCACGTGCTGCGCCTTAAAAGCCTTGCCAAACTGATCACTGAGCGTGGTCACCGAATAGACTGCCGTGGGCTTCAGTGCCGTAATCTTTTCCACGCTGGGATTCATCGGGCTTCCCACCTTGGTCACGTGTTGATAACGTTTGGGAATTTGGTTCGCCGTCGTGGGAATCCCCACCAATGGCAGATCGAGCTTATCAGCAATCTGAACCACCGCGTAAGTCGTGGCGACAATGCGTGGTTGCCGCTGCTTCTGCTGCTGATGTTGCCACGCAAAGCCACCGCCAATGATGCCCAACACGAGTAGGACCGTCAGTGACCATAGCCCAATTTTCCTTGGATTTTGCATCTGCCAGACCTCCTAGTGCTTACCGAAATACCACCAACTGCCGCCACCAACTAACAGCACGATGGCTGCGACACCGCCGATCAAGCCACCCCAGTGGGTCTTTTGTTGGGGAACCTGATCACTGGCGCTGGCTTGCTGCGAATCACGACTCGTCTTAGACGATTGACTCGCCGGCTGGCTGGACGTGCTGCTCGTCGCAGCTGCGGCCGACTTAGCCTTGGCCTTGCTGCTGGCCTGACTGGAACTAGCCGCCTCCTGACTGGCGGTCGTGGCGGCCGGCTTCACCGACGAGGCACTTGCCGCTTTCCCCTGAGTCGTCCGTTGGGTCCGCGTGGTCTGCGTCGTTGCCTTGCTCCCTAGCGCTGGTAAACTGTTAGTTTTAAAGCGAAAAGTAATGTTGTGCTTAGCCTTGTAGACGTCTGGCACGTTGATCGCCAGTTTGGCGTTGATGTTGCGTTTCAAATTAGTCGTTGTAAAGCTGTAGTAAACGTGAGAATTGCCAGCGCCATCCTTGACCTTCCGGACGTTCTCCGGAGCATGGCCGTCGACCGAGAGCACGCGGACCGGCCAACTCGTCAGCTTCTTCGCCGTCTTCAGGTCCATCGTCACCACGTAAGCGTGATTCTTCACAGCTATCGTCGCGGGATGGACGAAATAGCCACTGGCCATCGAATTTTCCTTCGTGCCGTATTTGAGTGCGCTGTAGTCGATCGTCTGGGCGTGCACCGCAAGCGGTGTCAGCAGAGCCAACCCTCCCAGCACCGCGGCGATAGTTAATACTAATTGTCTAATCCTGCGCATGCCGCTTCGCCTCCCAAACCAGCAGACCGCCACTGACGCTCAACCCAATCAAGCCCAAAATTGCCCATGAACTGGGCTCCTCACCAGTAGCCGGCAACGTTGCCTTGGCAACATGGTGGGTCGTTGGTGTTACGGTCGAATCGTCATTCTGACCACTCGTTTGCTTATTCTTGGTCGTTGGCAAGGCAGCCACTGCAGCGGCCGTTGCTTGATCCGCTGACCCGCTTGTCGCAAACCGGAAACGAATCGGGAAGGTTTCGCTGATGTTCATCGCTGGTACCGTCACGTGAATTTTTCCTGGAATCAGCTTGGCCGTCAGCTCACTGGTATGCTGGATATCGAACCAATACGTCATCGTGTAGTTCTGACCACTCTGACCGTACGTAACCCGGCCGGCGGGTACCGCCACACCATCCACCGTCTTAGGAACGACCGCCTTGGGTCCCAACTTCAGGGACTTTGCATAGCTGACGGTCAGTGTCACCCGGTAGCCATGCTGAGTCGGCGTTACCTTGGCCGTGTGCGTGTAGTATTGATTGGCGTCCGAAGGTGACATGGTATCGGCCTTCAACACTTGATACTTCCAATACTGTGTCGTCGGTGTCGTTGCGGTCGTCTTGGCCGAAGATGGTGCCGTTTTGGCTGCAGTCGTCGACTTCGGGACACTAACAGTGCTGCTTGAACTAGTAGCGGTCGCCGTTAATGCCGTGGCTTGCTTAAGCAAGTCGGCCGTGTTGGTACTCGTATTATCCTTTTCAGCCTTGGCCCAGGTCAGGACCAGTCGTGCGGACTCCTTCATACTGCCGACCGGTGTCGTCAGACTAAACGTTGCCGGCAACGGACTAGCTTGCTTCGTCAGATTAACCTGATAGATTGCCTGACCGTTGACCGTCTTGACCACCGTCGCTTTCTGCCCAGCAATCGTCATGGACTTGATATACTGCGCCCCGTTACTGGTCATCAGCACTGTCGTCTGATCACCCTTGATGCGCACGGCCGCATCGTTCCCGAAGAACTGATTGGCCGTCGAGGTCGCTGTACTATTTGCCTTAATGATCTTTGTTGGCACCACGTAGATACCATCATCTAACGTGGCAGCCTGAGCCTGCTGCCCACCGAAGGCAACCATGGCGAGTAGCCCCACCACGATTAACCCTATAATATGTAAACTCTGTCGCAACTTTCGCATTGCACACTCACCCCAATTCAATTCTTCCCGTGACTGAATCCACGAGAGTTGTACCCGCTTTCATTCTACCAAACCGGTTCGCTGCTACCAAACTTATTGCCCTAAATCCCTTAACTGTTGAATTATCGAATGATAAACAAAAGACCACCGCCCCATTGACGGTGATCTCGGTATCTGCTTACTTAGCGACGGTAATGGTCTTCGTCACTGTCTTGTAGCCGGCTTTAGTAGCCGTCACTTTCAGTTTCCAGTTCTTCTTAACGGCCTTCTTTAACTTGACCTTGTAAGTAGCCTTCTTGGTGGTCGTCTTGCCTAACGTGGTCTTGTTATGCTTAACGGTAACCTTGGCCCCCTTGGTCGTGGTCCCAGCAACCTTCTTAGCCTTGGCCTTGACCTTTTTGGTACTCAACTTGACCTTGGTCGTTGCGGCTAGCGTGCTGGTCTTAAATTTCAGGGTCGCCGCTTCGTTCATCGTAACTTCCTTACCGTTCATAGGCACAGTCAACGCAAAGCCCAACGTGTGACTCTTCTTGAGGTTAACGTTGCGGAAGGTGTAGGTATTGCCGTTGGCTTTCTTCGTTACGGTCCCTGTCTTACCATCCAACGTCATCTGCTTGATAAACTGGTTCCCAGCCTTAGTAACGGTCAACGTTACCGCAGCTTTCTTGCTCTTTACGGAAACAGCTGCCTTGGCATTAAAGTAACTAGCCGCATCAGAAGCGGTAGTCGTCCCCGTCTTATAAATCGCATACTTCACACTATACTTCCCATTAGCCAACTTCGTCGCGTTCAACGCAGCCGCTTGAGCTGTGGGCGCACTCCCCAATTGAACTGCTGGGATACCCGCACCGACACTCGTTAACATCAGTAATGCACTAAACACTGTCAAAGACTTTTTCACAATGTGTCCCTCCCAAAATATGTAAAATCATTTAATTAATGAATCCGATTACATAGTAGCATGATTCACCTGTGAGCTCCACAATAAAGACTCCGCAAACGCCGTCAGAATAGGCTTATCGGGTGATTAGTGACTGTAAAAGTCTGTTATCTTTCGTCAAAAAATCTAACCGACTGCATTTCGTAATCCCAAGTCACCCAAGCCGGATTGCCGGTATCACGCGCAATTAACTTGACCTAAACAAACATTGCTAAAATAATCGATGACGTAAGGTTCTTACTTATCATATGATAACAAAGGCTTTATTAAGCGTAAAAAAATAGTTTGACCGGCAACTTAACTTTCCGGTCAAACTAGATGACTTATAGATTATTGAAGGCCATTAAATTATTGCTCATTTGACTAGCCATCACTTGGCTAATGCATGAAAAACCTTCGCTTAGCTGGAGCCAGCCAGGGGTGGTAACGGCGTTAGACCGGGCGCTTGATTCTTCCCGGCCTTACACCGTGGGACGAGTTTGGAAACTCACCTGAACTTGGTGAGGTTTCAAACCGAGCCGGAAGCCCGTCCTTTGGCTGCAGACGGTCCCCACAGCGGCAGAACCCCTGGCTGGCGCAAGCGGCAAGCGCTGTTTATTCGTTAGCCAATATGGTTTTCGTGGAGGATGGCATCGACTTCCTTTTGCATCTCAGCCGGCTTCTCCCACTCCTGAAAGGTCTTGAAATCTTCGGCGGGCATCTCATAATTCTCGTTTACGTAATCCTCATAGGCCTGAACGTGCGGCGTATGCGCGATGTTGAGCTGGAGGATGCGGACTTGTTTGATCAATCCCCGTTCCACGGCCAACTCGGCACGGCCGTTCTGAACCATGTCACTGATCTCCATGTATTTACTCCCGTCCAAACGGGTAATTTCTTCGATTAAGGTAAACGTTTCATGACTTTTCATCAATTCTCACCTTTCATTGTGAACACTCTTGGTTGCCACCGGCAATTTAACGCACATCGCAGCAACGCTACCGGCCTCAATTATACAGGGTTTTAGACAAAAACAAAACCACTACCAGGGAATGGTAGTGGTCGGCATAAGAGAGAAAGAGAATTGATTAGAAGGTAATTATTAATACCTTACGAGTTATAATATACCGTTCTTTGTAAGCGCTGTCAATGTTTTTCGTGAAATAATTGTTGGGTTTGATGATTATCCTGGCTCACTGCTACGCCCCATCATCGTCATAAGCTTGATATGGCGGGATTTACACGATGTTTACAGAAGGTGGAAATTATTTAACAATTATTTTTAACTTTTGGAAAGTGTTTTCCGTTTAACGCATTTTTGGCCACTTTAGCGGTGCTCTTGCGCATATTCTCGTGGCGACAATCCAAAATGTTTTTTGAATTCTCGACCAAAGTGGCTGGCATCGGCGTAGGCCAACCGCTCCGCGACCTGTTTGACCTGCATCTTGGGTTGGCACAGGAGTTTCTTCCCCACCTCTAGCTTCAGGGTGATCAGATAACTTTGCGGCGACTCCCCGTAATATTTCTTGAACAACTCCAAGGCATAACTTTGGCTAATGTTGTACCGTCTCGCGACCGCAGCAATGGAAATATGAGTCGGATGCTCGCCATAATAAATCTGGTTATCTACCTGCTGTTTCAGGTCACTAGCCAACTTGGTGCACAACAGAAATTGGTCAGGGTTCGTCTCGTCAAAACTGAACTGAGCCTGGGTTTGGACGGCTTCCAAGAGAATCATGATCAAGTTGATCGTGCTCATCTCAATATTCAATTTGTCCGTCAGGCCGTATTTGTTTGAAAATAACGTCATCAGCTGCGTCGTACAAGCCTTCAAGTCATCGTAAACTGCCCAATCCGACCGCACGATTTGATTGGCATACTCCCGCGTCAGCATGTATTTAAAGGACGGATCGTCCAGATTAAAGTGAATGGCAAAGTAGTCCAGCGGCTGGTCCCCCACCACATAGTTGTTGTGCCGAATGCCCGGTGGAATGATGATGAACTCGCCAGCACGGGTGATCAGCTCGCCAATCTCGGAAGTGGTCCGCTGCGTTCCGGAAACGATGTACATCAGCTCAAATGCCAAGTGGGCTTCCGGCTTCCAGTGCCAGCCCGGCGGTACCGTCTCCATGTGCCCGCCAAACAGGGTAAATTGTGTATTGATCAGTGGCAATCTTTTCATGCCGGTTCCCCTCTAACTTTTTTACCGCAAGAACACGCGTAACTCATCGACGATCAGCTGGTGATCTTCCTCTGAGGCCAGTCCCGAGACGGCGATACTGCCCACGAGACCAGTCCCTTTGATGACAACGGGGAAGCCCCCACCCGCGGCCGCGTAGTGTCGCGCATCGAGCGCGGCGGCTTCTTCTAGTGTTTGACCCCGCGCAGTCATTTCCAACTGTTTGTGCAAGCTACTGGTCCCGTACTCATAAACCGTATTGATTTTGCGCTGCAACCACTTATCGTTATCGATTGCCGTCCCCGGCATGGCCGCGTGGAACAGCTGCTGGCGGTTACGCGTGATGTCAATGGTCACGGCGGCCTGGCGTTTCTGAGCCAAGGCCACTAATTGCTGGCCGAGTTGCAAGGCCGTCTCGTTGCTAAAACTCGTAAATTGTAAGTCCGCTTCTTCGGCTTGAACTTCGGCCATCGTCGGCATTTTCATTAATTTCGCCCCACTAACTGGAAGGAATCTGGTGAGTACTGCATGAACTCAATCTGATTGCCATCGGGATCGGCTGACCAAAGTTGATAAGACTTATCCGGCCCGAATTTGATTTCACTATTGACTGGTAACCCCTTTGCTAGCAGTTCACGCTTGGTTGCCTCAATATCAGGGACCTCCAGGCTTAGATGAAGATACCCACACAGGTCATATCCGTGCGTGGCCTTGGGAAGCTGATCGTTATCGTAGAACAACTCAAAAAATTGGCCCGGTTGAATTTCCAAGTATTTAATCCATGGCCGCCCCTGCTCGTCTGGTAGCTCAAACTTGTCGGTGAATCCCAGCCCGTTACAGTAAAAATCAACTGCGGCGGCCATATCTGTGACTTTGAATGAAGCGTGTGCGATACGACTAATTTCCATGATGCTAACTTCCTTTCTAGAATGCTAAGGCACTTTCCTCGGTCGGTCCCCAGAAACCATTATCCAGGTACCCCGTTGGCAAGGGCTGTGGCCGGTCAAACGTGGACTGCATGTGGTAAACCGTCTCCGTCTCGGCGCTCTGATACATGCCGTGAATGAGTTCAAAGACGTGATAAGCCATCTCCATGCTGGCACGGTGCGGCCGATTCTGTTGAATGGCCCAAGCCATGTCGGCAACTCCTAATCCCCGTGAGTTTTCCAAAAAGCCGTGGGTAAACGGGAACTTAACCGGTTCGTTCAACTGTTTAGTCAGATAGTTGGGAGAATCAAAGTTATTGGGATCCCCCATCTTCAGGATGCCATCGGACCCGAACAACGTCATCTGCGGCTGTTCATTTAAAATGTTTTCAGAATTAAAGTGAACCGTTGTCAGCACCCCATCCTGATAGGCCACGGTCGCCGTCAGGATGTTATCGGCCTCGACCGTTGATTTTTCACCAAACCACGGCTTATCGGTCCGTTGACCGATGCGTTCTGGCTGATACCGTCGACCAAAGGCACTCACGCTCTTGGCTGGGCCCAGAATACTGGCCAGCGCGGTGAGGTAGTAGCAACCCGTGTCAAACGGTAACGTACCGCCTCGCTGATTCATGTGGGGAAAAATATCAGCGTAAACGCGGAAGTTCCGATTCAACGAGACCACGACTGACAAGGGATCGCCGATCAATCCGTGGTCCACCATGTACCTAGCCGTTTGAATTCCGCCACCCAGGAAGGTATCTGGCGCCACACCAAGCCGTAAATTCTTCGACTGCGCTAATTCACAAAGTTCCTGACCATCCGACAACTCGACGGCAATCATTTTCTCCGAAAAGACGTGTTTACCGTGTTCCAGGGCTTGTTTGATAATACTGTAGTGGGCCTTAGGCGTCGTTAGATTCACAATCAGTTGAATCGTTGGGTCCGCCAAGATATCTGCGTAATTCATCGCCTTGATGTGGTACTTTTCCGCCTTGGCCTGCATCTTCTCCGGATTCAGGTCGGAGCAAGCAACGACATTGGTCACAGCAAACTTGTCCTGAAGCGACTGCAAGTAAATATCACTGATGACACCACACCCGACGACGGCAACGTTAATTTGCGCAATAGCCATTTAATCCCGCCTCTCATTTTTCTAGTTTCTCATATGTAACCGATTACATTTAAATCATACCAAGTTTTTCGGAATTAAACAGGGGGTAATTCTGATAAAAGTAGCCTAAATTCGCACTGGGGCCGGTTGGGGAGATTATTGCGGGATTTTTTTGACAATTGGGATAGCGAGGTAAGGGCCCTTTGATTGGGGTGATTTCTAGTTTTTATATTGACTTACAGATTTGGACTTGTTTTCGCCCCCATATCAGGAAACTTGCAGCCTCTGAAACGCGTTCCCTCGGGCAGTCCCCTCCGCTTAGAAAAATAAGAGACTCCTGCCCGGCATAGCAGTTGCCGACTACCTTGATTTAGAGCGTTAAACTCACTCTCGCCAGAATACTTGGGAAATATGCAGCCTCTGAAACGAGTTCCGCAAGGCAGGTTCTTCCGCTTAGAAAGCTAAGGCCTCCCGACGCTTCTAATTGTTGTGTTGGCTTAGTGCGTTAGATTTGCTCTCGCCCTGATATTCGGAAACTTGCGGCTTCTGAAACGCGTTCGCCAAGGCAGTCCCCTCCGCTTAGAAAAATAAGAGACTCCTGCCCGGCATAGCAGTTGCCGACTACCTTGATTTAGAGCGTTAAACTCACTCTCGCCAGAATACTTGGGAAATATGCAGCCTCTGAAACGAGTTCCGCAAGGCAGGTTCTTCCGCTTAGAAAGCTAAGGCCTCCTGTCCGGCGAAGCCGAACAGAAGGCCTTACCTCCCTAATGCTCAGAACCTTAGCGCCTTGCTTCACTCTCTTATACAAAAAGAGCACCGTCGCTATCGACCGTGCTCCGCCATTTAGTCTTCACCAAATGAGAGATAAACCTCTATTCAATTCATTGGGAAATTAAATAAAGGGGTAAATAAATGGTAAGTTAAAGATACCATGAAAAATGAAAAAAATCTATCTGTTTTATCATAGTTTTCTAATTTTTATCTGGGGTTACCGGCATCAGTATCGTGGAGGACCGTTTCTGGGTGAATCAGATTGCCTGGATGCTGGACAACATCCCCCACCGAATGGCCGGAAATGTTGACGAGACACGTCAGGACAAAGACGATTGCTACCGCAAAGGCCAGAATTCGTGTGCCCCAGCCCATCTTTTCGCTGATCACAGAACCGTAAAAGTCCTTTTTGACCTTAGCCGCAACGTTGGTGGCGTTGGGGTCTGCCGCCTGTAGCTCGTCTGTGACCTGCTGCTGGTAAGCATCAATATCAAATGACTTTTGGTTTTCCTTCATTTGACGCTGGAAGTGCTTCTTTTCTTTCTTCGTTTGACCCTTGAACCACTTAGTGAATGCGCGGTAGTGCTTAACCACATCCGCCGTAGCACCGATTTCCTTCAATGTACCGTAGTGAATCCAAGCAACTCGGTCACAAAGAATCTCGACCTGCTTCAAAGAGTGACTGACAAAGACGATGGTCTTGCCTTCATCTTTGAACTCAGCAATCTTGTCCACACACTTTTGATAGAAGGTATCATCCCCAACGGACAACGCTTCATCAATGATCAGGATATCTGGGTTAACGTGCACGGCGATGGAGAAGCCCAGCCGTGATTTCATCCCGGAGGAGTAGCTCTTAACGGGTTGGTATAAGAAATCACCAATATCGGCAAAACCAACGATATCATCCATCAAAGCATCGATTTCGGGGTTCGTTAACCCCTGCATCAGCGCCTTCAACCGAATGTTTTCCAATCCCGTCAGGTTTCCCCGCAGTCCGGCACCAATCGCAATGATTGAGGTATCACCACGGACATCCACAACCCCAGTCGTTTGTGGAATGATTCCGGAAATAATATTGGACAACGTGGACTTCCCAGACCCGTTGACCCCAATCAATCCCAGAGTTTCACCTGATTTGACCTCCAGTGAAATGCCCATCAGTGACCAGAAGTGTGGCACCTTTGCCCCTCTCAGGGAAAAGAATGACCGCAATTTTTCAGCCTGACTCTTGTAGAGGTCATATTCCTTCGTGACATTTTGGACCTTAATTTTGTAAGAATTATCCATGAATTAAACTTCCTAACTCAGTTATTAACGTTTTCTAGTAAGGCTCGCTATTAACCGGCGAGCTCAGTCTTGTGTATTATACCAAAAAACGAGCGTCTGTGGGTAATTTCTCGTTGGCCTTACACTTTTCTTATAGCCCACGCTGCCCGCTGCCGTCCAAACGAAAAGAGCCGCGCATGAACCACGACTCTCTCATACCTGTTATTGTAAGGCTCTCGCATCGACCCAGTACTTGGTCTTATTGCCGCTGAACTGAATCCGATACCAGGTCGTCTTGTAGGCTGTCTTGACACCCTTCGAATCGAATGTGACCTTGGCGCCCTTCTTACTGCCACTCGGCCACTTCGATGTCTTTTGGTCAAAATGGGTCTTCTTAATGTGATTGTAAAGGTTATATTTGCTGTACTTATTGCTGAGTTTCTTGGTTCCACTCGTCTTGGTATAAACAACGTAATCATACTGAGGACTTGCCGCAGCTTCCGTCGAGGCGATCCAGTATTTCTTAGAACCAACCTTGATACGGTACCAGATCGTCTTGTAACCGTCCTGCGTCCGCACCGCTTGGTTATCCGCCGTGTATGACTTCGCCGTTAACTTTTTGAGGGGCCCCATCGCCTTAGCGAGGTAGGGCGAATTGAACACGTGATTATAGTAACTACCACTCATCCCACTATTTACCTTGACCGTGGCCAAACCTTTGGTGTATTTCACGGTCGGCAATGTTAAGCCCTCTGTATAAAGCCAATACTTCTTGGCAGTACTCTTGCTGGAGAAGCGAACCCGGTACCACGTCGTCTTCTTGCCCGACTTCGGATCGGTCTTCACCGCACGCATGTCCAAATAGGTCTGTTGGCCCGTGTAATCATTTAACTTACCCCACGATGTCTTGGTAATATTAGCGCGCGTCCCCTTCACGTGATTGTACAACACATAGTGCGTATGCTTGCTGCTCAATCGCGCCGTCTGATTCCCGGCAGCGCCGTAGTACTTTGCCTTGGCATACGTTACCGTGGGTTTCGTCGGCTTCGTTGTGTTGGACCCAGAATCACCAGAACTACCCGTATTCCCGTCCAACAGCGTATTCAAGCCGTACTGATCGATAACCTTGATCAAGCTCGTCCCATAATTGGGTGACGTCGCGTAAACACCTGTCAGTGCATTAGCCGCAGCTGAATAGGATGCGGCGTTTTCCCGCCAAGCACCACTATAGATTGTTGGGTTATAACTCGTCCCGTTGCGTAAGAGCTGCGCATTATCAGTCATCGAGGCCTTAGCGCTCGGATATTTTCGAAAGTTAGCTGTCGTATAGTACAGTTTACCGTTAGCGTCATACTCCGCCGTCTTCATACTGACAGACTGACCATTGTAACTGCCCTTCACACCAAAGTAGTTATTGGCCTGGGTTGTTAGGTCACTGGTTCCCCAGGCGCTTTCTAAGGCCGCCTGAGCCATCATAACGGACGGGTAGAGTTTGTATTGGTTAGCTACAGACACTACCGGACTCTTCAGCTGGTTAATAAACCCTTGAGGATCAGTGGTCGCCGCATGACCCGTGCCCCCAATGCTACTCAGGCCCACACCCACCATGAGTGCGGCCAATAGCCATTTCTTAGTTCGCTTCATCTTACCAATTTCCCCCTTAAAATCGCTTCCAAGTTAAGAATAACATAACTTGCGGAGGTGCTTAAAGAAAAATTGATAAGATTTAGGTGTAATCCCAAGTTGGTTAGTCCAGTTGACTCGCAGCTGCTTCATCCAAGATCACGTGGACGTTTGGATGCGTCTGCAAGTAACTGGCTGGAACGTCGGGCGTTACTGGGCCTTGGATCATGGCGGCAACTGCGGCAGCCTTGGCTTCGCCGTAAGCCACAATCAAGATTTGCTTTGCTTGTAAGATCGACCCGATCCCCATGGAATAGGCGTAACGGGGAACCTCGTCGGCGTCATCAAAGAAGCGGGCGTTGGCGGCGATAGTCGATGGCGTCAACGCTACCTTATGCGTTGTTGATTCGGGATCAGTCCCCGGTTCGTTGAACCCGATGTGACCGTTTTGACCCAGTCCAAGCAATTGTAAGTCAATTGGATTTTCTGCAATGATTTGATCGTATTGGTGAGTTGCTGCCGCAGCGTCCAGGTTAGATCCATCTGGCACGTAAGAGTTGGCAAACGGCTTTTGGTTAAACAAATGATGTTGCATGAAGTAATGGTAGCTTTGCGGATGATCTGCATTCAGCCCCACGTATTCGTCAAGATTAACGGACGTTAACTGACTGAAGTCCAGATCACTCGCCACAAGTTGTTCGTAGATCGTGACGGGCGTACTCCCAGTTGCCAAACCTAATACTTTGGCACCGTTGGCGATGGCTTGTTGGAATACATTGAATCCAGCCTGACCCCCGGCCTGCTTGTCACTGACGATTTGGACGTTCATGTTTGTTAATTGCTTCATTTCATTCAGTCTCCCTCTCCTAATGGTATAGCCCAATTATAAATGCTCTATACCAATTTTTCAAGTAAAATGCTCATCTTTTCCAACTTTTTTTGAAAATTGTGACTAAATCTATGAAACACCCTACAATATAGCGACTTGCTGAATCACTACCGGTCCAGACAGCTAAACCCATCATTCGTCCACCTATCCAACAAAAAAGGATGCTCACTGCTCTTAACAGTGACCACCCTATTTCCGACGAACACCCCGCCGGTTGGCGCTTAACGCATTTTGTTGTTTCTTGAATTTATCAAACGTCGCATCCCGTTGCTTCTGGTTTTTATGAGCATCGACTCGTTTCGTATACTTCATGACTTTCACCTCGCTTTCTCAAAGTTTTCATGAATGTACTATACAACGAAAGCCTATATTGCGCAAGTGAAATGCTTTACCCCCGCCAGCCGGTGCGCCAAAACGACGCGCTACAAAAAAGGGAAATCCCACAACAGCAGGATTCCCCTTGAAATAGTTAAAATTTAACGGTGACTCTATTCGACAGTAACACTCTTTGCCAAGTTCCGTGGCTTGTCCACGTCGAGGCCCTTGTTCAAGCTGGTGTAGTAAGCCAACAGTTGGGCTGGTACCACACTCAGTAATGGCATTAACATTTCGTCAACGTCTGGTAAGATCAGGTCGTCGCCATCAATCGCGAGGCTTTCACGAACAATGGTCAAGGTCTTTGCCCCCCGTGCCATAGTTTCTTGCAGGTTACTCCGCGTCAGGCCGGCCGTCTTGGCTTGCGTGATGAAGCCGATAACTGGCGTGTCCTTTTCAATCAAGGCAATCGTTCCGTGCTTCAGTTCACCAGAAGCGAACCCTTCAGCTTGGACGTAAGAGATTTCCTTCAGCTTCAAAGCTGCTTCCAGAGAAACCGCGTGATCGATCCCCCGGCCAATGTAGAAGGCCCGGTTAGACTGCATCAGGTAGTCATTAGCAATCTTTTCCAACTTGTCCTTTTCGTCGACGATGGCTTGCATCCCAGTAGCGACCAAACCAAGTTGTTGGCGAATGTTGAAGTCTTGGGCCACGATTTGGCCAGTGACTTCACCGAGGGCCTTAGCCAAGATAGCTTCCAACGCAATTTGAGCGGTGTAGGCCTTGGTTGAAGCCACGGCAATTTCTGGACCGGCATGGAGTAACAACGTGTAGGTTGCTTCACGGGATAACGTGGAGTTCTGAACGTTAGTAATCGTTAAGCTTGGATAGCCAGCGTCGTTCACGTTAACCAGAACTTCACGACTGTCGGCCGTTTCACCAGATTGGGTCAGGAAGATAAAGAATGGCTTCTCGGAAAGCATTGGTTGTTCGTAGGCAAATTCAGAAGAAACGTGAACTTCCGTTGGAATGTGCGCCAACTTTTCAAAGAGCCGCTTTCCAACTAACCCGGCATGGTAACTGGTCCCCGCACCCACAATGTACAGGCGGTCGGCTGCTTCCATGGCCTTGATCAACTTGTCATCGATCTGAGGTACACCGTGTTCTGACAGGTAAGTCTGTGCCAACTTACGCATAACGTTAGGTTGTTCGTCGACTTCCTTCAACATGTAGAATGGGTAGGTTCCCTTGTCAGCAGCGTCGGCATTCATGTCAACGTGGAATGGCTTCCGCTCTACAGGATTGCCTTCGGCGTCTTGGATAGCGACCTTACCTGGTGTGATGGTAACCACTTCACCATCCATCAATTCCAAGAAATCATGAGTTTCCGTTAACATGGCCAAGGCATCGGAGCAGACCACATTAAAGCCATCGCCAACACCGATCAACAGTGGACTCTTGTTCTTGGCAACGAATAACGTATCTGGTTGTTCGCGATCCATCATTAAGAAGGCGTATGAGGAACCCTTTAACAGGCTCAACGTCTTCAGAAAGGCGGCCTTAGCGTCCAAGTTGTCTTCAACGGCAAACTTGTCGATCAATTGAACAACAACTTCGGTATCCGTTTGACTCTTGAAAGGAACATCACTCAAGTACTTAGCCTTAAGTTCTTGGAAGTTATCGATCACACCGTTGTGAACCAGGTAGAACCGGTCGTCGTTAGAGAAATGTGGGTGAGCATTGTCCACGCTTACCACGCCATGAGTAGCCCAGCGCGTATGACCAATCCCGGTTGACCCGTGAACGTCAGGGGTCACCTTAGAACGCAATTCGGAGATTCGGCCCTTGGTCTTAACCAAGTAATCCTTACCCTTCTGATCATTTACGTAGATACCGGCTGAATCGTAGCCCCGGTATTCCAGCTTCTCTAGTCCGTTCAGTAAGATTTTAACGGCATTGTCATTACCAGTAACACCAACAATTCCACACATAAGTCGTCTTCCTTTTCTCGACGCCAGTCCCAAAACATTGAGAGGGTCGGTTAATTTAATTGAGAAATGTATCTGTTTTCTTTAAAATTGGTATAGACTGAAACGTCTTGAAAAACATTTCTGAATGACTATACTTTACAGTGTTTCCTAGGGGTTGTCAATTAAAAAACTCGAAACTGGTCTATCATAATATTTATAATCTAATTTTCTGAAAAGGGCGCCCTGCCAACGTGGCAAGGTGCCCTTTTTCAACTGGTTTTACAATTTCAATTTTTAAGCTGTGCTCTTAGGTCACCTTGCCAGGCGCTGAAAATAATCCAGAACGCCTGGGCGGACATCGGGAAGCCACAAAACGTTCTTCCAACTGAGGTTCAAAACAAGCCTAAAGACCGCTTCTTGGCTTTAGGCGTCCGCCCTCCGCGTTCCAGTTCATTTGTGCCACCCGGTAAGGCGTCATTCGTGTCCAAAGGTGATACTTTCAGACCTATTCCACACCGACTTCGGCGCGGACGACATCGGCGATGCGGTCGACGTATCCCGCCACTGCTTCTTCAGTTGGCGCTTCTGCCATGACCCGCAGTAAAGGTTCAGTCCCGGAAGGCCGTACCAAGACCCGACCGTCACCGTTCATTTCCTTTTCAACGGTGGCAATAACGTCTTGAACCTTAGGGTTTTCTTGAGCGGCTTGCTTATCCGCTACCTTAATGTTGACTAACTTTTGTGGGTAAGTCGTGACATCGGCTGCTAATTCAGACAGCTTCTTGCCAGTCACCTTTAAAATGTGAAGCAATTGTAAGCTGGTTAACAGGCCATCCCCGGTCGTGTTGAAGTCCAAGAACACCACGTGACCAGACTGTTCACCACCCAGATTGTACCCGGACTTACGCATTTCCTCAACCACGTATCGGTCCCCAACCTTCGTCTTGACGGACTTCAGATTGTGGGCTTCCATCGCCTTGTACATCCCCAGGTTACTCATCACCGTGGTGACAATCGTATCCTTCTTCAGGCGGCCGTGTTCGGCCATATACTTCCCACAGATATACATGATCTTATCGCCATCAACGATGTTCCCTTTTTCATCGACCGCAATGCAGCGGTCACCATCGCCATCAAAGGCCAACCCAATTTGGGCGCCCTTTTCAACAACGAACTTCTGCAATTGTTCTGGATGAGTCGAACCAACTTGGTCGTTGATGTTCAAGCCGTTGGGCGTCGTGGCGATCGTGTCAAAGTCCAGGTTCAAATCGGCGTATAACCGAGAAACCAAGCCACTCGTGGCTCCATTGGCGGAGTCCACGGCAATGTGCAGGCCTTCCAGGTCGTCAGCGATTGTTTGTTCCAGGAATTGAATGTACTTTTGGCTACCCTCGGAGTAGTCTTCGACCGTGCCTAAGCCGTCCGTTGCCGGCCGCGGCTGGTCGTCACTAGGCGCATCCAACAGGGCTTCGATTTCTTCTTCCATTTCATCGGACAGCTTGTAACCGTCGTTCCCAAAGTACTTGATTCCGTTGTATTCAACGGGGTTGTGGGAAGCCGTGATCATCACCCCAGCAGCGGCACCCTGCGTGCGCACCAAGTAAGCAACGGCTGGCGTTGAGATAACCCCCAACCGTAGGACTTCAATACCGACTGACAGGAGTCCAGAAACCAACGCATTTTCCAGCAATTGGCCAGAGATCCGTGTGTCACGGGCAACGAGAACTTGGGGATGCTTGTTCTCACTATTTGCGTGTTGGGTCAAAACGTAACCACCATACCGGCCAACCTTAAAGGCCAGCTCTGGGGTCAATTCTTGGTTTGCGACGCCCCGGACGCCATCAGTTCCAAAATACTTCATCGTCATATTCCTCATTTCTCAAACAATTTTTTAATTTGCTGTGGCCTTGATCGTCACCTTAATGGTGGAAGGATCGAACGCCGTTACATTATTATCACTCGTGTCGAGTGTGACCGTCTTGGTTGAATTATTCTTGACGTCACTGACATCGACATCGACTGCCACGTTATCTAAATCTTTTAATTGCGAGGCACTCCCATACGCAGTAACTTTGGTCACGTTACTGGTTAGTTTATACGTCGTTCCGGACGAACCATTCTTCGCGTTCAGGTCTAAGCCGACCTTCTTACTCTCACCATCCGAAGTGATCGGCAGGTTCACGGTGGTCGTCGATGGCGTCAAAATGACGTTGACGGTCTTACCGCTACTGTCTAGGGCTTCAATCACGGCCTGACTATTTACGGTCTTCTTCGAGTTCTGCGGCACCGTTAACTGGGCCGTCACCTGCTTGATCCGTGAAATCTCATTAGCCGCTCCGGTCGCCTTGACGCTGGTAACATCGGAAGTTGCCTTGCCAGCAGAATAACCCGCCGCAATGTTTTGACTGTTGTAGCGAACCTTCACGGGGAAGGACACTGTCTTGCGGGGTTCAATATCCACCGTAATCTTAGCCGGTGAAATGCTCGACTCAATCTCGTGGTTCAGCCCCTCTTGGTGCAGTGTGACCCGATGTTTACCGACACCCAGATCGCTCAGGGCCGCATAGACCTTGAAATTCTGCGTGTTGGCCGTCGTTGTCACTAACGCCAGCGGCCCGCGTAAGGTCACTTTGACCTTCTGCGGATACCCCGTAACGAAGTACTTATTGCTGTTGACGTTGAGTTGTAAAGGGACCGACACCGTCATCGTCTTGGTCGCCGTCAATGATGTATTCGTATTAGAACTCGTTGACTGCGAATTATTAGACGACTTGGTGCTGTTCACGTAGAAGAATAACAGGATGGCTAAAATGAGGGCGAGAATGCGGTATAGCCACGTTGTGTAACGCTCGTTTTTCATCAGCGCCGCCCCCCTCTAAAGCGTTCATCAAACCAGTCTAACGCCTTAACTAGGACGTTACCGTTGTTGGCCGCTTCTTCATTGACTAACTCATCACGCAAGAACTTCAGGTAATCAGCCTGCGTTAACCCTCGTAAGAGCTCGTTGTTCTTGGTGATGGAGACTTCACCCGTTTCTTCTGAAATTACGATGGTCAAGGCGTCCGTCACTTCGGAGATCCCGACGGCTGCCCGGTGACGCGTTCCCAACTCCTTAGGAATCAGGTTGCTCTCAGACAGTGGAAGGTAGGCCGCAGCCACGGCAATTCGGTTATCCCGAATAATCACGGCGCCATCATGCAAAGGCGTGTTGGGGATAAAGATGTTGATCAGCAATTCACCGGTCAACTCCGCATCCAAATCGATCCCCGTCTCGATATAATCCTCGAGCCCGGTATCACGCTGAATGGTCATTAACGCCCCAATTCGTCGCTTGGACATGTACTGAATAGCCTTATCCAGGCCTTCGATCATGTGGTTAGCCGCCTCATTTTCATGACGGATTCGCACGAACAAGGAGCCCCGGCCCAAATGTTCCAGTCCGCGTCGAATCTCGGGCTGGAAGATGATAATAATGGCGATAACCCCCCAGTTGATAACCTGATCGACCAACCACGAAACTGTGTTGAGGCCAAGGTAAGCACTGACGAACTTCACCAGTAAAATCAAAATGACGCCCCGGAAGAGCTGAATAGCTTTGGTTCCCCGTAACATCACGATCAATTCATAAATGACAAACCAAACGACAAGAATGTCGAGTAGGTTGACTAGATTCCCTATTGTAAGGAGATTGCCCCAATCCAGGTTCATGACTTTCCCTCCAAATTGAATTCAGATTTCATTATAGCACGGCCCCGCTTACATTTCGCCCCGAATCCTCAGAAACGCCGGAATTAGCCGGTCATTGGTCGCAAAATTTACAGAAACGTTAAGCTCTACTTAAATCGACAATTTCACGAAAATATTTCGCTAATATTCTGGTAAACTAGAAGTCATATTCTGTTCGTTTTTAGCGCAAAGGCTGTAGAATAAGGGTAGATATTTCGTGAAAGGATTGGTGATGGCAATGAATCGGCGGGCCCGGTGGGAAATTCGAATATTCTTCGTGGCATGGCTGATTTTCCTATATTTCCGCGCCAAGGATCCCTTCTCTTTTCTGGTGCTGAACACCTTCCTGGGATACATCCCGATTGAGCTGAGCTTTCACCTGGGGAAGACGCGGCCCAAGAGCGCCTGGCTATTCTGGCCACTCTTGCTCCTGTGGCTCCTCTTCTATCCCAACGCCCCGTACCTGCTGACCGACCTGTTCCACCTGTCGCTCCTGCAGCCATACGCCTTAAGTGGCCTATTGCGGGTCACACCACACTTGTGGATCTACTTCACTTACATGATTATTAGCGCCATGAGCTGTACACTACTGGGCTTCTGGAGCCTTAACTACGTCAGCCAGGTCATCAGTCAACGGATTGCCAAGGGCAACGGCATCGCCCGCGTCGTCATCGTAGTCATCCTGACCTTCTTAACATCGGTGGGCCTCTATATTGGCCGGTTCTTACGGATCCACACCATTTACCTCTTTATCAATCCAGAGCAGTTCATCCGTCCCATCATGGACATGTGGACCAGCAACATGTGGATCTTCGTCGGGCTACTGACATTCATTCAGCTATTCTGTTATTGGATTCTGTACCTCGTTATGCACAACACGGCACAAAGTGAATTACCCGATTAAAGGTTCAGAGAGCGGAGCAAGCCGCTTAGATTCTGAGCATTAGGGAAATAGGAGGCTTCTGTTCGGCTACGCCGGACAGGAGTCTCTTATTTGTCTAAGCGGAAGAATCTGGCTTGCGTAGCTCGTTTCAGAAGCCGAAAGTTTCCGGATATGTTGGCGAAAACAAGTCTAATGCTTCAAATCCACATAGCCAGTAACAACTACGCCGGGCAGGAATCTGGCTAGTGGAACTCGTTTCGGAGGCCGCATATTTCCGGATATCTTGGCGAGCGTAAACCCAACGCTCCAAACCAGACCATCCAAAGTCAGCTTCTCACTACGCCCCTCCCAAAGATACACAAAAGGCCGCGTTCCACCGTGTCAAAGAAACCTGGGAAACGCAGCCTTACTTTTGAACAAAAATTATAGAAGACATAGTCGAACGACTAATTTTGAAATTGAAACTCAATCTAGCCGGAGGAGGTTGGGAATGCAGCCAGCCGTGTCGATGACCTTGGCTGACGTTTTCTGTCAGGTTAGGTCATGGGACGAGCTTGGAGACGTCCGACCCTGACGGCTTCAAGTCGAGGTTCAAGACCGCTTTNATGGGACGAGCTTGGAGACGTCCGACCCTGACGGCTTCAAGTCGAGGTTCAAGACCGCTTTACAGGCTTGGACCGGTCCCCACAGCAGGCGGAATTACTAACAGCCGCAGGCGACAATCTTCAATTCCCAGAATTAGCCTACTCGCCTTCCTCATCACTCAAGGACATCACCAACACATTTTCCGCGTAATTGACGTACTGCCGCAAATGCGTGGCCTTGGTCCAAGTGATGTTTCCAGCCTCTAACAGCGACTGAATCCCCGTCCGCTCGGCCCCTAACGCCCGCACCCGCAACTTATTGATCTGATGTTGATAATCATCGTTGTGATGTGGCAACGTGGCCGCTTTGGCCCGCTCGATACGGTTACGGTACTGGACGATCAGATGGTAAACGGCTTGGTTATCGAACTGGGTCTCATCAATGTCCGTCCGTGATAGGTATTCGGACAGCGCCTTGATGGCCGCCTTAGCCGTCTCACGCTCGATCAGATTATTCTCTGCGTGTAACCGGTCAGTATCTTCGGAGTGGACCCAGTAGGCCGCATCCCGCCAGAGATGTTTGAAGAAACGCCGCCAGTAGTTGATGACTCCGGGCATCGTATGCCCTGAGACCTGTGTCAACCGACCTTCCAGGTTTTCAATCCGCCGCAACGCGCCCACGTAGCTGGTCTGCGTGATTTTCTCACCCTGACGCAGTTCCTTTAACGTGGCCCGTTCACCGTCAATGGCCACCTGCCGTAATTTAATTTCGTCGTCCAACACTTTTTGCATCACCGTGTCGGCCCGATAACTCATTTCTAAGCGCCGAATGATGAACTGGTAGTCGAGAATCAAGTCGTAGGCCGCCCGCTGATTATTGGGCCGCCGCAGCTCCTCAATCTTGGAAATGGCTAAACGCATGATGTACGCGCGCGCCTCTTCCTCACTAATTTGCCGAACCGGATCTTCTGGGAACTCCTCTTCATCCTCGTCGTCTAAATTAATGTCATTAGCAATGTCATCACTGGCACTTGCCCGCGTCTGTAGCGGCTGCTTATCCGTCGAGATCAACGGCAACATGATTGTCGCCGCAATCAGACTGATAATGATCACCCCAGATGCCACGAAGAGCATCAATGCGCGCGCCGGAAAGCCGGCCCCACTGGCGATTACTGCCGGTACAGACAGGACACCGGCCATGGTAACGGCGCCTCGGACCCCGGAAAGCCCCGATAGAATGGCTGTCCGGAAGCCAGGCCGCTCGTCACTATGTTTGTGCGTCAGCCGTTGGAACAGGATATATCCGTACGTCCACAATGTCCGAATCGCGACCAGAATCACCCAAGCCATGAAGGCAAAGAACAGAGCTTGCCAGGTGTTAAATTGGCCACCCTTGATGACCTGCGAAGTCGCCACGGGAAGCTCGATTCCTAGGATCACGAACACGATCCCATTTAATGAATAGATAATAATATCCCAAACCTTTTCGGTCACGAGCTTTAGTTCTGGCGAATCCTCCACGATTCGACTCTCCCGAGCGTGGAAGAGCACCCCAGCCGTCACCACGGCGATAACGCCGGATGCGTGGGTGATCTCTTCGGTCACAAGGTAAATCACAAACGGGGTGGCAATCTGCAACACCGTATTAAAGATTACGTCGTCGATACCTTGGCGCCGCAAGATATCCATCAATAACTGGATAGCCGTCATGAAGATCAACCCGGATAAGAAGCCGACGATACTGATGTAGACGAAGTCGCCCACAGCCGTACCGACTGAGAAGGCCCCGGTCACCGTAGCCGCAATCGCATATTTAAAGGCAATCAGACCACTGGCATCGTTGATCAGACTTTCTCCACTGACCAAGTGCATCAGACTAGCTGGCAGCTTGACCTGCTTCGAAATCGACTGCACAGCCACGGGGTCGGTAGGCGACAAGATGGCTGCCAGCGCAAACGCTACGGTCAACGGCATCTTAGGAATCAGTTCATAGATCAGGAACCCACCCAACAGCGTGGTCAGAAAGACCAGCCAGATGGCATTTCCGAAAATCGGCCCCCGCAACCGCCACAGCTCTCGCTTGGGGAAGCGGCGACCATCGTTATATAGCAACGGCGCAATAAACAGAAGTAAAAACCAATCAGTCTCGAGTGGCACTTCAAATTGCCAGACTAACGCGACCATGAGGCCAAGGGCAATCTGAATCAAACTGACTGGAATAAACGTGAGGTAGTGACTGATAATATTCGAAAATAGGACGAGGACGATTAACAAAATCACTGCTTCAACTATAGGCACATAAGGTTCCCCCTTCTTTTCTTAGACTTATTTCGGTTCTTCACCAATGATCCGCACTTCAGTTTCAAGGTGGACTTGGTCTTCTTTCCAAATAACTTCTTGAATGTGGTGAATCAATTCCAGGTAGTCGGTCGCCGTAGCATGATCAATGTTCACGATAAAACCCGCATGCTTCGTTGAGACCTGAGCGCCGCCCCACTTGAGGCCCTGTAAGCCAGCTTCCTGAATCAATTGGCCCGTGTAGTGTCCCGTAGGCCGCTTGAACACACTCCCACATGAAGGGAGATCCAATGGCTGTTTAGCTGCCCGGCGCGCGTTTAAATCATCCATCGTCGCTTGAATGGCCGCGCCATCCCCAGGCTCCAACGTAAATGTCGCCGTTAAAATAATATCATGGTAATCTTGAACGGAACTGTGCCGGTAGCCAAAATCGAGTTCTTGGGCGTTCAACGTCCGAATCTCACCTTCAGGCGTCAAAACCTCGGCGGATGTCACCACTTCACTGATTTCACCACCGTAAGCGCCGGCGTTCATGAAGACGGCACCACCCACACTACCGGGAATCCCGGCGGCAAATTCAGTTCCCGTCAATGCATGTGCCTGCGCAACCTGGGTCGTCTTGATCATAGCCGCGCCAGATTCAGCGGTGACCGTGTTGTCAGTAACGGTGATGTTTGCCATCTTCGTTAAAATCATAACCAAGCCACGGATACCCCCGTCGCGCACGATGAGGTTGCTGGCATTTCCTACGACCGTCACCGGTAAGTTCTCCTGGTTGGCGTAGGCTAAAAGCGATTTGGTTTCTTGCACGTTGGTTGGAAAGGCCAGGTAATCCGCTGGTCCCCCTGTCTTCGTGTGCGTATAGTGAGCCAAGGGCTCGTTCCGCAAAATTTCAATCGCTGGAAATGCCGCTGTAATCTCTTCCATCATCATCAAATTCCCTTCGTTTCTCAAAAGTTTGTGATCGGTTTGACCTGTCACTGGCCAAACGAACAACAGTCATAGGGTTATTTTACCATGGAACCCCCTATCATCGCACGCCGCGTGCACTGATTCACGGAAAATGGCGTGAAAGATGAGAAGTCTTGGGTTGGCTTACTGAAAATCGCGTCGGCCACAATCCCCCTTTGGCGAGATCCACGTCAAGTCACAATAAGACCAACTGAGAAGCAACTCGCCAGTGACATTTAACATTGAATAACCATGTACAGCTGGAGGCAGACTGGGATGCAGCCGGCCGTGTCGATGGCGTTAGGACAGGCGTTAGCTTCCCCCGCCACTTCAAAATTGTGATGTATGTAGCGCCGTCACAGTAGCGACTACTACGAGCAGACAGTAACGTAGTCGCAGGTGGTCAGGGGCGGAACCGGCCGTGTCGATGGCGTTAGCGCGGGTGCTAGCCCCTTCCCGCGCTTACGGCATGGGATGACCTTGGAGACTCGCTGGGTTTGCGAGGCTTCAAGGCGAGGTGGAAGCCCGCACTTTGGCTGTAGCCGGTTCCCACAGCAGGTGGAGCCCCTGACCGCCGCAGACGAAGGCAACTTCACTGCAATTAATCGTTTCTGCGCGGGCGAAACGACACGATATGGGGATGGCATCTGGTATACTGGAAGGTAGCAGTTGGAGGTGCAGAGATGAAATTTATTTCATGGAACGTCAACGGCCTACGGGCTATTGTTAAAAAAGGATTTGTCGATACATTTAAGGAAATGGACGCCGACTTCTTTGGCATCCAAGAAACCAAGTTGCAGGAGGGCCAGATTGACCTCGACCTGCCCGGTTACTACCAATACTGGAACTATGCTGAACGTAAAGGCTATTCCGGAACGGCCTTATTTACCAAACACAAGCCGTTAAATGTCATCTACGGTATCGAATCACCAGACTTCGATCACGAGGGCCGAACGATTACCCTAGAATACCCCGACTTTTACGTGCTGACCTGCTACACACCGAATTCTGGAAGTGGCCTCAAACGACTCGACTTTCGAATGGGCTGGGAAAAGGCTTTTCTCGAATTCGTTAACCAATTGAACGCCAAGAAACCCGTCATCTTCTGTGGTGACCTGAACGTGGCTCACACGGAAATCGACCTGAAGAATCCTAAAACGAATCACAAGAACGCCGGCTTTACCGATGACGAACGGGAGAAATTCACGGCCCTCCTCGCCGCCGGTTACACCGATACCTTCCGCTACTTCAATCCGGACGCCACTGAACGCTACTCCTGGTGGAGCTACCGGTTCCACGCCCGTGACAACAACGCCGGGTGGCGGATCGATTATTTTGTCACCAGCGAGCGCTTGCAAGACCACTTAAAAGACGCTAAAATACTAGACCAAGTCATGGGTTCCGACCATTGTCCGGTGGAACTCGACGTTGACGGCCTGACCGTCTAAATTCACTCTGAAGGGATGATGCACTTTTGAATTTCGTTGCAATGGACTTTGAAACGGCCAGCGGTAAACGCTATAGCGCCTGTTCACTTGCGCTAACCATCGTACGTAACAGCCAGGTCGTCGATGAATTCTACTCACTGATCAAACCCGATACCGACTTTTTCTGGCGGAATGTTCAGATTCACGGGATTCACGAACGTGACGTTGCCAACGCCCCCGCTTTTCCAGAAGTCTGGGAACACGTGGCCCCCTTCTTCCAACGCGATCGGTTGGTAATCGCCCACAACGCTCCGTTTGACAACGGTGTGCTGCGTAGCACTCTGGAACACTACAGCTTACAGACCCCACGTTACCTGACGTTGGACACGGTCAAGACCAGTCGGAAGTTCTTCCCAGAATTTCCCAATCACAAGCTGAACACAGTCTGTGATGAACTGGGCATCGACCTCCATCACCACCACAATGCGTTGGACGATAGCTTGGCTTGCGCCAACATTCTGTTGTACGAGGCCAATCACTTCGGTACACAGCCGTTGAAGAATTTCGTGACGGTAAACGCCTAGCACTTGGGTGTTGTCCAACTCGTAGCCCATTTCGGGTTAAATTTACCCGATACTATTACTAATGTAAAGAAACAGGACTTTTGTCTCATTTTTTTGATAAAACATTTTTTCGCTAACTCTATAGTTCGCCAAAAGCCTTATGAACATTGACTTTGGCAGTTCGTAAAGAAATAATCTAACCAACACGAAAAGACACTGACCAGGATTCTGATCGGTGCCTTTTTTACTGATTAATTTAACTGGTACACCATCTCAACGGCTTGAACGTGCTCGCCGTCATCGTCGGTCACCGTCTCCGGTGGCGTCTGCGTGCGGGTAAAGCCCATCTTTTCGTAGAGCTTCACTGCAGGGACGTTTCGTGTCTGCACGATCAGCCCAATTGCCTGCAAGTCACTCGCCGTATCCGCCCAGTAGAGAGCCTCATCGACCAGTGCCGTGCCGATACCCAGGTGCCAATACTTTTTCTCAACGGCGATACCCAACTCACCCACATTACCTTGCGGCGTGGGTGAGATTGATAGCACACCCAGCAACTGGTCGCCCAGACTCGCCACTAGCAACAAGTGCACCGGACTCTCCTTGATCTGTTCCAACTGGTCAGCTTCCTGCGCCGCACTGATGGGATCATCAGCATCGGCCAAACTAAAGGTGTCACTCTCTCGTTGCAAACGTCCCAGCAATGCCAGCAAAGCCTTTGCGTCAGTTGCATTCGGCAAGCGAATGGCCACTTCATCACTCATTGGTGCCGTCCTCCAGTTGTTTCACTAATTTTTCAAAATGGGCCCCACGGGGTTCAAACCGCAACGTCCGCTGATTTTCGCCAGCTTCATCATCACGCTTAAACACGATGCGTAGGTAATCTTCGGGGAGTTCATCCGCAATAAATTTCGACCACTCGACCACGTTAACCCCGTCACCATTGAAATATTCATCGAGGCCCAGTTCATCGCCACCGCCCTCTTCCAAGCGGTAGACATCCATATGGTAGAGCGGAATCCGCCCACCCTGATACTCACGAATGATGGTAAACGTTGGACTCTTCACGTTACGTGTGATGCCCAAGCCAGCCGCCAGCCCCTTGGTAAAGGTCGTTTTGCCGGCACCGAGGTCCCCATCGAGTAAAATGACATCGCGCGGTTGTAAGTCCGGTGCCAGTTGTTGCCCAAGCGCCATCGTGGCTTCGGGACTTGTGACCGTTACTTCATACATTGTCTCTTTCCCCTTTTACTTTAAACTAAATTTGAACTGTCTTAAACCATAGTCGCCCCCGAATGCTCCGGAACGACTCACATTACAAATAATACCCGGACTGCTTAAAAATAGCAATCCGGGTACCTTATTGTCGATTTAATTGATGTTTAGTCCAGTGATTGTGCGGCCGTGATGATGGCTACCTTGTAGACATCCTCTTCGTTACAACCCCGTGATAAGTCAGAAACTGGCTTGTTCAAGCCTTGCAGGATTGGTCCAATGGCTTCAAAACCACCGAAACGTTGCGCAATCTTGTAGCCAATGTTCCCGGATTGTAATTCTGGGAAGACAAAGACGTTGGCGTGACCCGCAACCTTGGAGTCTGGTGCCTTCTGTGCAGCCACACTTGGTACGAAGGATGCATCGAATTGCAATTCCCCGTCGACGGCCAAATCTGGTGCCGTTTCGTGAGCAATCTTCGTGGCCTCTTGTACCTTGGTAACCATGTCACCCTTGGCAGAGCCCTTGGTGGAGAAGCTTAACAAGGCAACCTTAGGATCGATGTCGAAGACTTTGGCGGTATGGGCACTTTCGATAGCCACTTCGGCCATTCCCGGTGCATCAAGCTCGATGTTGATGGCACAGTCAGCGAAGACGTAACGTTCTTCACCCTTTTGCATGATGAAGGCCCCACTGATCCGCTTAACACCTGGCTTCGTCTTAATAATTTGTAAGGCAGGCCGAACGGTATCACCGGTGGCGTGAATAGCACCAGAAACCATCCCATCTGCTTGGCCCATGTAAACCATCATGGTCCCGATGTAGTTTGGATCTTCCAACATCTTAGCGGCTTGTTCCGGCGTGTTCTTGCCCTTACGCCGGTCGACTAAGGCGTCGAGCATGGCCTTGTGTTGGTCTGCTGGAATCGCTGCTGGGTCTAAAATTGTCAAAGGTTCTAAATCAATGGCATTGTTAATCGCCGTATTTTGAATTTCACTCTGATTACCTAAGACAACGGCTTTAATCAGACCATCAGCGGCCAAACGACTCGCTGCGCCTAATACCCGAACGTCTGCGCCTTCTGGAAATACAATGGTTTTGTTTTGTCCGTTGATCTTTTGTTTAAGACTATCAAAAAGTTCCATAGATGATGACCTCCATAAAATATCCCACGAATCAATTCTGTGCCTATGCTTGTTGGTTGGTTGCGGTGTTGGGCCCGTCGTCAGCGGCCACGTGTTCCGGTAACTGCCAATCGATGGGCGTCTCACCCAATGATGTTAATGCGATGTTGGTCTTGGAAAATGGCTTGGACCCGAAGAATCCACGGTAAGCCGACAAGGGACTGGGATGCGGTGCTTGCAAGACAATGTTGGTCTTGGTATCGATCAACTTGATCTTAGAGCGCGCCGCCCCACCCCACAGGATGAAGACGACCGGTTCCGGTCGCGCGGACAGCTTGGAAATCGCCGCATCAGTCAGCCGTTCCCAGCCGTGTCCCTGGTGCGAGAAAGCTTTACCATACCGCACGGTCAACACGGAGTTCAAGAGGAGCACACCTTGCTTGGCCCACTTCTCCAGGTACCCGTGATTTACCGGCTGAATACCCAAATCATCCTGCAGTTCCTTATAAATATTCTGTAACGATGGTGGTAACGGCGTCCCCGGTAAGACCGAGAAGCTACAACCGTGAGCCTGCCCAGGGTTATGGTAAGGGTCTTGCCCCAAGATAACCACTTTGACCTTGCTAAACGGCGTCCACTCGAACGCGGTAAATATATGGTACATGTCCGGATAGATCTCGTAATGCTGGTACTCCGAGACTAAGAACTGGCGTAATTGTTGATAATATTCCTGTTCAAACTCGGGCTCCAGAACCGGCCACCAATCATTATGAATAAACGGTTTCATTCCCAACACCTCACGCTTTTATTCTATCATAACCGCGCGGTAAATGATATTGTCGAACGTGACCGGCAAAACATGTTAGAATGAGAATAACTAAAATTGGAGAACTTGGCTGGCATTGGACAGCGCCTTGCCAATTTGTGTCTCGATTTTATTCAGTTTGGGATTTCGTAACCCCCTATCTTAAATCGGTGCCCATTTCAGATACAACTATCGCTCTTCAATTATTTCCATTCGCCCGCTAAAGTCGCTATACTTTTGCCAAAGGAGGTTCCTATGCGTAAACTTTATCTTAATCAAGCCGCTCTGTCGGCTAAAGCTACCACGGTCATTCGTGACGCGGATAATGAGTCACGCTACCTCCTTGTTGGGAAGTGGGGACTGCGCGCAGATGTACTATCCGTGTACACGATTAGTGGGGCACTGGAAGCCGAGGTCAAACAAGAAACCTTAGGCTTGCTGCCTAAATTCCGGTTGCTCTATCACCGACAGATGGTTGGCCGGGTCAGTAAAACCTTGGGCGTCATACGCGAGGTACTCTTCGTCCGTGGCCTGAACTGGGTCATCATGGGCAACATCAACAGTGGCCACTTCAGCATCACCCACGGTCGTGAGAGTGTCGCCAGCATCGACCGAGTCAACCAATCCGGTGGCGGAACAATCGAACTAACGGTGGATCAAGAAGATCACGAAGCGCTGGTCATCTGCCTGGCATCGATCCTCGACCGCTGGGGTAAGAAGTCCCAAGGGTCCGCAATCCCGGCTAAACCAATCTGGGCCCCGCACGCCTTGCCAACTGGTGGTGTAACGCCCTTCATCGACGAATCGAAGAAGTCTAACTTGGAAGACCATTCACAAGACTAATTGCTAAAAAGAGTCTGGAGAATTTTCCAGACTCTTTTTTTCACGCCAATGTAACTAGTCACGTTGCACGCCACAAACTAGCTTGCTGACTATCAACATTAGGCGCTTCTTCTATTCTGCAATAACCAATTTTTTATTGGCGGTCACGTATTTACCATTGGTCAACACGAAGCGGGTGGTCTGCCGGTATTTCACGATTTTTTTCACCTTCAGGACCTGGCCCCTTCGGTAATGCACTGCTTTGCCAGTTAAGGCAGCCTTGCTGTAACCGTTAATCCCCTTCGCGTTAATCACCCTGATCTGCGTTTGTTTCTTAGCATAGTAGACCGAACTCACATAGTTCTTCTTGGCTGTGATGTAGCCGGTCTTCCCCGCCGTCTTACTGTGATGGTTCACATCCCGGACCTTGTAGCGCTTGTTGCCGGCCTTGGAGGTTGCATAGCCCGTCACCACGAACATGGGGCGCTGGGTCCGTGATTTCTTGGTGTAATACATTTGCCGAGAGCTGTCGCTAAAGTTCTTGGTCCGATACAGGCCAATCTTCTTGGTGGCATAAACGACACCTCTCACGGGAACGACCGTTGCGCCACCTCCACCAGTCACCAGATCTGGCTCATAGTGGAAGGTCACCGTCTGTGCGAACTTGGAGAACGTCCCACTAACCTGCCCCTCGGCCTTAGCTAACTTATAGCCGTCAAAGGCCAGCTGCTCAACCGTATACGCTGCCCCTAGCTTGCCAGTCAAGGTCTGCTCCGCGGCGAGTGGCTTGCCTCGCTCGTCTAAGTAGCGCACGGTAACCGGCGCAGCCGTATCATCCGGTGTCACTGGCGGCAAGATAACCCGCTCAACCGGCTCCCAGACGTAGGTTTCGACCGTCGTTGGTCGGTCGGCACCTGCCATATATTGTGCGGTGACGTCATCTCCCTTGGCAAATTTTTCACCCCAAGGATTCTGGGTCGTACCATCCGCAACCGCCTGCCACAGCCCCGTGTACCGCTCGTCGGCCTTAGCATCTCTCAAATAAGGACTCCCTCTAAAAAACGTGGCCGGCCCCAGCGTTAGCTCCGATAAATTGCTGGCGTTGGAGAACATATAGCTCGAACTAGAGCTAATTGGCGGCGCAAATTTCGGTAGCTTTATGGTCTGTACGCCAGATGAACCGAAGACAAACATCGCGCTCACAAGATTAGCGAAAGTGCCCGCCGCAAAATCAACAGTCTTAAGCGCTTGGTCCCCATTGAACATTGACGTCATCGTCCGCACTTGCCCCGTATCGAAGTGGCTAACGTCGACCTGGCTTAGCTGCGGTTGCCCGTAGAATAGCCAATCCAGACTGGTCACTTGAGAGGTGTCAAACCCACTCACATCAATCGACGTCACCTGACCATCAAAACCACTTACCGCAAACATCCCCGAGAGGTTCGTGGTCTGACTGGTATCGAGTTGATTCAAGCCCTTGTAAGCGGTAACATTTCTAAACTGCCGAAATAACCCGGTGGCGTCCTTGGGCGCGCTCACCTTACCATCCAAAACGACGGTGGTCACCAGGTCAGCAGCTGCTTGCGTCGTGGCCATCGTTGGTGTGCCACCCTGCGCAAGCACAATTTGCGTTGCCATTTGCCCGGTATTGGTAATCAGATTATCCGGCTCTCCCAGCTGACCAGCGCCTAAATGAAGGGTTCCATCGGCAGTCAACGCCCAGGCCACTTCACCATACTGACCACTAGCTAGGCTGTCTGCCTTTACCGCTGCGGCCTGAGCCACGGGAGCGCCAGTTCCTGTTGCTAAGAGACTGAGCGGCTGGCCAACGCCTAAAGCAAGGGCTACTAATAGAATACTAACTGACTTTTTCACGATAGTTCCTCCTCCCCGTTGGCTAGAAAGTGGTGCACTGTCGACTCAAAGCTGTAAAATGTTTATTCATTCAATCATTTCACCAATCATATGATAACACGGCCATTAAGTTATTCAAACGATTAGGTCTCACTATTTTTCACTTGTGAAATTCATTCAACTAGCTAGCATCAACCACCACGTCCACAGGCCCTACACCATCCCCCAACAATTCACAACTCATGGCGTTTAAAAGAGGCCACTCACCGGCGGCCTCCACGTAAACTTAATCTATTGTGAAATAACTAATTTCTTGTTAGCGGTTACATATTGGCCGTTCGTCAGTACAAATCGGGTCGTCTTACGATACTTGACGATTTTTTTGACCCGCAACCGTTGGCCTTGACGATAGTGTTGCTGCTTACCCTTCAGGGATTTTTGCCGATAGCCGTTCACACCTTTCGGATTGATCACCCGTACCTTAACCTGCTTCGTCGCATAGTAAACAGGAACCGTATAGTGGCGATTAGCCGTAAGGTATCCCATCTTACCAGCCGTCTTGGACTGGTGATTAACATCGCGGACCTTATAGCGGAGTTGACCGGTCTTGCTAGTCGCGTATCCGGTGACCACAAACATCGGGCGAGCATGCCGTTTCTGTTTAGGATACCAGTGGTGCCGAGTTGGCGTGCTGAAGTTCTTGGTGCGATACAGGCCAACTTTCTTGGTTGCGTATACCACAGTGGCCAGTGGCGCAATGCCATCCCCATCCCCGCCAGTGACGAGATCAGGCACATAGTGGAAAACGACACGCTGCGCCGTTGCTTTAAACGTCCCCGTTGGCTGGCCAACAGTCCGCTTCAACTTGTATCCCGAGAAGCTTCGCGTTGCTGCCTGATAGGTCGCGCCGAGTGCCCCCGTTAAGGTCACGTCATCCGCTAGGCGTTGTCCACGCTCATCCAAATACTGAACGGTCACCGGCTGAGATGTTTCAACCGGCGGCGTTATTGGCGGCGGTGTCACGGGTGGCGGCGTGACCGGTGGCAGCACCCGATCGACTGGCTCCCAGACGTACGTGTCTGGTTCCGTTAACACCAGTGTGGAATCCCGCCTGCCAATTTGAGAACCCGTATCGAACTTTTCGCCGAGTGGATTCACCACGGTTCCCTCACCAACAATTTGCCATTTGCCGGTATAGGTCTCGTTCTTGGGTGGATCGGTCACGTTATAGAACTTTCCTTGTTGCGCACGAGGTCCCAAGGTTAACTGCCGCAGACTTTTCGAACCATACAAGACGGACCCAGCGTTACTCAGTGGATCAAACACAGGCAGGTTCAGAACCTCAACACCTGAATCCGAAATCATCTGCGCCGCACTGGTCGTCGCCGCGAACGTTGCCTTTTCCAGATTAATGACCTTTAACGCATGGGTACTCGCCAGCATCACGTTAGCCGCCGTCACCTTGTCCGTAATGAAGTTCGACACATCCAGCTCCTGTAGCCGGGAATTGGAGGCAAACATACCGACCATGTTCGTTGCCTGACGCGTATCGAGCTGAGAAACATCCATTGTGGTCACATAAAAGTTTTCCGTAAACATATAGCTCATATTAGTCGTACGACTGGTATTGAGACGCGTTAACCCCACGTATTCCGTGACTCTTTTCAAACGAGCAAACGTGTGACTCGCATCCACGGCTGCCACAACATCGCCGTCAAAAATAACGCGCGTAATCTTTTCTGTCACTTTACTGAGCTCATTCAGTGATAAATTGGGGTCGTTGTAATAGGCGCGGGCGACGGCTTGTAAGAGTTGTCCCCGCCCTGAATCTCCGGGCGTTACCTCGTGTTCCGGAAACTGCCCAGCGCCTAAATGTAAATCACCTTGGTCAGTCAAGTAAAAATTGACCGTACCAAATTTTCCTTGCGTCACAATCGCGGCGTTGGCGACCTTTTCATCATTATCCTTGTTTGTAGTGGGCGTGCGCCCCATGTTAGACTCGGCAAACGCTGTCTGATTGGGAACTGCGGCGGTCACGACTGGCGCGCCCATTCCCAATAATAATCCCGTCACTAATAACATCGTTAGGCTCCGCATCATTGTTCCCCCTTAACTTTTACCTGATGGTGGCGGTCTTGCTAAATTATCTAATCACAGGATAGCATGGTTGATCTCCACCGGACAAGCAACGACCACCGGGGAACGCAAATCTCGAAGAAAGCCATAAAAAAGCTGCAGAACCAAGTCCTGCAGCCGTTTTCCCTTACTCAGCGATAACCAATTTTTTGTTGGCAGTAACATACTTGCCGTTGGTTAACTGGAACCGCGTCGTTTTATTAAATTTCACAATCTTTCGAATTTTGAGTTTTTGACCAGACTTGTAGTGATTCTTTTTAGTCTTTAAGGATTTCTGCTGATAAGCATTAATCCCCTTCGCGTTGATCACCTTAATTGCCTTGGCCTTCGAGGCATAGTAAACGGGCGAGACATAGGCGTGCTTGGCCGTCATGTAGCCGGTCTTCCCCGCTGTCTTGGAATTGTGATTGACGTCCTTGACCTTGTACCGCAAATTTCCCTTCTTAGAGGTTGCAAACCCGGTTACCACAAACATCGGTCGGTTCGTCCGCTTGGTCTTAGCATACCAATGCTTGAGCGACTGCTTCGAAAAGTTTTTGGTCTTATACAGCCCAACCTTCTTCGTCGCGTAGACCACGCCGGCCATAGGAGCAATTGCCGCAGCGTCCCCACCGGAGACTACGTTCGGTGCATAGTGGAAGGTCACCGTTTGGGCCTGCTGACTAAAGGTCCCATTGGCTTGACCGACCGTCTTGACCAACTTGTAGCCGCTAAAGGCCCGTTGATCAGCTGTGTAGGTTGCTCCCAATTGGCCAGTCAACGTCACGTCATCCGCTAGTCGCTGCCCATTCTCGTCCACATATTGAACGGTGACGGGTTGAACATTTTCGCTCGGCGTAACTGGCGGCGTGACCGGTGGTGTCGTTGGTTCGATGACCCGGTTGATCGGCTCCCAAACGTAGGTTTCCACGCTCTTAGGGTTGTCCGTCCCGTTGTAGAGGTTTGTGATATCATCTCCAGTCGCGTACTTGGCTCCCAGCGGATTGCCGATTGTGCCATCGCCAACGGCTTCCCAGACGCCGGTAAAGTCGTCTGGCATGTTCTGCCGCGGCGTGTTCAGGCTAATGGTCCCCTTGAAGTGCGCACCCGGACCTAACGTCAGTGTTGTGACGATTGTCGTCCCGTAGAACATACTGCCTCCAGTAAATTTAGCGGCCGGTGCGAACTGTGGCAATTTAACCACTTGCGCCCCACTACTGAGAAACATATACATCGCACTAGTCAAACTATTAAAGCTTCCTTTAGCGAAGTTAACCTCTTGCAAGCTTCTCGTCTGGTAAAACATGTCCGTAGTCGTTGTAACTTTATCCATGTTAAAATTCGACACATCCAGATTCTCGACGGATTTCTGGCCATAAAACATGAACTGCATTGCGGTCACGTTTGCTGTATCGAAGTGGGAAACATCAATGTCGGTCGTCACAGAATCTACATTACTAGCCTGAAACATCCCGTTCATCGTAGTTGCTTGACTCGTATCCAATCGGCCCAAATGTTCATAGGCAGTCACGTCACGTAACTGGGCAAAGAGGTAACTGGCATCTGCAGGTGTCTTCACCGCACCATCCAAAACGACCTTGGTGACTTGGTCGGCTGCCGCCTGTGCCTGAGCACTTGTGGGTGTCGTAACACCGTCCTCGGCCGTTGCAATTTGCGCGGCCAATTGACCAACTTGGACCGGTAAACTAGTGTCTTCACCCAATGTTCCAGCGCCCAAGTGCAGTTCACCACTCGCAGTCAAATACCAGTCAACTGACCCGTAACGACCGGCTGCCAAGTTATCCGCCTTAGTCGCGTCGGCCGCCTTAGCCGTTGCCGGAGTGGCTACTACTGTCGACCCATCTGCCAGGGCCGTGACCGGCGCCGCGGCGATACCCAAGGCCAAACTTAGCAATAGCAGATTAACTTTCAGATTCATTTTAAACTCCCCCTTGATGTGCTCCCCCTAGTCAAGTACACGGGTGCTTTCTTGCTTTTTATCATACCATCGTCAACTATCTAATGAAACATATTTTTGTAACAGTTAACGTTTTATGTCCGAATGTATCCGTAGCTTACTATTTTTACTAGTGTTTGCGTTTGTTGTTTAAATAGACAAAGTCACTGCTACTCTGCGAGTTGATCCACTCTGAGCATCGGGCATGGCTAGCAAGTATTTGTCTCCAAGACTTAATTCACATAATGTCTCTATTTAACGATAAGCCACTAATTATTCACAAAAAAAGCCACCTAAACTTTTTCAAGTTCAGGTGGCTCACAACTATTAGTAACGCTTCATGACCCGGGCAATCTGCCGGTCCTGTTCACGCCGCTTAATCGTTTCTCGTTTATCAAATTCCCTTTTCCCATGGGCGACCCCGATGAGAACCTTCGCAAACCCATGTTTCAGGTAGACTTTAAGCGGAATCAGGGTGACCCCTTTATCCTGAGCAGCCAACCCGAGGCGATGAATCTGCTTCTTATGCAACAACAACTTACGATTCCGCAATGGATCGTGATTGAATCGGTTACCGGCCACGTATTCATTGATGTGGACGTTCATCAACCACGCTTCACTATTGCGAATCTGCGCAAAGCCATCCTGCAAATTGATACGCCGTTCCCGAATCGATTTGATTTCGGTCCCGGTAAGGACAAGTCCTGCTTCAACGGTTTCCGTCACAAAATAATCATGCCGGGCTTTCCGATTTTGGGCAAGCAAGTCGTCCGGATTCTTTTTAGATTTTTGTTTAGCCAAGTGCTGTCACCTCGCTTAGTGCCGATCACCCTGCGAGTTATTACGGTGTTGCCCACCATTACCGTTGCTCCGGTGGTTACTCCCGTTATTCCCGTGTTGGTTGGTTGATCGTTGGTTCCCATTACGGTGATTACCGTTGTGGTTACCACCGTGTTGGTTTCCGTTGTTATTATGATTATTGTTCCGGTTATGGAAATTGCCATTGCCGTTGCGACCACCGCGTGAACGGTGTTCTCTCTTTGGCAATAAGTCACTAACCGGTGCGGACTCTGGGTTCAGTAACTCAAAGTCAATTTCGCTTTGTTCCTTATCAACGTGGATGACTTTGACCCGAATCTCTTGGCCAATCTTGTACGTCCGTCGCGTGTTCCGACCAACTAAGGCCAGGTACTTTTCGACGTATTCGTAGTAGTCATCCTGCATCCGACTGATATGAATCAAACCTTCGATGGTGTTTGGCAGTTCGACGAACATCCCAAACTTCATGACGGAACTTACGACGGCGTCAAATTCTTCACCGACGTGATCAGCCATGTATTCAGCCATCTTCATGTCATTCGTATCGCGTTCAGCGTCAATTGAGCGCCGTTCGGCTTCGGAAGTGTGTACCCCGATTTCTTCCAAAATCGGTGCAAACTTTTCCTTGCTGGCATCATTGATCCCGTGGTCTTCGTAGTAATGAATCATCCGATGAACCATGGTATCAGGGTACCGCCGGATTGGCGACGTAAAGTGGGTGTAGAACTCTGCACCCAACCCAAAGTGACCTAAGGATTGGTCAGCGTAACGGGCCTGCTTCAGACTCCGTAACATCATGACCGAAACCATGGCTTCTTCAGGCTTCCCAGCAACCTGCTTCAGAATACCTTGCAGCATCTTAGGACGTAAGTGGTTAGGATCACCCTTAACGTTGATTCCAAAGGCCGTCAAGAATTCGAAGAAGTTCCGGACCCGATCGCCATCTGGCGTTTCGTGAACCCGGTACAGGAATGGCACTTTGGCACGGAAGTAGTGTTCCGCAACCGTTTCGTTGGCAGCCAACATGAAGGATTCAATCATCCGTTCAGCCATCCCACGCGTCCGCAACTTAACATCGATGGCGTGACCCTTGTCATCCACGATGATTTCTGCTTCGCGGTCGTCAAAGTCAATGGCCCCACGACGCTTCCGTTGCTTGACCAGGATCTTGTGAAGTTCGCCCATGTCTTCAAACATTGGGACGAGTTCCTTGTAACGATCCATGGTAACGGCATCGTGTGATTCCAAGATGTTGTTAACGGCCGTATAGGTCATCCGCGCCTTAGAACGCATTACGGATGGGTGAATCCGGTGCTTAACCACGTGACCTTCAGGGTTGATTTCCATGTCACAGCTCATGCACAACCGCAATTCGCCCTCGTTAAGCGAGCAAATACCGTTAGAGAGACGCCGTGGCAACATTGGAATAACCCGGTCAGTCAGGTAGACACTGGTCCCCCGCTTGTAGGCTTCCTTGTCCAGAATGGAGTCTTCTTTAACGTAATGGGAAACATCGGCGATATGAACCCCTAAGTGGTAGTTCCCGTTATCGAGCTTCCAGACCGTCACGGCATCATCCAAGTCTTTAGAAGACTCACCATCAATGGTGACTAAGTCTTGGTTCGTAATGTCTTCACGGCCCTTCATTTCTTCAGGGAGCACATGATCTGGAATCTCGTCAGCGGCCTGCATGACCTCTTCGGGGAATTCTGATGGGATGTTGTGTTGGTAGACAATTTGTAGGATGTCGATACCAGGATCGTCCACGCTACCGATAACTTGCTTGGCAATCCCAACCATGGCATCTGGATGCGCATCGCTCGGGTATTCGGTAATTTCTGCCGTAACCACTTCACCGGGCGTTGGGTTCAAGCCCACGTCCGTCACGTAGAACTTGTACTTCATAACCTTCTTGTCCGTCAAACGAACTTGGCCCAAGTAGCCTGCATCATCGTCGGTCTTCATAAACTCACCGACAACTTGTTCGTAGTGGTGTTCCACAATTTCCGTGACTTTACCTTCGGGACCCTTACCGCTACGGGGATCGCCGGCTCGAACGATTTCAATCTTAACCGTATCACCATTCAAAGCGCGTAACGTATTGTTAGGCGCAATGTAGGCGTCTGGTTCGATCTTATTCTCGTCGTAAGCCACGAACCCAAAGCCCTTGTCATTGCCGTGGAAAATCCCGGTCAATGTCCGTTGGCTTGGATCGAGCTGAAAATGGCCGTGTTCAGTCACTTGAACTAAGCCGTCCCGTTCCAGTTGCGCTAACTCCTGCACGATCAGTTTGAAAGCAGCTGAACCGTGGTAATGGAGTGCATCTGAAATATCTTCTACTGTGTAGTTCTGGTCCGAGTGTGCCCGGAAGAACGCTGTTAAATCACTCTTTAAATTATCTTGCACTATCGATTCCTCGTTATTTTTAAAAGATTGTGTGTAAATACGTCAATATATCTGCCTCAAGGGCGTGATGCGCCGTGTTGACCGTCAAAACGTGGTCCGCACCGGCATACTCATGAAAATCAATTTGTTTGCTAGGATACGCTTCCGCCAGCCACTGCCCCGAACGCGGATCAATCATCTGATCGGCCGTGCCCTGCGCAATAAAGACGGGTTGTTTAACCTGGTCTAAATGCGTGGCCGTGGTGTCTGTAAACGCCTGAATTGCCGTCAACTGCGCCGGTAAGTGTTCCTGAATCCAAGCCATCCGGTTGGCGATCTCTGGGGCATCCAGGTGTTGTTGCTGATACGTGGCCCGGGCCATTTGGATGAAGGCCTCAGGAACGTGCGTCTGCCCCCGAAAAACAACGGGAGAGGCAATCGTTCCGCCCCCCACAAGTTGCGGGTCTGCCTGCAACGCACGCGTCGCAAACAATCCGCCGAGCGACAGACCGAAGATGGCAATCTGCTGATACCCACGCCGCCGGAGTGATGCAATTGCATCACGCGTGTCCTGCCACCACTTCTGTGGTGACCCCTCGCGTAAAATATCGGCGGGATCACCAGTCGCGTGCCCGGTGAAGATTGGTGCAAGCACGGTGTAATTTTCACTTTCTAGCCGACGAGCCAGCAAGCGCATATCGTTAGAACTACCCGAATAGGCGTGCAGTAAAATAACTGCGTGAGGCCCCTGCTCAAAGAAGAGCGGGGTTGGTTTTCGAATCATGTAAAACCACCACTTTCCGCTATTGCTGAGATAGTCTTCGTGAACATCGTCGATTGCGACGATTCAGGAACGCCGTTGTGGGCATTCCTAGGCAGGTTCTCTGCCTGCTGCTAGGTGGAAAAAAGCCCCCTGTAGCGAATAAACAGGAGGCTTAATGTCTAGTGTGAAGAAAGGTAAACTAACCCCAATGCCAGTCCAAAGAAAAGAGCTCCTAAGACGACCGTAACTTTTTGCATGAACGCTTCAAACCCACGGGGCTTAGACTTAGAGAATAAGTCATCAGCACCACCGGATAAAGCGGACAAAGCATCATTAGTCTTAGCAGGTTGCATCATTACCGCAATAATGATCAAAACACTGACAATCAAAATACAAGTCATTAAAAAATTATACACAAATTTGCCTCCTACCTATCGAATAGGTCTAATAGGTCTAACTATACTCTTCCTAATTTATCATAGTCGGGCCGGTTTTACCAGTCCCGCGCTCACTTAATCCAGCAGCCGGTGGGGAGAATTATTCAGTTTTGCCAACTGTTGCCGGACATAAGCCCGGTTGTGCCGGTACGTGAAAATAATTAAGGTGTCTCCGGATTTAAGGATGGTATCCCCGTTCGGAATGACTTCCCGTTCTCCTCGGCGCACCGCCACTAGTAGTGAGCCATCAGGCCAGGTTAAATCACGCACCTGTTGGCTGTCAAACCCAGAATTCTCGCCAATCGGATACTCCACACGATCTGCCACGCCATCAGCGTTGGCCTCGGCAGGCTTAACCAGCTGCCGGAGCATTGCTTCGTAGATTGGCGCGCCACCTAAGACGTCCACGGTAATGTACGCCACAATGGCGACTACTGCTAACGGCATCAAGTGATGCAACGTCCCCACCATTTCGGTAATCAGTAAGATCGCCGTGAAAGGCGCCTTGGAAATTCCGGCAAAGTATCCCGCCATGGCATAGATAATGAAGTTTGCCACAAAAATCGAAGGCAACCATCCTAACAGGACGAAAGACCGGGCGCCAATTGCACCTAACAATGCCCCTAAGGTGAGAATCGGTAAGAAGATACCACCCGGTAACCCCGCGCCATAACTCACCGTGGAGAAGCAGAATCGTAGAATGAAGTACCCAATCAAAGGAATCAGAAGTGGCGTTTGCTTGGCAAAGGTCACGATCATCTGATTACCACCACCTAAAGCTAGTGGCCACATCAATCCGATTGGGATCACCAAGAGAAACGGGACAACACCATCTAGGTGCCGTGGTAACCAAGTCAATTTCGCATACCACTTACCAACACGAAGCGTCACCCACTGATAACCGAACCCTAGTAAGCCCAGACCAATCCCCAAAACCAGCAGTAGCCAGTAATATTTCAACGGCAACGCCTGCTGGTAATTGATATGAAGGACGGGCGTCAAACCAAAGACACCATTGGATACAAAGTTGGCAACGACAGCACTGGTCAGCGCCGTCAACCAGACCAACGTAGAAAAACTGTGATAGACCTCTTCTAGAATAAACAATGTCGACGCGATGGGCGCATTAAATGCCGCAGACAGCCCGGCAGCGGCACCACCGGCAATCACCAGCCGCCGCTGCGTTCCGGTAAATCCTAAGCGGTAGGCCAGTCCCTGAGCAACGGTCCCGCCAAGTTGAATCGACGGTCCCTCCCGCCCCAGAAAAAGCCCGGAACCAATCCCCAGGACCCCGCTGATGAACTTCTTCCACAGCACCGGCCACCAAGCATAGTCAAGTTCCCCCGCTAACTGCCCTTCAACCTGTGGAATCCCAGAACCCTTGATCATCGGCGTCTGTTTGACCCAATGCCCGATTAGAAATGCGATGGCTGCCAGCAAGATGGCCCAGGGAATTAGCCACCACGGATGCTGACCCAACCAGCCATAAATTCCTTGTACCAGAATCAACATGTGTTCGATCAATAAGCGAAAAACGCTGACGACCGCACCAGCAAATAGCCCGACAATGGCCCCAAAGAAAATGGCCTTTAATCGTGTTAGATCGGGTTGTATTTGACGTTTCTCCTGCATGATTGATTCCTCCGTTGTGTTATAGTCCAAGAACTAGTCTATCACAGTTTTAGCGGATATCAGTGGAGAAATCGTCGGAAGCGAACAATGCTCAATCCTGCTAGCGCTATCATTCCCAGCAGACTCCCCTTTGAGGTTTGTTCATCAGTTTGCGGTAATCTTCGGCCTGACGACGAGATATGCTGCAAGGGGGTAGCGGTCCGGTGTGACTTCGGCTGAGAGGCCGCTGCCGGTCGCTTAGTTGCCTTGGACGGACCCGCCGCATCAGTTACTGCTGCACTGCCATCAACGGCCGTGACTGGATGCTCAGCGAGTTCTGAGGTGTGGTCTAGATTTGTCGCATTGATGGGACCCTCAGGGGTATAAATGACGTTTGGTTTAGGCACGGTAACTGGATACTCATCGACTGGAACGACCAATTCTGGATGCGTAACGGGTAAGGTCTCGTGCGGCTGCGAGGGCTTAAGCGGAAATACAGGTGACGTCGGCAACTCTGGTTGGCCAGAATGTGTTGGCAGGCCTGGATTGGTTCCCGTCGGCAACGTTGGCTTAACCCCCATTCCCGGCTGACCAGAATTGGGCTTGTCAGCAGTATCTGGTTCAGGTGCTGGTTCCTTATCCGGTAACGGTTGCGGCCTACCTTCATTGGGATTGCCATCAGGCTTAGTTGCGCCGTCTGGCGTTGGCTTAGCTGCCGATTCTAGCGGCACCACCTTAATGTTCCAGGTTCCATCCCCAGTGGCCAACCGATTTTTATCCTCAGGGGTAACCAACTGATACCCAGTCGGTGCCTCAATAATCATTTTACCGCCCTTGGTAAACTTGGCCGAAGACGTATGCGGTTGTCCAATAACCTTATTATTGAGATCTGTATACTTAACCGTTACTTTTATCGGCTTGCCAGAACCGTTATAAGTCCATTTCAAGGGATAGCTAGACGCCGTAAGTGGCGCCGATTTGGCCGGTGCGTTCAAGAATTTGAGATCCGGGTGATAAGCGAACTCCTCTTTCGGAGTGACCCATTTCTTTTCGGTCGCATACAACCATTTACTGGCTACTTGATCACCATCGTTAATGGCCGTTACGTAATATTCAAGCGTCACTTCAAACTTTTGACCTTCATCTGCCAGTCCCACAACCTGCCCGCTACCGACCAACAGCCCGCCAACGAATAAGCCCACCATTACACCGTGTTGCCAGTTCATCTTCATCATTTGAATTCCCCCTTATACTCCTTAACTACGTAAAAAGTCACGAAATAAATTTAGGAAATCAAAAAAAGTGGTACTTACCCACAAATGAGTAAATACCACTTTCAGATTAAACTTTTGAATTACTTGTTGACGATGGCCAAACGTGCGTCTTCGTCCAAGTTGTAGAAGGAGTGAATCCCCTTGTATTCGGAAGTCTTACCTAATTGGTCTTCGATCCGCATTAATTGGTTGTACTTAGCGATACGTTCGCCACGGCTCATTGAACCAGTCTTGATTTGGCCGGCGTTCAAAGCAACAACTAAGTCAGCGATAGTCGTGTCTTCAGTTTCACCAGAACGGTGAGAGATAACGGCCGTGTAACCAGCTTGCTTAGCCATTTCAACGGCTTCAACAGTTTCAGTCAAAGTACCGATTTGGTTCAGCTTGATCAGGATAGAGTTACCAACACCCATCTTGATACCCTTAGCCAAGTAGTCCGTGTTCGTAACGAACAAGTCATCACCAACGATTTGGACCTTCTTGCCTAAGCGCTTCGTAGCCATTTGCCAGTCTTCCCATTCGTTTTCGTCCAAAGGATCTTCGATGGAAACAACTGGGTACTTGTCAACGATACCTTCAAGTAAGGTAACGAATTCTTCAGCAGTGTATTCCTTACCGTCACCCTTAAGTTCGTACTTCTTGGTGTCGGCATTGTAGAATTCTGATGAGGCACAGTCAAAGGCGATAGCAACGTCCTTACCAGGTACATAGCCGGCGTTCTTGATAGCTTCGACTAAGATTTCGAATGGTTCTTCGTTGTTCTTCAAGTCAGGAGCAAACCCACCTTCGTCACCAACGGCAGTGGAGTAACCCTTTTGGTTCAACAGGTTCTTCAAGTTGTGGAACGTTTCGGAACCCATCCGGATTGCTTCAGTAACACTCTTGGCACCAACAGGCATGATCATGAATTCTTGGAAGTCAACCTTGTTGTTAGCGTGCTTCCCACCGTTGATAACGTTCATCATTGGCGTAGGCAATACGTGACCATTGAAACCACCAAGGTAGTTGTATAATGGTTGGCCTAATTCATCAGCGGCAGCCCGTGCAGCAGCTAAGGAGACACCTAAGATAGCGTTAGCACCCAGCTTACCCTTGTTTGGCGTACCATCAAGGTCGATCATGGCTTGGTCGATAGCACGTTGGTCAGTTACATCGTAACCAACGATTTCCTTGGCAATAAGGTTGTTAACGTTGTCAACGGCCTTAGTAACACCCTTACCCATGAAACGACTCTTGTCGCCATCACGAAGTTCAACGGCTTCGTGTTCACCAGTTGAGGCACCAGAAGGAACGATCCCCCGGCCCATAGCACCGGCTTCGGTGTAGAGTTCAACTTCAACAGTTGGGTTACCACGAGAATCTAAGACTTCGCGTGCGTAAATATCAGAAATAATAGACATTTTTTGTATTCTCTCCTTATGAAAGTTTGGCTTCACGGGAACAAGACAACCATCCCATGCTTTATTCTATAAGTTTAACTTTGAACTTTCAATCACAATTTTACCGTTTTACAAATTTTGGTAGTTTGCGAGTTGGATAAATGACTGTTCTTCGAGGCTAGAACCCCCGGCTAACACGCCATCTACGTTGCCTCGCGTCATTAATCCTGCAATGTTATCAGGTCTAACACTACCGCCATATAAAACGCGAACCCCGTTAGCGACTTCATCGGAATAAATATCGGCTAACGTTTGGCGAATCAGGTAACAACCATCTTCGGCCTGGTCGGATGATGCCGAATTGCCACTGCCAATCGCCCAACTGGGTTCATAAGCAATCACGATCTTAGCAGCATCTTCAGCGCTGACCCCTTTCAGGGCGGCGGAGACTTGGTTAACGACCCAGTGGATCTTTTCCCCAGTTTCCCGGCGACCCATGGTTTCGTCACAACACACGATTGGTGTCATCCCGTTGCGCAACACGGCGAGAACTTTACGGTTGATGACATCATCCGTTTCGTTAAAGTAGCGCCGCCGTTCGGAATGACCCACGATGGTATAAGGAATCCCCATCTCGTGAAGGGCCTTGGGACTGGTTTCACCCGTGTAGGCCCCCTCGTCTTCGTAGTAACACGCTTCCGCAGCAATCTTCAGCACATCGTCCTGATTGGCATCCAGCATCGTCTGTAAGAACAATGCCGGTGCCGCAATCGCCGTTTCCACGGTATCAGCTGTCGGTAATTTACCCTGAACCGCTTCAATAAAGTGGCGCGCTTCAGTGACCGACTTATTCATTTTCCAGTTACCTGCAATCAGGGGTATCCGCAACCTAATCCACCCTCTCCAAAAATAAATTGACTACGCCCATCATCTTACCGAATTCGCCACTGATTAGCCAGTGAAGCGTCTTCGTGATTGACGACTGTCACAATAAAAAGCCGTGATGACCGGCACCACAGCTCTTTATGAATTTACTTATCAGAAATTGCGGCAATTCCTGGTAACGTCTTACCTTCAAGGTATTCCAGAGAAGCACCACCACCGGTAGAAATGTGGGATAACTTGTCAGCAACACCGAGTTGTTGAACGGCCGCAGTGGAGTCCCCACCACCAACGATGGTCTTGGCTTCAGTCAAAGTTCCTAAGAACTTACCGATTTCCAAGGTACCTTCTGCATAATTACTCATTTCGAAGACACCCATTGGGCCATTCCAAACAACCGTCTTAGCTGACTTCAAAACATCTTCGAATTCAGCAACGGACTTAGGTCCGATATCCAAGGCCATGTAGCCATCAGGAATATCGCCATCAACCGTCTTGTGAGCGGCATCATTATCGAACTTTTCAGCAACCACGGAATCAGAAGGCAGAACCAACTTGTCGCCGGCCTTGTCTAAGATTTCCTTAGCTAAATCGATCTTATCCTTTTCAACCAATGAGTTCCCAATCTTCATACCCTTTGCAGCATAGAAGGTGTAGGTCATCCCACCACCGATAAGGATCTTGTCAGCCTTAGCTAACAAGTTGTCGATAACACCGATCTTGTCGGAAACCTTGGCACCACCCAAGATAGCAACGAATGGGTGTTCAGGGTTGTCCACGGCACCACCGATAAAGGTGATTTCCTTTTCCATTAAGAAACCAGCAGCGGTTTGGGCCATGTTAGAAGCGATACCAACGTTGGAAGCGTGGGAACGGTGAGCCGTACCGAACGCATCGTTAACGAAGACGTCACCCAATGAAGCCCAGTACTTGCCCAATTCAGGGTCGTTACCGGATTCACGCTTAACGTTTTCGCCATTCTTAACGTCTTCGTAACGGGTGTTTTCCATAACTAAAACATCGCCGTTGCTCAAACCGTCAATAGCGTCTTCAAGCTGCTTGCCTTCAGTCGTTGGGACAAAGGTAACTGGCTTGTTCAACAAGTTTGACAACCGTTCTGCGACTGGACGCATGGACAGTGCTGGCTTGTCTTCTTCCTTCTTGATCCGACCTAAGTGGGATAAGAGAATCGCCTTGCCACCATGTTCGATGACGTACTTGATAGTTGGTAATGCAGCAACGATACGGTTATCGTTACCGATCACACCGTCTTTGATTGGGACGTTAAAGTCGACCCGCATCAGGACTTTTTTGCCCTCTAAGTCTAAATCAGAAACTGTTAATTTAGCCAATTTAGAAAACCCTCCTTGATTGCTTATCAAAATAAAAGATTACTTTCACAATATACAGCACTTACCTTCAGATTTCAAAGGACTTGTGTGATTTTTTAGGCCCAATGAAAAACGCGTCGGAGAATTCCCTCCTCCGCCGCGTCTCATTGAATATTTAAAATTTTAAACGACTTGCGCCGCTAGCTGATTAAAGCGTAGCGAAGTGCAATAAAGTACGAACCATGTTGCAAGTGAAGCCCCATTCGTTGTCGTACCAAGCAACAGTCTTAACTAATTGCGTGTCACCGGCAGTCGTAACTTCCGTTTGAGTTGGGTCAAATACGGAACCATGAGGGTCATCGATGATGTCAGTTGAAACAATTTCGTCACCGTTGTAACCAAAGGCGTCGTTACCTTCAGTGTGCTTCTTGATAGCATCGTTGATTTCGTCAGCAGTAACCTTCTTGTCCAGAACAGCTACTAATTCAGTCAATGAGCCGTCAACAACACCAACACGTTGTGCGTGGCCTTGTAACTTACCCTTTAAGTCAGGGATAACTAAACCGATAGCCTTAGCAGCACCAGTAGAGTGAGGAATGGTGTTGATGCTTGCGGTACGGTTGTTACGCATCTTCTTGCCACGAGGGCCATCCAAGATCATTTGAGTAGAAGTGAAGGCATGGATAGTCGTCATAGTCCCAGCCTTAATGCCAAATTCTTCGTTTAAGAAGTATGCCATTGGGGCCAAGCAGTTGGTCGTGCAAGAACCAGCAGAAACGATAACATCGTCTTTGCTCAATACGTCCAAGTTAACACCTGGAACAACAGTCGTAACAGCACCGGCTGGAGCGGAGATCAATACCCGCTTAACACCAGCATCGAGGTGAGCTTGTGACTTTTCTTCGGAAGTGTAGAAACCGGTACATTCGAGGACGAAGTCAACACCGTCGTTCTTAACCCAAGGAATGTCTTGAGCCTTTGGTTCAGCGTATACAGGGTATTCCTTGCCGTCAACCACGATACCTTTGTCCGTAGCTGAAACTTCGCCAGGGAAACGACCATGAGTTGAGTCATACTTCAACAAGTAAGCTAACATTGAAGGTGTCGTCAAATCGTTGATGGCAACAACTTCGATGTCACTTGAGTGGAGTTCGTGAATCCGCTTGAAAGCCAAACGGCCGATACGTCCGAAACCATTAATACCAATCTTTACAGTCATACTGTGATTTCCTCCTTCAGGAAGCAAATAAAGAATAATTTTTTTAAAAAGCAGTACGTGTTAAGTGTATCACTTTTTTAAAACAAAGTCAGCAGCTCCTTCATCAGTTATTAACCAAGTCGAAGCTGGCGCTAAATGCATGTAGGCCGCAATAGCAGCACCCTTTTCGGCACCGCCGGCAACAGCGATTACTAATTCTTTAGCGGCTAAATCGGCGATATCGACGCCGATGCGAGGAAATTTACTTACCACGTGACCTTCAGCATCAAAGAAATGGCCAAAGGCTTCCCCTACCGCATGGGCCGCCGTTAAGTCGGCAATCACATGCGGTGAAATCTTTCGACGCTTGGCCATCACGAATGCCTGGCCAATGCCGTGAATCACAACGTTACTCTGAGCAATCAACTGCAAAACCTCGTGAATGGCTGGTTCCGCAAACAACGGCTTATAAGTAGCGATTGTCAGTTGCTCGGGGACAAACAGTGAGCGAAACTCACCATTAGTCTGCTGCGCCATCTGGGCGCTGACCGCGTTGGCTTGAATGGCTGGTGATTCACCGACCCCGCCACGCGCCGGCACAAACAGCAACTGCCGATTAACCGACAATGCTGGCGTCAGTGCTGACGCGACGGCAGCCATAGTGTGTCCCCCCATCACCGCAACGGTACTCTTTCCCAGAGGTAACTGATCCGTTAAGACTTGACCAGCAGCCTGCCCCATCCCCATCAGGGACCCGGTAGGCGCCGTGCTATCTCCCGGAACGATTGTACAGTGTGCAATGTTTAGCTTCTCAGCTAGCTGGACTTCACGCTCCCGCCAGCCAGATAAGTCATCCATGACGGGCTCTAACCCTCGTAAGAGTTGTTGCCCGGCAGTCGTGATCTGCATACCCTTCACTGACATCTGAATGAAACCCAGTTCAGCGAGGGCATCTGTCGTCGTCCGAATCGTCCGCTCGGAGCAGGCCAAGCTAGTCGCTAAGGTTCGCCGACCAACCGGTTGAGTATTCGCAATACCTTGCAGGACACGGAACCGATTGGTTAGCTTGGTCACCATTTGGGGGACGATTGCTTCGACCCACTGCCAATCTTCACGCATCCAACTTACCTCCTAGTGGGACGATTACCGACCAGCGGTGGCAGATAAACGCCCACCCCGGTCAAAAAAATTCAGGCCAACCAGAGCTAACCTTACGTTTGTAAGTATATCCTCTCAACTACGAGATTGCAAGGCAATCCTCCCGAAGATTTTCGACCCATTTTCTCGGAAAATAAAAATATTTACACGAGCCCTTGAATTTATATTCAGCTTCGGGTATAGTAATTAGGTGCTCAAAAAAGCATGCGTGTTATGCGCCCGTAGTGTAATGGATCG
>NZ_AZCZ01000001.1 GCF_001434055.1 Levilactobacillus parabrevis ATCC 53295 | reverse complement strand
TAACTTGATTATAAAATTCGCCGTCAATAGTCTTATTGGAATCGCTACTATCTTTTTGTTGAATAATAAAGTTTTTGACGGGTTGCTTGAGTAAATCACTTTCCTTGTCCGCAGAGGCTTGAGGATCTAAGCGAGCCAGTCGTTCGGTTGGATCGGTTAGGTGGACGAAGGATATGTTGTTAAGAAACATTTGGGCATCAAAGTCGGCAGCAGTTTTACCAAAGTATTGGGTCACTGTATCAGCCATTTCAATACTTGGATAGACACTATCCATTTCCTTTAAATAGAACATGACGTTGTCCTTTAAGTCTCTCTTGATGTCGCTATAGCTGCGTGTACTAAGTTTTGTTTGTGCCGCGACCTTATAGATCCAGGCATAGGCGTAAGCATAATCGGTATAGTAGGTCGCCAAATCTTTCGGAGTAAAGGAGCTATTATCAAAATTGCGTGGTGCCAGGTAGTCCGCCAAGGTTTCATCCGGATCGACACTTACCCCAACCTTGGCGAGTTGAGTCATTTGACTTGCGGTAAAGTAGTTTGGACTGCCTTCAATATCATCAGTCGTGACGAACGGAAATGACTTGACGGTATTTATTTCCGCGGAAGAATAGCTCTGGGGAAGAGGATCCGCTGATGTTCCTGGATACCAGGGAACCTTGGTCGTCTGACCTTGTTCATCGGTGATCCAATTGTAAGGCGATTGAACCGATTCAAATTGATAGTTGACAGAGCCTTGAAGATCCGTTGCTTCGCTGGAGTCCGGATCAGTTGTTGCCGCTTGAGCCAGTGTCGGAGTGACGACACCACCCAGTAAACTTAATGTGAGGCCAGCTAGGACTAGCTGGCGAACTAATTTTAACATCTTATCACCTCATAATTTTCAGCTGAATATATGATCAGTCTAGCACAATTTGAGGCTAAAGAAGCAGGCATGTTAATNAATTTGAGGCTAAAGAAGCAGGCATGTTAATAAGTCAATTGCCCCTGAATGAATTCAGAGGTTTGTCGCTCACGTGTCTGACGGCACAGTAGTCTCAACATGCCTAGGCACGCCTACTCATAGTGGCAACATCATCGGGGTAATTGGGGGTTCATTTCAAAACGGAATCGCTCGGGGCCTTATTTAAATAGGTGACGGTAATTATAAAAAGATAAATAGACCAAACTTCCCCCAGAGACTCAGAAAGTTTGGTAGAATTAACTTAATTACAGTTCAGGAGGGATCGCCATTGAATTTTAAAGAACAAGATCCAGCGTTATGGCAGGCCATTGCTAATGAAGAACACCGGCAAGAGGATACCATTGAGTTGATTGCCTCAGAAAACATTGTCAGCCACGCCGTTCGAACGGCTCAAGGCTCCGTGTTGACCAACAAGTACGCCGAGGGTTACCCTGGTAAACGCTATTACGGAGGGACCCAGTACATTGATGTTGTTGAACAATTAGCCATTGACCGTGCTAAGAAGCTGTTTAACGCCGAGTACGCCAACGTCCAACCCCATTCTGGGTCACAGGCTAATCAGGCCGTCTACGCGGCATTTTTGAAGTCTGGTGACACTATCTTGGGGATGGGTCTGGACGCCGGGGGCCATTTGACCCACGGTGCCAAGGTTAACTTCTCTGGAAAACTCTATGAAGCCTACAGTTATGGCTTGAATCCCGAGACGGAACTCCTGGACTACGATATGATTCGTGATTTAGCCTTGAAAGTGAAGCCACAGCTGATTGTTGCTGGAGCTTCAGCATACTCTCGGATCATTGACTGGAATGCTTTCCGGTCAATCGCTGACGAAGTAGGGGCCTATCTGATGGTTGATATGGCACACATTGCCGGGCTGGTAGCGACCGGATTGCATCCTAGTCCCGTTGGTATCGCTGATGTGGTCACGACCACGACGCACAAGACCTTACGGGGGCCTCGTGGAGGTCTGATCTTATCGCAGGCTGAGAATGCCAAGCGCATCAACTCCGCCGTCTTCCCAGGGACGCAGGGGGGACCACTGGAACACGTTATTGCCGGCAAGGCCGCTGCTTTCTTTGAAGACCTTCAACCAGGATTTAAGGATTATGCGCAACAGATTATCACGAACGCTGCGGCAATGGCTGATGAATTCAATCAGTTGCCAACGGTTCGTGTGGTTTCTGGAGGAACTGATAATCACTTGATGACGTTGGACTTGTCTGACACGGAGCTTAATGGAAAACAGGCCCAAGAACTGTTGGATAGCGTGCTGATCACGACCAATAAAGAAGCCATTCCAAACGAGAAGCTCAGTCCATTCAAGACATCCGGTATTCGGCTGGGAACGCCGGCAATCACGACGCGTGGGTTCAATGCTGACGAGTGCCGCGAGGTGGCCCGCTTGATTGTGAAGACGGTCCTGAATCCTAATGATGACGCGGTATTAGCTGAGGTGAAGGCACAGGTTCATGAGTTGACCCAAGCCCATCCTTTAACCGCATTGCCATAAAATTAATGAAAAAACGTTTTCATTAAAAATTAATCCGTTCTGGTAGCGTAGATAATGGTACAATTGTAAGAAATCATAAAGGAGCGTTTATTCATGGGGAAGTTTCAAGTACTCGACCACCCGTTGATTCAACACAAGTTAACTATTATTCGGAATAAGAACTGTGGCACCCGCAGTTTCCGCGAGGTAGTTAATGAAATCTCGACCTTAATGGCATATGATGTTTCGCGTGACATGCCACTACAGGATAAGGTTATTGAGACGCCAGTGGCCAAGATGACTGCCAAGGAACTTGCTGGTAAGAAGGTGGCAATTGTGCCAATCTTACGTGCTGGTATTGGTATGGTCGATGGGATCTTAGAGTTGATCCCCGCTGCTAAGGTTGGCCACATCGGGATGTATCGCGATGAAGAAACCCTGCAGCCCCATGAATACTTCGTTAAGTTGCCGTCAGACATTGATCAACGACAAATTTTTATTGTGGATCCAATGTTAGCTACCGGTGGGTCAGCAATTATGGCCATCGATGCTTTGAAGAAGCGCGGCGCTAGCGAAAAGAACATGAAGTTCGTGTGCTTAGTATCTGCACCGGAAGGGGTTAAAGCCCTGCAAGCAGCCCATCCAGACGTTGACATTTACGCGGCTGCGTTGGACGATCACTTGAACGAAGATGGCTACATCGTGCCAGGTTTGGGCGATGCTGGTGATCGTTTGTTTGGGACGAAGTAAACTTTAAAGAGATTCGGCTTAGGGCCGAGTCTCTTATTTGTTTGCCGAAACCGCGGCTTTTCGGAATTTGTTCGGCACCACGGACAGACTTTCGGTTTGAACGGATACATTTGTTAAAAAGGGGCTTGACAACCCGAATTTGTTATGGAGCTGATTGCGCACGCAAGTAGACTGTGAAACCGGTTACTATCCTTTTCAGTACTAAGCTTTATCCAAGTCCCGAATAATGTTTAAACCGTGAAAAATTGTTTTGTTTTTTAGCTGAATTGGTGGTATCATTTCCAGTGTATTTGAATGGAGCGCTCGCTTCGTTCACTATTCCGCATTTCTCGAAAGAAAACTTAATGAAAATGTTGGGTGAAACCTTCGAGAAACCGCGTCCATATAGTGTTGAAAAGAGGTGATATTCGGTGAATGATGGTCCAGTTTCGACCTTCCAATTTCTGGGATTGACGTTTAGCACGGCCAACATTGTGTCAGCTTCGGTTGTCTTTTTACTTGTTGTTGCCCTGGTTTATTTTACTTCCAGACATTTGGCCATGAAGCCTACCAAGGGGCAAAACTTCTTGGAGTGGCTGATTGATTTTACCAACGGAATTTTGAAGGGGTCCATTCCTACCAAGGAAATTGGTGGTTTTGGATTGTACGGTTTCACTTTATTTATCTTCCTGTTCTTGTCAAACGAATTGGGATTGTTTATCAATCTCTCGTTGCCGAACGGTGCCACCATCGTCCGGAGTCCTACGTCGGATCCAATTACGACGCTGACTTTTTCATTAATGACGTTGATGCTTGCGCAGTTTGCAGGGGTAAGTAAATTGGGTTACAAGACCCACTTCGGAAATTACATGAAGCCTTTTAAGGTCTGGATAGTTATCAGTATCTTTGAAGAATTCACGAACTTCTTAACGTTGGGTTTACGTATCTTCGGGGTTATCTTCTCTGGCGAAATGCTTTTGGGGATAATTTGGAAGCTTGCGGTTTCACATGGCATCGCAACGATGATAGTCGCTGTACCACTTGAAATGGCTTGGCAAGGGTTCTCAGCTTTCTTGGGAGCAATCCAGGCCTTCGTGTTCGTTACGTTGTCTTCAGTTTACATTTCTCAAAAGCTTGAAGTTGAGGAATAAAGTACTTATCTAATTTTAAGGAGGAAACAATTATTATGGGAGCTATTGCAGCTGGTATCGCTATGGCCGGAGCCGCTATTGGTGGTGGTGTTGGTGACGGTATTCTTATTTCCAAAATGCTAGAAGGTATGGCCCGTCAACCTGAACTATCAGGTCAATTACGGACTAACATGTTCATCGGGGTTGGGCTTATCGAAGCCATGCCTATCATTGCCTTCGTTGTTGCTTTGATGGTTATGAACAAGTAGTTAGTCGCAATGATGTTTATATCTGATAGTAGAAGGAGGTGTCAATAGATGCTCTCACATTTAGTGGTTGGCGCAGGGCTTTACTTTGGTGATTCAATTTTCTACGTCGTTTGTTTCTTACTATTAATGTGGATCGTTAAGGTCTTGGCTTGGAAGCCAGTGACCAAGATGATGCAAGATCGGGCTGACAAGATCAGTAATGATATTGACTCAGCTGAAAGCTCTCGGAATGAAGCCGCTGACTTAGTTCAGAAGCGTCAAACCGCATTAGCTAGTTCTCGGTCTGAAGCACAGACGATTGTGAACGATGCCAAGACCAATGGTCAACAACAGCGTGAACAAATCGTTACACAAGCTCAAACAGACGCACAGACGTTGAAGCAAAATGCCCAAAAGGACATCGAGCAAGAACGCCAAGATGCCCTGGTCAATGCCCGCAATGACGTGGCGGACCTATCTATTGAGATTGCTTCCAAGATCATTCAACGAGAATTGAAAGCTGACGATCAAAAGGCACTCATTGATTCTTATATCGAAGGGTTGGGGAAGCAACATGAGTCTTAATAGGGCAACTGTAGCTAAGCGCTACGCAAAAGCATTATATGAACTGTTGTCCGAAAAAGACCAACTGGAGTCAGGCTTTACAGAGCTTAAAGAACTTCGAAGTATCTTCCAGGACAACCCGCAATTGAGCACTTTGCTCTCAGACGCTAGCCTGCAGGTTGCTGAACGTGAGGCTTTAGTACAACCGTTACTGAAAGACGCATCGCCATATATCAAGAACTTTGTTCAAATGGTATATGACTATGGTCGCATGGAAAACGTGGTCGACATCGTCGATCAATTCCAGGCCATGTATGATGAGGCTAACCACACGGTTTACGCTGAAGTCACAACGGCAGTACCTTTAACTGATGATCAAAAGACGAAGATCGAGAAAACCTACGCAGAACGTGTAGGGGCCGATAAGGTTATCTTGAGTAGTCAGGTCGATCCTTCTGTGATCGCTGGGGTCATCGTTAAGGCTGCTGACACGGTTCTTGATGGTAGTTTACGAACAAAAATCAATCGTTTACGGCAGCAACTGCTTGCATAACGAATTCGGTAATAAAGAGGTGAAACTTTCATGAGCATTAAAGCTGAGGAAATCAGTGCTCTAATTAAACAACAATTAGAAAGCTACAAGGATGAAATCTCAGTTGAAGAAACTGGTACGGTTACTTACGTTGGTGATGGTGTTGCCCGGGCCCACGGTCTGAACAACGCTTTGCAAGGTGAGTTGCTGTTGTTTGATAACGGGGTTTATGGGATGGTCCAAAACCTCGAATCCAGTGACGTTGGTATCGTTGTCTTGGGTGATTTTACTGGAATCACTGAAGGCGACTCCGTTAAGCGGACTGGACGAATCATGGAAGTTCCCGTTGGCGATCAATTAATCGGTCGGGTTGTAAACCCACTGGGCCGGCCAATTGACGGTAAAGGGGACATTTCCACGGACAAGACGCGGCCAATCGAACACAAAGCACCTGGTGTTATGGAACGGCAAGGGGTTAGTGAACCTCTGCAAACCGGGATTAAAGCCATCGATGCTTTGGTTCCAATTGGACGTGGACAACGTGAATTGATCATCGGTGACCGGAAGACTGGGAAGTCCTCTATCGCCATCGATACGATCATTAACCAAAAGGGTCAAAACATGATCTGTATCTACGTTGCTATTGGTCAGAAGGCTTCTACGGTGCGTGCACAAGTTTCTACGCTGGAAAAATTCGGCGCTATGGACTACACGATCGTCGTTACTGCTAGTCCTTCCGAACCAGCACCAATGTTGTACGTTGCACCATATGCCGGTGCTGCCATGGGTGAAGAATTCATGCACAACGGCAAGCATGTTCTGATCGTCTACGATGATTTAACTAAGCAAGCCGATGCTTACCGTGAACTCTCCTTGATTTTACGGCGGGCACCAGGTCGTGAAGCATATCCTGGTGATATCTTCTACACCCACTCCCGTTTGCTGGAACGGGCTGCTAAGTTAAGTGACGAACTAGGTGGCGGTTCAATGACGGCTTTGCCTGTCATCGAAACCAAGGCCGGGGACGTTTCTGCTTACATCCCAACCAACGTTATTTCCATCACCGATGGTCAAATCTTCCTGAACAGTGATTCATTCTATTCTGGGATTCGGCCAGCTATGGATGCCGGGACTTCTGTTTCCCGGGTTGGTGGTGACGCTCAGATCAAGGCCATGAAGAAGGTTGCTGGGACGTTGCGGTTGGACTTATCTGCCTACCGTGAACTTGAATCCTTCGCCCAATTCGGTTCTGATTTGGATGCCGCAACCAAGGCTCGACTAGACCGTGGTGCACGGACCGTGGAAGTCTTAAAGCAAGGCTTGCATGAATCTGTTCCGGTTGCCAAGGAAGTTATTATCTTGTTTGCGTTGACTCATGGTCACTTGGACAAGCTCGAAATTGAAGACGTTTTGCGTTACCAAAACGAGCTGTTCGACTACATGGATGCCAGCCATCAAGATCTCGAAGACACGATTACCAAGACGGGGAACTTGCCAGAAGGCGACTCTCTCGAAACGGCCATTGCTGAATTCGATGCAACTTTCCAACCAACTGCTAAGGCCGATAATACGGCGGCAGACACGGCTGATTAAGATTACTTGAAGGAAGGATGGTGAGAAATAATGGCTGAATCAATTCATGACGTCCAACGTCGAATTACATCCACGAAAGCAACCCGTCAGATTACGGCGGCGATGCACATGGTTTCGACCGCGAAGTTAAATAAGATTCAGAAACACGCAGTCGGCTACCAAGACTATGTTTCGAAGGTTAAGGCTGTCGTTATGCATCTTTCACAGTCTCATCTGTTAGATAATTCCTCAAGTAGCCTACAGTCGAACCGTCCAGTAAAGAAAACCGCATATTTAGTGATCACCTCCGATCGTGGAATGGTGGGTAGCTATAATAGTAGCGTGCTCCGGGAAGCCAATACGTTCATTAAAGAACGGACGCCTAATCCTGACGACTACATGGTGTTAGCCGTTGGGGGAACAGGTGCCGACTTCTACCGGAACCGTGGCATCAACGTGGCTTACGAATACCGTGGGGTCAGCGATGTGCCTGAATTTAACGAAGTTCGGGAAATCGTTAAGACCGTAACCACGATGTTTGACAATGAGGTGTTTGATCAACTCTTTGTGTGCTACAACCACTTTGTAAACCGGATTTCATCCCGTTTTCGGGCTGAAAAAATGTTACCAGTTGACAAGGAAACCTTGTCGACTGATGCGGCAAACGATACGCAAGCTGCACCTTTAACTGCTGAATACGATACCGAACCTTCTGAAGAAGAAGTGTTGCAGGTCGTTCTGCCACAATACGCAGAAAGTTTAGTTTACGGTGCAATCTTGGACGCGAAGACTTCCGAACATGCATCAAGTTCAAATGCGATGCAATCAGCCACTGATAATGCCGATGATTTGATTGGAACGTTGCAACTGCACTATAATCGTGCACGACAAGCAGCAATCACCACTGAAATCACCGAAATTACTGGTGGTCAGGAAGCCTTAAATAATTAATGACGGGAGGAATTAACGAATAATGAGTGCTGGTAAAATTGTTCAAGTTATCGGACCTGTTGTTGACGTTGAATTCCCACTGAATGATGAATTACCTGACATCAACACCGCCCTTAACATCAAAAAAGATGATGGTAGTATCCTTGTAACCGAAGTTGCCTTGGAATTAGGTGACGGGGTTATGCGGACGATTGCCATGGACGGTACCGATGGTCTTCGCCGGGGTATGGAAGTAGAAAACACTAAGGCTTCTATTTCTGTTCCTGTCGGTGACGACACTCTCGGTCGGGTGTTCAACGTTCTGGGGAATCCTATTGACGGCGGTGCCGAATTTGGACCAGACGCAGAACGGATGCCAATTCACCGTGATGCACCTAAATATGACGAATTAAACCCTACGACTGAAATCCTGGAAACGGGTATCAAGGTTATTGACTTACTCGAACCTTACGTTCGTGGTGGGAAGATTGGGTTGTTCGGTGGTGCCGGTGTTGGTAAGACCGTTTTAATTCAAGAATTAATCCATAACATTGCTCAAGGCCATAACGGGATTTCCGTCTTCACCGGTGTTGGTGAACGGACTCGTGAAGGTAACGATATGTACTGGGAAATGAAAGGTTCAGGGGTTCTGAAGCAAACGGCCATGGTTTATGGTCAAATGAACGAACCTCCTGGTGCCCGGATGCGGGTTGCCCTGACTGGTTTGACCATTGCGGAATACTTCCGTGATGTTAAGGGCCAAGATGTGCTGCTCTTCATCGATAACATCTTCCGGTTCACGCAAGCTGGTTCTGAAGTTTCTGCCCTCTTGGGTCGGATTCCTTCAGCCGTTGGTTACCAACCAACGTTGGCTACTGAAATGGGTCAGTTACAGGAACGGATCACGTCGACGAAGAAGGGGTCTATCACCTCGATCCAAGCCGTTTACGTGCCTGCCGATGACTATACCGACCCTGCTCCTGCCACGACTTTCGCCCATTTGGATGCCACGACTAACTTGGAACGTGCTTTGACGCAACAAGGGATTTACCCAGCCGTGGACCCACTGGCTTCGACGTCTACTGCCTTGGCCCCTGAAATCATCGGTCAAGAACACTACGATGTTGCTACGGAAGTTCAACACGTCTTGCAACGGTACCATGAATTGCAAGATATCATCTCTATCTTAGGGATGGATGAACTTTCCGAAGAAGAACAAACGATTGTTAACCGTGCTCGGCGGATTCAATTCTTCCTGTCACAACCATTCTCCGTTGCTTCACAATTTACGGGTATGGACGGGAAGTATGTTAAGTTGGAAGATACTGTCCGGAGTTTCAAGGAAATCTTAGATGGTAAGTATGATGACCTACCAGAAGATGCTTTCCGGAACTGTGGTGCTATCGAAGACGCTGTCGAAAAGGCTAAGCAAATGAACGCTGCCGTTGCCAACAACTAGGGAGGGATTCTAATTGGCTGATAATCAATCAGTATTATCCGTTAGTATCGTAACCCCAGATGGCCGGGTCTATGAAAACGATGGTGAGCTCTTGGTCATCAAGACTAAGTTGGGTCAACTCGGGATCATGCCCAATCACGTGCCCGTCATTTCTTCTCTGGAAGTTGACGAAGTACGGGTTAAACATGATGGTGAAGAGGATGAAATTGCCGTTAACGGTGGTTTCCTAGAATTCTCCGATAATGTTGCCACCATTGTTGCTGACAGTGCGGAACGTCAAGACGATATTGACGTCGGTCGGGCCGAAAGTGCTCGTGATCGGGCGCAAGCTGCCATTAAAAAGGCGCAAGAAGCTCATGACGATGACACTTTGGCACGGGCTGAGGTCGCTTTGCGGCGGGCCATCAACCGAATTAACGTCGCCAACCATTAAGCACACTAATGCAAGTCAAAAAAGGCAATTCTCACTAACGGGAATTGTCTTTTTGTTTGCTTAAAATTCAAATTGGTCCTTGGTGATGTGTGGCCGTAAACAAGTGTCGGGACCAGATAATTGTGGATTGGTCTAGGTGATGAAAAAATTAAAGTTCGGAATTTACCGATGCCCAATCCAGCTATTTGAAGTCAATGGTTAGCAATCGAAGCCGTTTACTCTATGATTTCAAATGAAAGGCCCCCTGGAAACGTCATTCACTGAAATTACTTATAGTTTGTTCAGTCACAGCTATTAATAAAAGTAAATGTAATATTACAAACGCTGATTTTGCCGGAATTTCAAGGACAAGCACGAAAAATTATGCTATAGTTGGTGAGAATGTTTAGAAAGGATTGAGTTAATGAAACTTCTAGGGTTGCAAGCGATTCTAACGATTGTTAGTCATTTGACGTTCATTGCCCTCGCGTTTTGGGCAATCTCGGCGTTACACATTGAACGACTAATGTCGGTGTACCCCCGTCAGGCACGGGTCGTTATCGTGATGTTGTCGGTAGCGATAGGGTACGGCTGCAGCTCGTTCTTTCTGGACTTCATCAATAATGTTCGTAATCTGGGCTATTTACTATAGGCAAGCCCGAAAATTCTTTGGAGGTATCCCATGGAAAAAATTATTGTTCATGGTGGGAACCGCTTAACTGGTGAGGTAAATATCGAAGGCGCAAAGAATGCGGTTCTGCCAATCCTGGCAGCCTCGATCCTTGGTCAAGATGGACTCACCCACTTAGCAAATGTTCCAGTTTTATCTGATGTTTATACGATGAATAAGGTCCTTCGTTTCCTGAACCTGCGCGTTGATTTTAACGAAGAGCGGCGGGAAGTTACTATCGATGCGACCCACCAAGTGTCAAGTGAAGCACCATTTGAATACGTTTCCAAGATGCGGGCATCCATCGTTGTGATGGGGCCACTTCTGGCGCGGTTAGGTCATGCCCGGGTGGCATTACCCGGTGGTTGTGCCATTGGAACGCGTCCGATTGATTTACATTTGAAGGGGCTTGAAGCATTGGGTGCCCGGATTGAGCAGCACGATGGCTACATTGAAGCTTTCGCTGATCAATTAAAGGGAACGCACATTTACTTAGATTTTCCTAGCGTCGGCGCAACGCAAAATATCATGATGGCTGCCTGCCTTGCGCAGGGGACGACCGTGATTGATAATGTTGCCCGTGAACCAGAAATTGTGGACTTAGCTAACGTCTTGAACAAGATGGGGGCTCATGTTCGCGGTGCCGGGACGGAAACGTTGCGGATCGATGGTGTTGAGAAGATGCACGGGACGGAACACAACGTGGTTCAGGACCGAATCGAAGCAGGGACTTTCATGGTTGCTGCTGCATTGACTCAGGGTAATGTGCTGATCAAGGACGGTATTGTTGAACATAACAAGCCCTTAATTTCCAAATTACAAGAAATGGGTGTACAAGTGACGGAAGAAGCCGCTGGTATCCGGGTCGTTGGCCCAGAAAAGTTAATGCCGACGGACGTTAAGACCTTGCCATACCCTGGTTTCCCAACTGATATGCAGCCACAGATGACCATTTTACAGTTGGCTGCTGAGGGGACTAGCACGATGACCGAAACTGTCTTTGAAAACCGGTTCATGCATCTGGAAGAATTACGCCGGATGAATGCCCAGTTCCAAATCAACGGGCGGACGGTCGTGATGCACGGGCCAACCGACTTTAACGGGGCTGAAGTCGCAGCTACTGATTTACGGGCAGCCGCAGCGTTAGTTCTGGCTGGCTTGGTTGCTGACGGATACACGCAAGTGACGAACTTGAAGTACCTTGACCGCGGTTACTACGACTTCCACAAGAAGTTGACGGCCCTGGGTGCACAGGTCAAACGGGTCGACTTCCCAGAAGACGATACGGTGGTCTTAAAGAACACGCACGTCAAAAATTAGAACTTATTTAGGGTGGCACTTGTGGCCGCCTTTTTATTATCAAAAGGGTGCTGGCACGCGTCAGCACCTGTTTGACCTAGAAGAATTTTGCGATAATTCAGGCGCAGCGGTTGGGGGACGAATCGTTAACAATTCGTTTAGTTCCCGCTTGAGCGCGAGAAAGCATTTAGAGTTGTTGGAGATTATGGTATAATGAAATGTTGAAAATTGGCATTAAAAATCAGGAGGACGCATAAGTATGGCGAAAGACATTGGAATTGATTTGGGGACTGCGAACGTTTTAATCTACGTGGTCGGCAAAGGTATCGTATTAAATGAACCATCAGTCGTTGCAATCGATACGAAGACTGACAAGGTATTAGCGGTGGGCTCCGAAGCTTATCGAATGGTTGGCCGGACCCCCGGTAACATTCGGGCTATTCGTCCCTTGAAGGATGGGGTCATTTCTGATTTCGATATCACTGAAGCCATGCTCTCCTATTTCATCAATAAATTAAGCGTAAAGGGCTTCCTATCCAAGCCTAACATCATGATCTGTGCCCCAACGAACATTACCGAGATCGAACGGAAGGCCATCATTCAGGCTGCTGAAAAGTCTGGTGGCGCCAAAGTCTATCTGGAATACGAACCAAAGGTGGCTGCATTGGGTGCCGGAATGGATATCTTCAAGCCAAGTGGTAACATGGTCATCGACATGGGTGGGGGCACGAGTGACATCGCGATCCTTTCCCTGGGTGACATCGTGGCTAGTCGTTCGATTCGGGTCGCTGGTGACCGGATGAACACTGAGATCGTGAACTACCTGAAGCATCACCACAACCTGATTATCGGGGAACGGACCGCTGAAACCATCAAGATTAAGATTGGGACGGCCTACCCAGAACCCGGTAATGAAGAAAAGACGATGGACGTTCGTGGCCGGGATTCCGTTAGTGGGATGCCTACTGAAACGACGATTACCGCCGCTGAAGTTGAATTGGCCATCCACGATTCCGTTGACCAGATTGTGTCAGCTGCCATGGCCGTGTTGGAAACGACACCACCAGAATTGGCTGCGGATATTATCGATCGTGGCATCATGTTGACTGGTGGGGGTGCCTTGCTCGATGGTATCGACAAGCTCTTCTCTGAAAAGCTGACGGTTCCGGTCATCATCTCCGAAGATCCACTGGATAACGTGGCCAAGGGTGCTGGTGTGCTTCTGGAGCACATGGACACCAAGACCGCTAAGGAAAACAACTAACAGTCTGTGGTTAACACAGAAGGGAGCATCGCGATGAAATGGTTACTGACGAAGCTGGTTCGTGGTTATCAACGGTTCATTTCACCGCTGTTTCCACCGACCTGTCGGTATTATCCGACGTGTTCGAATTACATGCTACAGGCATTAGCCAAGCATGGTGCAGTTAAAGGGGGCCTGATGGGGCTGTCACGCATCCTGCGTTGTCATCCCTTCGTCCGCGGTGGCGTTGATCCCGTACCGGATCATTTCACTTTACGCCGGAACTTCGCGGCTGAGCAGGCTTACCGCAAGGAAATGGGCCTTGATAAAAATTCCCCCACTAAATAAAGGAGAGTTGGCATGAGTAAACGAGAAAAAGCAGTGCAAGTCACAGTTGATGAACAAAAATTACCAGAAGGCGCAACGATGTCTATCTTAAAGATCGGCGACGAGACAATTGGGACGGTTAAGCCTGACGGCGACCGTTTCGAAGCGCAGCTCAATGACGGTGACGTCTATCGCGCTAAGACGGTCGACGAAGGTGTCGAACTGCTCTTGCGGGACTATCACCTGCATCGCGGTTAATAATTTTTAGTAAAGTTGGCCGCAGTGAATCGTTAAAGTTCACTGCGGCCTTTATACTTAGGAGTATCTTAGTTTGAAATAAGGAGCAATCATTGTGGCAAAGAATGCGACAGAACAACGGACCGAGACCGATTCCCGAATCGACTGGGGAATCATCTTCTGTGTCCTGATGTTGGCCCTGATTGGGTTAGCATCCATCTATGTAGCGGCGACCCACGATAGTAGTGCCACGAGCATTACATCCGCTGTGGTCTCACAGTTAGTCTGGTACGTTATTGGGACGGTTGCCATCATTATCATCATGCAATTCGACTCCGAACAGCTGTGGAAGGTGGCACCGGTGCTGTATGGGCTGGGAATCTTCCTGCTGGCGGCCGTGTTGATCTTCTATAGTCGGGCGTACTATCTGAATACCGGTGCGCGGAGTTGGTTTGCCATCGGGTCATTGACCTTCCAGCCGTCCGAAGTCATGAAGCCCGCCTTTATCCTGATGTTGGCGCGGGTCGTAACGGAACACAATAGCCAGAATCCGTTTCACACGGTGCGGACGGACTGGGTGTTGATTGGTAAGTTGATTCTCTGGACCTTACCAGTGGCTATACTGTTGAAATTACAAAATGACTTCGGGACCATGCTGGTATTCTTCGCTATCGTAGGTGGGGTGATACTGGTCTCCGGAATTACCTGGAAGATCATTGCCCCCGCGTTTGCGATTGTCGGGGGTGTCGGGGGAACCGCGTTGGCGTTGGTTACGACCGATGCTGGACGAAAAATTCTGGAAAAGGTTGGCTTTCAAGCCTATCAGTTCTCCCGGGTCGATACCTGGCTGCATCCCTCACAGGATACCTCGAATAGTGGGTATCAGTTGTGGCAAAGTATGAAGGCGGTGGGGTCCGGTGGCATCTTTGGGACCGGGTTCAACGTTTCTCATGTTTACGTCCCTGTCCGGGAATCCGATATGATTTTCTCCGTAATTGGTGAAAACTTTGGGTTCATCGGGGGCTGTGTCTTGATCTTCCTGTACTTCTTGTTGATCTATCAAATGATCCGGGTAACGTTCGATACCAAGAACGTCTTCTACGCCTACATTTCCACTGGGGTTATCATGATGATTCTCTTCCACGTGTTCGAAAACATTGGGATGAGCATTGGGCTCTTGCCACTGACCGGTATTCCATTGCCGTTTGTTAGTCAAGGGGGGTCAGCTCTGATTGGGAACCTCATCGGGATTGGTTTAATCATGTCGATGCGGTATCATTATAAGAGTTACATGTTTAGTCGTAATGACGCATTTAAATAAAAAGGAGATCAGATAATATGGCTGAAATGGTAAAGTATTTTTGGACAAAATCAGTTGCTGATGGCACCCGAATTGGATTGACCACTGAAGGACAAGACGAGTTAGGTACTATCAAATTCGCCAAGTTACCTGCAGTTGGCGACACGGTCAAGAAGGGTGAAAACCTGTTGAGCGTGGAAGCTGACAAGGCTGTATCCGACATCCAAAGCCCAGTTTCTGGTAAAGTTGCCGCCGTTAACCCAGCGTTAGCGAACGACTTCGATGCCTTAAACGGCAGTGATACTGACGCTGCTTGGTTTGTGGACGTCCAAGAAGCTTAATTAGAGTGATCGAACCGGTTCGGCTCCACGCGGAGTTGAACCGGTTTTTGCGTCCCTGTGGAAAGGCAGAGTGTAGCGTTCGCCTTCGGCTGCCAGGGGTTCTGGTTGCTATGGGGACCGCCTGCAGCCGAAGGGCGGGCTTCCGGCTCGGTTGGGAACCTCGCAAAGTTCATGCGAGTTTCCCAACACGTCCCACGCTGTAAGTCCGGGGAGAAACAAGCGTCCGGGCTAACACCGTCGTCACAGCAACCGCCACCCCTGACCTCCTGCGGCTGGGCAACAATGATGACTTTGCCTAGGCCGGTAAAAATGGTTCAACTGGCGTGGCTAGCCGATTTTCATGACGACCATTCTCTGATGGATCAAACCGGTCGTGTTTAATCTCACCAAGCCTCCCTGAAACCGGTTCCTTATGCCTTTGTCTGCGAGTCGGGTATAATGGAAGTAGCTATTATAGAAATGGAGTGAGTAACATGGCAGAAAAGAATGTGTTTCATATCAACGGCTACTTGGGCTTGTTGATTGTTCTGGCTTTGTTCATCGGTGGGGGTTGGATGATTTTTGAAAACATTATGGTTCCCCTGGCGATTATTATTTTAGTTTTGGCCGTCTTGGCTGCTAGCAGTCTGACCATTATTAGTCCTAATCAATCTAAGGTTTTGACGTTCTTTGGTCGTTACATCGGGACGATTCGGGAAGCTGGCCTGTATTTGACGGTGCCACTGACCAATAAGTCCACGGTCTCACTGCGGGTTCGAAACTTTAACAGTGCCATTCTGAAGGTCAATGATCTTCAAGGGAACCCGGTTGAAATTGCGGCGGTGATCGTCTTCAAAGTTGTCGATACCAGTAAGGCCCTGTTCTCCGTAGAAGACTACGAGCAATTCGTGGAGATTCAAAGTGAATCGGCCATTCGTCACGTAGCGTCTGAATATGCCTATGATAATTTTGGCGACGGCGAGGCCCTGACGTTACGGAGCAACCCGACCGAGGTTTCTAACCATTTGACGGAAGAACTGCAGGAGCGGCTGAACGTGGCCGGGGTCAAGATTATTGAAACCCGATTGACCCATTTGGCCTATGCCACCGAAATTGCGTCCGCAATGTTACAGCGGCAACAATCACAGGCTATTTTGTCAGCACGGAAGATCATCGTGGAAGGTGCCGTGTCCATTACCGAAGGCGCCATCAGTCGGTTGGCCAACGAAACCGACCTGGAACTCAGCGACAACCAAAAATTACAACTGATTAACAACATGATGGTGTCAATCATCAATGAACGGGGATCCCAACCGGTCATTAATACTGGTAAAATAGAGTCATAATGACTTGTCGCTAAATGATATGTCAGCGGATAAAATTGGCTTAGTCTACTTAAGAGGCTAATTGATTTAGAAAATATTTAGACAGCTTCGGCAGAGGTTACTGGACCGAACACGTCAGTGATTTTTACGGGCAGCGAGTTTTATAAGAGTACCGCTAGTCTTAGACGGAGGAGGTCAGGGCGTAGCCAGCTGTGACGATGGCGTTAACACGGGTGAATTTCCCGTGTTTACGGCATGGGACGAGCTTTAAGCTACGCCTGAACTTGGTGTAGCTTAAAGTCGAGGTGTGAGACCGTTTCTCAGGCTCACACTGGTCCCCACAGCAGGCGGAACCCTGACAGCCGCAGGCGGCAGTTAACATGGAAAGGCATCAGAAAAGAAAAATCACTGGAGGGTAACAAGATGGATGAACAGATAGGGGAGTTGCAGCAGCAGCTCGCGACCCTGAATGCAGAGTTAAAAAAAGGGACGGTTTTTCAGTCTCTGGGGCCGCAGCTGGGGCAATTGATGGATGGAATCCACCGGCGGCGACGCACCCCCGTCACGTTACCCGATGACCAGGATGGCATCGAGGAGCTACTGAATACGCTGCGTGGTCGGCTCGAAAAGAATCAGCCATTGGCGCTTTCCTTAAAGGACTTGGATCGCCTGCTCCATCACTTGGCGTCCCCTAATCCCGCCATTCGTTACAATGGGATCAACTTTACCGTGTACGATGCCTTGCAGCAAAATGCGTTGGGTGTCAACGATATGGTGACTTTAGTTAACTTCCTGAGTCGTGACGAGGCGTTGTTTAGCCACATCCTCGAACCCACCAACGCGGCAATCTTTGGTCGGGCAGGATCGGCTTCCTTGCTGGCGGTCGCTCTTCACTTTGTTGCGGAGAACGATGCCCAGGGGATGTTGGACTACAGCCACCTAGTCAATCAGGTGGCCACCTATATCTGTTTGGAGACCGACACCCGGGGATTTATCAATCAACAGGGCTGGGCTCACGCGTACGCCGCAATCATTGACCTGCTGACGGTGTTGGCGGAGACGGATATTTTACCGCGAGCCGACAAGCTCTTCCTCCTGATGACCTTGATTGAACGTCTGAAGCGGTTGACCACGCCGCTGATCTATGGGGAAAACGACCGAATGGCAACCTACTTTGTGACGTTGACCAATCGGCACCCCTTGTATGAAACGACGCTGATAAACGCATTGAAGCAGTGGCGGCTGGCCGTAGCTCGCCGTCGACGGCCGGACAACCTGGCGGGGTGGAATCAGTTCTTTAACCGCAAGCGGCTGTCCGATGCCCTCCGACTGAGAAATGATGCTAGTCCGAAACTTAAAAAATATCTCAATTCAACTATCGATTTTTTAGGCTGAAATTTACCGAAAAATATATTCAATTTTTTAGAGAAATGGTATACTGTAGGCTAACCGAAATATATACGATAGGATGAGTGACAAAATGGATACAAAAACAAAGTTACATGTAGGTCTATTATTCGGTGGTAATTCTTCGGAACATGACGTTTCTAAGCGTTCAGCCCACAACATCTATGACGCGATGGACAAGTCACGTTACAACGTTAGTTTATTCTTACTGACGCGTGATGGTTTCGTCTTAAGTGACGCTGCTTCCCGGCGCGTCTTTGATGGTGAAGATGAAGCAACGGTCGCTGCTGAAGAACAAGCCCAAGTAGACGCTACGAACCCATTGGCACCCATTTGGAATTTATCTCAAGCAAAGGATATTGATGTTTTCTTCCCAATTATTCATGGTAATTTGGGTGAAGACGGTACGATCCAAGGGCTTTTCCGTTTACTGAAAAAGCCTTTCGTGGGGAGTGGCGTCTTGGCATCAGCGACGGCCTTTGATAAGGATATGACGAAGCAAGTTCTGACGACCCACGGCATTCGGAACACGAAGTACGTGGTCATCACGCCTGAAAACCGCGACGAGTACGATTATGCCACGGTTTCCGAGAAGTTGGGGACGAACGTCTTCATCAAGCCTGCCAACCAAGGTTCCTCAGTCGGTATTCACAAAGCCGGAAACGCAGAAGAATTTAACGCGGGTGTCGCTGATGCCTTCCGTTATGACTTCAAAGTGATGGTAGAAGAAACGATTGCAGGTCCTGAGGAAGTCGAAATTTCCATTTTGGGTAACGAACATCCGCAAGCATCCAAGTTGGGTGCAATCCGGGTGCCAGAATCCGATGTGTTCTACGACTACAACAACAAGTTCGTTGATGCCAGTGGTGTGACCTTCGAAGTGCCAGTTGAATTACCAGCTGAACTCACGACGGAAATCACAACGATGGGTCTGCGGGCATATGCAGCCTTGGGCTTAAAGGGTATGGCACGAATTGACTACTTGGTTTCCAAGGATGGCGTCCCTTACGTTGGTGAGGTCAACACCTTACCTGGGTTCACCAACATCAGCTTGTACCCACAGTTGTGGCAAGCTTCCGGGATTAGTTATGCGGACTTAATTGACCGCTTGATTGAACTGGCCTTAGAAGAATTCAAGTATCAAGATGAATTGGCTTACGATTTCATTCCGTTAGATAACAACTCGGCAGCATCAACTTACAAGCCGAAAAAGTAGATTTTACTGATAACCGGTATGAAGCGGAGACGTTTCGTACCGGTTTTTTTGTTGGTTCATGAGTGGTGAAAGGGGAGGCTGTTGTTTTGCGAGAGTTTGGACGCCGTCTGGTGAAAAGTTGGTGCGTGGGAATATTGACGCCGGGGATGTTACTCGGTTGGGAACTGGTCGCCGGATTGTTTGCGCTGGTTCGCTGGTCTGGCCAGCGCCCGGGATGGTCGACGAGCTTAATTTTCGCCACGCTAGCCTTAGGGGTGGCGATTGCCGGTCAGTTCACGCAATTAACGCGACTGTTCACCGGGACACCGATTCCGGACTGGCAAACGAGTTGGCGGCTAGCTTGGCGATATAAGTGGCGTTGGTTAGTGGTGGAGCTTTGGGTGGCCATCCTTGCCCTGCCACTGGGGTCGTGGGGGCTGAGTAGCCGGATTCTGGTTCGGCTACCGTTAGCGGCGAGCTGGGTCAACTTCGTGTCGCTTCATCGGCGGCCGGTCGTACTGGTGGCCGCCGTTATCTATCTACTTCTGGTTGGCTATCTGTTGTTGTGGGGCCCCCGACATTTCCGCCGGTTGACACCGCAACTGAAGCGACCGGGAACAGTAGGCCAAATGGCTGGCGGACTCCTCGTCTGTGGTCTGTTAACGTTTGGCTGGTGGCTAGTCAGCGAAGGCCTAGTGTGGGTCAATGCGCAGGCCGGTCGCTATGCTTCGACGCAGGTGGCCGTTAGTGGGCTTACAGTCTCGTTGGCTGGCGTCCTTCTGTTGTTTGCCGTGACCAGCATCTTAGGGGCGCTTACGGTTGTGTGGAGTTGGTGTGGTCAACCCAACTTGTCGGCGATAATCGACTCTAGCAGAGGCCATCGTCGTTGGTGGTCCATTATCGGCGGTGTGGCCTGTTTGGGGCTGGGCGGGGTCATTGTTCAACAGACACTGACCCAGCAGCCGCAGTTTGCGCCTACAGCCTTGATTAGCCATCGAGGGGTCGACCATGCTTGGGGCGTTCAGAACACCATTGCGGCCCTGCGGCACGTGAGCAGTGAACATCCGACCTATGTGGAGATGGATCTCCACGAGACGAAGGACCATCAGTGGGTCGTGCTCCACGATGAAAATTTGCGGGTTCTCGCGGCGCGAAACGTCACACCACACCAGTTGACACTTCGCCAACTAGAACGGCTGACAGTCCACGAGAATGGGCAATCTACGTCGTTGGCCGGATGGCCTGCCTATTTGCGGGCAGCGGAACGGTTGCATCAGCCACTGATGGTAGAACTCAAGACGACGCCACGGGACTCGGCGGGGATGACTCGCCGCTTTGCTCGGCAGTACGGGCAGCGACTGATCCGCGACCATGACGTTGTCCACTCCCTGGACTATCGGGTAGTGGCGCAGCTTCGGCAGCGGGTGCCTCGGCTGCAAGTTGGCTATATCTTGCCTTTCAACTGGATAGCCCCCCAGTCGGTGCCGGCGGATTTCTACTCCTTCCAGCAAATCTCAGCTAGCCAACAATTTATCTTGGCGGCTCATCAGATGGGGGTGCCTGCCTACATTTGGACGCCGGATTCGCGAGCAAAGATGACGCGGATGTGGGCGTTGGGAGCGGACGGCCAGATTACGAATGAGCTGCGGCGATTGCGGGCAGTTACGCGACAGTCACCACAGCGTCAGGGGTGGGCCGTGCTCCAGAACTTTATTTATAGCTATTAACCAATTGCTAATCAAGTAAATGCTTACTAAAAGTACGAATAATATTAACGATTAAAGAATTAATATACGACTGATTGTGGCCGTTTATTAATTCTTTTATTTTTAAATGATAAAATGGTATAGACAGATTAAAGTTCCTTAATAAATTAGCATTATGCTTGTAATTCCCCCTGAATCACTTATCATGGTAATTAAGATAAAGAGGCCAAGTTTGGCCAGTCATTACCAGGGGATGAATATTAACGCCTATTATGATTTATGGTCGGGGAACCGGCGTTGATGACGTTTGCGTAATGTTCGGATTTATCGGTTGACAGCTACCTAACGTTACGAATCGTAGGGAGAGATAAGATGCGTTTATTAGGGAATAAGGTTAAACAATACCGGAAACAGAAGAATTTGTCGCAACAGGAATTGGCCGAAGGAATCTGCACCCAAGCGACCGTCAGTTTGATGGAAAAGAAAGATAAGTTACCTAGCATTAAGATCATTTTACAGATCTGCCGGCGACTGAACATTTCATTAAATGATGTTTTATCGGGACTGGGTAGCGGGTTGGACGAACAGTTTAGTTGTATTTCGCAAGCAGTTCGGCGCGAGGATTATTCGCTGGCAGCCGAGATGCTGGCCAAGATGAATATGACTAACGTCCAAAATGGATTTGACCGCGAACGCTATCATTATTATCGTGGGTTTATTGAAATGGGGGCCCGGCAACGACCGGACGAAGCTATTTTCCACTTTAATTTATTACTGCACCGTTCCCATCGGATGCCGTGGGACTTGTACGCAATCGTGGGTAATGTCGGGATGGCAGATGCCTACATGGCGCGGCAGGAGTTGGATAAGACGCGTTACTACCTGAATGCGGCCAGCAACTATCTGGATGACTTCGAATGGCATGACGAAGAAAACTTCCAACGGATGATCTGGGCACGCTACCGTATTGCCAAGATGTACCTCGACTTAGATCAGCCACAAATGGTGATTGAAAACGTTGAGGCGGCGTTGCGGGCGGTTAAGCACCAGGCTTCACTATACTTAATTGATGTCTTGTATGAGCTGAAGGGGCAGGCGGAACAAGCCTTGTTGGCGACCGCCGCTGCGAAGCGCAGTTTGGTGATTGCTCGCACCCTTGCTTTGGTCACGCATAATGTGGCCCTACAAGAACGATTGACGCCGCAGATTGGCGCAATGCTAACTGAATAACTTAGAGCCGACAGGTCATGGTGCCTGCCGGCTTTTTAGGTAGGCCCCATGATTTAGACGAAAAAAGTACCGCCACCCTAGGGATGACGGTACTTGGTTTTAAGAATGTTCGTAATTATCTTTCAGACTTCGTGTTCTTAGCTGGCCGGTTGTTCTGGTCGGTCCGAACCACGATAACGTCGCAGACAGCGGTCCGAGTGACGTATTCGGTCACGGAACCAATGAGTAACCGTTCCACCGCGTTTAGCCCGGTAGCACCGATCATGATAAGGTCAGTGTCGTTGTCTCGTGGAACGTCACGGGCAATAATGGTCTTTGGTGCACCGTATTCGATGGCGTAGTCGATGCTTTCTAAGCCATCGGCTTTGGCATCGACCACGTATTTATCCAGTGTCTTCTTCGCTGTTTCCGTAACTTGTTCAACCATGCTGGTATCGAAGCTGGAAATATTTTGGAAAGCCCGCGTATCAACAACGTGAACGAGATGTAAATCAGCATCGTTACGCTTAGCAACAGCGACCGCTTTCTTGAAGGCTAACTCGGCCTCGTATGAACCGTCAACTGGAACTAAAATGTGCTTGTATTGTTGTAACATATTGTTCACCTCTCATTACTTTATACTCTTATCATACGTTATTTAACGCCAAATAAAAAGCAATATGGTGAAAAAAGGTGGAAAACTTGGAAACGGTTACCGCTTTGGAAACCAATGCAAAAGCATCAGTTGGAAAGTCATGATTGCGATGACCCCAGCTAGTAAAGTTAGTGAAATAAAGATGGTATTGTTCATGATGGTGGCGATGGCTGCCAGCACACCGATGATCATGAGAATCGACCCACAGATAACGAGGACGCGACTTAAGTTGGGAAATTCCTCCGGGTGAAAGACCAGGAAGGGCCGTTGGCGGTGGCTAAAAGCAAAGTAGCCGATACCAAACGAGAGTAGGGTGTAGCAAATCATAAGAATCGTGATGACCATGAGGGGCCTCCTTGAGTTTTTTGAAAAAATTAGTTTTTTGATTAATGGGACGTTACTGGTGCCGTGTTAGAGTGGCGAACCTGCGCTGGACCACGAGCCAGTCACCGTCAATCTATTTAGGATAGCACACTGACACCAAAAGAAAAGGACCATTCAATGGAATGGCCCTCAAAGCACGAATGCTTTTGATGATCTAAGTGGTGCCGTTAATTGTCTAGTCATGTTGACCCGCGATGACAAATGCAGGGGGGAGAGCGTGGCAGAGCGTCTGACTTCCAAGTGAAAAGGCATGTCATCTTCTCTGCCCTTAGGCAATCCCGTTTTATAATTACTTGTTCGGCAACTTGTAGTGAGACAACGCGTACACCTTAGAACCACTTGTATAGTAGCATATTTTTATAAAAAATTCAATTCGTTACGTTCGATTGGCCCGGCGCAGACGCTCGTATTGTTCGGCCAATTGGCTTTCAAAACGGCCATTTGTCTTAGGGTGATAGTACTGTGCGTCACGGAGAGTATCCGGCAAATATTGCTGCTTGACCCAGTCATTCGGGAAGTCATGAGGAAACTGGTAGGCAGTACCGTGACCTAACTTTTTGGCTCCCACGTAATGGGCGTCCTTCAATCGGTCGGGCACCGCCCCGTTGTGCCCGTTCATCACGTCTTCCAGGGCCGCATCCATGGCAGTGATTCCGGAGTTGGATTTGGGCGACAGGCAGAGCTCAATGACCGCATCGGCGAGGGGAATCCGCCCCTCGGGTAAGCCCAGTTGTTGAGCCGCCGTGACTGCTTGAACGGTTCGAGCTGCGGCTGGTAGGTTGGCCATGCCAATGTCTTCGTAGGCGATCACCATGAGCCGGCGGCAGATCGACGGCAGATCACCCGCAGCGACCAATTGCCCCAGGTAGTGGAGAGCGGCATCGGTGTCGCTCCCTCGAATTGATTTTTGAAAAGCCGAAATCACATCATAGTGGGCATCGCCGTTTTTGTCGCCAACCAACGCCCGGCGTTGAAAGCAGGCCTCGGCAACTTCTAGCGTAATGTGAATGTGGTCGTCATCGCCAGGTGGTGTTGACTGTGCGGCGAGTTCCAGGCCATTCAAGGCACTTCGTAAGTCGCCGTTAGTTGCCCCCGCCATGAAGTGAAAGGCGTCATCGTCAATATCTAACGGGAGGTCACCCAGGCCGCGTTCCTTATCGGTAATAGCGCGGCGTAGAGCCGTTTCGATGTCGTCTAAGGATAACGGATGAACCTCGAAAATTTGCGTTCGACTCCGAATGGCCGGGTTGATGTTGATGTAGGGATTTTCAGTGGTCGCACCGATCAGAATGATTCGGCCGCTCTCCAAGTGGGGGAGCAGGAAGTCTTGTTTGGTCTTGTCCAGCCGGTGAATTTCATCCAAGAGAAGAATGACGGTGCCACTCATCTTGGCTTCGGCCGCTACGACTTGGAGATCCTTCTTGGAATCGGTCGCCGCGTTTAGCTTGCGGAAGGCATACTTGGTCGATCCAGCAATCGCGCTGGCGATGCTGGTCTTCCCGGTGCCCGGCGGTCCGTAGAGAATCATAGATGAGAGTAATTTTGCCGCAACCATCCGGGCAATGATTTTGCCCGGGCCGACCAAGTCCTGTTGGCCGACCACGTCTTCTAAACGCTGTGGTCGCATGCGGTAAGCAAGTGGTTGTGCCAAAAAGTGAAGCTCCTTTCGTTACTTGCCCAGGAGTTTATCCAGTAGGGACTTCTTCTGAGTATCGGTATCTGTGTGGGCCTGGTCAGGGTACTTTTTTGCCAGTGTGATGGGGTTGTCGTTGATGGCGTGGTCACTGGCGATGATCAAACCATAGTCGTCGGCAGCCATCCCATAGAAAATATCGTTACGAATCGTAAACTTTAGATTGTGTTGTGCGGCCAATTTCATATAAGGCGCGAGATCAGCCTGCGCAATGTGACCGTTTAGGATGATTTGATAATCGGGATGAGCCGTGATCTCAGTGACGAAGGCGTCCAAATTACTTCGGTCGTTGACTTCGGCGATGGTCATGGCCAACGACACCCGTTCCCGGAAAGTTCCCAGGTAGCGGCGTTGCTCGTCCGGATTGACTTTCGGTGCACCAAAGGTAGAATTCTGTAAATGTTTGTCCATCTGACTCTTTTCAGCCATGTCTAATCCCTCTTTTCAAGTTAGTGTTGTTAGTATACCATGGAATCAAAGGGACTTTCAGTGAGGGGGACTCATCATGTATCAAGACCAGGATTTTCACGTGTTTGATGACCAGACGTTGCCGGGACGACTAGGTAAGATTCAGGCGTATATTGATCCCAAGTTTACGGCAACCGTAGCTGATTTGGCACCGGTTTTCGCGAAGCTAAGTATGCCAATCTATGACCATATTTCCCAGCACCGGCGCCGGACGAAGAATCCGCCGACCGATACCTGGGTGGCTTTCAGTACATCTAAGCGGGGCTATAAAATGTTGCCACACATTGAAATTGGCTTCTGGGACGACCGTTTCTTTATTTGGTTGGCGGTGTTGCAGGAAGCCAAGGAGCGGCAGGCGTTGCTGAGTAGTCTGAAGGAAGATCTGGTGCTGCAGTTGCCGGCTGGATTTGAATGCGGTGGCGATCATACCGATAAGAATGCCGGCGTTCCGTTGACGCGGGAGGCTTATCAGGAACTGATGGCCACGCAAACACAGCGTCATGCCGAATGGCAGGTGGGGCGGAATTATCTGCGCGGGGATACCTTCTTCACGTTAACACCAGCCGCGCAGGCGCAAGTGATTCGTGACGATGTGACGGCCTTATTGCCGATCTATGACCAACTGATTCGACTTTAATCGTTGTAGAAGAATAGTGGGGACTGGTTGCAATCCCCACGGGGGACGGGTAGTCTTAAAACTAGCTTGCATAATCGGGGAGGATTTTTGTGATAAATATACTTAAAAAATGGTGGCAGAGTCCACTGACAGCCTACTATGGCGCACTACTCTTACTGATCATCATCGCGTGGTGTGCTCGAGGCTTTCTGTCATTAGCGTTGTTCACCATCATTTTCATTTACTTAGGCAATGCGGCCATTGTGGGGATTGAACGGCACTTGCACCTACATCATTTACTGTCGACGTTGCTGGTCTACCTGTTGTTTTTAGGTGTGCTGGTCGCAGCATTTGGCCAGATTATCCCGCCGCTGGTGTCCGAGGCTTCTGGTCTGCCACATACCTTGAATGAATTGGTTCGGACCTATCCACAGTTGGAGTCGTCACTGACCAAGCTAGTCAAGAATCTGACCCAGAACGCGACGGTCATTAGCAATGGTAAGGCAATGCTGTCTAGCGGGATGGTGAAGTTGTCACGGTTCAGTTCTGGCGTTGAAACGGTGATTCTAGCGTTCTTCTTCAGCTTCATCTTTAATCTGACTAAGGCACAATTACAGCGGTTCGTGCACGCCTTTACCAAGAGCCGATTTGCGGGGCTCTTTGTACCGATGGGAAATTTAGTTTTGAAGTTTGTCCACATCTTTGGAACGGTTATCGAAACGCAATTGATTATTTGCACGATCAATACCATTTTGATGGTGTTGGGTCTCTGGTTGATTGGGATGCCAAGCTTGTTAATTCTAGGAATCATGGTCTTCTTCCTAGGCTTGATTCCAGTGGCTGGGGTCTTAATTTCGATGATTCCATTGGTCATCATTGCCTTTGTCACGGGTGGTCTGATCCGCGTGATCGAGGTGTTGGTGCTGGTCGTGGTGATTCACATGTTCGAGTCGTACTTCCTTCATCCACGGCTAATGGCTAACGCCACCAACCTGCCAATCTTCGTGACCTTCATTACGTTAATTGTGAGTGAACAGATTTTTGGTGCGTGGGGACTGATCGTTGGGGTGCCACTGGTAGCATTCTTCCTGGACGTGTTCGACGTGCAGTTGAAGGTGAAATCAGAGACGTTACCGACGCCGACTGATCACGCTTAAAGTTGAGTAGAAAATAAGCTGTGCATCCCGAGTAAGTAGGGGATGCACAGCTTATTTGGCATCATTAGTGCATGACTAATTTCGCTATTAAGAAAATCACGAGCAGGCCAGCGTAGTAGGCGAGCGTTTTGTTCGTAACCTTCGGCGTCTTACTGTGACGGTCGCGGAGCCACAGGAAGAAGACGACTAGCAAGGCAATGACGGCCAAGCCAAGCAGAATGTTTAAGACCAATGACAGGCTCATGACGAGATTCAAAATGGGCATGGTGAAGCCTCCAATATGTAGGTTCTGCAGCTTTTAACGCCGGTCTGCATGGTTGGGCGCAATGATGCTCTTGTTGAATAAATACGTGCAAATGCTGTTCATATGGGGAATAATATTTTAGCTGTTTATCAAATACTTAACTTGCTAATAACATCTTAATCAAATAAACTAGAATTGTGAGGAGGAATCATGTATGCAAAATTTCAATTCGTTTCGTGTTTCCACCCTAACTAAAGTAACGAACTTGGCCACGTTAAAAGTGATAAGATCAATTGCCAAAGGCTTTTCAATATCTACCAATCGTACCATAAGTGCGCAAAAGAGTCAGACATCTCAGCAAGCAATTGCCAGTGATTGGAAAAAGATTGGTAAAGACATGAAATTTGGGGTAGTCAAGTATGACAGAAAGCTTACCAGACAAACAGTCAAAGATAAGCGATAAAAACAACGTTGGTAGTAGAACTGATATTCTTGATAAGTTGGAGAACTTACCTTCTGAGGATCAGGAAAAAATCATTGCCACAATGGAAATGTATTCTGGTCCGATACCTCATCCAGCAATCCTTGAAGGATATGAAAAACTTTATCCAGGGGCAGCAAAAGAGATTATTGAGAATGGTGTGCAAGAGTCTCAGCATCGTCGCAAGCTGGAAACAAAACGGCAGGCACGCCGGGGGCATCTGGCATGGTTTACATTGGGTAGTTTAGTTCTTGTAACAATTTTACTGCTAGTTGGGTCATTTGTCTTGATCATGAACAATCACAGAATTATCGGGACAGTATTTGGCGCAGGAGGTTTCTTAGTATTTTTAGGAAGCCTCGTCGATCAGGTTAATGCTTTGTCAGGTAAAGATGATATTTCAACTGATAAAAATGATGAAGATAATTAAATAAGTTTGTATGCATCGCGCCCTCTTGGCTGTCGTAATTAGCTGGAAGGGTGCGATGCATATTTTTATGGTGTCATACATTCGGATGATAGAGGAGTCTTACCAACCAGTTACACGTGATTGATGGATAAGCTTGACCGTGATCTTTATTTTTTGAATAAGTAAAACGCCCCTCCCATGGAAAGGGCGTATCTCCATAGTTTTTGGCGCTGTCCTATAAATCTCACGTAAAATCAGTTGTAGCTAATGGTTGGTTGAAAGTTTTGGTAATAAAAAAGCCCCGCCAACCGGCGAGACTTCTTCAAACCAATCAAGACGTTAATCTTAACGGTTGTAGTATTCAACGATAAGTGAATCGTCGAGTTCTGCATCTAATTCTTCACGTTGAGGGAAGCGGGTAAGGGAACCTTCCAACTTGTCAGCGTCGAATTGGACGTATTGTGGACGACCAACAACGGCTTCAACAGCGCCCTTGATGATTGCCATGTCCTTAGACTTTTCACGAACGGAGATAACTTGGCCAACTTCGACTTCGTATGAAGGGATGTCAACGCGCTTGCCATCAACCGTGATGTGACCATGGTTAACCAATTGACGAGCTTGACGACGAGTCGTTGCCAAACCTAAACGGTAAACCATGTTGTCAAGACGACGTTCGAGTAAGATCATGAAGTTAGTACCATGGGTACCTTCAGAGATCTTGCCGGCACGCTTGAACAAGTTGTAGAATTGACGTTCAGTCATGCCGTAAGTGAACCGGAGCTTTTGCTTTTCACGCAATTGCGTACCGTATTCAGATAACTTTTGACGACGACCTTGACCATGATCACCAGGTGCGTAAGGACGACGGTTTAATTCTTTACCAGTGCCGGAAAGGGATACCCCTAAACGACGGGAAATACGCCAGCTTGGGCCAGTGTAACGAGACATAGATAGTTCCTCCAATAAAATATTATTTGGAGTAAAATAAGCTGTATATAAGTTTAGTATTCGTGCAGGTTGCTTTGCAGGTTTCACCGTATGCAGCCGCAGGTTACTTCCTGAACCAATTGAACGGCAACAATCTGTTGACGAGCTTACCACTTATCGCTGCATTATTTTACACAAGCACCAGTATAACCAGAAACACTAGGCTTTGTCAATGTGTTTTAGCAAAACGCGCGCGAATTCTTCCAATACTTCTTGGTCTTCAGTAGTGAATCGGCCCTTGCTAGGGGAGTCAATATCCATGACGCCCAGCTTGGTACCGTCGTTCAAGGTGAGGGGCACCACGACTTCGGCGTTGCTGGCGGAATCACAGGCGATGTGGCCAGCGAATTCGTGGACGTCGGCGACCAGTTGGGTTTCTTGCGTGGCTAAGCCAGTACCGCAGACTCCGTGACCATTTTCGATGTGCACACAGGCAACGTTACCCTGGAAGGGTCCCAGAATCAGATCGTCCGTTTCAGGCTGATACAGATAAAAGCCCGCCCAGTTAACATCCGTCAGGGTTTGCTTGAGTAGGGCAGATGCATTGGCAAGGTTCGCCACGAGATTCGTTTCCTCATATAGGAGGGCGTCAAGTTGTTCGGTAATTAAAGGATTGATACGATCACTCATGAAAAGGCCTCCATTGTTTTAGCATTAATTGTTTGATTATAGCCAGAAAGGTTAAGAGAATCATGAAAACGTAGTGAAGCCAGTGCGTCACTTATGCTATAATCAAGATTAGATTAAATTATAAAGTGAACCGAGTTATTTTACAACTCGTTTAAACGTTGAAATGTTGATGAAGGATGGGGTCAAAATGATTGTACTAATAGGAATCGTCATACTTGCGATTGCCGCGTACGTTGGCTTGTTGGTGTACCAGCAACGGATTCGGCGCCAAGTCGCGACGCTAACTACGAAAAAGGAAGCGATGGAAGCCATTCCGTTAAAGGATGAGCTGCAATTGGTGGGGCAATTGAGCCTAACTGGGCAATCGTTAGAGGACTACGAAAACTTGCAGTCCGATTTCTCTGAAATCACCGAGAACCGCTTTACCCGAATCGATGATCAGTTGGCCCAACTCCTAAGTGACTCGCGAGGAGTCAACTTGATTCAGTTGCGGCAAAATCTCACCAAGGTTACGACTTTAGTCGATCAGACCGATGAACTGATTAAGTCCGTTCAGGAACAGTTGACCCACCTCCAAGAAGTCGATAAGCAACACCGAGCCGCCGTGAAGGAATTGGAACAGAAGTATCAGGGCCTGCGGAAGACACTGTTGGCCAAAAACTTTGCCTTTGGTCCCAGCATCGATGGCTTAGAGGAACAGTTGAGTCAATTAGAAGATAACTTTGACACCTTCTCACGGTTAACGCAAGAAGGCGACCATCAACGGGCTGCCGATGTGTTGAATCAGTTACACGATGATACGGCTGTGTTGGAAGGCTTGATTAAAGCCATTCCACCACTGTATAAGGATCTGACGGTCGTCTTCCCCGACCAAGTCAAGGAACTTCGGAGTGGTTACCAACAGTTGAGTGCTGATAATTATCACTTTGGCGATCAAAACGTTCCCGAGATGATCAGTACCATCGAGGACCACATCAGCGCCAACCTTGATACGTTAGGCGATTTACGACCTGACGATGCCAAGGTCGTCAATGACCGGATCGCCACGCAAATCGATAGTATTTATGACCTGATGCAAACGGAAATTGATGCCAAGTCGCCAGTTGAAGCTAATCTGGATGGTGTCGCAAAGTTTATTGCCCACGCGCAAAACCAAAGCCACGCGCTGATGGCTGAGCTCGATCGGTTGAGTCAAAACTACACGTTGGATCATCAAGAGATCGAAACTGCGCGTGAACTTAACGAACAGTTGCGAGGCATCGACGGCATTTATCAACGAGACATGCAAGACCTGACCGGTAAGACGGCCACGTACTCACAAGTGTTGGCTCACCAAGAACAGCAACAAAAGGACCTGGAACAGATTGAACAGCAACAGGCTGACATCTTGAAGAGCGTTGCCGGTCTCGCCGATGAAGAGAAGCAGGCCAGAGACACCTTACAGCAATTCGATTTTGATTTACATAGTTTGCGGCGGCAAGTTGAGAACTTAAATCTTCCGGGCATTCCTCAAACTTATCTGGACTACTTCTTCGTTGTACGTGACGAGGTGGCCCAACTAGCAACGGATATGGATCAACCCCAGATCGACATGGAACGGATCACCAAGCAATTGCTGATCATTCAGACTGATTTGGACACGTTGCAGGAGAAAACTGATGATCTGATCGACAGTTCCGAGTTGGCGGAACAGCTGTTGCAGTACGCTAACCGTTACCAGACCAGTCACGAGAACGTCGCCACTGCCAGCAAGGAAGCGGCCGACTTGTTCGAGAACAAGCATCAGTACGCCAAGGCGTTGGAAACCATTGCCACCGTGCTGGACGAAGTGGAACCCGGGTCTTACAAACGCTTAGAAGATGCCTATTACCAAAGTAAAGGTAAGGAAAAGCCTAAGCGCGACACGGACGACACTAAGTAATCTGAATAATACTGAGAAAGCCATTGTGACGGAATGAGTCCGTTATGATGGCTTTTTGCTTGCTTGCAGATCAGGATGGGGGAGGCGTGGCGGGTGAATGCTAGCTTAGTCGGAGGTAGCTGTAGGCGGCGGGTTTCACCATTAGTTTGGCCAAGTGTTCACTAGTTTTGCGAGCAGGGGGCTTGTGGGAAAGAACGATTGTGTTTATAATGAGAAAGAATTTCTATCGGAGTCGAACCAATAGAAAACGGATAAGAGGGTTCAGGATGATTTATTTTGATAACAGTGCGACCACCAAGGCAGCGCCCGAAGTGGTCGATACTTATGCAAAGGTAAGCGCGAATTACTGGGGGAATCCCTCGAGTTTGCACAAGTTTGGTGAACAGGCATTTAACCTGTTGGAACAGTCTCGGCAGCAGATTGCCGACCTGGTCGGCGCTAAGCTGAGTGAGATTCTCTTCACCAGTGGTGGTACCGAGGGGGATAACTGGGCCATCAAGGGGACGGCCATGGTCAAACGTGAATTTGGGAACCACTTGATCACGACCGAAGTGGAACATCCTGCCGTTCACAACTCTATGGAACAATTGAAACAGGACGGTTTTGAAGTGACTTATTTGCCCGTTGATGAAAACGGACGGGTCTCCGCAGCCGACCTGCGCGCTGCGATTAAGCCCAGCACGATTCTGGTGTCCACGATGGCCGTTAACAATGAAATCGGTGCGGTTCAGCCGCTCGATGAAATTGCTGACGTCTTACGTGACTTCCCCCGGATTCACTGGCATATTGATGCCGTTCAGGGAATCGGTAAGGGTTTAGCCGACAAAATCTTTAATGATCGGGTGGACTTCGTAACCTTCTCAGGTCACAAGTTCCACGCACCACGGGGCATTGGTTTCATGTACAAACGCCAAGGCCGGACCATCGCACCATTGATGGCCGGTGGGGGTCAGGAACGTAACCTACGTTCCGGTACTGAAAACCTGCCTGCTATCGCCGCAATGGCTAAAGCTCTACGGCTGTTACTTGATGGTGAAGCCGACAAGGTGAAGCGTCAGCGCGACATTCGGTTAGCCATTCTGCATCACGTGGAAAGCTTCCCGAACGTCACGATCTTCTCTAAAGACTTACCCGTTTTCGCACCCCACATCTTGTGCTTTGCGATTGCTGGTGTTCGTGGGGAAACCATCGTTCACGCTTTCGAGGAACATGATATTTACATCTCAACGACCAGCGCTTGCTCCTCTAAGAAGCACGTTGAATCCAGTACGTTACATGCCATGAAGGTCGATGACGGTATCGCAACCAGCGCCGTCCGGATCTCCTTGGATGAACACAATACCATGGCGGAAGCCGAGGAATTCAACCGCGTTTTTGATCAACTCTACACACAATTTGCAAAATTAAATTAATTTACGAAAGGGGTCGCGCAATGGAATACAGCGAAATCATGGTCCGTTACGGCGAGCTGTCGACGAAGGGTAAGAACAAGAAAGACTTCATCAAGCAGCTTGGTCAAAACGTGCGTAAGGCACTCGGTACCTTTGAAGGTATCGAAGTCAAGGCACAACACGACCGCTTACACGTCACCTTAAATGGGGCGGACTCAGATGCCGTAATGAAGCGATTGAAGGGTGTTTTCGGGATCGAAAACTTCTCGCCTTCGGTTAAGGTTGCTAAGGACATCGACGAAATCAAGCAAACGGCCATCGCCATGGTCAAGGAAGTCTTCAAGCCAGGGATGACCTTTAAGATCAACACCCGGCGGCAAGATAAGGAATTTCAGTACGACACTTACCAGATGAACGAAATCATGGGGAGTACGTTGCTGGAGGCTATTCCTGAACTGACCGTTAAAATGAAGCACCCCGACCTGGAACTGCGGGTCGAAGTACGGATGAACGGGGTCTTCCTGTCTGGCGAAACCATTCAAGGGGCCGGCGGGTTACCCGTTGGTACCGGTGGTAAGGCCGTCATGATGCTGTCTGGGGGGATTGACTCTCCAGTGGCTTCCTACTACGCTTTACGGCGTGGGGTGAAGATCGATATGATTCACTTCTACAGTCCGCCATACACGTCGGAACAAGCCTTAGCAAAGGCCAAGGAACTGACGGCACGGTTGGCTGGGTACTCTGGTGGTATTCAGTTCATCCAGGTGCCGTTTGCTAAGATTCAGGAAACCATCAAGGAAAAAGTTCCCGAAGGTTACCTGATGACCGTTCAACGGCGCTTGATGTTGCGGTTGACCGCAGCAATTGCTGAAAAGCGGCACGCCAAGGGAATCTTCAACGGAGAGTCTCTGGGCCAAGTGGCTTCACAGACATTGGAAAGTATGGCGGCCATCAACGATGTGACCTCCATGCCAATCCTGCGGCCACTGCTTTCTATGGACAAGACGGAAATCATTAAGGTTGCCGAAGATATCGACACCTACGATCTTTCCATCCTGCCATACGAAGACTGCTGTACCATCTTCACGCCACCAGCACCCAAGACGCACCCCGACTTGGAAAAGTCCCGGAAGTACGAAGGGTACATCGACGTTGAAGGCTTGATGAAGGAAGCCCTCGATGGCATTGTCATCTCCGAAATTCGTCCTGGTGATAATTACCTGAATCAAAACGAAGACGTCTTCGCAGAATTACTTTAATCAGAAACAAGACTTAACGCTCTGAGCAGTCGCTTGGGGCGTTTTTTTAGTTGAGAATCTGCTAGTGGTCTACTTGAGGTAACCTTGGTGATGCCGGAATTAGAATGCGAGTAAGTCTATCAATTAGAGCTTGGTGCTGCTTTTAAAAGCATTGCCGGAGCAAATTTCAACGAGTCGAGGGACCAAACGTGAGTTTTTCATGATTTTATAGCAAAATGCTTGTCAGGACCCCCTATGTTGCGGGATAATTGAACCAGTAATCGGTATAGTACCGATGTATATTTTGAAGGGGTTGATCTGCGTGGATGTAACACGGCTCGGCAGTACAATGACTCTCTCTGGCACACCGCCAGAGGTTGGAGATCAGTTACCAAAGTTTAAAGTGTTTGATCAGAACAATGTCAAAGTTAAGACGGCAAATTTGATTGGAAAAGTAACTTTGATCAGTGTTGTCCCGGATCTTGAAACGCCCGTTTGCACATTGCAAACTCGGAAATTCACCCAACAGGCGGACCACTATCCAGCAGCTAAGTTCTGCACGATCTCAAACAATTCCATTGCTGAACAGACCGGCTGGTGTGCCGCTCAGGGTGTGGAAAACGTCGACTTGTTATCCGATGAAGAATTATCATTCGGTTACGAAATGGGTCTGTACGTTCCTAACCTGGGCAACTTGGCTCGGTCTATCTGGATTATTGATGATGCGGGTAAGATCGTTTACCGACAAATCGTCACTGAACAATCCGACGAACCGAATTACTTGGAAGCCATCGAGGCTTTGGAAAAATTAGTACCACGTGTTGACCTTTAGGCCAAAATTGCGTAGACTATGTAAAAGTAGCGTTGAACAAGTCAGTAGCGTCGAGGGGATTGCTCAGAGAGCCGGGAATGCTGAAAACCGGTGAATCACCTGACGTGAAAGTAGCTTGCGAGCTGCTGGGCTGAACCAACAGTAAGCCCAGACCGGAGCACTCTCCGTTAACAAAGAAGTTAAGTGGGGCATAAACGCCCAATTTAGGTGGTACCGCGAAGACTCTTCGTCCTAATTTTTAGGATGGGGAGTCTTTTTGTATTCACCGACAGTTAACTTGATTCGTTGTAGGTGTTGCAAAAGACGAAGCTAAACGTTAAGTGAGTGACAGTTAGCCAGTAAGAGACAAGAAAGGAATTGATTCATATGGCAGACAAGCAAACCGACATGCCTACCAAGTATGACCCGACCGCCATTGAAGCCGGCCGGTACCAAACTTGGTTAGACGAAGATGTTTTTAAACCTAGTGGTGACAAGAAAGCCACCCCTTATTCCATCGTTTTACCCCCACCAAATGTTACCGGGAAACTGCATTTAGGTCACGCCTGGGACACGACCTTGCAAGACATGATCATCCGGCAAAAGCGGATGCAAGGCTTTGACACACTCTGGCTTCCAGGGATGGACCACGCGGGGATTGCCACGCAGGCTAAGGTTGAAGCCCGGCTGCGTGAACAAGGCATTACCCGTTACGACCTCGGTCGTGAGAAGTTCATCGACAAGGTTTGGGAATGGAAGGACGAATACGCCGCAACCATTCACAAGCAATGGGCCAAGATGGGGTTGTCCATGGATTACTCCCGCGAACGCTTTACCTTAGATGATGGCTTATCCGATGCCGTTAAGAAGGTCTTCGTTGCTCTGTACAAGAAGGGCCTGATCTACCGGGGCGAGTACATCATCAACTGGGATCCACAAGCCCGGACTGCACTTTCTGACATCGAAGTTATTCACAAGGATGACAAGGGTGCCTTCTACCACGTGAAATACCCGTTTGCCAATCCAGATGACACGTTCAACGGCAAGCACTACATCGAAATCGCCACGACGCGTCCTGAAACCATGATGGGGGATACCGCCGTTGCCGTTAACCCCGATGACGACCGGTACAAGGACTTGGTTGGCAAGAAGGTTATCTTGCCACTGGCCAATCGCGAAATTCCGATCATTGCCGACCAATACGTCGACATCAACTTCGGAACGGGGATGGTGAAGATTACGCCAGCCCACGATCCTAATGACTTCTTAGTTGGGAACCGCCACAACCTCGAACGGATCAACACCATGAACGAAGACGCTTCGATGAATGATCGCGCCGGTAAGTACGCTGGCATGGACCGTTTCGACGCCCGTAAGGCCATGGTTGCCGACCTGGACGACCAGGGATTATTGATCAAGGTTGATCCAATCGTCCATTCCGTTGGGCATTCTGAACGGACTGGGGTTCAAGTCGAAGCCCGGCTGTCCACGCAATGGTTCGTGAAGATGAAGCCACTCGCCGAAGAAGCCATCAAGAACCAAGAGGGTGACAACGCGGTTGATTTCGTGCCAGAACGTTTCGAAAATACCTTTACGCAGTGGATGGAAAACGTCCATGACTGGGTTATTTCTCGTCAACTTTGGTGGGGTCACCGGATTCCAGCCTGGTACAACAAGAAGACCGGCGAAGTTTACGTTAACGAAGAAGCACCTAAGGACATCGAAAACTGGGAACAAGATCCAGATGTGTTGGACACTTGGTTCTCCAGTGCCCTCTGGCCATTCTCCACGATGGGCTGGCCTAACGAAGACAGCGCCGACTTCAAGCGCTACTTCCCAACCGATACCTTGGTTACCGGTTACGACATCATCTTCTTCTGGGTTTCCCGGATGATCTTCCAAAGTCTTGAATTTACTGGTAAGCGGCCGTTCAAACACGTGCTCTTACACGGATTGATTCGGGCCGAAGACGGTCGTAAGATGAGTAAGTCCCTGGGTAACGGAATCGATCCAATGGACGTCATCGACAAGTACGGGGCCGATGCGTTGCGTTGGTTCCTGTCTACCGGCTCAACGGCAGGCCAAGACGTGCGGTTCAGTTATGACAAGATGGATTCCGCTTGGAACTTCATCAACAAGATCTGGAACGCCAGCCGGTTCGTGATCATGAACTTGGGTGAAAACACTAAGCCAGTGGTTCCCGCAACCGACAAGTGGGATCTGACCGACAAGTGGATTCTGAGTCGTTTGAACGATACGGTTAACCACGTCACCGAAATGTTCGACAAGTTCGAATTCGGTGAAGCTGGCCGTTCCCTGTACAACTTTATCTGGAACGACTTCTGTGACTGGTATATTGAAATGAGTAAGGAAGTCTTGACCGGCGATGATGAAGCTGCCAAGGCAACTAAGCAAGACTTGTTGGCCTACGTCTTAGACCAAACCTTGCGCTTGCTCCAACCAATCATGCCATTCGTGACCGAAGCCATCTGGCAAGCCATGCCACATGACGGCAAGTCCTTAGTGACCGCTGCTTACCCAGTGGATCACCCCGAATTTGCCAATGCCGAAGCTGAAAGCGACATGACGAGCCTGATCGACCTGATCAAGGCTGTCCGGAACATCCGGGCCGAAGCCAACGCGCCAATGTCTACGCCAATCGACCTGCAGATCAAGACTAGCGATGCCAAGTTACAGAGCGTCTTTGAAAATAACCGTGACTTTATCGACCGGTTCGTTCATCCAAAGGACTTTGCAATTGGCGCTGACTTGACCGCACCTAAGCTGGCCATGACGTCGGTTATCACTGGTGCCGAAGTTTCCGTACCGTTGGCTGAATTGGTCGACCTGAACGATGAAGCCGCCCGTTTGGACAAGGAAGTTGCCAAGTTTACGGCCGAAGTGCAACGCGCGACCAAGAAGTTAGGTAACGAACGCTTCGTTGCTAACGCCCCAGAAGACGTGGTTAACGCCGAACGCGACAAGCAAACGGATAACCAAAAGAAGCTGGAAGCAACGCAACAACGTTTGGCTGATATTAAGGCTCAACTGTAAGACAATCATATGAGTTTACTGAAGTCATCATTCCTGTAGGGGAGTGGTGACTTTTTTGAGCGGTGTCACAAGCTTGGCCCACACTTAATACTAATGTAAAAAGACTGGAATTGGTGTCAGTGTTTGCAAGATGTTTAACCTTTCTCAATGAAGAGCACACCTAATTTTATGAATTCTGGAAATTTCTCAATAGAAATTGTAGATATAGTTGATGAATGTTTACGGGAAATATATACGTGAAATAATTAGTTCAGCAATTATAGTACTGAGCTTTCTCCTAATAATCTTTAATTTGTTCTTCAATTGAATACAATGGATATTGTTAACGTTAGTCAAAGCGCTTTGATAATCCGTATTTATAGAGGTAATCAAATTGAATGTTAAAAAAGCTATGTTGGCTTCTTGACAATTTTAGCTGTGCTTGGAACCGGTATACCAGCAATATCTGATATTACTGTCCACGCTGCAGATGTTTCAAATCAGACAGGGACCACCGTGCCTAATAATGCTATTGATTCTCTTACACCTGAAAGAATTGCTGATACGCCTTCCTATATGCAATTGTTAAGAACTAATTCTTCGACGGTATACGACGCTTCATCAGATACAACGACAATCTCCATTACGGACTTTCAAATGAGAAATATCTTAAGTGGATTGGGATTTGACCAAATAGATCTAGGTATGCTAGGGCTTCAACGAATTTCAGGGGTTACGAAGGTGAAGTTTTACGGTAGAAAGAGAAGCGGAAATGCTAATGTTTATTTATCAGCTAGTATGTTAAACCGCGTAAAGAAGTCTGCTACTAGTGCAGCAGTTTCTGCTATCTTTGCTTTATTTGCATTTCCATTGGGACCTGTTGGAGGACTTGCTTGGGGCACCATCAACTTTGCTAGTAAACAATTAGTAACTGCCGCAATTCATGCAAATGTAAACAAGTTCAAGGCAGGACGGATTTTTAAGGTTCGCAGTTGGAAATATAAAGGTTGGAGTTATCAATAAAATTAGGTGATCGTATGGGATGGTATAGAAGAATTTCCAATCGCTACAGTCACGCATATACGCCGAAAGCTGTTAATCGTGTCATGCCAATTACAGGATTTTCTTTACTTGTTGCCAGTATTGCTCTATTGAGCCTTACCAAGTTACATGACTGGGGGTTCGGATTGTATGGTGTTTCGATACTTGCATGGAGCGATTATATCTCAGTTAAGCTTGCACAACATAAAGTGGGGATTATAGGCAGTCTCTTCGTTGCTTATGGTTTATTTGCAGTTGTGCTGGGTGGGGCTGTCTTGATTCTTCTCGCAATTATTTTTGGTGAATAATATGCTAGCTCGATGAGAATGACGTTGCTTTTTGTTCTATAGTTGATGACAACCAGTCTCAGTTTTAATATTTGAAAAATCAGTCAAACCTCATCGTTTGGCTGATTTTTTGTACATGGTGTTAAAAATGGGTCGACACTTAATACTAATGTAAAAAGGCTGGAATTGGTGTCAGTGTTTGCAAGATGTTTACCCCTTCTTAACGTTTTGGTGAGGTTATCTAAGTGTATGAGTGGACTAGACTAATGGTTGGAAATTTGAGGATAATTGTTAGTTTTCTTGTGACGTTATCGTAGGCGCAGATAATGTGCAGCAATGATGTCGATTATCGGCAACATAGTCGAAACGTGTTTCAGCAGGCAGCCAGTTGTGCTTAATCCCATCAGGCATAAAATCCAGGCCCGGGATTTTTTCCCTGATGACGTTAATGCTCGCTGGCTAAGCGCTTGCTTCCACACTCTGGGGAAATCTGCTACACTAAGAAACAGTGACGCAAGCGGGAGGTTTTCATTTTGGTAAAAACGTACGCTGAAGCCCTGCAGTTCATTCACGGTCGGGACCGCTTCAAGAAGAAGCCGACCCTGGACCGGATGCGGCAATTCATGCACATCCTGGGTGACCCACAGGAAAAGTTAAATATGATTCACGTCGCCGGAACCAACGGTAAGGGGTCCACGGTGGCTTTTTTACGGGATATGTTCATGGCCGAGGGCCAGACGGTGGGGACCTTTACCTCACCGTTCATTACCCGCTTCAATGAACGCATCAGCACGGATGGTCAGCCCATCAGTGACACGGATCTGGTGGCTATGGTTAATCGGATTCAACCAGTGGTGGCTCGATTGGACGAGGAGCTCGCCGAAGAAGGGCCGACTGAATTTGAGATTGATACGGCCCTGATGTTCTGCTACTTCGCGAGCTATCCGGTAGACATTGTCGTGGTCGAGGTTGGCCTCGGTGGTCTGTACGATTCGACCAACATTATCACGCCGGCCGTCTCGGTCATCACGACGATTGGCATGGATCACATGAAGATCTTAGGGGATACGATTCCTAAGATTGCTACGCAGAAGGCGGGGATCATTAAGCCGGGTGTACCGGTAGTTTGTGGACGTTTGACACCGGACGCGCTGGCGGTCATGGATCAGACCGCTAGTGAAAATCAAACCGACGTTCGCGCATTAGGTCGCGATTTTACGGTGAAAAATCAACCTGAGTCGGGTTGGGGCGAACGCTTCGCCTACACTTGGGCAGACCATCGCTGGCCACATTTGGAGATTGACCTGTTGGGACAGTATCAAATTGACAATGCGACCACCGCGCTCACGGCCTTCATCACGTATCATCAGGCTCGACATTTGCCACTCGAGATTGCCGACATTCGTGAGGGTCTGAAGCATACAGCATGGCCGGGACGCTTTGAACGGCTGAACGATGAACCCCTGATTGCCATTGATGGGGCCCACAACGAGCCCGCCATGGTGGAGATGGCCCAGCTGTTGCGGCAGCATTTTGCTCAGCAGGATATTACGATTATTCTGGCGGTATTGGCAGATAAACAATATGACCAAATGGTAAAGACACTGTTGCAAGTGCGTAACGTCCACATTATCGTGACCCAATTTCAGGGGCCGGGTAAGCGGGCAGCCGCGACGCCCCAAGCACTGGAAGGCGCCGTTGCCGCTAGCAAGCGTGTGACGATGGCAGATAACTGGCCGAGCGCTCTCAAGACGGCGCTGAATAACATTTCCGGGGACAGTTTAATTCTGTTGACCGGGTCGCTTTACTTTATTTCAGAGGTACGGCAATATTTTACGGATTCAGAAAAATAAATCAGCTTTTTTTACGGAGTTAGTCTGTAAGGGAGCTGAGAAGATGCGACGAGAGAGAATTAACAGTAATAATGAACGGCAGCTGGTCAGCCGGGTTCTCCGCGGGCTGGGACTACCAGCCACGGATGAGTGCGACCGGTTCTTCCAGTACTTTCACAGCGTGGCCAATCTGCGCTATGCCAGTCAACAGCAATGTGACCGGTACGTGCGGGGGCGGCGAGAACGGCGGGCGTTGCTCACGGCAATCGACCTAGGTCGCTGGGCGCAACGGGCACCGCGACAGATCTACGGCGAGGTGGTGGCGAGTAGTCAGATCGGTGAGAGTCTGATGGATGATCTGCGGTATGCCCCCCAGGAACGCTTGGAGGTCTTAGCACTGGATGCCAAACATCAGGTGATTGATCGACAGACCGTGTTCGTGGGAACACTAGACAGTTGTCCGGTCCATCCCCGAGAGATCTTTCGGCTAGCCGTTCTGACTGGAGCGGCCGCCATTGTTGTGGCGCATAACCATCCCAGTGGTCTAGCCGACCCATCACCGAATGATTTGAAATTCATGCGCCGGTTGGCCGAGTGTGGCCAGTTGATGGGAATCCCCGTGCTCGATGGCTTTGTGATTGGGCTGCGAACCTACTTTAGTTTGCGTGAGGCCGGGATTTTACCGCTAATTCAGAAGACAAATAAGTCAGAAGGTTTAAAATCTGATTAAAATCGGTTTTACCTATTTCTTTCTCGTTAAAAGTTCGGTATTCTTGACATTGACGACGTGTTCTCACGTAGATAGGTATGTTATAATACGTCTATCAATGAATAAGACAAAAAACTATAAATATTTTGTTGACAATGAAGGGATGAAACACAGTGTTCGGATTAGGAACGAAAAATATTGGGATCGATCTTGGTACCGCCAATACGATTGTGTATGTTGACGGTAAAGGAATCGTTCTACGCGAACCTTCTGTTGTCGCCAAGAACACAAAGAGTGGGGAAATTGTGTCCGTTGGTGAAGACGCTCGTGCAATGATTGGTCGTACGCCGGCTAGCATCGTTGCCATTCGGCCCATGAAAGACGGGGTTATTGCAGATTACGATACGACGGTTGCCATGATGAAGTACTTCATCGAAAAGACGGTCGGTAAGTCTAGCGGTAAGCCATACGTGATGGTTTGTGTGCCAAGCGGTGTAACGGAAGTTGAAAAGCGGGCGGTCATTGACGCGACCCGTGTTGCAGGTGCTCGTGACGCTTACGTCATTGAAGAACCATTTGCTGCGGCCATTGGTGCCGGGTTACCCGTCATGGATCCAACCGGTAGTATGGTTGTTGACATGGGTGGTGGGACAACCGACGTGGCAACGATCTCCCTTGGGGGTATCGTTTCCAGTCGTTCCATCCGAGTAGCTGGTGACAAGTTGGATGATGCGATTGCGACTTACGTGCGGTCAAACTTCAACCTGTTGATTGGTGAACGAACTGCTGAAAAGTTGAAGATGGACATTGGTTCAGCTTCAGTCGAAGACGCTGATAAGATCGAAGGCGCCACGATTCGTGGACGTGACTTGGTATCTGGACTACCTAAGGCAGTGGAAGTTTCCGCTGTTGATGTGGCCAAGGCTATCCAAGAGCCCGTTCAAGACGTGATTACCGCGATCAAGGAAACCTTAGAAGAAACTTCACCAGAAATCGCTGCTGATGTGATTGATCACGGTATCGTGTTGACTGGTGGGGGTGCCTTACTGAAGAACCTGTCAGAAGTCATCGCCGATGCAACCAAAGTTCCAGTGTCTATCGCCAACGATCCTCTGGATTGTGTGGCAGCTGGTACCGGTGAATCATTAAAGAGTATCGATGTCATGAAGAAAAAATAGGGACTAGCGGGAAGGCAGCTTCCCGCTTCTTTATTGTGACGCCAGTGGCGAGTCTGCGACTGGCGAACAAGATGGAGGTCAAACATGCAGAAATTTTCTTTCAATCGGCGACTAGTGATTATCATTGTCTGCTTGATTGTTAGCTTTGCTTTGATGACGGTGTCCGTAGCTATTCGTAACAAGAAGTCCACGCCGCCGCTGATTCAACAGTTCGGAAACGACATTGTCGGGTTAACCGACCGGGTCGTGGCATTGCCAGCGAATGGATTGAACGGTTCGGTGAGCGCCATCTCGGAACTATTGAACACGTATCAGGAAAACCAGCAGTTGAAGAAGCAGGTTAGTGAGCTCGCCCAGACCAAGGTTCGCGACCAAACCTTAGCTAAGGAAAACAAGCAATTAAAGCAACAGATTAAGTTAAACGATTCATTGACGGATTACACGGCGATCAGTGCCGCGGTCATCACCCGGACGCCATCATCATGGCAGAACCAAGTGGTGATCAACAAGGGTTCTTCAGCCGGTGTGGTCAAGAACATGCCCGTCATGTCGGGGTCCGGCCTAGTTGGTCGGGTCGCTGAAGTCAATAAGACCAATTCAAAAGTTGAATTGATCACCGACAACAACGATGCTGCGAACCGTTTCGCCGTGTCAATCACGACGAAGGCTGGCAAGACCGTCAATGGTGTTCTCAGTGGCTATAAGTCTGCCACGGGTCAAATCGTGATGGATAACCTGACGACCAAGTCTAAGATCAGTAAGGGTGACAAGGTCGTTACGAGTGGGCTTGGTGGCGTGACGCCGAAGGGCTTATTCGTTGGGACCGTAGCCCAGTCGGTCGGTTCCGATTATGGCCTGTCAACGAAGCTGTATATTACGCCAGCGACTGATTTGAGCGACCTGAACATTGTGACGGTTGCGGTTACGAAACAGTAAGGGGGCTAAGGCGTGTATCGATTATCTAAAATGCGTTTTGGCTTCCCAATCGGGCTATTTCTGCTATTATTTATTGATGGCAGTATCAGTCAGGTTTTCAGTCGCCAAATGTTTAATGCGCCCTCGGTCATGGTGAGCCATCTAGTGGTGCTGTGGCTGGTTTGTGGTGTGTTGTTTGAGGAAAACATGGCGATGCCACTGGTAAAGTGGGCTGCTGTGATTGGGGCCGTCTTCGACCTCTATTACACGGGAATCTTCGGGGTGTACATCTTCGTCTTTCCGTTAGTGGTCTACCTGACCCGCCAACTCGTGAGTTATATCAGTCCGAACTTTTTGAGCGGACTGCTGATCTACTTTATTGATATTACCATTGTCGAGGCTTTGAGCTTCGTGGCCAGTCGCGCCGTCCACATGACGTCGATGTCTGGTAGCTCATTCTTGGTGAATACTTTGGGACCAACGTTGGCCTTTAATTTGGCCATGTTTGTCATCTTATATTTCCCCATTCGATGGGTGTATAATTGGTTAAAATAGGTGAAGGGAACGAACGCTATGCAAGCTGCCGTATTACGGGGAACGCAAAACGGCTATGATTTGGTGCTCAAACAATCGGCGAGCTTGGACCAAATCCTAGCCGATCTACGGTCATTATTGGAGAACTTAAACGTGGATCCAACCGCCATGGAGACGCCCAAGGTTTCACTGGATGTTTTGACGGAGGATCGGATCTTAACCGCCGATGAAAAATCACAGATCGAACAACTGGTAGGCAACTACCCGCGTTTTGAAATCCATAAGATTGCGGCCAACGTCATGACCATTGACGATGCCATTCAGTTGCGTGAACGGGAAAACGTCCATCTGCTGAGTAAGGTGATTCGTAACGGTCAAGAGGTTGCCATGCAAGGGGATGTCCTGTTTCTGGGGACCATTCACGAGGGTGGTAAGCTCCGGACGACCGGGAACATCTTCTGCATGGGGGACGTGAGCGGTATCTTGCAGGCGGGCTATCCCGACGATGAATCCAAACTGATTATGGGGAATCTTGCGACCGCACAACAGGTCAGAATTGCCGAACAGTTTGACATTATCGAACCAGACCAAGTGGCCGATTCTAGCCAAACCATTGCTTACGTTAACGACCTCCACGTGTTGTCGTATGGTAAGCTCAGCGCATTAAAGAAGATCAACCCGAAATTGTACAACCGGATTGGAGGAATTTAGAATGGGAAAAGCAATTGTGATCACCTCTGGTAAGGGTGGTGTGGGTAAAACCACGACCAGTGCCAACATTGGGACGGCGTTAGCCTTAATGGGCAAGCGGGTGTGCCTGATGGATCTGGACATTGGACTACGGAACCTGGATGTGGTCTTGGGACTGGATAACCGAATCATCTACGATATCGTAGACGTTGCCGAAGGGCGGGCAAAGCTGCCCCAAGCGTTAGTCAAAGACAAGCGTTTCGATGACAAGCTTTACCTGTTACCAGCCGCCCAGAACACGGATAAGACGGCTTTACAACCCGACCAAGTTAAGGAAATTGTGGACGAGTTAAAGCCAGAATACGATTACGTTCTGATCGACTGCCCAGCCGGGATCGAACAAGGTTTCATGAACGCTATCGCCGGTGCTGACGCCGCCATTGTGGTTACCACGCCGGAAATTTCTGCGGTGCGGGATGCCGATCGGGTCGTTGGGTTATTGGAACAACATCCATTGACCGAAGCCCCACGTCTACTGATCAACCGGATTCGGTTGAACATGATGCAAGATGGTTCCATGATGGATATCGATGAGATCACCCATCACTTGGGAATCGAATTGCTGGGGATCATTGTGGATGACGACGCGGTTATCTCCACGTCTAACCAGGGTGAACCCATCGTCATGCAGACGGAAAACCAAGCATCGCAAGGTTACCGTAACGTGGCTCGGCGTCTAGAGGGCCAAACGGTGCCCCTGATGAAGCTTGAACCACAAGAGGAAGACGGTTTCTGGCACAAGGTCAGCAGCTGGTTCCACCGCGGGTAAGCTCTAAAATTATGAAATGAACGGGAAGTCTTTGACGACGGTGGTCGTTGAGGACTTCCTTTTGGTTTCACAGTTATAGCTTGTACGGGAATGGTCTCACCTACGGCTGCCAAGGATTCTACCGCTGTGGGGACCGGTTCAAGCCTGTGAAGCGGTCTTGAACCTCGCTTCGAAGCCACAGAAATCGTGTCTCCGAAGCGTCCAGTCCTGTAAGGTCGGAAGGTCCATCCGTCCTAACAGGACACCCACGGCTGGCTCCATCCTTGGCCTCCTCCGGCTTTGACTGTTCTTCAAACTGATATTGGTTCAAGCTTAGCTGATAGGTTCTGTGAAAATGTTGTTAATGACTGCCACGCAATGCAGTGGATGATTTGAATTCTGACGTTGCTTACTGCTAGCATCGTGGGTTTTGCGAGGCGTCAAACCGAGCCGAAAGCCCGTTCTGTGGCTGTAGGCGATCTCCACAGCAGGCGGAATCTTTGATAGCCGCAGGAAGCAGTTTTCATCAGCGTAAAACCTTCGACTTTCAAGGAATTTCAAAATAGGGCTTGACGTTTGTGAAAATAAAAAGTAGTATATCGGTAATGAACGAAAAACGTCGAACAGAAGAGTAAGACCAGCGAGTGCCTACAGAAAGCCCAGCCGATGAAAATGGGTGACCTTGTCCGTCCGAAACACATCTGTGAGTTGGTCGTCTGAATCTAGTAGGATGATCCGGGATAGCCCGTTACAGCTGGAGTTGCTTGCAACTCACCGAGGTTAGGTCAGCGATGGCTTAGCAAACTAGAGGTGGAACCACGATGTGATCGTCCTCTTAGGCCCAATTTGGGTCTAAGAGGGCGTTTTTATTTTCATGGCTGTTGCGGGGGACTCCGTGAGTCGGCGTGGCGTGAGCCCGTCGAGTACATGAGGTGGCACCGCGCGATCAACGCCCTCTTGAGAGAAATCTCAGGAGGGCATTTTTGCGTTGAAGAAGGAGGAGAATTGTTATGCACTATGTTAGCCAGATTTTACCATCACTGATTTCCGGTACCGGAATGACGTTATCCATATTCTTTTGGACCTTAATTATTTCTGTCCCACTTGGAATCTTAGTCGGGTTGGGCATGATTACCCGATTCAAGCCGTTGACGTGGTTGATCAACATCTACGTTTGGTTGATGCGAGGGACCCCACTGTTATTGCAATTAATTTTCGTCTTTTATGGGTTACCCATCGCCGGCATCGTGTTCGACCGGTATGACGCGGCACTCTTCGCCTTCATCCTGAACTACACCGCCTACTTCGCTGAAATTTTCCGGGGCGGCCTGCAAGCCATCCCCGTAGGACAATACGAAAGTGCTCGGGTGTTGCGGTTGACCAACTGGCAAACGTTGCGGAAGATTGTGATTCCGCAAGTGGTCAAGATTGTTTTACCGTCAATCGGAAACGAAGTCATCAATCTGGTCAAGGATTCCTCATTGGTTTACGTCATCGGGTTAGGTGATCTGTTACGTGCCGGAAACGTCGCCATGGCGCGAGACGTCACGTTGGTACCAATGCTGCTGGTCGGTGTAATTTACTTACTGTTGACGGCTGTTTGCACGTTGGTCCTGAAACGGATGGAAAAGCACTACAGTTACTGGCGTTAGAGAAAGGGTGGTTTAATCATGTTAGAACTTAAAGGGATTACCAAAAAATTTGATGGCAAAACCATCTTGGATCAAGTCGATTTAACGGTGAACGATGGCCAAATCTTAACCATCGTCGGGCCTTCCGGGGCTGGTAAGACGACGCTACTCCGTTGTATCAGTGGCTTGGAAATGGTCGACGGCGGTCAGTTCTTACTGGACGGCCAGCCCTTCGATCCCGCAACGAACCGGGACAATGATGCCGTTATTGGGGTCGTCTTCCAGGACTTCCAGTTGTTCCCCAACCTCACTGTTTTACAGAACGTGGTCTTGGCACCAACGATGGTCTTGAAGAAGTCCGCTGCGGACGCTGAAAAGGAAGCCCGGGCCTTACTGGAACGGCTGAACCTTGGTGGCAAGGCTGACTTGTACCCCTACGAACTTTCCGGGGGCCAGAAGCAACGGGTCGCCATTGTGCGGGCCCTGGCGATGCACCCCAAGTTACTCTGTTACGACGAACCAACGTCGGCGTTGGACCCAGACTTACGTCGCGAAGTTGAAGAAATTATTTTGAAGTTAAAACGAGAGGGCATGACCCAAATCGTCGTGACCCATGATATTCCGTTTGCAGAATCGATTGCCGATCAAATGTTACGGGTTGAACCAAAAGAGTAGAGGGAGGCGCCACGCAATGAAATTTAAAAAAATCCGATTTTTCGCGCTGGCCTTTCTACTGATTGGGCTGACGGCAACGCTAGCTGGTTGTGGAACCAACGTTACGAAGCGGGCCAACACCCAGGATACTTGGTCGAGCATTCAGAAGAAAAAGAAGGTCGTCATTGGATTGGACGATAGCTTCGTCCCCATGGGTTTCCGTCAGAAGAGTGGGAAGCTGGTCGGCTACGATATCGACTTAGCCCGTGCCGTCTTCAAACAGTACGGAATCAAGGTAGACTTCCAATCCATCGACTGGAACATGAACGTCACGGAACTCCACAACGGAACGATCGACCTGATTTGGAATGGCTTTTCCATCACGCCACAACGGTCTAAGCAGGTCGCCTTCTCCGATACGTACCTGAACAACGACCAGGTGCTAGTTTCGCTCAAGAAGAATCACATTGCTTCTTATAAGGATATGACGGGTAAGGTACTAGGAGCTCAGACCGGATCATCTGGCGCTAACGATATTGACACGTATCCCAAGCTCTTGAAGAATCGCATCAAGAATCACGACGCGGTTACCTACGATTCATTTACCAACGCATTCATTGACCTGAACGTTGGCCGAATCAAGGGGTTACTGATTGATAGCACTTATGCCAATTACTACATCAAGCACCAAGCTCACCCCGAAGATTACCGAGTAACGGTCGGGAGCTTCCCCAAGGAAAAATTTGCAGTGGGGATGCGTAAGGGCGATGTCACGATGCGTAAAAAGATCAATGCCGGCTTGAAAAAGTTGGCTGCCAACGGACAGCTGGAACAAATCAACCAGAAGTGGTTCGGCAGCAACGTCGATACGCCACTGTTGAAGGCTAAGTAGGCTGTGTTCGCCTGCGGTAGTCACCCCCTGACTACCTTCGGCTAGGTCAACATTCTTAGCATTAACGTGACTAGTCGGACGGCTTATTCTGAATACTAGTGTAAATGGATGTTTGGGCTCACAGCTGTTCTGGCTGTGGGCTTTTTTTTTGATAAGATCTGACGATTGAAAGGGGATGGGTAGCGTGAGAAGTAAGCGGTCATGCTTGCACGACTATTTGGGGGGATAAAATCTAGCTTAGCCGGAGGAGGCCAGAGATGGCGTCAGCCGTGACAGTGCTGTTAGACCGGGCGATTGTTTCTTCCCGGCCTTACAGCACGAGACGTGTTTGGAAACTCGTCTGATTCTAGACGAGGTTTCAAACCGAGCCGGAAACCCGTACTTTGGCTGCAGGCGGTCTCCACAGCGACAGAATCTCTGGCAGCCACAGGCGACAGCTTTTATCCAACCTAGGAATTCGTTGCAGTCGTCGCTTGTATTTAGGCCGCGGTTCCTTTAGAATTAAACACCGATTAGTATTTTGCTAGAGGAGGCAATAGCGCGTGCATTTTCGCATAAAAGATGGGGTAACCTTGGACTTGTTACCCACAAAACAATTTAAAACTATTGGGATCAAGGTGGACTTCGTGGCGCCGCTTCAAGCCACGGCCATCACGGCCCGCGCACTGTTGGCTCAGGTATTAGAGACCAGTACGGCGGCTTATCCCACGCAGACGGCGCTTGCTCGGGAGCTCTCTCGGCTCTATGGGGCCAGCTTCGGTATCAGCGTCATTAAGTTAGGAACGAAGCATGTGATTCGCTTAACATGCTCGCTCGTCGACGAACAATATTTGGATAACTTTAACGACCAACAACCGCTGTTCGAGCAAGGGATGGCTTTGTTAAAAGAAGTGTTGTTCGCGCCCCTACTGCCTAACGGGACCTTTGATCCCATGACCTTTACCCAACAACGGCAAAATCTATTAACGGCAATTAAATCACTAGATGATGACAAACAATATTTGGCTAATCGGCGGCTCCAAGAGCTGTTGTTTACCGGTCAGCCGACGCAGGCCATGAGCGCGCTGGGGGATGTTCACGTGTTGAACGATCTCTCCGCAACGGACGTGCTCAGCACTTATCATGACATGTTGGCCAATGACGCTGTCCACGTGGCAGTTGTCGGCGATGTCGATGAAGACCGTGCTCAGGCTGCGATGGCAGATTGGCCGTTGGCTGATCGCACTATTACGGACGCAACGCCTTACTATCGCTGGTCGTTGCGCGATCACGTTCAGAACGGGGATGACGAAGCGCCTGTGGTTCAAGCGAAGTTAAACTTGGCTTACCACCTACCAATTTATCGTGACGATGCTGACTTTATGGCGGCCGTTGTCTTTAATGCGGCCTTCGGGGGCACGCCACTTTCCCTGCTGTTCACTAACGTGCGTGAGAAGGCCAGTCTGGCCTATTACGCCAGCAGTGGGTACAATCCGTTTACCGGGACGCTCAGTGTGCAGACCGGGATTCAGGCGGAGAACCAGCAGCGGGTTGAGGCAATTATCGCTGAACAGCTCATGGCAGTCCAACAGGGGAATCTTTCCGAAGATCTGTTGGCTGAGGTGAAAGCTAGTCTTTTAAACGCACGCTTAGCGGCACTGGATAGCCCGCAACGCCGGTTGACCGGGCTGTTGAACACACAACTGACGCATTTACATGAGCCCCTGGCAGACTGGCAAAAGAAGTTGGACGCCATCACCGTGGCTGATGTCACGCGGGTGGCCCAGCAGGTAACCTTACAGGCAACGTATTGTTTACATGGAGGTGTGCAGGGTGCTAAGTAAGAAGACATATGACCGGTTAGGCGAAACGGTTTACCAAACTACTTTAACGAACGGACTGAAGGTCTTGATGGTACCCAAGGCGGGTTTCCACAAGACGTTTGCCATCATGACGACCGATTACGGGGCTATGGACAATGAGTTTGTGCCACGGGGACAGACGGAACCCGTCCGTTTCCCCGATGGGATTGCCCATTTCTTGGAACACAAACTCTTTGAAAAAAAGGACCACGATGCATTTGACTTATTCGGCAAGTATGGAGCCAGTGCGAACGCCTTTACCGGCTTCACGCAGACCAGCTACCTCTTTGCCACGACCAGTCACCTCAAAGAAAACTTGGAGATTCTGCTCGACTTTGTGCAGGACCCATACTTTACGGCGGCCACGGTCAACAAGGAAAAGGGCATCATTGGCCAGGAAATTCAAATGTACGATGACGATCCCGGTTGGCAGAGTTACTTTGGCATGATTGGCCACCTTTACCCTAAGGAACCGTTGCACATTGACATTGCGGGGACGGTCGACTCTATCGATAAGATTACGGCTGATGACTTATACGCGGCCTACAATACTTTCTATCACCCGAGCAACATGAATCTGATCGTCGTGGGTCAGTTGGACCCCGAGGAAACATTGGCGTGGATCACGGCTAACCAGGACGCGAAGACCTTTGCGCCTAACGAACCGATTACGCGGATTCCGTCGCCACAGGCAAAGCCAGCGGATATTGTGCCAGCAACAACGCGGCATTTGACGTTGACGCGGCCCAAGGTCAACATTGGCCTACGTGGCTTCGATGAGGTGCCCGCCGGTCGGGCTGGTTTAACCTATAGTGTGGCCGTTTCACTGATGTTTGACCTGCTATTTAATGATACCGGGGATAATTATCTGCGACTGTACGATGCCAACGTGATCGATGATAGCTTTGGTTATGACTTTCAGGTTCAGCGGGGGGCGCACTTTGCCCAGTTGGCAGGGGACACCGACCAACCAGAGCAGTTTGCCAGTGAACTGACGGCCATTCTCAAGAATGCGCCCGCACAACTCATTGCTGCCAAGCCACAATTTGATTTGGTCAAGCGTGAGGCTATTGGCCGGATTGTGGGGGCGATTAACTCCGTGGAAGGCATCGCCAACCAGTATGATGGACCACTTTTTGATGGTACCACCATCTTTGACGAACTGGCTATCTTGGAACAGTTGACCTTTGACGAGCTATTGACGGCGGCTAAGGCCTTCTTGGACCAGAGCCAGGCAACGGTTTATACGATTTTACCCTAACCGGAGTTTAAGAAACAGTTAAATCGTGAATTCTGGGGCCTGTCGCTGAAAATGACAGGGTGCCTATGCTATACTGCTAGTAGAGAAATTTTGAACAGGTGGAGAATTAAAAATGAGTGAAAACAAAATAACATTGGGGAAAACCCTGCGCGACGCCCGGATTGCTAAGGGCTTCACGTTGGATGACCTGCAACAGACGACTAAAATCCAAAAGCGGTACCTCATTGCGATTGAGGACCAAAACTTCGATGAACTTCCCGGCGACTTTTACGTGCGGGCATTCATCAAGCAATACGCGGATATGGTCGACTTGGACGGCGCAGAACTCTTAAAGCAATTTGACAGTGCGTTGCCTAGCACGCAAACGCAGGAGTACGTGGACAAGGTCAACGAAAACAATCCGGAGACCCGTTCGCAACAACGGAAGGTCGATGACCGTTACGTCAAGTTACGGCGGACAATTCCAGTGATTGGGATCGTTATCGTCGTGCTTGTCGTGTTGGTCGGCATCTGGGTCGCTGCTTCCCATAATGGGAGCAACACCAAGAAGGATAACGTCGATAGTAGTTCTGTCAGCGTCTCCGGCAGTTCTAACAAGTCTTCTAGCAGCAGTTCGAAGTCTAGCAGTACGTCGTCTAAGTCTTCTTCAAAGAAGGCTAAGACGCCTAGCTTCAAGCAACTGAGCACGACAACTTCCGGTTCAACTTGGGAAATGAAGAACGCTTCATCCAAGCCAAAAGTTGCCCTGTCTGCTTCTAGCAGCGCATGGGTTGCCGTTAGTGTTGGTGGCGCAACGACTTGGCAAGGTACCTTGTCTTCAGCTACGTCTCACACGATGAACATCCCAAGTTCTGCAACGAGTGTAACCTTTAAGTTTGGGAATGCTCCCGCAACGAAGGTTAAGGTTGATGGCAAGACGTTTGACTTTACGTCAGCTACCGCAACCAGTTCAGCTACTAGCAGTTCAACCTCTGATACAACAACGACTACGACGAGATCCAGCACGAGCGCAACAACGACGAGTCAGGTTCAGACGGTTACTTTGGAATTCAAGTAATGGAGAAGCGGGTCGGTCCGTGGCGACCGCCTCGCTTTTTTCGTGAGAGATGTTTAAGGAGGAAAAGTTCGTGAACGTACCAAATCGCTTAACCATTGTGCGGATCATTTTGATTCCCGTATTTCTGTTGTTACTGGTTCTCCCGCTCGACTGGGGAAATGTTGTGTGGCTCGGAACCTCGATTCCGGTTACCCAAGTCTGGGGAGCCATCGTCTTTGCCGTGGCCTCAATCACCGACTTCCTGGATGGTCAGATTGCCCGGCGGCAGCACTTGGTCACTAACTTCGGGAAATTCGCCGATCCTTTGGCGGACAAGATGATTGTCATGACCGCCTTCATCTTGCTGGTCGACATGGGCGCCATTCCTGCTTGGGGTGCCGCAATCATTGTCTGCCGGGAATTAGCTGTGACGGGCTTACGCCTGATCGTTGTGGAAACGGGTGGCCGCGTGTTGGCCGCTGCTTGGCCAGGAAAGATCAAGACCACTACACAGATGGTTGGGATCATTCTCCTGTTGCTGAACAACATTGGTTTCGCGACGATTCACATTCCAATGGCGTTGATCTTCTTCTACATTTGCCTGTTCTTCACGATTTACTCTGGGATTGACTACTTCGTGCAAAACCGGCAAGTCTTCGCCGACTCTTCCGCAGAATAAAAAGCGCCATTCATTACGCCTACCGGGCGGTGAAAATAGACCGGGGCGCTGTGGGCGGACGTTTCGAGCCATAGAGCGGTCTCGGAACTTGGTCTTAAGCCGCTGAAGATTGCGTCTCAAGACCACCAATTATCTAAGCGAAATGCGCTAAGATAATTCCCACAGCTGAGCCTATTTTCGCCGCCTTCACGGCTGACATGGATGTCGTCATTATTCTGTGTGCTGGCTATGTGCGGTTATGAGGATATATGTAAAGCAGTCTATTAATCATTGTATTTAAAATCTGGTAACCTCCGTCGATTTGTTTGGCGGGGGTTATCTTGGCTTTAACGTCAATTTTGAGAGTGGTTCTTCCTACATGGAATTTGGAACGCCTTTCAAAAAAGTGCCATATTTTGAATGTAATTGACGGTGATTTTTGGCCGCCGGTGTTATGCTTGAAACTGTAATTGAAAAATTAAATGAGAGACCCGGCACGCGGTTTTATCACGCGACTGGTGGTCAAAGTCTTGCCCGATAGGCCGTTTGGCTAGTTGAAGTGGGTTTGACTAAATGAGAAAGAAAAACTTTTTTTAAAAACTTTGGGTGTTTGACGTGTAATTTCGGATTTTTTACGGAGTTAAGTTAAGTAACCTGCAGGAGGGGTAACATGCAAGCGGAAATTATTGCGGTCGGGACAGAAATCTTGCTGGGGCAAGTCGTGGATACGAACTCGGCCTACATTGCGCAGGGATTGGCGGATGCCGGGATTGAGGTCTATTATCATTCTCTCGTTGGGGACAACGCCGATCGGCTAACGACGGTGGTCAATCAGGCACGGTCGCGTAGTGATCTGGTGGTCATCAGTGGGGGCCTCGGACCGACCAAAGATGATTTGACGAAACAGACGGTGGCTCAACTATTAGGGGTTAAGTTAGTTGAAGACGCACCAGCCATGGCCAAGATTCAACGGCACTTTGCGACGACTGGACAGAAATTGACCCCTAATAATCGCTTGCAGGCACTTTACTTAGCTGGCAGCACACTACTCAAGAACAGCACGGGGATGGCTGTAGGGTCCTTCTACCGCGATCCTCATGGGGCAGACCTGATGCTGCTACCCGGACCACCCAGCGAATTGGAACCCATGTTTGAAAATGAGGCGTTACCGCGGCTGAAACAGGCTTATCGGCGCCAAGAATTCTTAGTGTCACGCGTCCTGCGGTTCTTCGGTATCGGTGAAGCCGAGTTGGTGACGCAATTGGCCGATTTGATCGACGAACAGACTAATCCAACGATTGCGCCGTACGCTAAGGTCAATGAGGTCACGTTGCGTTTGACGGCCGCAGCATCGTCTACGGCGGCTGGTAATCAGTTATTGGATGACATGACGGCGACGATTCAGAATCGCGTGGGGGACTTCCTTTACGGTTATGGCGATGATAATAGTCTGGCACAGGTCGTGGTGAACACCTTGATTGATTGGCACCTGACGATTACGGCGGCGGAAAGCTTGACCGCTGGTAAGTTTCAGAGCACCTTGGGGGATGTCCCCGGGGTCTCGGCCGTCTTTCCAGGCGGTTTTGTAACTTACGCCAATGATGCCAAACGTGACTTGCTAGGCATTCCGCAGCAGGTTATCGATACAGACGGTGTGGTTAGTGAACATACGGCCCAGGAGATGGCGGAACGCTCTCGTGAGAAGTTGAATACGGACTTTGCGCTTAGTTTTACCGGCGTCGCGGGTCCGGATGCTCTTGAAGGTCAGCCCGCCGGGACGGTGTGGTTAGGGTTGGCGCAACGCAACCAAGCCCCACAAGCCAAGCTGGTGCATCTGACCGGTAATCGCGCGAAGGTTCGGGAGCGAGCTGTGATGCAAGCGCTGGATTGGTTACGACGGGTTCTACGGGGTCCAAAATAATGGGAACAATTGTTCTCTTTTTACTTGCTTTTTGACGAACATATCGGTATAGTATTACTTGAAATGTAACGCACCTAAGGAGGATTTTGATGGCTGACGAACGACAAGCGGCGCTGGACAAAGCGCTGAAGAAAATTGAAAAAGACTTTGGTAAGGGCTCCATTATGCGGTTAGGTGACAACACCAATATGCAGGTGGAGACTGTGCCTTCTGGCTCGTTAGCCCTTGATGTGGCTTTAGGAGTCGGTGGCTATCCTCGTGGACGAATCGTAGAAATCTACGGACCAGAATCTTCAGGGAAGACCACGGTAGCTTTGCACGCGGTCGCTGAAGTTCAGAAGCGGGGCGGGACAGCAGCTTATATTGATGCTGAAAACGCCTTGGATCCAGCCTACGCAACGGCATTGGGTGTCGACATCGACAGTCTCTTGCTGTCACAACCAGATACTGGTGAACAAGGGCTAGAAATTGCGGATGCTCTGATTTCTAGTGGTGCCGTTGACATTGTGGTCGTGGATTCCGTGGCCGCATTGGTTCCTCGAGCTGAAATCGAAGGTGAAATGGGAGACGCCCACGTGGGGTTACAAGCGCGGATGATGTCCCAAGCCTTACGGAAGCTCTCTGGTTCAATCAACAAAACAAAGACGATTGCCCTGTTTATTAACCAAATTCGGGAAAAAGTTGGGGTTATGTTTGGTAACCCTGAAACCACGCCTGGTGGTCGGGCACTGAAGTTCTACGCAACGGTTCGGTTGGAAGTTCGCCGGGCGGAACAGATCAAGGACGGGACCGATGTTATCGGGAACCGGACACGGATCAAAGTCGTTAAGAACAAGGTGGCTTCACCATTCAAGCGGGCTGAAGTCGACATCATGTATGGTCAAGGGATTTCCCAGACCGGTGAACTCTTAGACATGGCGGTTGAAAAAGACATCGTTGATAAGAGTGGGTCTTGGTACTCCTACGGTGAAGACCGGATTGGTCAAGGGCGTGAAAATGCCAAGAAGTATCTGGCTGATCACCCTGACATGATGGCTGAAGTTAATACGCGGGTTCGAACAGCGTATGGAGTCAACGTCGATGGTGACGAGGCGTCAGCTCCCAAGAAGGATGACGCCACAAAGGCCGATGCCACCAAGGACGCGTCAAAGTCCAAGAAGGATGGCAAGAAGCCAGCAACGCAACAAAGTGAATTGATTCCCAACAAGCCACAAGGCAAGTAGGGCGTAAGGTTCGGGATTCAGGTTCCGAACCTTTTTCATACCTTGATGGCGTAGCGGGGAGCACCGGCAACGCATGAATGGCGAAATTGGTAGCACTTTCCGAGGAGTTTAGTTGACAGCGTTGATGGCAACCATTAAAATTGAAGTTGCGTCAGTTATCATATCAACATCTTGAAAAGTCTGATTTTTAAATTAGTCATTTTTGATGATGCGGAGGTGGAATCATGAGTGTTCCAATTATAATCCTCGCAATCATCGCTATCGTTGTTGGTGTCGTGGGCGGGTATTATTATCGTAAATCTGTCTACGAACGTAAGCTAGATGCTGCCAAGTTCACTGCACAAGGTGTCCTTGCCGAAGCCAAAAAACAAGCTGAGACTGCTACTAAAGAGGCGCTTTTAGAGGCCAAAGAGGACAGTCACAAGTATCGCGCGGAAGTCGAACAAGAGCTGAAAGAACGTCGTGCCGAAGTTCAGAAGCAAGAAGACCGTTTGATTCAACGAGAAGAAACGTTAGACCGGAAAGACAACTCTCTGGAAAAACGCGAGAATTCGTTGAACCGCCGAGACAAAAAGCTTAGTGGTGAAGAACAGAATTTAGCCAAGAAGCAACAACAAGCAGACTCACTGATTGAAAAACGGCAGGAAGCAGTGGAAGCTGTTGCCGCCTTATCCCAGGACGATGCACGGGACCTGATTATTTCAGAGGCCAAGACGGCTCTGGCAGGCGAACGCGCAAAAATGATCAAGGAAAGCGAAGAGTCAGCTCGCAAGACGGCCGAGGCCAACGCCAAGGACCTGATTGTGTCAGCGATTCAACGCAGCGCTGCCGACATGGTTACCGAAACCACAATTTCTGTGGTGACGTTGCCTAATGATGACATGAAGGGCCGAATCATCGGTCGTGAAGGTCGGAATATTCGGACGCTGGAAACGTTGACCGGTATTGATTTGATTATCGATGATACGCCGGAAGCTGTCGTCTTAAGTGGCTTCGACCCATTACGGCGAGAAGTTGCGAAGATTGCCTTAGAGAAGTTGATTCAAGACGGTCGGATTCATCCGGCACGGATTGAGGAAATGGTGGCTAAAGCCAAGAAAGAACTGGACGAACACGTCCGGGAGCTTGGCGAGCAAACGACCTTTGACCTTGGGATTCACTCAATGCATCCCGAATTGGTCAAGTTGGTCGGTCGCTTGAATTTCCGAATTTCTCATGGGCAGAACGCTTTAGCCCATTCAATTGAGGTTGCCAAGATCACTGGGGTCTTAGCCGCTGAACTCGGTGAGGATGTTACGTTAGCAAAACGTGCAGGATTATTACATGATATTGGCCGCGCCGCTGAACATGAAGACGACAGCTCTTACATTACGACTGGGGTCGATCTCGCGAAGAAATATCGTGAGAGTCCCGTCGTAGTAAACGCCATCGCCGCTCAAGCGGATGAAACGGCTTCGCAGTCTGTGATTGCGGAACTGGTTGGGACCGCCGATGTCATTTCGGCAACCCGCCCAGGCGCACGCTCTGATTCTCTTGAAAGCTACATTCACCGTTTAGACAAGTTAGAAACGATTGCCGATGCCTTTGATGGGGTCGACCACAGTTTCGCCATCCAAGCGGGACGTGAAGTGAGAGTCATCGTACGGCCAGAGAAGATTTCCGATACGGATGCCGTTGTCTTGGCACGAGACATTAAGAAGCAGATTGAGGGCGACTTGGATTATCCAGGTCACGTCAAAGTTTCCGTCATTCGGGAAGTCCGGTCAGTTGAATATGCGAAATAAGTCAGAGAAGCTAGGCCAATTATGGTCCTAGCTTTTTTACGTCATTAGCGGTTAATCCATGGTAAAATAGACCGTATGCAATTGACAGAGTTATGTTGAACAGATCCAGATCATTCAATATGAGCGATAGTCATCAAACCATTGCGGTAACTATGGATTGATAAAATACGGTTAATAACTATTTTAAGGCGGAAGCGGTCAGAAATGTAACCGGCCGTGACGATGGCGTTGGCTGACGTTTTTTGACAGCCTAGGCCATGGGATGAGCTTGAAAACGCGTGTTTCTTGCGGTTTCAAGTCGAGGTGCAAGACCACTCTTCCCCACAGCAGGTGGAATTTCTGGCCGCCGCAGTCGCGCTTTTAGATGTTTGGTTAAATAATAAAAATGATCGGGCAGACCGGTCAATGAGGGCCCACGTGGGGTCACAGATAGGGGAACGAAGATGCGTATTCTTTTTGTTGGTGACGTTGTTGGAAATATCGGTGTGGACATGATTCACGAGTACCTGCCGCAATTAAAACGGGACTTGAAGCCCCAAGTCACCATCGTCAACGGGGAAAATTCAACCCCAGTTGGGCGTGGGATCAGTCAAAGTATCTACAAGCAACTGTTAAAGGACGGGGCCGACGTGGTCACCATGGGGAACCATACTTGGGATAACGCCGAACTCTATGATTTTATTGGCGGTGCCAATCGCCTGGTTCGGCCCGCTAACTTTCCTGGTGACAACACGCCGGGCCAAGGGTGGACCAAGGTTAAGGTTAACCAACAAGTGCTGGCAGTGGTGAACATGCAGGGCCGGGTCTTCATGAACCCCATGGATGATCCCTTTGCGACGATGAAACATCTCTTACCCGAATTGGATACTGACTTTGTCTTCGTCGATTTCCACGCTGAGACGACCAGTGAGAAGCGCGCCTTTGCTATGCGTTATGACGGACAATTGTCTGCGGTGGTCGGTACGCACACCCACGTTCAGACTAGTGATGCTCAAGTGTTGAAGCACGGGACGGCTTTCTTAACGGAAGTCGGCATGACTGGTCCGGCCGATAGCGTCCTGGGGATGCAGGCTGACAGCGTGATCGAACGTTTCGAAAACCAGCGGCCAACCCGCTACACCGTTCAAGAAAAGGGTGCGGGACTCTTATCCGGCTGTGTCATTGATTTAAACGACAAGACCGGTCACGCCTCACGGATTCGACCGATTTTAATCAGTCCGCAACACCCGTACCAAAGCTAAGTTTTAGTGAAGTGAAAGGATGAACCAATTTCCATGACGAAAACGACGCCCATGATGGAGCAATATCAAAAAATTAAGGACCAGTATCCCGATGCCTTCCTGTTTTACCGACTCGGGGACTTCTATGAAATGTTTAACGAGGACGCCGTAAAAGGGTCTCAACTGCTTGAGTTGACCCTGACCACACGGAGTCACAGTGCTAAAAATCCTATTCCCATGTGTGGGGTACCGCACAAGGCCGTGCAGAGCTACATCGACATCCTAGTCGATCAAGGCTACAAGGTCGCCATTTGTGAGCAGATGGAAGATCCTAAACTGGCTAAAGGGATGGTTAAGCGCGAGGTTATTCAACTGGTTACGCCTGGGACTCAGACGGATACTGGTGCAGCGGGGGCCAAACGTAACAACTACTTAACGGCACTCACCATGATCGATGCCACGCACTATGGGCTGGCGTATACCGACCTGTCGACCGGTGAATTGAAGGCAGCCGAACTGAACACGGTCGATACCGTTATCAATGAACTGATGAGTCTACAGACAAAGGAAGTCGTTATTGATACCACGGTCAGCCAAACGGTGCAGGACCGGTGTAAGCAGTTAGGCCTGATGATTTCGTCACAGAACGACATCCAGAGCAGTTCTGAACTGAGTTACGTGGAACAGGACCTGACCAGTGACCTTTTGAAGCAGGTCATTGGTGTCTTAGTGACTTACGTGACGGTTACGCAGAAACGCAGCCTAGCGCATTTACAGCGGGCTGTGGCTTACCAACCGGCGGCCTTTCTGAAGATGGATCATTCCTCACAGTCAAACCTAGAAATCACCCAGAATTTACGGACCAAGAAGAAGTCGGGGACCTTACTCTGGCTGCTTGATGAAACCAAGACGGCCATGGGTGGGCGCCTGCTGAAGCAGTGGCTGGATCGGCCATTGATTGATCGCGGTCAAATCGAAGATCGTCAGGAAAAAGTCGGCGTCTTACTCGATCACTATTTCGAACGCAGTAACCTGCAAGCCGAATTGGTCAAGGTCTATGACTTGGAACGTCTTGCTGGCCGGGTTGCCTTTGGGAGCGTCAATGGGCGTGACCTGATTCAGTTACAGACCTCGCTCGAACAGGTTCCCCAGATCGCCCATACGATTGGCGATTTGGGCGAAAAAGTCTTTGAACCCATGCTCAACGGGCTCGATCCGGTAGAGGACGTGGCCGAGGCCATTCGGGATGCCATCACGCCCGAGCCGCCGTTGTCCGTGACGGACGGTGGTGTGATTCGTGACGGCTACAGTGACCAACTCGATGAGTACCGTGACGCCATGCGTAATGGTAAGCAGTGGCTGGCCGAAATGGAGGCTCACGAGCGTGAAGTGACCGGGATCAATAACTTAAAGATCGGGTACAATCACGTCTTTGGCTACTACATCGAAGTGACCAAGGTCAACCTCGATAAGTTGCCCGCTGACCGGTACGAACGTAAGCAGACACTAGCCAATGCCGAACGGTTCTCCACACCAGAACTGAAGGAAAAGGAACACTTGATTTTGGAAGCCGAGGAGAAGTCCACGGCGCTCGAATACAAATTGTTCGTTGACCTGCGTGAACAGGTCAAGAAGGCCATTACGCGGCTACAGAAGCTGGCAGCGACTATTGCCAGCCTGGACGTTCTTCAGAGCTTTGCCGTGGTCAGTGAAGACTACCACTTTGTGAAACCTACGTTGATCGCGGGTCATGATTTGGAAATCACTCAGGGCCGGCATCCGGTCGTGGAAAAGGTATTGGGCCGACAATCCTACGTGCCAAACGATGTTTCCATGGATGATCAGACCAACGTTCTCCTGATCACTGGGCCCAACATGTCCGGGAAGAGTACCTACATGCGTCAACTGGCGCTGACCGTGATCATGGCACAGATGGGGTGTTTCGTGCCGGCTGAAGCCGCGCAGATGCCCGTCTTTGACCAGATCTTCACGCGCATTGGGGCGGCCGATGACCTGATTTCCGGCCAAAGTACCTTCATGGTCGAAATGCAGGAAGCTAACCGTGCGTTGAGCCACGCCACTGCCAACAGTCTGATTCTATTCGACGAAATTGGTCGAGGGACCGCGACCTACGATGGAATGGCCTTAGCGCAAGCAATCATTGAATTCGTCCACGACAAGGTGCATGCCAAAACCCTGTTCTCGACCCACTACCACGAACTGACCGCACTGGAAGACTCCTTAAAGCAGTTGCGCAACGTCCACGTGGGCGCCGTTGAACGTGACGGGGACTTGGTCTTCTTGCACCAAATGCAGCCGGGTCCTGCCGACAAGTCCTACGGGATTCACGTTGCTAAATTGGCGGGGATGCCAACACCGTTATTGCAACGGGCAGAAGTAATCCTGACTGATTTGGAAGAGGAAGCCGCTGAAAAACCAGTCGTGGCGGTGCCTAGTGAGCAAACCTCAGAGACGGAAAAGACTAGCACACCAACTGAGTCCGCGACGACTAGTCCGTCAGTCGACACACCGACTGAGGTGTCCGCGGAAGCAACGCCGACGTCAGATGAGCCGGTCGCTCCCGCTGAAGGAACACCCGCAACGGCGGCTACGGATCAACAATTGTCGCTATTTAGCGATGAACCGGAAATGAATCCGGCCCAAGCTAAGGTTATCGAACAACTGAGTCACCTGAACCTGATGGGGATGACGCCGATGGACGTGATGAGTCAGGTCTACAAGTGGCAACAAAAATTATCTAAGTAAGTCTGAGAGGAAGGGTCGTACATGCCTAAAATTCATGAGTTAGCGTCGGTACTGGCCGACCAAATCGCAGCGGGTGAAGTGGTTGAACGGCCCGCATCCGTCGTCAAAGAATTGGTGGAAAATGCCGTTGATGCGCACAGCAAGCAGATCGACATCACGGTGGAAGAAGCCGGCTTGAAACGAATCGTCGTGGTCGATGATGGTGACGGGATCGCTGACGAAGACGCCGAAATGGCCTTCAAGCGGCACGCTACCAGTAAGATCACGGATCGCAAGGACCTCTTTCGCATCAAGTCGCTCGGGTTCCGTGGTGAAGCGCTGCCCAGTATCGCTTCCGTGGCCGATGTGACCCTGACGACTTCAACTGGGGGTGTCGGCACGTTGATCCATAACGTGGGTGGCGTCATCAAGGAGCACACCGCTGCAGCCGCGCGAAAGGGTACCTCGGTAACGGTCAAGGACCTCTTTGGCAACGTCCCGGCACGCTTGAAATACCTGAAGTCACCGGCGACCGAGTTGGCGCGTATCACGGATATCGTGAACCGACTGGCTCTGAGCTATCCCGATGTGGCCTTTTCACTGGTACACAACGGGCGTGAACTGACGCGGACGACCGGGCGGGGCGACCTGCAGCAGGTGATTGCTGGGATCTATGGCGTGCAGAGTGCCCGGAAGATGGTCGCCATTAACGGGGCCAACCCGGACTTCAAGGTGACCGGCTACGTGAGCCTACCAGAATTGACACGGGCAAGTCGGCAATATATTTCACTACTGCTCAACGGGCGATACATTCACAATTTTCAGCTGAGTAAAGCGCTGATTGCTGGTTATGGGTCAAAGCTGATGGTCGGCCGGTATCCACTGGCTGTGCTTGATATCAAGATGGACCCGCTGCTAGTTGACGTTAACGTGCATCCAACCAAGCAGGAAGTCCGCATCAGTCAGGAACCGGAGCTGACCCAGCTGATTCAGGAGACTGTGTTCAAGCGGCTCTCCACGGAAAATCTGATTCCGGATGTTTTTAGCGAGTTACCAAAGCAAAAGAAGACGCCGGAACCGGCCACTGATCAACTGACGATGGCGTTAAATGATGCCTCGACTAAGTATGAGTTCTCCAGTGCACCGCAACCACGGCCAGCGGTGACGCAACCAACATCGGTGGCGAGTCAACCTAGTGCGGGGACTGACGCATCATCAGCCGCGCCCATCAAGCGGGGGCCACAACCATTGGAGACGCCGGAAGAGGTTCCGGTTGAACCGGTCGTGATCCATGCGCGGGGGGACTTTAAGCTACCCGCCGTGCAGGCATTTGATGAGAAATATCGGACCGAGCAGCCCGCTGCGCCACTGGGGATGAGTAAAGCAACTGAATCGGCGGCCGAGCAACCAGCAATGGCCAGCCAACCCATTGAGACAGTCCCAGAAGCCACGCAACTAACCCAGGCACAACCACAGCAGCGTTTTCCCGAACTGCGTTACCTGGGGCAGGTTCACGGGACGTATCTGTTGGCAGAGGCCGATGATGGCTTGTATCTGATCGACCAACACGCCGCTCAGGAACGGGTCAACTATGAGTTCTACCGCCAAGCCATCGGTGAAGTTAGCGATGACGAGCAGAAGTTGTTGGTGCCAATTGTTTTGGATTACCCGACGACTGATGTTCTGGAACTGAGCAACCACGTGGAGACGCTGAGTAGTGTTGGTATCCACTTGGAATCCTTTGGCCCGAACAGCTTCATTGTTCACGAGCATCCGACCTGGTTTAAGGCTGGGCAGGAGACCGATACGATTAAGGAAATGATCGATTGGGTTTTGAAGGATGGTAAGATTTCCGTGGCGGCCTTCCGTGAGAAGACGGCCATCATGATGAGTTGTAAACGTGCCATCAAGGCCAATCATCACTTGGACGATCAACAGGCACGGGCTCTGCTGAAAAAGTTGGCGACGGCAGAGAATCCGTTTAATTGTCCTCACGGCCGGCCGGTGCTAGTGCACTTTACGGATCAGGACTTAGAGAAGCTGTTCAAGCGTATCCAAGATCCCCACCACAGCGGCGACGACTGGGGCGAATAACCGTGAACATTGCGACTAGATAGTGGGTAACTTCGCCTTGCCGGGCGGTGCAAATAAACCGGAGCGCGGTGGGCGGATCGCCCGGAGCCAAAGAACGGTCTCCGGGCTTGCTTTGAACCGCTGAGAACCGAGTTTCAAAGGCACCAATTCCCTAAGTGGTAAAAGCACCACTAAGGGAATTCCCACGGCTGAGTTTATTTGCACCGCCCTCACGGCTGGAGATGTGCGCGCTCACGTCGCGTATGTTTCAGTTATTCGCTACTCTTGTCGTCTTTTCGCCAGTCCTACTAAATTTGTGGAATTCACTGCAGGTTTGATGGGAATATGGTACAATTTAAAAAGCAAACATATGTTTTCTTAAAGGAGATTAGACTGGTCATGTATGAATACCTCCATGGCACCATTGCGGCGGTTTACCCCGACCACGTGGTTATTGATGTAAATGGGGTGGGGTATCTGGTCAACACGGCCAATCCCTACCGCTACCAAGTCAGCACCGACGGCCAAGCTGTGACGATTTACGTGTATCAAGCGGTTAGTGACAGTGCTCAGACGCTCTATGGGTTCCAGGATTTTGCGGAAAAGCAGCTTTTCTTGAAGCTGATCAACGTGAATGGAATTGGACCGAAGAGTGCCCTGGCAATTCTGGCCAATCCGGATCATCAAGGCTTGATGCAGGCCATTCGGACCAACGACGTTAGCTTCTTGACGAAGTTCCCGGGTGTTGGTAAGAAAACGGCTGGGCAAATCGTCTTGGATCTCCAGAACAAGCTGGATGATCTGGCACCCGTCGATGATGGTGACTTGTTCACACCAGAAGTTGCCGCGACCGATGGCACCAATCCCGAATTGGACGACGCCATCGCGGCCTTGACCGCTTTAGGTTATCGCGAGACGGCTGTCAAGAAGATTACGCCGAAATTAAAGCAATTTGCTGGCAAGTCAACGAACGACTACCTGAGTGAGGGACTACGGTTGTTGACGAACTAAGCGTGACTGAATTGTTGTGTAAAAATTGTTATATTCATGGTGAAAGAATGACTTTTTCGTATTTTAAAAAATGTTAACGAATAGCCTAGCTGGAGGAGGTCGAGGATTTCACCGATCCCCACAGCAGGTAGAATTTCTGACCGCCGTAAGCGACAATCGAAAAAACTAGTTGAAACAAACGAAAGGAGGCGGAACGATGGCTGATGAAGATCGCTTAGTATCACCCGAACCTGCGGACGATAGCGAAGACTCAATTGAAAAATCACTGCGACCACAAACGTTGGCTCAATATATTGGCCAAGATCCCATTAAACATGAGCTGAGCGTGTACATTCAGGCGGCAAAACAGCGTGAAGAATCGCTTGATCACGTTCTCCTCTACGGACCACCTGGCTTGGGGAAGACGACGTTGGCGATGGTAATTGCTAACGAAATGGCCGTCCACATTCGGACGACCAGTGGGCCAGCCATCGAGAAGCCTGGAGACTTAGTGGCGTTACTCAACGAGCTTCAGCCCGGCGACATTCTCTTCATCGATGAAATTCACCGGTTGCCAAAGATTGTTGAGGAAATGTTGTACTCGGCAATGGAAGATTTCTACATCGACATTGTCGTTGGGCAGGGGCCAACCGCCCATCCCGTGCATTTCCCATTGCCGCCGTTCACGCTGATTGGGGCGACCACCCGGGCCGGTTTGTTGTCGGCACCGTTGCGAGATCGTTTCGGCATCGTGGAACACATGGCCTATTATGAAACGCGTGATCTGCAGGACATCGTGGAACGTTCCGCCGATATCTTCAACACGACGATTGCGACCGATGGGGCCCACGAAGTTGCCTTGCGGTCGCGGGGGACGCCTCGGATTGCAAACCGGTTGTTGAAGCGGATTCGGGACTTCGCCGAAGTGTCGCCGGATCACTCCACTATCGACCGGGCAATCGTCGACCACGCGTTGACGTTGTTACGGGTTGATTCGGCGGGGCTTGATCCAACCGATGTGAAGCTGTTGACGACGATGATCGACTACTACGATGGTGGGCCAGTTGGGTTAAACACCCTGGCGGCCAACATTGGTGAGGAGACGGAAACGGTGGCAGCGATGTACGAACCTTACCTGCTTCAGCGCGGTTATTTGAAACGTACGGCGCGGGGACGAGTAGTGACGGCTGCCGGTTACGCCCATTTGGGACTACCGATGCCCAATCAGGATCACGACTAGACTAATTATTTGGGAAGACGACAAATTACTTTTTAAAAATGTCATTATAATACCGAACATCCCAAGAACTTCTAGAAATAATTGGACGGAATCCCTTGGTTCTGGTAAAGTGGTTCAATAGAGACGATATGAAGGAGTGAACGAAAGTGTTAGGAAACTTTGTAATTGCAGCTGGCGGCGCTAGCCAGTATTCAACGATCATTATCTTAGTGATCTTTTTAGCCTTGATGTATTTCTTAATGTTGCGGCCACAACAAAAGCAACAAAAGAAGCACAAGGATATGATGAGTGAATTAAAGAAGGGTGACCACGTTGTTACCATCGGTCGCCTGCATGGTGTCATTGATGAAATTAACGATGCTGACAAGACCGTTACTTTGGATTGCGATGGCATCTACTTGGTCTTCGACTTACGGGCTATCTCAACGGTTACGGCGCAAGCTCCAGCTGCTGTTACGGCACCCGTTGCCGCAGCAACGAGTGAAGCAGCTAGTGACGACAAACCTGCTGAAAGTGCTGCTGATGATTCAGCTGACACGGCCGACAGTGCAGCCGCTGACGACAGTGCTGACAAGGACGACGCAGCTAAATAAGTTTAGAGTGACTCACTGGCAACGAGTTTGACGGTGAGTTAGGAGACTGACGCAATCTGTGTCGGTCTTTTTTGTTCCGCTAAACATGGATGCTATTTCGCCTCTGGCCACATTGATGATTTTGTTTGATGATAGAGAAAAATTCTATTTTGGTCACTCAACGTAGTGCCTCCCTTTACTTATTACTAATGTAATTTTTGCCAATTCAGTCGCATCTTTTTTATAAAGTATTAGAAATGATTAGGGTAGCCCCAAATTGGTTACTGGTATGAAGTGCTGTGAATGGCGGATGCTTGGGTTTAGCTACTGCTTGAAGCATGGCTTGTCGGTTTGGATGATAACTTTACTAAGTGGTAACTTGTAGTCGAAATTGCTGAATTATGTCATTGGAAAAAATTAGAGCACGCTGGGTTAACAACCAGTGGCAGCCGCAGGCGACACTGTGTTGCTAACCCAGCGATAATTTTAGTTGTGGACAAACGCGTGTTCGATTATAATTTAGGAAAGCCTATGCCATACTGGGAGGTGGCCACGATGCAACCGGCAGCTAAATTTACGCAACGTAAAATCATTCACGTCGACATGGACGCCTTCTACGCATCCATTGAGGAGCGCGATCATCCGGAATTCAAGGGCCATCCCCTAATTGTGGCCCAAGATCCGCGTAAGACGGGTGGTCGGGGCGTCGTGACTACCGCCAATTACATTGCTCGGCAGACCGGCGTGCATTCGGCAATGAACGCCAACGAGGCGCTGAAACTGTGTCCCAAAGCGATTTTCAAGACGCCAGACTTTCCCCGTTACCGCGAAATTTCTGACCAGATTCACGCCATCTTTCACGAGTACACGGACAAGATTGAAACGGTGGCCTTCGATGAAGCCTACTTGGACGTGACCGAAAACAAGCACCACCTACATTCCGCGGTGCAGGTGGCTCATGCGATTCAGGCTGAAATTTTTGATCAGACGCATCTGACCTGTTCGACCGGAATTTCCTACAGTAAGTTTTTGGCGAAGGAAGCCTCCGACTTTCGAAAGCCGGTGGGGGTCTGCGTGATTCTCCCCGAGGACGCTCACGATTTCCTGATGGCATTACCGATCGAACGGTTTCGGGGGGTCGGGAAGAAGACCGTACCTAAGATGCATGAGCTGGGTATCTTAAATGGGGCGGATTTATACGAACGTAGTCAGCTGGCGTTGATTCACGACTTTGGCAAGTTCGGCTACATTCTCTATCAACGGGTCCGTGGTATCGATGAGCGGCCGGTCGAATATCAGCGTGAGCGCAAGTCAATTGGTAAGGAACGGACATATGGGCCGCCCCTGACCACGACCGGTGAAGTGGAGAATCAGCTCCAGCGGCTGGCCGAGATGGTGGCCGCAACTGTGAAGCAGAAGCAACGTCACGGGAAGACACTGGTTCTAAAATTGCGGGACAGCGAGTTCAATACGATTACCAAGCGGGTGACTCAGCCGGACTTCATCACTAACGATGCGGCGACCTACTACGAAATGGCCTTAGAAATTTATCAAAGTGTGGCCGGTAACGATGAGCAGGTGCGGCTGCTAGGGATTACTCTGACGGGATTGGCACCGCAAACATTCGAAGAGCTAAAGCTGCCCTTGTTTGACCCGGACCGCTAAGGCTGAAAGACTTCCTTTGAAATTACCCCGTAAAACTTGTATACTGAAACGCGGTAACGACGCAATTGCGTTGGTAAATCGGATAGAAAATAGGTGAACAACCATGGCTATAGAAACTGCCATTTTAGAAGAAATCAAAAAATATGAAACAATCATCATCCACCGTCATCAGCGGCCAGATCCCGACTGTATCGGGGCTCAGCTCGCACTGCGGGCCATCCTGCGGGAAAGCTTCCCTGACAAGACTGTTTATGCAGTTGGTAAGCACTATCCCGGCTTTGACTGGATGGGACAGGCTGATCAGGAGGTTCCTGATGAAGCTTACAAGGACGCCTTGGTGATCGTTGTGGACACGGCCAATCAGCCACGAGTCGACGACGAACGCTGGTCGACGGGGAAGGCCGTCGTTAAGATTGACCATCATCCTAACGAGGACGCCTTTGGTGACCTGCAATGGGTCCTGGACCAAGCTTCCAGCACATCCGAGATGTTATACGACTGGTTCGCAGCGAACGAGGCTGCATTAACCATGCCCGATGACGCTGCGCGCTTACTCTACGCCGGTATCGTGGGTGACACTGGCCGCTTCATGTATCCCGCAACCACGGGGAACACGATGGCGGTCGCTGGCAAATTAATGGGCTACAACTTTTCAGCGACCGAGGTCAACCAGGCCGAAGATGAAATTTCACCGGCCGTGGCGAAGTTGTCTGCTTATGTTTATCAAAATTTGGAAATCTTACCTAGTGGGGCCGCTTATCTCAAGTTGAGTGATGAGGTCGTGGAACCCTTTGGCTTGGGCAAGGGGGATTCAACCTCTGCCATCGTGCCATTACCCGGTAAGATTACGTCAGTAGTGGCTTGGGCCATTTTTGTTGAGTCTAAGGACCACACGTATCGCATTCGTTTGCGGTCGAAGGGGCCTTCCATCAACGGCTTGGCGAAGAATCACGGTGGGGGCGGTCACGCTTTAGCCAGTGGTGCCGGTGCCAAGGACCAAGCTGAGATCGATCAAGTGATCCACGAGCTCGATGAGTTAGTGGCGAACGCTAAAGGAGAAAATGAATGACCGAAAACTTTAAAGCTTTCAACTTGCAACCGTATTTAATGACGGCCTTGCAAAAGATTGGGTTCACGAAACCCACTGCCGTTCAGGCAAAATTGATTCCCGTCATTGCATCAGGTAAAGACGTGGTCGGCCAATCCCAAACTGGGAGTGGGAAGACCCACACTTTCCTATTGCCAATTTTTAACCAATTAACTTCCGAAAATCAGGTACAGGCCGTTATCACGACGCCTAGCCGGGAATTGGCTTACCAGATTCACACGGCCGCTGAACAGTTGGTTGCCGAAGCCCCATTTGAAATCCGTATCGGAAATTACGTTGGGGGAACCGACAAGCAGCGCCAGGTCAACAAGCTGCGGCACTATCAACCCCAACTGATTATTGGGACACCAGGCCGGGTCTTGGATTTAATCCAATCCCAAGCCTTGGATGTGCACACCACGCGGCAATTCGTTGTCGATGAAGCAGATATGACGTTAGACCTTGGATTCTTGGACCAAGTCGACAAGATTGCCGGCCGGATGCCTAAAGAATTACAGATGATGGTCTTCTCCGCCACGATTCCACAGCGGCTGGATCCATTTCTGCGTAAGTACATGAACCATCCCGTTGTTGAAGAAATTCCAACGAGCACGATCATTTCGCCAACCATCGATAACTGGTTGATCTCCACCAAGGGGCAAAACCGGAACCAACTGATCTTACAGCTGATCACGATGGGGGAACCCTACTTGGTCCTGATCTTTGCTAACACGAAGACGCGGGTCGAACAGATCAACGACTTCTTGAAGGCGCAAGGCTTAAAGGTCGCCATGATTCATGGGGGCATCAAGCCACGGGAACGGAAGCGGGTTATGCGTGAGGTCAAAAACCTCCAGTATCAATTCGTGGTTGCCACTGATTTGGCTGCCCGCGGGATCGATATCGAAGGGGTCTCACACGTTATCAATGACGATATTCCAGAAGATCTCGACTTCTTCGTCCACCGGGTTGGTCGGACGGGACGTCAGGGGATGCCTGGGACGGCCATCACGTTGTACTCACCAGATGAAGAAGCTAAGATTTCTGAAATCGAATCCATGGGCATTAAGTTCCAGCCTAAGCGCATCAGCAACGGTGAAATCGTGGATTCCTACGACCGGAACCGGCGGACGAAGCGGAACAAGAGTACGGAAAAACTTGACCCATCGCTGATTGGTTACGTCATGAAGAAGAAAAAGAAGATCAAGCCGGGTTACAAGCACCAAATCAAGCAAGAAATTCACCGGCGGAAGGATCAGGAGAAGCGGGTGGCAGCACGTCAAAGTGCCCGTAACGAACGCAAGCGCCGCAAACGCGAATCAGACCGTTACCAATAAACTTATCCTTTGCCGCCTGCGACAACCAGGGATTCCGCCGCTGTGGGGACCGCTTGCAGCCCAAGAGCGGGCTTCCAGCTCGATTTGAAACCTTGCCAAAGTCAGGCAAATTTCCAAATACGTCCCACGCTGTAAGGCCGAGGAAAGTCACCCCGGTCTAACAGCGTTGTCACGGCAGGCTACATCCCTGATTGTCTCCGGCTAGGTTAATTTTAGTGGTAGGCATCTGTTTCATTGAATTTAGTAAGTTAGATGAAAAGTAGGAAACGGGTTTAACACTGTGTGAAGCCGCAGGGCTGGTGAAAATGGGCTCAGCTGTGGGAATTCTCTTGCGGTTTACCGCTTAGAGAATTGGTGCCCTTGAGATGCGGGTTTGGCGGCTCAAGGACAAGTCCAGAGACCGCACTTTGACTCTGGACGTCCGCCCTCAGTGCTCCAGTCCATTTTCACCAGCCTGGAGGCAATGGCTATCACTTACATGTTAACCACGAGTTAATCGTAAACCTTGATTGACAAGGCGGCGGTTGCCACCTATAATTTCTAATGGACAATTAAATATCATTCGAGGACATACCGTAACTCACCGATTTTCAGAAACGTTTTGGTCGCTGTGAAAAACGATTCGGTCGGTTACTGGCGCTCCCTCAGCTACATCGCGACTCAGCGTTATGAGTTTAAGAGGTAAACGATTAAAACATCGTTGCAAGTAAAGTGGTACCGCGCTTCGGCGTCTTTACGGGCAACGGTGTTTTTTATACTTTTTTGGAGGTATTAAGAGATGAAAGACCTAAGTAGTAGTCAGATTCGCCAGATGTACCTGGACTTTTTCCAGTCTAAGGGCCACACCATCGAACCCAGTGCATCGTTAGTTCCCAAGGATGATCCGTCGTTGCTATGGATCAACTCCGGGGTTGCCACGATGAAGAAGTATTTCTCTGGCCAAGTGGTTCCTGAGAATCCACGGTTAACCAGTTCACAGAAGAGTATCCGGACCAACGATATCGAAAATGTTGGGAAGACTGCTCGGCACCACACGTTATTTGAAATGCTCGGGAACTTCTCCGTTGGGGATTACTTCAAGACGGAAGCCATCAACTGGGCGTGGGAATTACTCACGTCACCAGACTGGTTCGGCTGGGATCCAGACAAACTGTTCATGACGGTTTACCCTAAGGATACCGATGCCAAGGAAGCCTGGGAAGCCGCAGGGGTTGCCCCAGATCACATCATTGCCGTAGAAGATAACTTCTGGGACATTGGTGAAGGGCCTTCTGGTCCCGACTCTGAAATTTTCTACGACCGTGGCGAAGACTTTAACAATTTGGCCGACGACGATCCTGAAAACTATCCTGGTGGCGAAAACGAACGTTACCTTGAAGTTTGGAACATCGTGTTCTCCCAGTTCAACCACGAGCCAGATGGCACTTACAAGCCACTGCCTCGGAAGAACATTGATACGGGGATGGGTCTCGAACGGGTCGTTTCCATTTTCCAAAATGCCAAAACTAACTTTGAAACCGACTTATTCCTGCCAATCATCGAAAAGACGGCGGAACTCAGTGCTGGTAAGAAGTACGGTGCCAACCATGAAGACGACGTGTCCTTCAAGGTGATTGCCGACCACGCGCGGGCCATTACGTTTGCGATTGGTGACGGGGCCTTGCCTGGAAACGAAGGCCGCGGCTACGTTATCCGTCGGTTGATTCGTCGGGCCATTGTTAACGGCCAAAAGCTGGGAATCGAAGGGGCCTTCTTGGACCAATTAGTCCCAGTTGTGGGTAAGATCATGGAATCATACTACCCCGACGTGCTCAAGCAAAGTGACTACATCGCCAAGGTCGTACGTTCTGAAGAAGACCGGTTCGGTGAAACGCTGGACGGTGGGTTGAACCTACTGAACAGTCTGATTGCTGACTTGAAGAAGCAGGGTGGTAGCCAAATCGCTGGTGCCGATGCCTTCAAGCTCTACGATACGTACGGTTTCCCAGTTGAACTGACGGAAGAATACGCCGATGATCAAAATATCACGGTCGATGAAGACGGCTTCAAGGCAGAAATGCAGAAGCAAAAGGACCGTGCTCGTAACGCCCGGGGCAAGCAAAAGGCCATGGGCTTACAACACGACCTCCTGATCAATGTCACGACGCCTAGCCAATACGTGGGTTACACGCAGCTTGAAACCAAGAGCCAATTGACCGAACTGGTCGTCGATGACCAGTTAGCCAATGAGGCAACAACGGGAACGGCCGAAGCCATGTTTGATACGACGCCATTCTACGCTGAAATGGGTGGCCAAGTGGCCGACAAGGGGGATATCTACGACCTTGACGGTAACGTGGTTGCACACGTGGCCGACGTTCAACACGCGCCAAACGGGCAAAACCTGCATACCTTGACCGTTGTCGCGCCTTTGAAGAAGGGCACGACCTACGAATTAAAGGTTGACGCGAAGTTCCACAGCAAGGTCGAAAAGAACCATACCGCGACCCACCTGTTGGACAAGGCTTTACGTGAAGTCTTTGGCAAACACACGCAACAAGCCGGTTCCTTAGTGGAAGGCGACTACTTGCGGTTTGACTTCACCCACTTTGGGCAAGTTGATCCTGCTGACTTAGCCAAGGCTGAAGCCATCGTCAACGAAAAGATCTTCGCAGAATTACCCGTTACGACGGTAGAAACGGATATCGAATCCGCTAAGAAGATGGGCGCCATCGCACTGTTTAGCGAAAAGTACGGCAAGGTTGTCCGGGTCGTCAGTGCTGGCGACTTTGTCACTGAATTCTGTGGGGGGAACCACGTCAAGAACACCAATGAAATTGGTCTGTTCAAGATTACCTCTGAATCCGGTGTCGGTGCCGGGGTACGGCGGATCGAAGCCGTTACCTCAGCCGCAGCCTACAAGTACCTGCAAGGTCGGAGTGAAATCTTAGACGCCGTTGCTGGCGATTTAAAGGTCACTCAGGACGCCGAAGTGGAACAAAAGGTGACGAGCCTACAGGCACAGGTAAAGAGCTTAGAACAGAAGCAAGCAGCCTTAGAAGGTAAATTAGCTAGTCAGGAAGCCAGTGCGGTCTTTGACCAAGTTACTGAAGCGGGCGACTACAAGCTGATCAGTGGGACGGTCCAAGTCTCCAAGATGGACCAACTACGGGCCTTGGCCGACACGTGGCGTGAAAAGGCGCTCTCCGATGTCTTGGTACTGGGTGCCGAAGTCAACGGCAAGGCTAATCTGATCGTTGCGGTCAGCGCTGACAAGCAAAGGCAAGTCAAGGCTGGCGACCTGATCAAGGCGATTTCACCAAAGATCAATGGTGGTGGTGGCGGTCGGCCAAACCTGGCCCAAGCCGGTGGGAAGAACCCAGCGGGCTTACCAGATGCCATGACTGCAGCTGTTGAGTGGTTGGAAAAACAGTAGAGTGCAGAACAAGGCGTTTAGGTCCTGAGCATTAACGTCAATAAAGATAAAAGCCCGGGCCTGGCTTTTTCCTTATTGGGGTTAAGCACAGGAGTCTGCCTTGAGGGGCACGTTTCATAAAAGAGTGTGGAACAAGGTGTTTAGGTCCTGAGCATTAACGTCAATAAGGGCAAAATCCCGGGTTTGGATTTTTCCTTATTGAGGTTAAGCGCAGGGACCTGCCTTGTGGAACACGTTTCGGCTACGTGAAGTGAAAGAGCAGGCTTCGAACCAGATTAAACAGAAGTCTGGCTTGGCTCTGGGCTAGGCGTACTAACCGAAACAACTAAAGCGAATCAGATCACATTCTCAATTTTACCCAAAACGATAACTAGGACGACTCAGCAATCCTTAGTGAAAGTTATCCTAGTCAGTGGAGGCCAAAGATGGTGTCAGCTGTGACAACGGTGTAAGTCAGCTCATTGGCTGCAGGCGTTCCTCCACAGCAGGCAGAATCCCTGACAGCCACGGGCGAATGGATTAAGATAATCGTGTTTCATCAAGGGAGCGGTCCGTGATGGGCGGCTCCCTTGATAACGGCAGTATTACGAATAGATTACATTGGGTGTCGGTCGTTGTAGTTTGCCGAATTATCGAGTAAAATTGAGGCTAAGTGAGGAAGTGCGGGGGTGTTTTATAGTGAGTTCATTAGACAAAACGATGTATTTCGACTTTGGCGCTAACCAGCCAAAGGACGTCCATGATACACTGGTAACGGTTTATCAAGCACTAGAAGAAAAGGGTTATAACCCAATTAATCAGATTGTCGGGTACCTACTATCGGGCGATCCTGCGTACATTCCGCGTATCAATGATGCACGGAACCTGATTCGCAAGCATGAGCGTGACGAGATTATTGAAGAATTGGTTCGCGTTTATCTCAACCAGAATGGACCGGTGAAGCCTTCATGAAGTTAATGGGGTTGGATGTTGGTTCGCGCACGGTTGGTATTGCCATTAGTGATGCCCTAGGTTGGACGGCTCAGGGTGTCGAGATTATTCGAATTGACGAAGAGTCAGAGGTTTTTGGGTTGGATCGGGTGGCTGAGTTGGTCGCCGAACACGACGTTGATGGTTTTGTCGTAGGTCTGCCTAAGAATATGAACAATTCGTTGGGCCCACGGGCCGCGGCTTCTAAGCGGTACGGGGAGATGTTGACGGAGCGGTTCCATTTGCCCGTTGACTTCGAAGACGAACGGTTGACAACCGTAGAGGCGGAGCGTATGTTAGTGGAACAGGCTGACACATCACGCCGTAAGCGGAAAAAAGTAATTGATAAATTAGCAGCCGGGTTAATCCTGCAGAACTATTTAGATCGGCACGGAAAATTAACCCGAGAAAAGTGAGGTTTCCCATGAACGAAGACCAAGAACAAATCACATTAGTTGATGAAAACGGTGACGAAGAGTTATACGATGTCCTGTTTACCTTTGAATCTGACGACTTTGGTAAGTCATACATTTTGATTTACCCAGCCGGCAAGAGCGAAGACGAGGAAGTTGATATCCAAGCCTACGCTTTACCAGCTGACGATGATCCAGCTAACCCATCCGGTGGCGACCTGCAATTGATCGAATCCGATGATGAATGGGATATGGTTGAATCCGTATTAAACACCTTCTTAGCAGATGGGACGATTGATCCTAACGCTGGCAAGCAAGGCTAGTCAAATTGATAAGTGAAAGGGCGGAGGAATTCCGCTCTTTTTTGTTTACCATGAATCTGGTGGTACTTACTGGAAAGATTCCAAGGAAGCGGGCCACAAAGCGTGCAACGAAGTGGTTAGTAATGGTAAAATAAAGTATTGTGCATTGTGGGCTTAGGTTCGCCGTCAAGCAATCGACTGATTCGATGATTTGGTGCCGACGAATCGATGGATCATGAGCACACAAAACAGCAGGGGGAATGAGAAATGACGGAACAGACGCACCGCTTCAAAGCCGTCATCGCCGGGAAAACCTACACGATTGTGGGCCAGACCTCCGATGAACATATGCGAGCGGTTACTGAAGTTTTGAATCAACAATTCACGCAATTAAAGCAATTATCACCAAATCTATCCAAGGAAGACGCCGCCATTTTGATGGCCTTCAACGCCGTCTCCGACCAGCTGAAGATGGCTTCGACGGCAGACGTTGCGGCGAGCCAAGCGGCAGAGACGCCAGACACAGCGGCTAGTTCAGCGAGCGCTCCGGAAACGGAGGAATAGTTTGGTTTTAAGTCTAATTATTCTGGTTGTATTGATCTTCGGTTATCGCCGAGGTTATCGTCGGGGCTTGGTTCTGCAAGTGCTCAATACGATTGGGTACATCGTCGTTTGGTTGGCCGCGCGGTTCTTTGCCAAGCCACTAGCAACGGGGATCGGGCAGTTCATTGGCAACCTGTCGTTGGACAGTTCGGCCAGTGCGGTCACGGCGGCCCAGAGCAGCAGTTTCTTCTTAAATGGAATTGCTTTCTCCGCCATCCTGACAGTGGGCTTTTTCATCGTTCACCGGGTGGCGTATGGCCTCAATAAGGTAACCTGGCTACCAGTGATTCATCAAGTGAATTCGCTAGCCGGGGGTCTAATCAACCTGGTCATCCGTTATGTGGTGATCTTTCTAATTTTAAATCTGATGATCCTGTTACCAGTTAAGGGATTCCAAAACAGTTATCAAGCGTCACCAGTTGCTCAGTGGATCGTGAAGCAAACGCCGGTCCTTTCGAAGCAAGTCTACAACTGGTGGCTGACAGAACATTAATTCTGACGACTCGTTAGAGAGGAGCGTCCTATGAATCAAAAAACACTAAAGATTATGGAGTACGACCGCATCAAGCAGGCGCTTCGCGGTTATTTAGTCTCCGCCGCTGGGCAACACGAGCTCAATCAGCTCCAACCCACGGCCGATGTGAAGCAACTCCAGATTTGGCTCGATGAAACGCGAGATGGCGCGGATATTTACCGCTTGGAGAGCGGCATTCCGCTGCCCAAATTAGACGACATTCGGCCCCATTTACACCGGTTAGCCATGGAAGCCGCCCTGAACGGCCTCGAACTGGCACAGATCAGCCGCGTCCTCTGGACGACCAGTTCCGTGGTCAAGTTCTTCCGTGATTTGGAAGAAAAGGAAATCGATCTACGACGGTTAAACCGGGTAGTCAAGGAACTCGTGACCTTACCCGACGTGACCCGGCGTTTACGGACCTCGCTGGAAGGCGACGGTCATATCACGGACGAAGCCTCACCCGCATTAAAGCAGATCCGCCAACACATCACTCAGACCGAGGCGGCCATCCGCACCACGATGGACCAGTATACGCGGGGGAAAGACGCTAAGTATCTGAGTGAAACCATCGTAACGATCCGTGACGACCGCTACGTGATTCCGGTCCGGGCCGAATACAAGCAACGTTTCGGCGGCATCGTGCATGACCAAAGTGCCAGCGGTCAGACGCTGTTCATTGAACCACAAGCTGTCGTGGGTTTAAACAACCGTTTGCGGCAGAATCAAATGGATGAACGTCACGAAGAGCAACGAATCCTGGCTGAGCTGACGGCTTTACTGGCACCTTATCAGGATGAAATTCTCCGCAACGCCGAGTTACTCGGTCACTTTGACTTTATCAATGCGAAGGCCCGCTACGCCCACCAACTGAAGGCGAGTGAACCGAAGTTGTCGCTGGATAATCAAGTGAACTTGCGGCAGGCCCGCCACCCGTTGATCGACCAGAAGAAGGTTGTTGCCAATGACATTACGATTGGTCGTGACTACAAGGCTATTATCGTGACGGGGCCGAACACCGGTGGGAAGACCATCACGCTGAAGACACTGGCGCTGGTTCAGCTGATGGGGCAGTCGGGGTTATTTATTCCGGCCAACGAAAACAGTGTGATCGGTGTCTTTGATGATATCTTTGCCGATATTGGGGATGAACAATCCATTGAGCAGAGCCTGAGCACGTTCTCTGGGCACATGGAAAACATCGTTGCCATTCTGCGTCAAGCCGATGAACGTAGCCTGATCGTCGTCGATGAATTGGGTGCCGGGACCGATCCTCAAGAAGGGGCCGCCTTGGCCATTGCCATTCTGGACGAGATTGGGACGCTGGGTAGTTATGTAATGGCTTCGACCCACTACCCCGAGCTGAAGGCTTACGGGTACAACCGACCGGATACCATCAATGCTAGTATGGAATTTAATGGGGAAACGTTACGCCCGACCTATCACCTGCTGATTGGGATTCCTGGGCGGAGTAACGCGCTAGATATCGCTTCTCGTTTGGGCATGCCAGCCCAGGTCATCGACGCCGCTCGAGGCTTGACCGATCAAGATAGTCAGGACTTGAATGCCATGATCAGCGACCTGACTGAGCAGAAACGCCACGCAGATCGTGACGCTGCCGAGCTACAGACACAGTTGGAGGAAGCCAATGCGCTTCACGACCAGCTCCAGAAGCAATTCGAACAGTATCAGCACCAGAAGGACCAACTCATGCTGGATGCCAAACGTGATGCGAACCGCTTGGTCGATGAGTCTCGGAAACGAGCTAACCAGATCATTGCGGACATTCGCAAGAAGCAATTGGCTGCCGGTCAGAGTGTGGTTAAGGAAGATGAATTGATTGCTGCGCAGGGGGCCTTGAATGCCCTGCAACAGGACACCAAGCTCAAGAAGAACCGGGTTCTACGGCGTGAAAAGGCCAAGCTCGACTTCCACAAGGGCGACAGTGTTCTCGTGAAGTCCTACGGTCAAGTTGGGGTCTTGATGCAGCAGTTGGACGATAGTCATTGGGAAGTTCAACTGGGCATCCTGAAGATGAAGATTGCCAATAATGACTTGGAGAAGGCTAAGGACTCCGCCAAGAGTAAGAAGCAACCGCGGGCCACGGTTCGACGGTCCGGATCATCCGGAATGTCACCAACCCTGGACTTGCGGGGCCACCGCTACGAAGAGGCCATGGCTGAAGTGGATCGGTACATCGATTCCGCACTGCTGGCAGGTTACCCATCCGTGACGATCATTCATGGGAAGGGAACCGGTGCTCTGCGTAAGGGTGTAACGGACTATCTGAAGCGCAACAACCGTATCAAGAGCTTTGGCTTCTCACCCGCCAATGCCGGGGGCGATGGTTCCACGGTCGTGCGGTTTAAATAATTCGGCAATTAAGTTGTGAGCAATTTAGTTGTGATTTTATCAAAGTCTGGTAGACTAATTATGAAGCAACCTGAGATGCTGCTGGTAGTTAAGTTATGAATTTGATAGGGAGGCAATACAATGGTTACGGAAACAACGGACAAAACCTTTGAACAAGATACTGCTACGGGCGTTACCTTGACTGACTTTTGGGCAACGTGGTGTGGTCCTTGTCGGATGCAATCACCAGTAGTTGAACAATTGGCTGGGGAAATGGACAACGTTACCTTTAACAAGATGGACGTTGATGCCAACCCTAACACGCCACAATCCTTTGGTATCATGAGCATCCCAACTTTGCTGGTCAAGAAGGACGGTAAAGTGGTCGATTCAATCGTGGGCTACCACTCCAAGGATCAATTAAAGAAGATTTTAGACCAATACGTTGAAGCTTAAAGACGCTGGTCAAAAAAACGACTGCTACGGAATTGTCCGCAGCAGTCGTTTTGTATAAACGGGTAAAATATTGTGAAATAAAAAAAGTGAAACCTCTAATGGGTTTCACTCGTATCTATCGTTCTTTAAAAAGATAGCGGCTAGTCTTCACTATCTTCGTTCTCGCCAACGGGTTTAACCAAGTGAAGTGGTTGTGGCGCATCGTATTCCGGAATCACGTCGTCCGGGTCCGTGTAGACATCGAAAGTGACAGCTTGATTCTTCAACTTACGGCCAGTTTCCACCAATTCTGCTTCGGTGATGATACCCAGCTGTTGGGCCATCATTTCAGCAAGGAAGCCAGCTTCGAGGGTGAAATCAGTGTCGCCGACGACTTGGAGCCGGAGGCGGACGGGATCACCACTGAGCTGCCAGCGGGTCATGTGTGAGGTTTGCTTCACAAGTGAGAGGGTACCAAAGCCAACTTGCTCAAAAAAGATGGCAGCGTCTTTAGGATTGCCAATCGGAAATTTGCGTGCGAGCGATTTACCGGCCCAGTAACCGATGGCACCCTTGTCCTCACCGAGTAATTCTGGAATGAGGGCGTCACGAAGAATCATCTGCGGGAGATACTGAGCACCCGCAGCATCGTTCATGACGGTCTGGTATAAGTTTTTCAAAATAGTTGGCTCCTTTGTCCGATTTATATTCTGCATTCATTATACCTTAAAGGTTGAAGGTTGTCGCCTGCGGTTGCCAGGGATTCCGCCTGTTGTGAGGAGCGGTGAAAGCCTGAGAAACGGTCTGTCACCTTGACTTGAAACCGCTATGTGAGATGAATGACTGAGATTGGTCTGCCACTCTGTAAGCGTGCAAGTAATTGTCATCAGCTGATAGCTAGCAGTTTGAAGCAATCAATGGTAATAATTTAAGAAATAGGAAAAGTTTGGTGAATGTGGAATCAAGCTGATTTTTTGAAGGCTAGCAGATATTTTCACGGCAAGAAACTTGAATCCGCTTCATAAAAAGGCGATAATATAGTTTCAAGTAATTGAGAGGAGCGTTGATTCATGCAAAACAGTCCAATTGGGTTAATGGATTCTGGAGTCGGCGGCTTAACGGTATTAAAAGAAGTTCAACGGCTGTTGCCTACCGAAAAGACAGTCTTTTTAGGGGACCAGGCGCGGTTGCCATATGGTCCTCGCGATGCGGCGGAGGTCACGACCTTCACGCGTCAAATTGCCGGGTTCTTACAACGCCAGGCAGATATTAAAATGTTGATTATCGCCTGCAACACGGCGACCGCGGCAGCGCTCACGACCATGCAAAAGGAACTGATCATTCCCGTTGTAGGTGTCATCGCACCGGGAGCGCGCGCGGCAGTGCAGGCCACGCGGAACCATCGGATTGGCGTGATTGCGACCTCAGGGACGGTCAAGAGTGACCAGTACCAGCAAACGATTCTGGCGAAGGATCCCCACAACACAGTCTTTAGTTTAGCGACGCAAAATTTTGTGGACTTAGTGGAAGCTAATGATTTAACGTCAGCGCACGCACAGTCGGTGGTCAAGACTGGCCTGGCACCATTACTGGATAAAAATATCGATACCTTAGTCATGGGCTGCACGCATTTTCCCCTGTTGCGGCCTTTGATTCAAGAAGTCGTTGGGCCCGATGTGACCTTGGTTGATCCCGGCACCGCCACGGCAAACATGGCGACATCGTTGCTGGATTATTGGAATTTAGCCAATCCAAGCGGTGTCCAGCATCCGGCGGGGGACTATTTCACCACGGGTGACGTTGACCGATTCAATAAATTAGCCGATAATTGGTTAGAAGAGACGCCTGTCCGGGCGCATCATTTGCCCGTGGCAGAGTTGACCCAAACAACGGAGGTTGAATAACGAATGGAAAACACGATTGTCATTGCCACGAACAATGCCGGTAAGGCCCGCGAATTCCGCGCAATCTTTGAACCTAAGGGTTTGACGGTGAAGACACTGGCAGATTTCCCCAATCTCAAGCAAGTTGTGGAGACCGGGACAACCTTCACCGAGAATGCCACGTTAAAGGCAACGGCGGTCGCGCACGAGACGCAATTGCCCGTATTGGCCGATGATTCAGGACTGATGGTCGATGCGCTGAACGGGGAACCGGGAATCTACTCGGCCCGTTACGCTGGTGACCATGACGACGCCAAGAATAATGCGAAACTATTGGCGAACTTAGAAGGCGTCCCCGCCACGAAACGGGGAGCAGCCTTTCACACGTCATTGGTTCTCATCAAGCCCGACGGTAAGAAGTTAGTCGCCACCGGGGAAGTTCGGGGTGAAATCCTAACGGCTCCCCGTGGCCACGATGGTTTCGGCTACGACCCGTTATTCTATGTGCCTGAGGAACGGTTGACCTTTGCCGAGATGGGCTTAGCGACTAAGAATCAGTACAGTCACAGGGCGAAAGCTGTGGCAGCGATGTTGCCGCAGTTCGATGCCTGGTGGGAGGCTTAACGATGAGTCGATGGTTAGTGATCAGTGATAATCATGGTGACCGGGACATTCTGGTCACGCTAAAACAACAGTTACAGCCGGACGCTGTGTTTCACTGTGGCGATTCGGAAATGACGGCTGATGATTCGTGGTTTCAGGATGCTTATGTGGTTCAAGGCAACATGGATTTTGATACCAATCTACCGTTGGTCGTCACGCCTAAAGTCGATGGGCGACAAGTCTTACTGACGCATGGGCATCACGATGGCGTGAACTGGGATCTGACCCAGTTGAAACTGCGGGCGGATGCTGCTCAGGCCGATGCCGTCTTCTACGGACACACGCACAAGTTGGCAGCCGAAGTGGTCGGTGGTCATCTGTTTGTGAATCCCGGGAGTATCAGTCAGCCGCGCGGTGAGTTCCGGTATTTAGGCGGAACCTGTGCGCTGATCACGGTAACGGCGACCCAATGGATCGTGCAGTACGTGACGCGGGACGGGCAGCCTGTGCCGGATTTGAAATTCACGTTTGCCCGGACGGAGACGCAGAAAGGATGAATTAAGGCATGATTGACCCAGCCGTTGAACAAATGCTCCTTAAAGATCCGAAAAGTTACGTGATCTCTGCGGATGTGGTTGCGAACGTTACGGCAACCAATACTTTAGAACACGCCTTTATGGTGTTGTCGAAGGTTGGTTACAGCCGGATTCCAGTGTTGACGCCCGATGATCGGCTACAGGGGATGATTTCGCTGGCAGCGATTTCGGAATATCTCCTGCATGTGCCGGGGGCGGCAGTGGAACAGCTCAGTCGTTACACGGTGGCCGATGCGATGCTACCGGTCAACCGGTGGGTGAGTGATCCAACTAAACTCGAAACAATTTTAAACTACTTAGTGGATGAGCCGTTTATTCCCCTTGTTGATGACGATAAGGTCTTTCAGGGAATTATCACGCGGCGTGAGCTATTGAAACGGATCAATTTCCTGGCGCACAATCTCCACAAATATTATGACGTGACCGCAAAAGAAAAGGTGGCAGACCAGGCTGATAAATAATTGGTCGCCACTACAATTGCGTAAAATAAAATGCCCGAATCTTCTAACTTAACAGAAGATTCGGGCATTTTATTACTTAGTTACATCAGAGGCTTGATGGTATTGTAAAACTCAAATAGTTTGATGACGTGTGCATGTTTAAGCTAAAAGACAGTTTAGCCGCAGGCGATATTTTTGGCTTACTTACTAGCAGGCATCGACGCGTGGGTCGGCAATTGAATGCCTGCTTGGCGGATGGCCTTCAGGTAGGCCGTCAGGAAGCTGGCCTGAAGCGTAAATTGACTGCCGCTTTTACAAGTCAGGGCAACTTGAAAGACCAATTCGTTTGGTGGCAGCGTAACCACACCAGTGATGGCCGGCTCGCCAATGACGCTGGGGTGCTGGGGCACCAGCGTTTCGTTAACCGCTTTGATGATATCTGGAAGCTTTTCCACCGGTGTCGTTGGAGCGATAGGGATGTTGACCAACGCGTGCATGTTATTTCGCGACCGGTTAGAGACAATGGTGATGTTGCGGTTGGGGATGAAGTTCAACGTCCCATCAGCGCTGGTGACCTGCGTGGTCCGCAGCCCAATCGATGTGACCGTGCCTTCAATCGTACCGATCTGAACGACGTCACCGACATCGAGCTGTTGTTCCATGAGAATGGAGATCCCGGTAACCAGATCGCTCACGAATCCTTGGGCACCCAGGCCTAATGCCAAACTAAAGATTCCGGCACCGGCAATTAGTGTGCCGACGGGAACGCCCAGTGTGGACAATAAAGCATAGATCCAGAAGAAAAGAATCGTGTAGTGAAACAGATTCATCGTCAGCATACTGATAGTTTGTAGGCGATTGCTTGGCCCGGACTTGGGGACCAAGTAACGCTTGAAGCTTCGCCGTAGAATGAATTTTCCGACAAAGTTGATGACAAAAAATAAAAGTGTTAAAAAAAGTAAGGACAGAAAGCGACTGGTAATGAGGTGCATGAACTTCTCCCAGTCAAAAGAAGTGATGTAGTGTTGGAACCACTTGGAAGAAGTGGCCGTGGTCGTTACGAGGTCCGTCAAGAAACGCGTCTCCTTTGAAGCCTACGCCACGCAATCAATGGCGTAGGGAGTTTATTCTCTAGTTTAGCAGATTTTACAGGTGGCGCCCAGAGTTGGGTGAGAAAAGGCGGCCGGATTTGGGGTTTTAATTGCACCCGCCCCCTGAGAATGCTATTCTATTGGTAAGTAACTGAGTACAAGGAGGGGTTGTCATGACCGGTGGACAAGTAGCGGGCCTGATCGCAGCGATTGCGTTTTTGATTCTGGTCCTCTTCATTGGCATGTTCTTAGTCAAAATGAATAAAACGTTAGGTGAGGTAAACAAGTCGGTGAAAACGATGACATCGGATATTGATGTCATCAGTCACCAGGCCGAAAATATCATGGCTAACGCGAATGAATTATTGGAAGACGTCAACCAGAAAGTTGCCACCATCGATCCAGTCTTCCAGGCCGCAGCGGATTTGGGCGAGAGTGTTTCTGATTTGAACACGGCAACCCGGAACCTGACCGACCGCGTATCGGATACGGCTAAACAGACGGCCAAAACGTCATTAGCTGCTAAAGTTGGCAAGACGGCGTTTGACCTCTACAGAAATCACAAAAATAAGGAATAATCACGGAAAGGGAGTCATTAATATGGCAAAACACAAGTTATTAGCAGGATTATTAATCGGTGGGGCAGCCTACGCGGCCTATCACGCTTTGGACCTGGAACAACGCGAAGCCTTGAAGGACGCCGCACGTGACCGCTACAATGCTTTCAAAGACCGTGCCGTGGATTACGCCTTCTATGCCGCAGACGCAGCAGATGATTTCAAAGAAGCTTTGAACGACAAATTTGAGGCCAAGGATGATGCCCCAGCTTGGAAGACGGTGCCGGACGATGTTGCCGATGAACCAGCCGATGACATTGTCTTGAGTAGCGATGAAGTCGCTGACTTACCAGACGAGCAACCTGCTAGTGATGAAGAAACTAGTGACACTGCCGCTGCCGATGAAGCGAAGAGCGACAACGCTGAATAATTTTTAAACGAAATAGCGGACGCGTTGACCACTACCAATTTCGGTAGGGCCAACGCGTCCGTTTTGTGTTGTCTAGATAAAGTCGTTGTCTTGCTGAATTTTAAATAATTCCGATTGAATCTTGACCGCAAGCTTCTTGGATTCTGGTGCGTTGATTCGTTGCGGCCGGCTCACAGCGATTAGCGGCAGCAGCGGCGGCTTTTCCATTAGATGGAGAATGCGCAGCGGTTGCCCGTGCTTGATAAAGAAGCGCGCCATGGATTCTGGAATCAGTGCCCAGTTGCGGTCGTTGACCAGGTACTGCGGCACGGCAAGACTGGTGTCGAGTCGCACGAACGGGGGAATCTTGTCCTCCCAGCACAACATGTGCCACTTGCGATAATTGTCGCTGTAAGGAATCATGAGCTCGTCGTAGCGCGACAACATGGCTGTCCCCACGAAGTCCGGATAGTTACTGGTTGGCTTGGTCACGAGAACTAACCGCTCTTGACCAATCTTGCGCGTTTCAATCTTGTGCCGGGTGGATTCGATAAAGGAAAAGCCAATGTCTACAAGATCGTTATCAATCAGGTTGTATATATTCAAGTCGTCAGTGGTTTGGATGTTGAGACGCAGTAGAGAATCGTCCTGCAAAGCCAGCGGCGCTATTTCGGAAAGGATCGCCGTGTTGATATCAAGGGAGGTCGCCACCGTTAAAACATGGTAGTCGCCAATCTCCTTGAGGCTATCAACTTGATTGCTAAGTTGAATCCATTGGCGGGCAATTGGTACAAGGCGTGTACCATACGACGTCAAAGAGATCGTATTATTCCCTTTGACGCGGTTAATCAACTTGACTCCCAAGAGGCTCTCCATTCGATGTAACCGGTTACTTACGGCGGCTTGCGTAATATACAGAGAATCTGCAGCCTGGGAGATCTGCCGGTATTCAACAATTTTTAAAAAGGTCTGCAAAAGCTCTGAATTCATGAGTCTATCTCCAATTTTATTCTAAATGCTTTGATTGTGATATCTATAGGGTGTGCTAAAATCAGCGTACCTAAATGTGTTGTCAAACAATGTTGGCAGCCGGAGGCGACTGGTTTTGACGCCCTGGAGGCACTGTAAACACTACTTAATATCTGTAGTCTGATTATAGCTCATGAGTTTTATACTGTCATCGGTTTCCTTCACAATAGACACACTGCCGTTCAATGGGAAGTTCCCCAAAATATTGATCCCATGATGATCAGCCAGGGTTCGAATGAACGTCCCGTGGGTAATCAACAGGACGGTTGCCTTGTCGGGGCAGACTTCATGAATGACGTCAAAGCCGTGCTGCCAGCGGGCGATCACCTGATTGTAGGTCTCTGCTTGATGAGCAGGGTCCGCATCGTGCATGAGCTGACGCGTCTTGGGAAAACCGAAGTGACTGATCAGCTCTTCCTGGCCGGCGTAGCCCGTGGCCTGGGAGACTTCCTGCCAGGCAGCTGGGGCGTTGAGGCCTTCATAATAGCCGAAGAAGACTTCGCGGAAGGTTGCATTGGGCGCGATGATCTTAGGCTGATGGGCCAGTTGCGAGAGAATCAGGTCACGCGTATCGATCGCGCGGTTGAGATCCGACGAGCAAACATAATCAAATGGAATGTTTGCTAATTGTTTACCGGTGGTCAGGGCCTGTTGACGGCCCTTAGCCGTGAGGTCAGAATCCACCCAGCCCTGCATCCGATCAAAGGAATTCAGTAAGGTTTCGCCATGGCGGACAACGTAAATTGTGATTTCAGTCATGCTATTTTACCCCCATTATGGTTTGATTCCATTCTATTCGAAAAAAAGATTATATTCAAGGTTGTAATGAAACCGATTTCATTTATAATAGAGACAGATGTTTTTACCGGACAGGTAAGAATGATTATCTTGTGTAGCCATTATATATTTTACTTTAGGGAGGCATTTATCATGCATGTGACGTTATCTATCTGGCAAGCGTTACTGATTGCACTTTGGGTCGCTTTGGTTGAATCACGAATTTTAGGTTTTTCAACCCTGACAATGCGGTTTAGTCCGTTGATGACAGGGATGATGGTTGGATTCATCATGGGGGACATCAAACAAGCTATGATTGTAACCGCTGCCATTCAGTTAGTCTACATGGGGTTTGTTGCGCCAGGGGGAGCCTTACCCGCCGAACCATGTATTGCCACGGCGATTGCAGTGCCAGTTGCGCTGCTGGGCCACATGAGTCCTCAAGGGGCCATCGCGATTGCGGTGCCAGTTGGGTTACTCGGAAGTTACCTCTATCAATTCAGATTCTTCCTCAACACCTTCGCGTTGAAGCCAATGGACAAATACGCCAAGGAAGGGAATGCACGAGGCTTAGGATTTGCGATCATGGGAATTCCAACATTGATTTCCTTCGCGCTGTTCATTCCACTGATGTTCATCGCCCTTTACTTCGGGGCACCCGTTATCTCTGGTTTAGTTGCTAACATCGAACACGGGACGTTGATTCACGTCTTGAACAGTGTCGGTGGTGGGTTGGCTGCCTTAGGGATCGCCGTAATCATGCAAGTTATCGGGAAGAAACAACTCTTACCATTCTTCTTCCTGGCTTACTTCATGAGTGTGGCCTTTGCCAAGTTGGACATCAGCATGACGATCTACGCCATCTTCGGTGCCATCTTCGCCATCCTTTACGTGACATTTACTTCAAAGAAATCGACGAATTAAGGAGGTAGAAATCAATGAGTGAAGAAGTAGCTGCAAACAACGTTGACGTTGCTGAAAACGAAGATGTTCAAGCTGAAGAACATCGGATTCCGCAACCTGATAAGATTACGAATAAAGATTTAATGAAATCCTGGTTCGGTTGGTGGTGGGCCAACGAAGTCCCACATACCTTTGACCGGATGTTGGCACCAGCCTTCTGTTTCGGGTTGATTCCAACCTTAAAGAAGTTGTATAAAGATAAAACGGAATTGGCGAAAGCCTTTCAACGCCACCTGTTATTCTTCAACACCCAGGCTACTTGGGGTGGGGGAACGTTAACTGGTGTGACCATCTCACTGGAAGAAGCACGGGCCAAGGCCTTAGCCAACGGTGAGGAACCAATTTCCGAAGACATGATCAACAACACCAAAGTTGGGCTGATGGGTCCACTGGCTGGTATTGGGGATTCCATTGACTCCGGGACTGTGCAATACATTTTCATCGCCATCTTCTTGCCTTTCGCCCAGAAGGGGAACTTCATGGGAGCTTTACTTCCATTCCTCTGCTTCGCCATCGCAACCTTTACTTATGGTTATTACTTCACTAAGATGGGTTACTCACTGGGGCGGGCTGCCGCTAAGGAAATCATGACCGGTGGCCGAATGGCCGGAATTATTGATGGTTTAGGGGTCCTCGGGCTTTACATGATGGGGATTTTGGCCGGGCAATACATTAAGATTCAAAGTTACCTGAAGTTCACCATCAGTAAGAAGGTCTTCGACGTTCAGGATATCTTGAACACGATTCTCCCAGGAATCCTGCCACTGTTCGCCGTACTGATGCTGTACTGGTACTTCCAGAAGAAGGGTCTCAAGATCACGCGTGGTCTGGTTTACTTAACCATTGCGTTAGTTGTATTGAGTATCTTCTACGTCATCTAACAGGAGGAATTAGCGATTATGAAGCGAGCATTCTTAGTGATTACCCACGGTGATATGGGTGTTGAAACTGTCAAGAGCATGGAATTATTGATGGGACCACAGGAAAATGTGAAAGCATTGGGCCTGCATCCCGGCGAATCGGTTGATGATTTGCGGACAAAAGTTTATGATATTTTACAAGCCAACGAAGCCGATTATGACGAAACTGTTCTGTTAGTCGACTTATTAGGTGGGAGTCCATCTAACGTGTCCCTGTCAACTCTGGCCAAGTATCACGACATGAAGATCGTGACGGGCCTGAGTTTACCACTCCTCGTCAATATTCTGAACTTCTCAGAAGCCGAAGATAATACTGAAAAATTGATCACGGATTCTATCGGTGTTGCCACCGAAGGGATGAAGTTGATCGACAAGAATTTCTTACACCAATCATAGAAAATTAAGCACGTTAAAATTGGAGGATAACTATTATGGGACAAATTAATTTAGCACGGGTCGATGATCGTCTGATTCACGGTCAAGTTATGACGAAGTGGACCAAGGGTTTTGGCACGAATTCTGTTTACGTGGTGGACAACGCTACGGCTGCTGACGACTTTATGAAGGATATCTACGTCAGCACCAACTCTACCGGTGGTCTGAGCATCAAAGTTTACAGTGCCACTGAAGTTGCTGAAGAATGGAAGAAGAACCAATTCGGCGATGACAAGGTCGTTGTGGTCTTCAAGTACATCAAGGAAGTTAAGGAGGCCATGGATGCTGGGCTGGAATTAAAAGAACTCAACGTTGGTGGGGTCTCCAAGAAAGCTAACACCAAGTTCGTGATTCCAACGGTTGCTATTGGCGATGACGAAAAGGCACTTTTGAAGGAATTCCACGACAACGGTTTGGAAATCTACTTCCAAACTGTGCCAGACTCCAAGCGAGTAGAATACGACTCAGCTATCAAGTAACGGTTGACGGCGGGTTAGTTCACAAATGATTTGAGGAATTGATAATGAAAGAAGCGTACGAAGTTTATCCCAGCCGATTACGAATTTATATGACGACGATTGTCTTCATTCTGTTTGGCCTGGCCATCTGTGGGGTGGTTTTCACCTCGACCTGGTTAATCATGAAGATCTTGGCGGTGGCTTTTGGCTTACTGTTCTTCTATGCGGCCTTTGAGACTGCGGTGAAGGGCCATGCTAAACGCCCCGACTATATTTTCGACGATCAGGGCATTACGGATAATACGCAGGAACCAGCGGTTGTGGTGCCGTGGGCGGATATCTTGAAGATTGAAATGACGCCAAACAATGCCGTCATGCAGATTGGTATCCTGGCGCGGAAGACCGTGATCAGTCAGGACGAGAAGAACGTGGTCCTCACGCGCAATCTCGTTAGTAACGGGAACATGGCTTTCTATTCTATCATGATCGATGGGTTCAAGTTCCGGCAAAAGCAATTTCTCAATATCTTTGAGGAGCTACAACGTCAAGGAGTGAAACACAACCCCAGCATTCTGGTCAATAAGGTGCTGGAGAAGAAGCGCTGATGACGGACTGAATTACTCGAGGAGAAATGACGTATGTCGACGAAAATTACAGGAATCGCGGCCAGCGATGGGATTGGCATCGCTAAGGCCTACACGTTAGTTGACCCAGATTTAAGTTTCGAAAAAACCACGGTTACCGATCCGCAAGCTGAAATCGATCGGTTGGCCGCTGCTCGGAAGGTTACCGTAACCGAGTTGGAAGAGATCAAAGCTAAAGCACTCGAAAACCTTGGCCCTAAAGAGGCAGAGGTCTTCGATGCCCATCTGGCGATGGTCAATGACCCGGATTTTATTAAGCAAGTAGAGGATGAGATTACTCAGAAGTCCTGCAATGCCGAGACGGCGCAACAGGACGTGGCTGACCAGTTCTCAGCGATGCTTGAGGCAATGACTGACAACGCTTACATGCAGGAGCGGGCCGCCGATGTCCGCGACGTGACAAAGCGGGTGCTCAGTCACTTGCTGAACCGGCCACTGCCCAACTTGGCACTGGTTGATTCACCAGTTGTGGTTGTTTCCCATGATCTGACGCCTTCCGACACAGCCCAACTGGACCGACAGTTCGTGAAGGGGATTCTAGTGGATTTGGGTGGTCGGACGAGTCACTCGGCCATCATGTCCCGGACGTTGGAAATTCCGGCGGTTGTCGGGACTGAGAACGCCACGACTAGTATTCAGGATGGGCAAACGGTCATTCTGGATGGCCTGCACGGGGTAGCCCTAGCTGCACCCGACGACACCGAGTTGGCAGATTACCAGCAACAAGCTAGTGATTTTGCCGAACAAAAGGCGTTGTGGGAAAAGCTGAAGGACGAACCAACCGTCTCTAAGGACGGGCAATCCTTCATGTTGGCTGCCAACATTGGGACGCCAGCCGATCTACCGGCTGTTCTGAAGTCTGGTGCCGAAGGAATTGGCCTGTTCCGGTCCGAATTTCTTTATATGGATAGTGATCAGTTGCCTTCCGAAGAGACTCAGTTTGCTGCCTACAAGGCGGCCGTTGAACAAATGGACGGCAAGCCGGTAGTCATCCGGACGATGGATATCGGGGGCGACAAGGACCTGCCATACATGCAACTGCCAAAGGAAATGAATCCGTTCTTGGGCTACCGGGCTATCCGGATTTCCCTGAAGCGGCAGGATATTTTCCGGACGCAGCTCCGGGCACTGATTCGGGCCTCGGCGTTTGGTGACTTGGGGATCATGTTCCCAATGATTGCCACGCTGGAGGAACTGCGGCAGGCCAAGACCATCTTCAACGAAGAAAAGACGAAGTTGGTTGCGGCTGGCGTCAAGGTGGGCGAGACCATCAAGTTAGGCATGATGATTGAAATTCCTAACGCGGCGATCTTTGCCGATCACTTTGCTAAGGAAGTTGACTTCTTTAGTATTGGAACCAACGACCTGATTCAGTATACCTTCGCGGCCGATCGGGGGAACGAACGTGTTTCCTACCTCTACCAGCCGTACCATCCAAGCCTCTTGGGCCTGATTAACCACGTCATTAAGGCTGCTCACCGTCACGGAACGAGCGTGGCGATGTGTGGTGAAATGGCCGGTGACCAGACAGCGGTACCGCTGTTGATGGGGATGGGCCTCGATGAATTCTCGATGAGTGCCACCTCGGTCCTGAAGACCCGGAACTTGATGAAGCACCTTGATGCTTCAACCCTGAGTGACCTTGCGGAAGCGGCCATTAACGACTGCGAAACGAGTGATCAGGTCAAGGCTTTGGTTGAGAAGCTGAAGACGAGTCAAGGGTAATTATGAAGACCATCTCATTAGATTAAATGTCTAGTTTACGAAAGCACGCGCTGACCTGCGATCAGGTCAGCGCGTGTTTTTTAAAAACTACTTTTTAGGTTTTGGCAGGGGTACTTCCGGCGTCTTCAAGCCGCTCCGTAGGGCAGCGCCAATCGCTGGAATCTGTCCCAGGTCGGCGATGTGGTCGGTGGGAACCACGACCACGTTGGCTGGTGAGTTAGCCAAATCGCTGAAAGCTGAAATTGATTGGTTTTCGAAGAATTCTGGCGTGGCATTTTCTAGACTGGAGTTGACCGTGTCAATCCGGTACTTTTCGGCGTCCGCTCTGGTCTTCGTGGCCATGGCTTGGGCGGTGGCCGTTGCCATGAGGGCATCGTTCTTGGCCTTCGTCGTCAGCTCGATAGACTTTGCTTCCCCTTCAGCCTTGGCGATAGCGGCGACCCGCTCTCTGTCGGCCGTCAGCTGCTTGTCCATGGCGGATTGAATGGCAGCGGAAGGGGTCAGTTCGTCGATGTTGGTCCGGTCGACGTTGATCCCGTAAGTGTCGGTCAGATCACCAATAGCGGTGGCCAGTTCCTGGTTGATTTTGGCGGTGGAGCCCAGTGCTTGGTTCAAATCCATCCGACCGATAATGTCTCGCAAGTGGCCCCGGACCAGTTGGGCCATGGATTCCACGGAGTCCGTGTTTTCATACTGGAATTTCACGGAGTTAGTCACGTGGTAGTTCAACGTCAGACTGGCGGAGACGTCGGCGTTATCCTTGGTGATAACGGAATAGTTGGGCAGGGCGAGTGGCGTCATGGCCAACTCAACCGTCCGAATCTTTTGCAGCCCAGGCAAGTAGAAATGAACGCCGGGCGCGACACTGCGCTTGTATTTTCCTAAAGTTTCAACTAACCCCTCGTTGTTTTGATGCACAATTCTAATCCCAAACATAGTGACTCCTCCTCAAATTTTCTTGAACGTCAAGATATTCCCGTTACTTTCGATGATGGTATACTCCGCAGTGAAGTCTAGAGCTTCTCGCGGCTCCAATAAGTAACGATAGTAAATGCCGGCGACTAACACCAGACCAGTCTTAGCATCTAAAGCCGTACCCGGTACGGTGCGACCAATCAACTGCCGAGATTCCCAGTTTCCTGGTGTGGCCGTCTTCGATAAAATGTTGACGATGTAGGCGTTAATGCTTCGGCCGTCAGCGGTGGCGGCTTGCGAAAGCTTTTCGAAAAGGCTCTCGTCCATGCGAAGTAGGAAACGCTTTTGTTTTTCTTTTGCCATAATGTGGCCTCCTCATGCTCCTCCCAAGATGATAGCTTAATAATATCATGGTGATATCACTTTAGCAACTTTCCAACATGTTCTTGGGCTTCGAGGAAATCTGTCGCTTCCGGCTGTCAGGGATTCCGCCTGCTGTGGGGAACGCTTCCAGCCAAAGAGCGGACTTCCAGCTCGGCTTGAAGCTACGAAGACCGCGTATCTCCAACCGCGTCCCACGATGTAAGGCCGGGAAGAGTCAATCGCCCGGTCTAACATCGTCGTCACGGCTGGCTCCATCCCTGACCTCCTCCAGCTACAATTGTGGCTTGAATTGACATCAAACGGTTTGGGAAAGTGATACCAAGATGGACTCGTCAGAATTCATAAGGAATCAACGAACAGTCCAGGTAAAATGTTTTATATGCTAATGTCTCCAGAGAAATGTGGATGTAAAAACCCGTGAGCAGCTGCCATTTTCGACAAGTGCTCACGGGTTATTGAGATACGTTTTAAGCGAAACTAGCCCACGTAAGTTAATTCCTTAGAAGTGTGGGTGAATGGGAGACTACCATCAGCCGTGACGTGGACACAGTCTTCGATCCGGACGCCGGCGACCCCTGGGATGTAAATTCCGGGTTCGATGGAGAAGCACATGCCGGGTTCTAAGACCAGGTCGTTGCCTTCCATGATGGATGGGAATTCGTGGTCGCTCATGCCCATCCCATGGCCGAGACGGTGAATGAAGTATTCGCCGTAGCCGGCCTTGGTGATGATGTCACGGGCAATCTTGTCCAGTTCAGCAGCTGTCAGTCCGGGCTTAACTGCGGCTTGAGCCGTTAATTGGGCTTCCAGGCAGACGTCGTAGATTTCCTTTTGCTTGGCGGTAGGGGTGCCCAGAGCCACCGTCCGGGAAGCGTCGGAGATGTAGCCGTCATAGACCGTACCGAGGTCGAAGAGGATCAGTTCGTTGTTAGCAAACTTGGTGTCATTGGTAGCGCCATGTGGTTCAGCGGCGTGGGCACCGGCTTGAACCAGGCTCCCGAAGGACATTTCCATAATGCCTTCCTTCATTAAAGCGTATTGCAATTCGGCAACGGCAGATTGTTCCGTCTTACCAGCTTTAACGGCTGCGAAGCCGTGCTCAAAGGCGAAGTCGTCCCATTTGCCGGCGATTTCCAATTTCTTGATTTCTTCTTCAGACTTGATTAAGCGCATCCGTTCGATAAATGTGGTGATGTCCAAGTCGAAGCGGGGACTGGTGAATTGGGCAGCTAAGGTTTCCATCCGGGCAACTTGGAGTTGGCCCTTCTCTAAAGCGATGTGTTCTGGATTCACGTGGCGTTGCTTAACTTGGTCGGCAATCATTGCCCATGGATTCTCATGGTCCAGGTAGCCGACGACAGGGAACTTCCAGCCGGTCTCCTTGATCACTTCTACTTCCAAGGCCGGTGCAAAGATGAATGGATCTTGGTCCGGGAAGATCACTAAGGCCAGGACCCGTTCGATTGGGTCGCTGCCAAAGCCAGTCAGGTACTGAATGGTCTTGGGATTGCTTAAGTAGGTCATGCTGGCGTGGTGCTCTGCCGTCCATTGCTGAATTTGTTCGAGTTTCGTCATGAAATCACCCCTTCAATTAATGTCATTAGTATACCATCAAAAGGGGGTTAATTTAAGAATATGAAGCGTTCTGCCTTGAAAATTCTGTGAAAATAAGGTATTCTTTGATGTGAAAGCGTTTTCACTCTTGCGTCCATGAAAACAATTCTGTATACTGGTCAAGTTGCTTGAAAACGAATGAAAACAAATCAAAACAAGAAAGAAAGGGCTCTCGCTATGGAAAAACAGACAGTTACGATTTATGATGTGGCACGTGAAGCGGCGGTTTCAATGGCCACCGTTTCGCGGGTTGTTAACGGCAATCCCAATGTTAAACCAGCTACGCGCAAAAAAGTTTTGGAGGTTATTGACCGACTCGACTACCGGCCAAATGCCGTTGCACGTGGCTTAGCAAGTAAGAAGACGACGACCATCGGGGTGATTATTCCCGACGTGACTAACGCCTACTTCTCTTCATTAGCACGGGGGATCGATGACATTGCCATGATGTACAAGTACAATATCATCCTGACCAACTCCGATGAAAACGGCGGCAAAGAAGTTCAAGTGTTGAACACTTTGATGGCCAAGCAAGTTGATGGGATTATTTTCATGGGGAACCAAGTGACCGACGAACTCCGCGAAGAATTCCGTCGTTCAAAGGCGCCAGTTGTCTTAGCCGGTTCAGTTGATGCTGAAAAGACGCAACCTAGCGTTAACATCGACTACGTGGCGGCCGTTGCGGAAGCTGTGAAGAACCTGATCGACCACGGCAACCAAAAGATTGCCTTCGTGTCAGGCTCCATGAAGCAAGCAATCAACCATGATTACCGGTTGAAAGGTTACAAGAAAGCCTTGAAAGACGCTGGCATTGCTTACGATGACAAGTTAGTCTTTGAAACGGATTACACGTACAAAGCCGGCCAATCTTTGGAACCAGCTTTGAGTGCTGCCGGTGCTACCGCTGCCTTTGTGGGTGACGATGAACTGGCTGCCGGTGTGATGAACGGCTTGACCGATGCCGGTGTTGATGTTCCCGGTGAATTCGAAGTCATTACCAGTAATGATACGAAGTTAACGGAGCTGGTACGGCCTAAGATGAGTTCTATCACCCAACCACTCTATGATATTGGTGCCGTAGCAATGCGGTTGTTAACTAAGTTAATGAACAACGAAAGTGTTGATGAAAACACGGTCATCTTACCTTATGGCTTGATGAAACGCAGCTCAACGAAGTAGTTGATTGCGACAGAGGGCGCGAAAGGAGACTTTCGGGTCCTTTTGTTTGGCACAAAAATAGAATTTTAGCCACGCGGACTGTGGAACCTGCACGGTTTGACCGGAACTAAGGGTGAACTCAGCTAGTTATGGCAGTATGGGGTTAATCCGAGAGCTCAAGTGCAGGATTCGCCTAAAATTAAGCCCAGCTTAACGTTTATCCCATGTGGATGTGCTACAATAATAACCAACTATGCACGGTGTCAATCGGTGTTTTAGCAGGGCTAGTCGTTACCAAGCCGACAGGTGAGGGAGAGGGCTAAACTGTGATTGACTGCCGTGTGAGATTGGACAAATTGGAGGTGGTGTTGGTGAGTGAAAATAGTCGGATGGCCCGCTATCATTCAGATGAGTCAGAAAACTCGCAGCAACAACCACAAGAACCACAACAAACATATCAGCGCCGACCTGCTTTGGCACGGTGGGTAGCTGTCTTGGTGGTGCTCTTTACCCTGTCGATTGGCTTGAAAGTGACGGTCTTTAACGCCAACTATACGGCTGGCGTCGTTTCCAGATCCAACGTCGGGCAAAAGGTAACCAATCAGCTCAATAATGAATTGGAGAGTCTAGGCGTCAGCGGAAGTCCGGTCACGGCAGGAATTGTGCAACCGTATTTGGCACAGGGCGTTGCGCAACTCTATGGACAGGCCGCTACCACTACAATTGACAGCTCGGAATTAGCGACGGCGATCAGTACGCAAGCCCAGACGATGGGCGTCACCGCAACGTCCGGAATGACCACTGCACTGGTGAAGGAAGCGCAGAAGACTGTGAAAGCAGCCTTCAGTACGCCAGCGATGATTCAGGCATCCGCGAAGATTCAGAGAGCCAAGACGCTTGATTTCTGGCTGATGATTGCTACGGTGCTGTTGGCAATTGTGACCGTCATGTACGCTTTCAGCGTGCGTCACGTCATGGCCAGTCTGGGACCGGGCCTAGCACTTGGTGGCTTGTTAACGGGGCTTATCGGTGGCGTGGGGTATTACCTGTTGCCAGCGCTAATTCCCGCGTCAACGGCAACCGTCACGAGCATGATCACTACGGTTGGCCGAAGCGGAATCGGTGTGATTATCTTTGCTGGTGTTGCTGAGATCGTCCTGGGTTTGTTAGTTATGCTGGGGCATCGAACATTCCGAAAAGACTAACAATCTGAACCAATATGTAAGCTCGAGGTGAATAGCCTCGGGCTTTTTTAGCACAATTTATTAACCGATAAAACCCAACACCCCCTGTCGAATTGATTAGGGGGTAATATCGTTAAAATAATTAACCTTTTTTGAGAAAATTGATTGACCCCAACTAGGCAACCGTTATAAAATAAGATAAATTATTTTAAACTATAAATGAAATGCTGATTTTGACGATTGGCTATTTAATAAGGTTGAGGGACTAACTTGGTTGCATAAACAAGGATTAGTTGCACAAATAAAGCCAGTCGCTAAAATATTGAGTTGAGAGTAAGGGTTCGTTACCTGAAGTTGCGAGGTGACGGCTGGGTTGGCTAGCCTGGTCTTTTTGAGAGGAGCAATTACCATGGCGGTAAAAGAACACTACAAGATGTACAAGGATGGGAAACACTGGGTTTTCGCTGCGATTACAGTCGCTGCAATTGGTTTGGGGACTGCAGTTGGCCAAGATACGTTGGCACACGCGGATAGTATCACAGCGGGGACCGAGACGACACAAGCAAGTGGGGATAGTGCTGATCCAAGCAGCACGGTCACGTTACCGAAGACACCCACGGATACCACGGTATCAGGTGAACAGGGCAATACAGGTGACACAACACCTGATGTGACCGGAAATAAGGACGCTGGAAACGGCAGCTCTGAAGGGGCTGTTAATGCAGACGTGACCCCAGATGAGTCAACCAGTGATAATCAGACCAGCCAAAATAAAGGCGATACCACCAATAACGGTGGCGGGGCAACCAGTGGGGATGCTGGAACGCCTACAAATGCCAGCACTGCTGCTGGGAACGATAACGTCACTGGCAATAACGCTGGTGCGACATCTGCTGGCAACCAGGAATCTGGTGAAGTTAGCGAAAATGGTAGCGGTAACACGGGGACGCCGGTAAAGCCAGGCGATGCGACGACTGGTGATGGGGCGACTGCTCTCAATGTGCCAGACGTACCAGATGCCAAGGTAGACATCGGTTCGGGGACCACCCTGAAGATGGCTAACTTTAATGTGGCCGGACTGGGCGATGGTAACTCAGTCTTGCCGCTAACTGCCGCCAAACTTGCTGTAAACAGTTCGTTGCTCGGTAGCGAAGCTTTCAGTAGCGATATGCCTAGCGACGTCAGCAGTTTACTTCGGGGGTTAAGCGCTACAACGACGCCCGTCGCAGATTCCAGCAATTTATCGTATACCGTTAATACTGACGGAACCGCCACCATTACTGGTGCGTATCACGATGTGGGGGATACGCTGGTTATCCCATCGACGATAACTGGTAGCGATGGTAAGACCCTGAATGTGACGGGGATCGGTGCTGGATTTAGTTCCATTTATGGCAATACTAATAATCTGAAAACTTTAATTATTGAGAATGGCATCACGTCTATCGCGGACAATGCCTTCTCCTACCTGAGAAACCTGTCCACCATTGATTTAAGCCAAAACCAAACGTTGCAAACCATCGGGAACCAAGCGTTCTTTGCTGATGGGTTGACCACGCTGGTTTTGCCGGATAGTGTGACGACACTTGGCGACCAGGCCTTTGGTGGCAATCCGCTGGAGAATGTCACTTTTTCTAAAAACTTACAAAGTATTGGTAACGGGACCTTTGAATACGATCCACTGACGACGGTTGATTTGAGCAATAGTACTGCGTTAACGTCGATCGGTGACAATGCCTTCTTCAGTACGAAAATCGGGTCACTAACACTGCCAGCTGGTCTGCAAACAATCGGGACCAAGGCTTTTGCTTCCATTGGTGAGCTGACAAGCGTCACGATTCCTGCAGGGGTGACGACCATTGGGAACAGTGCTTTTATTCAAGATGGTAACTTAGCATCTTTGACCTTTGCGGCTGGCAGTCAGCTGCAAACGATTGGTGAGAACGCGTTCACCTACGATGGCTTGACCAGCTTGGATCTACCAGAGAGCTTGGTCACCATTCAGGATGGTGCCTTCTCCGCGAATACTCAGCTGACCACGTTAAACTTTGCGGCCAACGGAAATTTGGCGACGATTGGGGCGCACGCGTTTGAAAATGATAATGGTTTGACGACGGTAACGTTGCCGGCCAGTTTGACGACGCTGGGGGACTTTGCCTTCAGTACCAACCATAACCTAAGTACGGTGATCTTTACCGATGGGGCACAACCAGTGACCATCGGGAACAGTGCCTTTATCTATGATACGGCGTTGACCAGTGTGACGTTGCCGACTAATCTGACAACAATCGGCAATCAGGCCTTCCTGTCTGCCACGAGTCTGCCGAGCATCATTTTCCCGGCTGATCTAGTCAGCATTGGAACTAACGCATTTACCTATGATCAAGCCCTGCAGACCATCGATATGACCGGAGCCACGAGCCTGCAAGCTATCGGTAACGGGGCCTTTGAATACGCGGGCTTGACTGGGAAATTGACGTTGCCCACGAATCTAACGAAAATTGGTAATTTAGCCTTTGCCGCTAACAACTTGACCGGTGTGGTCTTGAATGAAAGCCTGCAAACGGTCGGGGATAGTGCCTTCATTTACAATAACTTGACGGGTTCGGTTCTCTTCCCGGCAACCTTGACGTCGATCGGTCAGATGGCTTTCTACGGCAACCAATTGACGGGGGTCAGTCTGCCAGCGACTGTTAATCAAGTCGGGGCGAACGCCTTTAGCTACAATCAAATTACCAATTTGAGCGCTGGCGCGGGGACTTCCAGCCTGGCATTAAATCAGAATGCTTATTACTTTGTTGGTAAGCAGCCGGATGTTTCGCTGTCTGACCTCTTCAATGTAGCGCTCGGTGACAAAGCCATCACGAGGAGTAATATTAGTAATCTGACGGCGGGCGTCACCCTCAACAGTGACGGGACGTTTGATGTGCCAGCTGGTGTTAATCAGTTTACGTTTAATTGGTCCATGAGCGATAACGGCATCACTTATACCGGGCAGTATCAAGTCGTGATGGATAATCCAGATATTAAGGTGCATAACGCCACCGTCTTTTACGGCGATAGCTGGAAGCCGGGTGATAACCTGGTGAGTGCAACTACGCCGAGTGGCGGGACACTGACGATTGATGACCTGACGGTTAAGATCAATCAGCTGGATGCAAATGGCAAAGTGGTCGTTGATGCAGATGGCAATCCGGTGGTCGTTGCGGCTGGTGATGTGACGAGCAAACCCGGAACCTACCAAGTCACGTACAGCTATGGGAGTAATTCGGCCGTGGCACTGGTGACCGTAGAGAAGCGGACGGCGACTTACACGGTTAGTGGGAATCAGACGGTGACCTATAATGGGGACACGCCAACGCTGAACATGGCTAATTTCGGCGCCGAACTGAGCAATGACCTGCCTTACACACTTAAGGATGGGGATCTCACACTGGCGTACACGGATGCTAATGGCAAGCATGTTCTCCTGACCGATGACAATGCCGCCGACTTTGTCAATGCCGGGACCTACGATGTGGTGGTTAATCCAGCGGCGTGGGACCGGTTGGTTGCGGAGACACCGGCTGTTTCTAACTACGATTGGACCGGTTCTAAGTCGATTGCAACGTTGACGATTGCACCAGCTGTGTTGACCGTTACTGTGGGCAATCAGTCGATGGTCTATGGTGAAAAAGAACCAGCGGCTACGGTGACCATTAAGGACGCTGCGGGTAATGATGTCACCGATTCTGGTATAACGGTGACGCGGGATGCTGGCAGTAATGCGGGAACTTACAACTATAAGCTGGATACCTCGAAGCTGAGCGAGAACTATACGATTGCCAGCAACCCAGTACTGGGGGCGTTGACGATTGAAAAGGCGCCGTTGACGGTCACAGTTGCTGATCAAACCATGGCTGCCGGGACAAAAGAACCAGCGGCTGTGGTGACCATTGTTGATGGTAATGGCAATCCGATCACTGATTCTGGATTGACGGTGACGCGGGCGCCGGGAGTCGTTGCTGGTGTGTATGCTTATGTTCTGAATACGAATGACCTCAATGCCAACTACCAAATTGGCAGTGCAACGTTGGGGTCACTGACGATTAAGGCAGTTCCTGCGACCGTGACTGGAAGCAACTACACCATGACTGTGGGGGATGCGGCACCGACCGTCAGTGATTTTAAGGCGGCGGCCACGGATACTAACGGTCAAGCTGTTGACAGCAGCGAGATCACTTTGGACTTGGGGACGGCTGATTTGGCCACTCCTGGCACCTATCAGGTCACCTTACGCTACGGAAATGACGCGACGACTACGGTTCTGCTGACAGTCGTGGCAAAGACGACCGGTGGTGGAAATGGTGACGGTGGCAACTCTGGTGGTGGCACGGACCCAGTTGATCCGACCGATCCGGTTGACCCAACAGATCCCACAAATCCCACCAACCCAACAGATCCGAATACGCCGAAGGATCCCGATGATATCGACCACGAAGTCATCAGCGATGGTGGCAGTGGGGCGACAATTAGACCGGGAATTGATATCAGCATTAAGAACCCGGCTAATATTTCTGGACGGTACGTGACCAGCGGAGCCGGTGCTCATATCAAGGATTCTCAGCTAGGGCAGCAGGTTACGCCAATCAAGGCGGCTACAGTGAACTTGCAGGCTAAGCGGGATGTTCGTCAGGACGACAGAACGCAAACAACGTTGCCCCAGACCAATGAGGCGACAACCCCATGGTGGGCCACTCTAGGCCTTCTAGTGGGTGGTTTGAGCCTATTTGGGTATCGGAAGAAGCGCCACAACTAAACACGATGAGAAGAAGCCTCAGCCGGTATGTTTACGGCTGGGGCTTCTTGCGTTCTGACTGTTTTCAGGCGGGATAAGTATTCTCTCATACCAAAGAAAGTTATCGCAGCATTGACCTGAAGACTTAATTAAGATCGGTCGAATCGTGCGACAGAATCCCCGAGAATGACATTAGTAAAGAGTAGGGGGACTAAAAGGAGGTCAGCTCATGACTGAGCTGACCTCCCGAGAGACGTGTGTGTTGAATTTTAAAGTAACTGGTCTACATCAAGATCTTGGAGAGGAAGTCTTGCGCCCGTTCAGTTTGTGGGTTGCTGAAGAATTCTTCCGGCGTGTTATTTTCTTGAATGTAGCCATCGGCCATGAACCAGACGCGGTCGGCCACGGACTTGGCAAAGCCCATTTCGTGGGTGACCACGACCATCGTCATCCCTTGTTGGGCCAGGTCCTGCATAACGTTCAGGACTTCACCGACCATCTCGGGGTCCAAAGCAGATGTTGGTTCATCGAACAGCATGACCTTGGGGTCCATCGCGAGGGCCCGTGCAATGGCGACCCGTTGTGCTTGCCCACCGGATAGACTGGTAGGAAAGGCATCGGCATGGTCATCCAAGTTAACTTGTTGGAGAAGTTCGTGTGCGCGCTTGGTGGCGTCGGCGTCACTGATGTTCTTAACCTTCATGGGGGCCAACTTGATGTTTTCTAAGACGGTCATGTTGGGGAAGAGGTTGAAGTTTTGGAAAACCATCCCCATTTGTTCCCGTAACGTGTTGACCTTCTTCGTGTCCAAGGTCGTTAGGTTTTGACCATCGAAGTCAACTTCACCACTTGTTGGGGTTTCCAACAAGTTGAGGCACCGCAGGAAGGTACTCTTCCCACCACCGGAAGGACCGATGACGACGATCACTTGACCGGGATTGACTTGTTCTGAAATGTTCTTTAAGACTTGGTTGTCGCCGAAGTTCTTGGCGAGGTCCTTGACCTCAATAATTGGTTTAGTCATGTTGCATCTTCCTTTCGAAGTGGTTTAAGATCCGTGAGGCGGTAAAGGTCATGATGAAGTAGAGAACCATGATGACGGCGATTGGCGCTACCCCTCTGTAGGTGTCGGACCGCACAATGTTGCTTTGGAAGATCAGTTCGGAGACCCCGATGATGGAGACGATGGAACTATCCTTGATCAACGTGATAAATTCGTTACCCAGTGATGGCCAGATGTTCTTTAGGGCTTGTGGTAAGACAACGTAACGCAGGGTGTAACCCTTGGTCATCCCCAGGCTCCGAGCAGCTTCTGTTTGGCCCTTGTCCACGGAGTTGATTCCCCCACGAATGTATTCGGCGATGTAAGCACCAGAGTTCAGTGAAATGGCGATAATCCCAGAAGTTAACGCAGGGAGGTTAACGATGAGTCCTAGGCCGAAGTAAACGAACATAACTTGGACCATCATAGGCGTGCCCCGAATGAATTCGACGTAGGCTGTTGCTAACCACCGTAAGGCAGTGGCGAAGACGCCACCCTGTGCCATCCGTGCGAGGGATAAGAGTACCCCGAGGATGAACCCGAAGAAGACGGAACATACGGTGATGATCAACGTGTATTCGATCCCTTTGAGGAAGGCTTTCCAGTAGTGGAGCATGCTAGTGTTGACGGTGTTGGTCTTTAAGTATTTCCCAGCAGCGGGGAGGTAAGTCTTGTTGACCAGGTTTTGCTTTCTGATCTGATCGACGGACTTGTTGGCTGCGGCGACCAGTGAAGTGGAGCCTTTGGCAAACGCAACGGAAGCGCTGGTGTCAGATGCACTCAAATCAAAGTTACTTGGAATCATAGCTAATTCTTTGTTGTTGGCCACGTAAGCCTGGGCGGATGGCTTTTCCATCGCAACCCCTTGCAGCTTGTGACTCTGCAAACCTAAAATCAAGTCAGAAACGGAGGTCATCCCTTTAACGGTCGTCCCACTGGTCTGCTTCTTGGATTCGGTGTACATGGTAGAACCGGTTTGGGCCCCAATGGTTTTGCCCACGAAGGAATCCTTATCTTTATAGATGCCTTTGTCACTCTTGTTGATGACGATGCTGTATCCACCTTGGTAGTAGGTGTGGGTGAAGTCGACGTTCTTCCGCCGAGCGGGCGTTGGGTTCATCCCGGAGATGACCATGTCGACCTTACCCGTTTGTAAGGCAACCAACAGGGAATCAAAGGACATGGACTTAACGACTAACTTGACGCCTAAGTCCTTGGCAATCTTCTTCCCAACCGCAACGTCCATCCCGACAACTTGGCTTTTGCCGTGAACGGTTGCTTGGAATTCATAGGGCGGGTAGTCGGGGGAAGTTCCCATGACTAATTTTCCACTTTTTTGAACCTGGGCCAGCGAATCATCGGTGGCGGCTTGTGCCGTTGTCGTGGTGGCGGTCCATCCGGCAACGAGCGCCATCACCAATGCGATGGCCATAATTAATTTATTTTTCATAATGGCTTGCTCCTCTATATGTGATGATGTATTTGAGTATAGCCGGTTTCGTTTATTTATACAAGTTTTATTTTGATAAATTTATCTTTATACATGTTTTATCCAAACAAAATTCGCTTACATCCCTGATCTAAAGGGAAACACCAAAAAAAATATACATTTTCGTTGAATAAGCGAATTTTATAAGCTTAGTAATTGAACGAATGGGAAGTAAGTGCTAACATGTATAGTGTCTGTTTTATACGGATATCTATAAAATTTAAGAAAAGAGGAGTTACGATGTCAGGACATTCTAAATGGCATAACATCCAGGGCCGGAAAAATGCTCAGGATGCAAAGCGTGGAAAAATCTTCCAAAAAATCTCACGTGATTTGTACCAAGCTGCAAAAGCAGGTGGTCCTGATCCCGACGGTAACCCTCAACTTCGTTTGGAAATGGACAAGGCGCGGGCAGCTAACATGCCTAAGGACAACATCAAGCGGGCTTTAGATAAAGCTTCTGGTCTTGGTGGCGCTAAGTTCGAAGAAATTACCTACGAAGGTTACGGTCCAGCTGGGACGGCGATCATGGTTGCTGCTTTAACGGACAATAAGAACCGGACGGCTGCGGCTGTTCGTTCTGCCTTCACGCACCATGGCGGCTCACTTGGTGCAGCGGGTTCCGTTTCATACATGTTTGATCGGAAAGGTTACATTGTAATCTTGCGCGACGGTCTGGACACGGATGAAGATACGATGTTGATGGATGCACTTGATGCCGGGGCGGACGACATGGAAACCACGGATGAAGAATTCAAGATTTACACGGATCCTTCGAGTGAAATTGCAGCACGTAATGCTTTACAAGACAAAGGCTACAAGTTGGACACTGCCGAAGTTCGGATGTTCCCTCAAAACACGACTGAAGTACCAGAAGCCAAGGCTTCTCAATACCAAGGTCTGATTGAAGAACTGGAAGACAACGACGATGTTTCCGATATTTACGAAGCCGCAGTCTTACCTGAAAGCGTTGAATAAGCGTTTTTAGCCAAATAAATTGAGTCGATGAACCCGTTATCAGGCCTAGCCTGGTGGCGGGTTTTTGTGTGTCACGATAAAAAATAATCTTGCATTCTGAATGGGGGACGGGTAAACTCCATAAATGTGGCTGAAAGGTGAGCCATATTTTTTAAAGCATATGCAACATGCCATATACTAATTTAGCCAGTGGTTAATTAGCAATATAGTATCATTGCACTGCAATACAACATGCCATATACATTTTACGGCATGCAGAGGAGTGTTGAGGATGAAACGCATCAAACATAAGTATCTGATGGGCGGCGTGCTCGCTGCGGGACTGGTTCTGCCGGTCGTTTGCGCGGGACTCGTGATCCATTCGTTCTGGGATCCTTTTGGCCAGACGGCGAAGTTACCGGTTGCCGTGGTCAATGAGGACCAGCCCGTCACGTACCAGGGGAAACGCATGGCGGTTGGCGAACAGGTCGTCAGTCAACTTAAAAATAATCATAAATTGGGCTGGCGCTTTCTTTCGGCGAAGGAAGCTGCGGACGGGATGAAGCATAACCGCTACTATACGGTCGTGACGATTCCCAAGAACTTTTCGCAGCGCGCAACTACGGTGACGGATCACCACCCACAACAGATGAAACTGAGTTATGCGACCAACGATTCGCTTAATTATATCGGGGAAATCATCAGCGAGACGGGGGCGACCCAATTGAATTCTGCTGTGAAGCGTGCCGTGACCAAGGCCTATGCGTTAAGCATGTTCCAGCAGATCAAAGCGAGTGGTCAAGGCTTCCAGACGGCGGCCAAGGGGGCAACCCAGCTGAAAGATGGAACGGTGACACTGGCTGATGGGATGAATACGTATACGACCGGTGTAACGAAAGTCAAGGATGGTCTCTTACAACTGTCGACCAAGGTTCAGCAATTGCCGACTGGCGTTAATCGGCTGGCAACCGGCGCCAATAAGTTAGCGACGGGCCTGCAGACATTACAGGCTAAGACGCAGCCGCTTGCGAGTGGCGTGGCACAATTGGACAGTGGTGCCGGTAGATTGGCAAGCGGGTCCAAACGGGTCACAACAGGGCTCCAACAGCTCTCGGCCAAGACCGGACCACTAGCGGCAGGTGTACAGCGTTTGGCGACGGGGTCTGGTCAAGTGACGGATGGTCTGCGGCAGGTGTCCGCTAAAACGCAGCCACTTGTTGACGGCGTCACGAAACTAGATGACGGATCGGCGCAGGTTACGGCTGGCTTGGAAAAACTAAATAGCAAGACTGGTGCTTTAGCCTCCGGGGTCGTTCAGTTGGCGGATGGTAGCCAAGCCTTGGCAGTTAGCACGACCCAGTACGTGAACGGCGTCTATCAGGTGCACACGGGGTTACAAGCGTTGGATACGAATGGTAAGACACTGGCTGCGTCGGTACAAGCTTTGGCCGATGGGGCTTCTGGGTTATCGGCGCAAGTCTCTGCGGGTCAGTCGGGTATTAATGAATTGAGTGGTTCAGTTAAGCAATTGGTGACTGCGTCTACGACTGGCGCGGCTGGTCTTCAAGCAAAGGGGCAGCAGCTTCAAGACCAGTTGAAGTCGGATTTGACGACATTAGGGACTGCCATTGGCGGTTCGTCAGTGGCAGCGACGAAGGTTGCGACAATCCAATCTGAGTTAAAACAATTGGATGACACGTCGACCACGGCTTCTGACGATGCCACGGCTCAGGCCGCCAACAAGTTAAAAACGGCGGTTGCCCAGATTGATTCCGACAGTCAGTCTGGTGACCAGTCAGCGGGGATGACCCAATCGCAAATTGATGCCAAGGTGGCCTCTGTTGCTAGTGCGACGAAAATGACGGCCGATCAGAAGGCGGCGATGACTTCGGCACTCGCAGGGGCGGGGCAAACGAAGCCAGCAACGTCGACTTCATCTGCTAAAACCGCGGTTACCACGGCGGCTAATGAACTCGTCAAGGCAAGCGATGCACCTGCTACAACGGAAACGGCAACTGCTTCTCCGCAAACGGTAACGCGTCTGAAGCGGGCAGTAGCGGATTTGGCGGACGCGACATCGAGCAGTCAAGGTACCACCGCTGCAGCGGCGTTGCAGAAAGTTTTGGGGGATGCCACCGCGTTACAAACCTACTTTGAGCAGGTAACTGCAGCGATAGGGCAACAAAGTGCGGCCCTTAGTCAACTCAATGGTGCGGTTACAGGCAATGATGATTCGTTGGTCAAGAAGTATGCTAATTTAGTCAACGGTAGTCAGAAACTCTCGGCTAAATTAGCGGAGGCGAATGGTAAGGTCCCGGCATTCACCACGGGTATCGGTAAACTTCTTGCAGGAAGTGACCAGTTGGCCAGCAACGGGCCCGCCCTTATCACGGGGACGGCGCAATTGGCGGCTGGTACGCGACAGTTGAACGGTCAGGTGCCTACGCTGGTCACCGGTGTGAACGACTTGACGACCGGTTCTAAGCAGGTCTCCGGGGGCCTGCATCAATTGACCGGGCAGTTACCTACCCTGACTGGTGGTGTGACGCGCCTCGTCAATGGTTCGCTTCAAGTCACGAACGGGCTGGGGCTACTCAACGGACAACTTCCAGCTTTAACCGGTGGGGTCGGCCAACTCGTCGTTGGCTCCGGCCAGATGACGACCGGTTCCCAGCAGTTAGCTGGGGGCTTATCACAGTTAAATGGAAGAGTACCCGTTTTGGTGGCAGGTGTTTCTCAGCTTGCTAATGGCGGTAATCAACTCTCAAACGGCTTACACACACTGAATCAACAAGCGCCGCAGTTGGTAGCGGGAGTTGGCCAGTTAACGACCGGTTCCCAGCAGTTAGCTGCTAATTCACCGAAGCTAACGGCTGGCGCACGACAGCTCAAAGACGGTAATGGTAAGTTAGCCACCGCGCTTCAGGGTGGAGCGGATAAGGTTCAGGCAACGCCACTAACCAGTCGGACGGCAGCAATGTTTGCCTCACCGTCAGAGTTGAGTCACCAACGTTTCAGCTACGTGCCTAACTTTGGGCACGCCATTGCACCCTTCGTGGTGGCAATGCTGACGTTCCTGGGGCTGACGGCGTTGGTTGCTTGGTTTGACTACCGTCGGCAACTCCAAACACCCCGCCAGCTGGCAAACTTGACCGGGTGGGTCCTCTTACAATCACTGATTACCAGTGCGGGGATGGCTGTGATGCTTCACGCCGCGCAACCGTGGACGTTTATGGGACTGACCGGGTTATTTGCGCTCGCCGTTCTGGTAGTAGAACTAGTCCTTCGACTCTTCATGGGGCGGCTGGCCGTTCTGGTCGTGGGTGCGCTGTTCTTCCTGCAACTCTGTGTGGCAAACGGCATCTTCCCAGTTCAAACGGTGAAGACCCTATATGCACCATTGGCAAAGTTCCTACCGATGACTTACGCTAACTTGGGCTTGACTCAAGCTCTGAGTGGGACCGGGATTAGTCCCGCGGTTCTGACGATGGGTATTAGCGCAGCCGTGGTGATCATCGCCTTAGGAATTGGGTTGATCGGTCTGAAATTAATGAACCCGAAAAATTCCATGGCAGGTGAACGCCAGGAATAATAGGAAGATTTACTGAAATCTACGTCATCTTAGCGGATGCGTAGATTTTTTTTGCAAATAAAAATATATTTCGGCATTTTTTACGTAGTTAGTTAGAAAGGGCAGGAGATGAAACGTATGATTCAAAAGGTAATAACGGCGCTCTTGGCGGCGGCACGGACACAACGGGCCAGTGATATTTACGTCCTGCCACGGCAGACAGGCTATCAGATTAGGTTGCGACAATTGGGGGCAGTGACGACTTGGCGACAAGTGAATGCCCAGTTGGGTCGTCAGCTAATTACTTATTTTAAATTTCAAGCAAATATGGCCGTCAGCGAAAACCGGCGGCCTCAGGTGGGGGCGATGACTTGGCCGGGGCCACCAGAGCCACTGGAGCTACGGTTCTCAACGGTCGGGGATTATGTGGGCCGTGAATCGCTAGTGATTCGGGTGATTTATTCCTACCATACTGGGCAGATGGCCTATTTGGATGCGGCCCAGCCGCTGCGACTCCAGCAGTTAGCTCAGCGCCGGGGACTCGTCCTCTTTGCGGGGCCAACCGGCTCAGGGAAGACGACGACGATGTATACGATTGCCCGTGAATTAGCGGCCACGGTCCTCACGATTGAGGACCCCGTTGAGATCAAGGAGGCGGACTTCATCCAACTGCAGGTCAATGAGGTTGCGGGGATGGACTACGAGGCCCTGGTCAAGGTGGGGTTACGGCACCGGCCAGATGTCTTCATTATTGGGGAGATCAGGGATACGGTGACGGCTCAGGCGGCCGTGCGCGCAGCGTTGAGTGGCCATTTGGTCTTAACCACCGTTCACGCGCAGAGTGCCGGGGGTGCTATTCCAAGACTGACGGAATTGGGCGTACCGTTGGCGCAGTTACGACAGGTGTTGACGGGGAGCTGTTATCAGCGCCTGATTCCACGGCTTCAGGATGGCCCGGCCGTGCTCCTCGATATTTTAACCGGTGACCACCTTTGGCAAGCAACGAAGACAACCACGGAAAGGTGGCGACGTACACTTGAAGAAGCAGGTAAAGAACACACGATTTCGGTGGCAACGGTTCGGAAATTTCGGGAAGGGTAGGTGGCCCTTGGCGCAACAGCAACAGTTCTGTCAACTCTTGGCGGATCAGCTGGCAAGTGGTTTTTCTCTGCGAGAGGCGGTGAGTTTCAGTCAGGCGGCAAATAGTGGTTTGCCACGTGATGTTACGCAGATTGAGACGCAGCTGTTGGCGGGAACGGACTTTGTGAGTTGTCTAGCGCCGTATTTGCAAGCTAATGTGTATTTCCAACTACAATTGACAGCAACCTATGGCGAGCTTGCCACGGCGCTTCAACGGGTGGCGACACTATTGGGCCTGATGGCGACGCAACGCAAGCGATTCCATCAACTTTTGCTGTACCCGGTGGGGTTACTGATGGGGATGGCGGTGCTTTTCGTTACCTTAAAGGTCGGCATCTTACCACAGTTGCAGCAGGAGATTGACGCGCAGCCAGCCCCAGTTCTGTCCTGGCGGCACTATGTAGAAATCGGTGGTGGACTGGTCGCGATTGGCGGGTGTGTCTTGATGTGGCGCTGGTGGCGGCAGCAGACGACCCTGCATCTGGCCGCGTGGTGTCTGCGCATACCAGTAATTGGCCGGATCTTTCGCGCCTATTACGCCTACTACCTCACGGCCAACCTCAGCCAGCTCGTGGCGAGTGGGTTGAGTGTTAAACAAATGGTGGTAGTCTTACGGCAGTTGCCCCAGGCAGCCCTGCTGGCTCAATTGGCGATTGTGCTCGAACAGCAACTCCAATCCGGACACTCACCAGTGGGCTGGTTGCGTCAACAGGCCTACGTCCCACCACAGCTAGTCGTGCTATTGCAGAAGGGCAGTACGCAACCGCAACTGGCTCGTGAGTTAGAGGCTTACAGTCATCTGCGGTATCAGGAATTGGTTCGTCTGACAGAACGGGGGTTGGCCATGGTGCAACCGATCTTGTTGACAGTAGTTGCTCTTCTAATTGTCGGGGCTTACCTGAGCCTCCTTTTACCCATGTATGCTAATTTACAGGGGGTCACGCAATGAGCAAGCGGCATGGATTTACTTTGGTCGAAATGACGATTGTCCTCTTTATCATTTCACTATTGGTGCTGATTATTCTCCCAAACCTAAACGGCCAGCGACACCACGCCCAGGGAATTCATCGGCATGCGATGGAGACAGTGGTTCAGGGGCAGGTAACGGCGTATCTGGATGATCATCAGACGGCAACCCATGTGACCTATACCGCGTTGGAAGCCGGACGGTACCTGACACCACAACAGGTTAAGCAAGCCCAGCGTGAGGGCATTAAGATTCACGACGAGCATTCAGAAGATGCATCGTAATCGGCGAGGATTTACCCTCTACGAAACGCTGGTGGTCTTGCTGATTGTGGCGAGTTTGACCGTATTAGTAGGCTTTCAGGCGGTTGCGCAACGGCGAGCCACAGCGGAACAAGCTTTTTGGCCCGCATGGCAACAATTATGGACGGTGGGACGCCAAGTGGCGGTTGCCCGCAAAGAAACGGTGGGAATCTTTGTCGACCGAAAGACGGGGGAGGTCACGTTGACGCAGGGCCAAGCGCATCATATCTTTCGACGATTGATGCCACCGCCCGGTCTCCGCTGGGTCGATGGACGGACCGGTTGGGGGATCACGCCGCAGGGGCATGCGGATGCTTTTACCATGGAGTGGTATAGCACGACGCATCACGTCTGGTGGTATCAGACATTTCAGTTAGGAGGTGCATTGATCTATGTTGAAGCAACCAAGACGCGGCGACCACAACGGGTGGCTGCTTCCTGACGCCTTATTGGCATTGGGGATTGTGGCGCTAACGATTGGCCTGGCCCAGCAGACACTAATGGTGACCCAGCACGGCGAACGTGTCCGGACGGCCCAACTCCAGCGGGCTCGTGAGCAGCATGACCGGGCCTTACTCGCTTGGGCGGCTAGCCAATGAAACAACGTGCGGGCTTCACTTTAATCGAAGCGCTACTGGCGTTAGGAATTGCGGCGGGGATGTTTGTACTGGCCAGCGGGGTGGACCGCGTCCTGTTGCGACCACTTCGGCAGGATCCAGTGGCGTGGTATCAGATGGTGCAGGTCCTTGAGCAGCCCGGTCGCTACCGCGTTACTGACGTTGACGGTCGGCAGCTAAATTTACAGGATCAGCAAAAACAGGTTACCCGTGTCGTCTGGGTTGACCGCAAGCACGTACTCCGGCTAACCAATCAGAACCATCAGGGCTACTACCCCCTGCTACGGCGGGTAGAGGCCGTTCACTGGCACCTCACAAAATATCCGGGCTTGGTGCGCCTGAATCTAAAGCAGGAGCGATTACCTTGGCAGACGACGATTCTCGATTTACGCGGCGAGGGTTCCTGACGCTGTGGGCCCTCTTTTTCCTAGCAAGTGTCAGTCTAGTCTTGATTCTAGTTATGGCTGGTCAATCGGCACGCGAACAGTCGACTCATCAACTCATTAAAGACTATAATCGTTCGACTTCACAACTGAATCGGGGGTTTAGATCACCCCAACAAGCGTCAAAACCGCGTCTCAGAACGGTAAAACCCGCAGATTCGCGACAAAGATTGCTTGAATAACAGCCGAAAAATCGGTAGTATAGATAACGGATATGTTGTGTCATGCAAATTTCACAAGGAGGCGAAGCGTACTGTCACAAGAACAGACTGAAGCGCTCTTCAAGGTCATGGATGAATCAACCACGATCCTGCAAGAAGCGCTAAGCACATCTTATTTGGATGCGTTCGTTGAGACAGGGGATAACCTGCTCAATGGCCAAGTTCAGGTAGAAGACGGTCAGCCAGATACAGAGACTGCAGCGAAGTTAACCAAGTTGTATGCCCAGGTCGACTGGCAAAGTGACGATGCCGAAACGGTTCGCCGGGCGGTTCAATTAGCCATGCTCAAAGCGATTCGGGTAGATGAGATTCAAGCTAACCATCAGCTGACGCCGGACACGATTGCCTACATCATGGGTTACCTCGTGACTCGGTTGGAGAAAGACAAGCCAAAGTTGACGGTCACTGACCTGACGGTTGGGACGGCCAACCTGTTAACGGCGGTACTTTCACAACTCAAGGCTGTCGTTAAGGGTGACATTAAGGCGTATGGCGTGGACAATGATGATACCATGTTGGCCATTGCCCAGACGTCGAGTGACCTACAACGGTTACCAATCGAACTGATTCATCAGGATGCGCTCGAACAGTTGCTGGTGCCAGCAAGTGACCTGATTGTTGCCGACTTACCGATTGGGTATTACCCAATTGATGAGAATGCGGCGAACTATCAGACCCATGCGGCCACTGGCCATTCGTTCGTGCATCACCTGATGTTGGAGCAAGCTTTGAATCAATTAAAGCCGGGTGGTGTCGGCGTGTTCCTGGTACCTTCACAACTTTTCCAAACGGAAGAAGCGAAGGGCCTATTAAAGTGGTTAGCGGGAAACGCCTATCTGCAAGGGTTATTGAACCTACCAAGTGAGCTCTTTATGAATGTTAACGCCCAGAAGGCTATTCTGATTTTACAGAAGCCGGGCGCTGGCGCGAAGCAGGTTGAACAAGTAATGTTGGGCGAGTTCCCATCATTTAAAGAACAATCAGCATTTCAAAAGTTTGTTGCGGAAATCGTCCAATGGGAAGAACAAAACCTGCTGACGGACCGCTCATAAAAGGAGAAATTACCAAATGGGAAAATCATTAGCAATTAACGCCGGAAGTTCTACGTTAAAGTTCAAATTATTCCAAATGCCAGAAGAATCAGTGATCGCTGAAGGGGCCATTGACCGGATCGGTCTGGGTAACTCTTTGGTTGAAATCAAGTATGGTGATGGGGAAAAGTACAAGACGACCCAAGATGTTAACGATCACAAGGAAGCTATCCAATTAATGTTGGATCAACTGACTAAGTTGGAAATTATCACCGACTTCAACGAAATCACGGGTATTGGTCACCGGGTCGTTGCCGGTGGTGAAGAGTTCAAGGACTCCGCCGTTATTGATGACGATGTTTTACAAAAGATCAAGGACTTGGCTGAATATGCACCACTGCACAACCCGGCCGCTGCCATGGGGATCGAAGCCTTCAAGAAGATTTTGCCTAACGTGTTAAGTGTGGCTGTCTTCGATACGTCCTTCCACACGTCCATGCCAGAAGTGAACTACATGTATGCTATTCCTTACGAATACTACGAAAAGTTTGGTGCCCGTAAGTATGGTGCCCATGGGACGAGTCACCGTTACGTGGCCAACCGTGCCGCAGCAATGTTGGGCAAGCCACTCAAAGACTTGAAGTTGATCACGATGCACATTGGTGCTGGTGGGTCAATCACGGCCATCAAGGATGGTAAGTCATACGACACCTCAATGGGCTTCACGCCACTGGCTGGTATCGAAATGGCAACGCGTTCTGGGGATATCGATGCTTCCTTGGTCGCTTACCTGATGGAAAAGTTGAACATCGACAAGCCTAGCGACATGATCAACATCCTAAACAAGAAGTCTGGTCTGGTAGGGGTTTCCGGTGTTTCCGCTGATATGCGTGAATTGGAAGCCGTTCAAGACAAGAACCACCGTGCCAAGTTGGCTCGGGACATGTTCATCAACCGGATCGTGCGCTACGTGGGTGCTTACCTTGCTGAATTGGGTGGCGCTGACGCCATCGTCTTCACTGCCGGTGTGGGTGAAAATGATATCATGATCCGTCAAGAAGTCGCTGACAAGTTGACTTACTTCGGTATCGGTGTTGATCCAGAAAAGAACAACATTCGTGGGGTTGAACGTGACCTGAGTGTTGCCGGTTCTAAGATCAAAACGCTTTTGATTCCTACTGATGAAGAGTTAATGATCGTTCGGGACATCGAACGTTTACGTAAATAAATTAACGAGACATCCTCTCGGAGTTTCCGGGAGGATGTTTTCTTTCACCTGAAGTTGAATAATTATCACTTAAATTAATTTAAGTTGAATGAAATTCGTTTATACCAGTCGTTAGCGCTGTTTAGTTAGTCGAACTAACCAGCATTGGAACTGGCATTGGCCGGTCAGATGTGTATAATATATTTCAACAAAGGGGAGATTAAGATGAAAAAAAATCAAGCGAATACTAATCAGGAATTTTCCCGGGGACTTCAGAGTCGGCACGTCCAATTGATTGCTCTTGGGGGAACAATCGGGACGGGGCTGTTCTTAGGTGCTGGTCAATCCATTCATTTAGCTGGGCCCTCCATTATTCTGGCTTACCTTGCCACGGGGATCATGTGTTTCTTACTGATGCGTGCGCTGGGGGAATTGCTCCTGTCCGACCTGGAAGTTCACTCCTACATTGACTTTATCAAGCGGTACCTCGGTGACAACATGAGTTTCGTTGCCGGGTGGACCTACTGGATCTGTTGGATCACGATTGCCATGGCCGAAGTTACCGCTGCCGGTCAATACATGCAGTTCTGGTTCCCACACCTTCCTTCGTGGGTGACGGCGTTGACGTTGCTGGCCATTCTGCTAGCTCTGAACTCCGTTACGGTCAGCGCGTTTGGTGAAACGGAATTCTGGTTTGCCATCATTAAAATTGTCGCCATCGTGGCGTTGATTCTGGCGGGAGCTTACATGGTTGCGGTTCACTTTCCAACCCCCGTTGGTCACGCCAGTGTGACGAACTTAGCCAGCGGCGGATTCTTTGCCAACGGTGCCAAGGGCTTCTTCCTGTCCTTCCAAATGGTTCTATTTAGTTTTGTGGGGATCGAAATGGTGGGAATGACCGCTTCCGAAACGGCCAACCCTAAGAAGGTTTTGCCAAAAGCCATCAATGAAATTCCACTGCGAATCATTCTGTTCTATCTGGGGTCACTGTTGGCGCTGATGGCCATCTACCCATGGCAATCCATCTCGCCAACTAGCAGTCCCTTTGTTCAGGTCTTCAAGAACGTTGGTATTCAGTCGGCCGCTGCTGTTATTAACTTCGTTGTGTTGACGGCTGCCGCTTCGGCCTGCAACAGCTCGCTGTTTACGACTGGACGGATGCTCTTTTCCTTAACCTACAGTGGAGAAGGCCGCTTTTCCAAGCGGATGGGGACGTTATCCCGGGCACAGGTGCCAACGCATGCGCTGCGGTTCTCCACGCTGATCATTGCCGTTTCAGTCTTTCTGAACTTTATCATTCCGGGCCACGTTTTCGCCTTCGTGTCCAGTATCGCAACGACCTGCTTTCTCTTTATCTGGGGAGCCATCGTGGTCGCTCACATTAAGTACAAGAAGCAACAGACGCCATTGGAACGCAGCAACAGCAGCTTTAAGATGCCATTCTTCCCACTGAGTGACTACTTCATCCTGGCCTTTCTTGGGATGGTCGCCGTTGTCTTGCTGTTCCGGGTCGACACGTTAGTTGCCCTGATTGGCTCCATCCTCTGGTTGGTAGGCCTGAGCCTGGGCAAGCGATTTCGCGACCAACGCGTAGCCGCCAGCGCCATGGATTCTGATAAATAAACGGATAGGAAGCACCGCCAGAATACTGGTTGGTGCTTCTTTTTTTCGTAGGGGATGAGACCAGCGAAAATGATCGTGAAGTGCTACGATGAAAGTGGTGTTTGCGCGGTAAAACGCGGATAATAGAAATGTGAATGCAACGACTGGTGGCTAGCCCGAGTAGTAGACCCCGGTCACGAAATGACGGAACAACTTAAATGAGGTGTGAACATGAAAACTGTTAAAATTGCGGGACAAACGGTACCTGCTATTGGAATTGGAACCTGGCACATGGGGGATGACCCAGCGCAACGGGCGGCGGAGATCGCGGCTATTCAAGCCGGCATCACGGCTGGCGCACGGGTGATCGATACTGCCGAGATGTATGGCTCAGGCCGGGCTGAGAGCTTGGTCGGGGAAGCCCTACAGTCACTGGACCGTGATCAGCTCTTTCTGATTTCCAAAGTCTTGCCAGAAAACGCGTCTAAGCGTCGCATGGAAGCGAGCCTGGACGCCAGCCTGCAGCGACTGCGGACGGATCACGTTGACTTGTACCTCTATCACTGGCGGGGGAGTGTGCCGCTGGCTGAAACGGTGGCCGAGCTGCAACGACTCCAACGGACCGGTAAGATCCGGTCGTGGGGCGTCTCCAATTTTGATATTGCCGATTTACAAGAACTTTGGGCGCTTCCTGGTGGTGATCAGGCTGTAGCCAATGAGGACCTATACCATTTGGGAAGCCGCGGGTTAGATTACGCGGTACTGCCGTGGCAAGCTGACCACAACTTGCCACTGATTGCTTATTCTCCGGTTGCGCAGGGCGATTCGTGGGGCCAACACCTGGCTACTAATGCCACGGTCAAACGAATTGCGGTGGCGCATGATGTGACAGTCTACCAGGTGCTCTTAGCCTGGGCGATTCGCAATCCTCAGACGCTGGCAATTCCCCAGACCAGTTCGGTGGCACACATGACGCAAAATATTGCGGCCGGTGAGTTGACCCTGACGCCGACTGAATTGGCTGCGCTGGATCAGCAGTTTCCGCGACCAACGAAGAAGGAAGCACTCGATATTATTTAAGACGAGGAGTTATGATATGCAATACTTTACTTCAGATACACACTTTTTCCATAAAGATTTACTAGGCATGAATGATTTCGCACCGCGGCCATTTGCTAACGTGGACGAAATGAATCAGACCATCATTGATAATTGGAATGCGCGCGTTGCCCCAACCGATACGGTTTATCACCTGGGAGACATTGCGTTATATTTCACCCGACCAGCCATCAAATCCGATGAGGCTGTGGCGGATGTTCTGTCCCAACTGAATGGTCGCTTGGAATTGATCAAGGGGAACCACGACAGTCGGGCACTATTCAAGTACCTGGCGGCCCACAATCCCGTCGATCACGGGCAAGAAAAGTACACCTTCCATGATGTGGGGGCGCTGATCAAGTACGACCACCGGCAATACTACATGACACACTACCCCATGATGCTGGGCATTGTGAAACAGATCATCAATCTTCACGGGCATATTCACCACTACGCGGTCCCCGTTAAGGAAAATATCAACGTCGGCGTAGACACGCCAGAAACGCGTTACCTCAAGGAACAAGTCCCATTCGGTACGCCATTCTCTACAAGTGAGATTGAAGAAATGGTTGCGGGGAAGGCCAAGGAGTTTCAGGATAAGCAGTAAGTTGGGAGTCTTGAAGAATTCTGTAGAATGCGGTTAGAAAACAGGATATGGTAAAGATGGTGTTTGGATGTGAGGTGAAGATCGCCATCTGAGGCTGGCCAAGCGTTTATGGTAACGACCGGTTGAAATTTTTATCCTAGCCGAAGGTAGACTGGCAGAGCCCCGTGTCGGTGGCCTTGGCTGGGGTGCTTTCCCAGCCTAGTCCACTGGCCAAGAACGAGACTCGTGGGCTTGCGAGGCTCGTTCTTGCCCTGAAGACCGTTTCTCAGGCTTCAGGTCTGCCTCACGGGGTGGCACCAGTCTACCGTAGGCGGTCCGCCAGAAATTTCGATCAGCCCAAGGTAGCATTGCGCTTGACCGGGGCCCCTTGATGCCGTAGGATTAAACACAGTGTTAAGAGGAGCTAAGAGAGCATGGAACAGATTACCATCCTGCATACGAATGACTTACATTCCCACTTTGAAAATTGGCCACGGATTCGGCGCTACCTGGCAGCGGCTAAGGCCAGTGCCCAGGCGGCCGGGCACACCGTGTATACCTTTGATCTTGGGGACAACCTGGATCGTGTCCATCCCGTGACGGAGGCCACCAACGGTCAGAAGAACGTGGAACTGATGAATCAGATCGGCTATGATGCCGTGACCATCGGGAACAACGAGGGCCTGAGCTACATGCGCCCGCAGTTGGACCACCTCTATGACTATGCCAATTTTCCAGTGGTGCTGGGTAATCTGCTAACGAAGGATACCCACGAGCAGCCGAAATGGGCGATCGACCATCGGCTACTGACCACGGCCGCTGGCACGCGGGTCATGGTGCTGGGCTTAACGGCCCCGTACCAGTTGACCTATCCGCTGGCGGGGTGGTTGCCAATTCAGGTCGATGATGCCTTAACGCACCTGTTGACGACTTACGCTGACGACTTTGATGTCTGCGTGCTGTTGTCTCATTTGGGTGTGGACGTCGATCGGCAGATTGCTAAGCGCTATCCGCAAGTCAACGTGATTATTGGCAGTCACACACATCATTTATTTGTGAATGGGGAACAAGACCACCACAGTCTCTTAGCCGCGGCCGGTAAATTTGGCCGGTACGTGGGTAAGATCGAGCTTACGGTGGATACTAAACATGTGGTTAAGGCCGCAACGGCTAGCGTGGTGGAAACGGCCACCTTGCCGGAAGATCCGGCTGATGTTGCTGAGATCCAGGGGCTTCATGATCTGGGAACGGATATCTTATCCGAGCAGCGGGTCGCGGACCTGCCTGTCACGATGGAAGCCGATCTGACGGGCCAACCGCGGCTTGTTCGTGAGGGGCTTCACGCCATTGCGGAGTACGCTGGGACCCAGGCGGCTATTTTAAATGCTGGCCTGTTTCTGGAGGATCTGCCGCGAGGTGTGGTCAATCAGAATCAGCTGCATCAGATCTTACCGCATAATATGCACGTCATGACGGTCACCCTGAATGGGTACGACCTCTGGCGGTTGATTCAAGAATTCGAGATGGCACGGCTATTTCTGCGGCACTTTCACCAGAAGGGGATGGGCTTTCGCGGTAAAATTTTCGGGGAGATCAACTACCTGGGAATTGCCTACGACCAACAGACTCATCAGGTGACGTGGCGCGGAGAACCCCTGTCACCCAACCGGCAGTATAAGATTGCCGTTTTGGATCACTATTTATTTATTCCATTCTTCCCAACAATCTCCATCGTGGGTAAGAACGAGATACTATATCAAGACCTGTTACGGGAAGTGTTTGCCAAGTATCTGAGCACGCACTACCCTTTAGATAAAGACTAGAGAGGATGACGACGGTGGATCGCAAAGATTTAGAGGCACTCGTTGCCGAACAACGAGAAAGCCGGGAGCCTGCGGCAGAGGTCGTACGCGAAGATGATACGCACCTAACGATCAACGGCCACCCCTATGAAGTCGTGGCAAACGTCAGAGACGGTTTTGACTTCGCTGAGTTTGCCCGCCGCTTCAGTACGATTTTAAGCAAATTTGACTATATTGTCGGCGACTGGGGCTTTGAGCAGCTGCGGTTGAAGGGGTTCTACGCCGAGGACCGAGCTGGTGCCAAGCAGAATCAGATCGATGCCGTTCAGGATTATCTCTATGAATCCTGCAACTTCGGCTGTGCGTACTTCATACTGCATAATTTAGACGTTAAAGCGGCACCGAAGCCACGGCGTAGTCGTTCACGGCGGCGAAGTGGCAGTGGTAATAAGGCGGCCCAACAGAATCAGGGACAGAATCGATCACAGAACAAGCAGAACCAGCCCCAGCATCAGTCTGCCGAAAAGGCTACGGCCAAGGCGACTAATGGTAATCGTGGTGGCAGTGGTCACAATCGCAATACGACTAATCCGGTCAATAGTAAAACAACGACACATAACAATACGACTAGTAATAGCAGTCATACGGGCAACAGTAATGGCACGGCCCCTAATGGGAGTCATCGGCGGCGTTCACGGCATTCACGTCACCGGAACAATACGAATCATCCGTATACTGAAGAACGGCGCACCACGACGCAACCTAAGCCCGACGCTGGCAAGACAGTGACGGTCGCAACGGGTGGTCAGGGACGCCGGCATTTCACCATTCGGCAGAAAAAAGAGAATTAGGGAGAATTTGCAATGAAAAATTATCAAGCCTATCTAATCGACTTGGACGGTACCGTTTATGCGGGGAGCAAGCGCTATCCCAAGGCCAAAGCCTTCGTGGAACGTTTGCAGGCGGCCAAGGTGCCCTTTAAGTTTGTCACGAATAACACGACGAAATTGCCCGTGGACGTTGTGGCAAACTTAGCAGATAACCACGACATTCACGTCAATACGGACAACGTCTATACGGCGGGCCTCGCAACCGCAGACTTCTTGGACGAACGGGCTGGTGAGACCGGTAAGCGGACCGTTTATGTGGTCGGCGAAATTGGATTGAACCAGGCACTTGCGGCTAAAGGATTCACGGTGGACGAGGAACATCCCGAGTACGTGGTCGTGGGGCTTGATAGTGATGTGACTTACGAAAAATTTGCCAAGGCTATTCTGGCGATTCGCAGTGGGTCAACGTTCATTGGGACGAACTCGGATTCCAATATTCCTAAGGCCCGGGGACTGATGCCCGGAGCGGGTGCACTGGTCGACCTCGTGCGTTATGCCACGCAGACGGAACCCATCTTCGTGGGGAAGCCGGAGCCGATTATTTTGCAAAACTCACTGGAATTGATGGGGATCGCGCCTGAGGATGCCTTGATGGTGGGCGACAACTACCAGACGGATATTCTCGCCGGGATTCACGCTGGGGTGGATACACTTCTGGTCTACACGGGAGTCTCCACGCCGGAACAGGTGGCGCAACAGGCGATTCAACCGACCTATACCATCCCGAACCTGGATCACTGGGACATCGAGGTGGGGCCAGTTGACTAAGTGGCAACGCGGCGTTGGGTTAACAGCGCTGATTTTATTGTTGCTGACGTTGAGTATCTTTTTGACGATCAACGCGGTCTGGCTGTATCGGTTGGACATTCATTGGCTTAAAATTTCTCAAACGGTCCAAATGACGCCGCAAAAGATTATGCATAACTATTATCAGATGCTGGGTTATTTGGAGTTGCCGTGGGTGACGGATCTTAAGATGAGTGACTTTCCCACGTCGTTTACGGGGATGGTTCATTTTCATGACGTGAAGCAACTGTTCTTGGTGAATAACGTCGTGCTCCTGGTGAGTATTTATCCAGCCGTGTGGTATTTCCGACGGTTGAAACGCTACGGGGAGCGGTGGCGGTTGATTCGGCCTATGCAGGTAGCAACGGTCATTCCGATTGTGTTGGCGGCAGTGATGGCGGTGGACTTCAACGACTTCTTTATTGATTTCCACAAGATTCTCTTCCGCAACAATGACTGGCTGTTCGATCCGAGTCTGGACCCGATTATTACGGCGCTACCGGACACGTTCTTTCTCCACTGCTTTGTTATGGCGTTTGCCTTGTTCGAGGCGGGGCTGATTTGGCTGTATTGGCTGGGACGGCAGTCGTTTAAGCATGCTGGAGAATAAAACTTATAAAAAATAAAATCGCAACTGACAATTTTTGTCGGCTGCGATTTTTGTTATATTTGATGGTTTCGTCGAAAGTCGCTGGGACTAGTGTGCATACAGGCTGAAAATTTCCGGCTGAGATAGTAGCCATCGGAATAACCGGCTTTGACGGCAACTGTGTCAATGGGGAGATCAGTGGTAATTAGGAGTTGTTGAACAGCCCGTAGCTTGAGTCTTTCCAGGTGTTGAACGGGTGTAATGCCCGCTTCTGATTTAAATCGGCGAGAGAAGTATGCTGAACTCCAGCCAATCTCGCGGGCGACTTCGTTAATTGTGATTTGATCTTGATAGTGGTTCGCCATGAAGGTCACAGCTTCTCGAATAGCTGCGGAATGAATGGTGGGGTGGTGCTGCTCAAACAATTTGCGATACAATTCGGTATTGAAGATGTCTGCCATAAAATGGTTCTGTAAGGCCGCCACTTCAGCAGAAGGACAGTACTCTAGTTGTCGTAGGTAGGAGCAATCTTCCAAGATGCGGGCGTTGGCCTGCGCAAAGTGTCCACTTAAGTCTTGGTCTTTGAAAAAATGCGAAGTGAAGGTGAACCGGACGAAGTGGAAGGTGAGGGGATGGATGACCTCACGTTTAAATTCAACTTGCGGTGGACACAGAAGAATGGTTGCACGATGGGCTTCGCCAGCTTGATCACCGATTTGATAATTGCAATCGCCATCCTCAATTACATACATGACCCAGAAATTTTCTGTGTCGGAGTGCAAGAGGAAATGGGGCTTTTCCTGCCAAAAGGTGTATTGATTGGTTTCAATTGTGAGCATGTGAACACCACCTTTCTGAAAACTAATCAATGTCAAAAAAAGATAAATAAGTGTCAAAAAAGGAAATTGTAAGCGCTATCACACACATCCATAATAATAGACGTAAGCTAAATAAACAAGGGGATGTGAAACTTATGGAAAGTTGCTCACAAACTTTTGACATTGTCGTTGTTGGTGGTGGCCTAGCCGGGGTATGTGCCGCAATCAGTAGTGCGCGGGTAGGCTGTCACGTGGCGCTTGTTCAAAATCGTAGTGTACTAGGTGGGAACTCCAGTAGTGAAATTCGCGTGTGGGTTGGCGGTGCCTCGAAACACGGTATTAACCGATATGGCCGAGAGACAGGGATAATGGGGGAGTTGTTTGTTGAAAATCAGTATCGTAATCCAGATGGTAATCCCTATCTCTGGGATTTGTTACTCTTGGAAAAGGTCCGTACGGAAGCAAATATCGACTTGTTTCTGAATACGGAGATTTTACAGGTCAGTATGCACGATGAACACACGGTAGCGGCAGTTACGGGATTCGTTCAAGGTTCCGAAACACAATTAACTTTCAGGAGCGATTACTTCATCGACTGTACCGGTGATGGCTTGATTGCTTTTAATGCTGGCGCCGAGTTTCATCTTGGCAGAGAAGCGCGAGCTACTTTTGGAGAATCCTTAGCGCCAGAGGTGGCTGATCAGAAATTATTAGGAAGTTCGATATTCTTCTACACAAAGGACGTCGGGCATGCCGTGAAGTTTACCAAGCCGTTCTTTGCCAGAGACATTACGAAGACTGAAATCGTTAAAAGCCGAGTCATCAAAAAGGATGATAACGGGTGTGCTTATTGGTGGATTGAATGGGGCGGTGACCACGACGTTGTCCATGATAATGAAAGTATCCGTGATGAATTACAGGCGGCAGTTTTTGGAATCTGGGACTATATTAAAAACTCTGGTAAGTATGATGCGGATAATTTGACGCTAGAGTGGGTTGGTTCCGTTGTGGGAAAACGAGAATATCGCCGTTTCCTGGGTGATTATATGTTGTGCCAGCAAGATATTGAAGAACAGACAGACTTCAAGGATAAAGTTGCTTTTGGTGGGTGGTCAATTGATATTCATCCATCTTCTGGGATGTATACCAAAGAAGCTGGCACGGAAGACTCTGTCCCAGACGGCCTTTATCATATTCCCTTGCGATCCCTGTATTCCCGAAATATCCATAATCTGTTCCTAGCAGGTAGGGATATCAGTGTGAGTCACGTTGCTTTCGGGTCAACTAGAGTTATGGCAACCTGTGCGATTGGTGGACAGGCAGCAGGACTAGCTGCGGCTTTTGCTTTCAGTCGGCAGATTCAGGCAGGAGATATTTATCGTGAGCACTTAACGGAATTTCAGAGCCTAATGTTACGTGAAGACAGTTCTATCCTGGGGTTAAGTGTTCCAGATCCAGCAGATTTAGCACAACAGGCTGTGGTGACGGCTAGCCAGGTATTAACGCAAATCAATACCTATAGCGAGGATAGTCTGCCATATCCACTAGAGAAGCCAGTGGCATTTACTTTTCCGGTGAATCCTAGGATACATGGTTTAGATTTGATGGTGAACACTGAGCTTGGTGGTAATCTTTCAGTTAGTTTTTACCAAACCGGTAAAGGTCAAAACTATATTCCAGAAGAGCTACTTAAAACGATTACGGTACCGGTTGTTGCGGGGACACATGACTGGGTGACGATTCCCTTTGAATGGCAGCCGGACCACCCACTGAATATTTTTGTGGTTGTCAGTGGGGAACCTGGCCTGGCACTGATGGTTAGTGCGCATGAGTACCAGGGGGTCCTGAGTTTTATCAACGAGCCCGTTGGAGAATTGAAGCAACCGAAGCTCCACCACTTTGTGCGAACGAGTCCGATTCTTGAGTGGACCAATCAAAAGTTCAATCGGCATAACTTCGTCTTTAGAGTAGCTGATACAGAAGCGTTTGCGGCAGGAAATTTGACGAATGGCTACTTGCGACCGTTTGCTGGCCCCAACATGTGGGTAGCACCATTCCGTGGGGAGCCGGAAGATGTGACGTTAACTTGGTCGGCCGCGCAACAAATTCAGGAGATTCGGTTAACTTTAAATGACGATGTGAATGAAGATCTCATCAATCTTCACCATCATCGGACGGATTTTCCGGTGATTCCAGAGTTGTTGAAAGACTTTACGGTGGATTATCTGACGGATACCGGGTGGCAAACAATTGAGACGATTCAGGGTAACCGACAGCGGCACCTTATCCTCCGGTTACCAACGGCAATTACGACAAAGGCGCTGCGAGTTCGAGCATTGACGACTAATGGGAGTGAACAGTTCTCTTTAGTAGAGATTAGGGCGTACGCAACGATTCAGAATTTGACTAAAGGAGTGAACGGTCATGAAAGAGTCTAAGGAAGCCACGGCGGTTAAAGCAAAACCAAAGCTCTCGACACATATTAGGTATGTCGTCCTCGCGTTGATTTTTGTTAATATCATTATTAACTATATGGATCGAACCAACGTTTCAATTGCGATGCCTGAGATGGCCAAGGACATCGGTTTGTCAACGGTGCAACAGGGACTGATTTTTTCGGCATTCGGCTGGATCTATGCTGCGATGCAGATTCCTGGCGGGATTTTACTGGATAAACTGGGATCACGGATTACATACACTATTAGCCTATTCTTTTGGTCAGTAATCACGGTATTCCAGTCGATGGTCGGAAACTTTGGTCAGTTGCTGGGGCTGCGACTGGGGATAGGGTTCTTCGAAGCGCCGGTTATGCCAGCAAACAACCGGGCAGTCTCCTATTGGTTCCCAGATGATGAACGGGGAACAGCGATTGGGATATACTCTTCAGCACAATTTTTAGGGCTCGCTTTTTCTACCCCAATCTTGTTTGCAATTCATAAGAGTATCGGTTGGCAAGGACTCTTCATTGTAACTGGGGTTATTGGGATTATTTGGTCAATCGTATGGTATGTTATTTACCATGATCCACAAAAGAGTCGGTGGATTGGGGCAGATGAGCTTGAATACATTCAAGCCGGTGGTGCCATCACGGAAGAAGAATTTATTAAGGAAAAGAATCAACAACCTAAGGCTAAGTTAACTTGGTCCAACGTTAAAAAGCTATTTAATCGTCGGCTGATTGGAATTTATATTGGGCAGTTTGCTATTTCAGGGACGTTCTGGTTCTTCCTAACCTGGTTCCCAACGTACTTAACGGAAGCTAAGCATATCAATTTCTTACAATCGGGGATGCTTTCAAGTATTCCTTATCTATCTGCATTTGCCGGGGTCATCTTGGCGGGCTATGTTTCTGACCGGTTGTTGAAAGGAAAGCATTCAGAGAGTTTTGCCCGTAAGTTACCAGTTATCACCGGGCTATTATTAACTTTGCTGATTATGGGTGCCAACTTTACGACTAATCCTGTACTTATCATTATGTTCATGTCGATTGCCTTCTTCGGTAATGGTCTGGCAACGATTACCTGGGTGTTTGTCACGGCGCTTGCACCTAAGGAATTGATTGGTTTAGCTGGCGGGATGTTTAACTTCTGTGGGGCGTTATCTTCTATCGTGGTCCCAATCGTCATTGGTTTCTTAGTTGCGAACGGGAACTTCTCCTCGGCCTTAGTCTTTATCGCCTTTATTGCGTTACTGGGTGCCTTATCTTATATCTTCATAGTAGGGAAGATTGATTTGCCAAAGACTAACGAAAATTAACCAAAAAAAGTTGGAACCGACATCGCTGTCGACTCCAACTTTTTAAATGCAATTATTTCAATTTAATCGTCTTCGGGAATTCGCTGGGGATTGGGACGGGACGTGTGACGACCCTTGAGCCAACCCACAACGGCAGGAATCAAAGAAATAACGATGATTCCCAGAACGACTGCTGAGAAGTGTTCCTTGACGAAGGGAATGTTACCGAAGAAGTAACCTCCGCCACAGCAGATAAAGACCCAGGTCAGAGCGGCACTGACGTTGTACTTCAGGAACCGGCGGTAGGGAAATTGTGATCCCGCAGCGGTGAATGGTACGAACGTCCGGATGATCGGCATGAACCGACCCAGGAAGATGGCCAGTGGACCGTGCTTTCTAAAGAACTGTTCAGATTGTGCTAATTTATCCTTGTTGATCAGTCGGCCAAACCATGAGTGGTTAGACAGTGCGGCTCCGGCACGACCGCCGAGGTAAAAGTTCAGCGAGTCCCCGCCAATCGCAGCGACTAGGAAAATAGCCACGAACAGCCAGATGTTCAAACCGTATGCCGGGTTAGCGGCCAGGGCAGCCGCCGCAAAGAGCAGTGAATCCCCCGGTAAGAAGGGCAGAATCACAGCACCAGTTTCCACAAAGACGATGGCAAACAAGATGAGGTAGGTTGAGCCACCAAAGGTATTGACGATGTTGACCAAGTGGTCGTCAATGTGGAGAACGAAATCAATTAAATAGGCCATTAAGGTGCTCCTTAGTTGTTATTTGATAATACTCACATTGTAGGAGTTTTTGACGCCAATGTCAGCAGGTCGGGTGAAGCTTAACAAAATTGTCATAATTATTTGAAGGGGGTGTCCTGTTCGCCAGCATCATCGTGGGCCAACCGAGCCGCCCCCGCTGCGGCGATTGCGCCGACTAGGTCGTCCAAGAAAGTATGAATGATCCCGGGTTCATGTGCGTTGAGCTTGGCGAGAATTCCTGGCTTCGTCCGGTCAATGTAGCCGTAATTGGTAAAACCGATGGAGCCGTAGAGGTCGACAATTGAGAGTGCCATGGTTTCGTCGACACCGTAGAGACCTTCGTCACGTTCAACGATCGTTTGAAGAGGCTCCATGAGCGTGTGGTGTTCGGCAGCGATATCGAGTTGAATTCCGGTAATCACAGCGTTTTGGACTTCACGTTTGTTTAAGACGGTTTGAACGCTATGTAAGGCCATCTCCGGGGAGAGATCTTTAATGTAGTCCTTTTGCAGGTAAATCACGAGGTCGGCGATATCTTTCAGATCAACGCCTCGTACGTTAAGGAGATCAATTGTCCGTTGGCCGTAAGCTGTGGTTGGTTTAATCATTGTGTAACTTCCTTTCTTCTTACTATTAGGTATATCTAGTATAGCACCAGTGACATCAGTTGCATTTTTCCCGTTAGGCGGTGATAATAGATGACTAGGTAATGTTTGAAAAGATATGGAGGATAATTATGACAAAGTTTCCACAAATTGATTTGGCTAACGCCAGGGGTCCACAAGTAACGATTGAAACGTCCATGGGGACCATTCAGCTGCAACTCTTCCCCGAACAAGCACCAAAGACGGTTGAAAACTTTGTAACGCACGCCAAGGCTGGTTACTACGATGGGATGACCTTCCACCGTGTGATCCCAAACTTTATGATTCAAGGTGGGGATCCGACTGGTACGGGAATGGGTGGCGAAAGTATCTGGGGCCAACCATTCGAAGACGAGTTCTCACCAGAGTTGTATAACTTACGTGGGGCTTTATCCATGGCCAATGCGGGTCCTAATACGAATGGTAGTCAATTCTTTATTGTTCAGGATAAAGATATGACGCCACAAATTCAGGGTCAGATGAAGGATGCTGGCTTCCCTGAAGAGATCGTTAAAGCTTACGAAAAAGGTGGGACACCATGGCTGGACTTCCGGCACACGGTGTTCGGCCAAGTGATTACGGGGATGGATGTGGTTGACGCGATTGCTGCAGTCAAGACTGATGCTAGCGATCAACCTGCAACCCCAGTTACGATGGACAAGGTTACGGTCAGCGAAGACTAACTGACTGGTCGCAAAGATAGGAGGCGTGGCGATGACGTTTAAAATTGGTCAGAGGGTAACGGGACGGATTACAGGAATCCAACCGTATGGCGCCTTCGTTAGTCTCGGCGGTCACCGTCAAGGCTTGATTCACATCTCGGAGTGTCATTGTGGTTACGTCAAAGACATTCACGATTATTTAAAGGTTAATCAGGAAGTGAACGTGGTCGTTCTTGATATTGATGAGTTCACAGGTAAGATTAGTCTATCGTTGCGGTGCCTTGAGCACGTCGACTTTGGGCCGGAACCGGATGAACATCAGCATCGGCACTATTGGACGAACCACCGGATCAACATTGGATTTAAGCCAATTGACGACCGTTTAGCGGGCTGGAAAGCCGAAGCGTTGCGGCATTTGGATCAAGAGAAAGCATCCTCATAAGGAGGGTGCTTTTATTTTTTGAAAAAATGCTTGACCAATCGTTGGATGATTGATAAGATATTACCTGTTGCTGTTTGAGACAGCCAATGCATAAATAACAAATTATTGAATAGTCATACAAATTTGAAATTAATGCTTGACGAGTTAAACAGCAACTGATAGAATGATTTATGTTGTCAAGACGTGCTTCATCCGTCATTCATTACTTCTTGGATGTTGAATAAATATTCAGAAAGTT